>NZ_JAUCEK010000010.1:0-134095 GCF_032458965.1 Arthrobacter sp. lap29
CAAGCCGGTCTTTGACCGGGCGCACAAGCTCCTGACCTGCATCATTGTGAAGTTCAGCCCTGCGCCGTCCCGTATGACCCATCCGGCTAAGTGACCGGTAACGGGGCTTTATACGACACACTATTTCTCATATCTAAATACTGATTGGCTACGCGCGCGTCTCAACCGACACCAAGACCTAGCTGCCCTTGGTGCCGAGTTGGAACGCGCCCATGTTGATCGTGGCTTTACCGGCAGAAACAAGAATCGCGCCGGACTACGCGAAGCCGTCGCCGCGTGCCGGGCTGGAGAGACGTTCGTCGTTACCAAACTCGACCGCCTGGCCCGTTTCTTCCGGGACGCCCACGAAATAGCCGACGACCTCGCCAGCCGTGAAATCAAACTCAACATCGGTGGCTCCATCCATGACCCTACCGACCCAACGAGCAAGCTGCTGTTCCACGTGTTGGCAATGATTTCAGAGTTTGAAGCCAGCCTCATCAGTATGCGCACCCGCGAAGGAATGAAGGTTGCCAAGGCCAACGGCCGGCCCCGGGGAAACCAGCCAAAAACTCACCCTGAAACAAGAAGCCCAGCTCCTGGAACTGCGCGATGCGGGGCACAATGACCGAAATGGTCGAACTATTCTCCATCAGCCAATCCACCATCTACCGGGCCGTTGAACGCGGACAACGTAGGGCTGCCGAACCATTAGGATCCTGATAGTTGTGCAGTCGACTTCAGACGGGGTCCACTCAACACGAAGCCAGACTAAACATCGACACACCCTTACCGTGACCCTTCCGTACCGATCCTCCTCGAACCCCATATCTTTCGCGCAATAGTGGGTAACACTTTTGCGATATGAGAAGTAACGTTATCTAGTTGTTTCATGTCTATCAGTAACAGGTCCGAGGAAATCGCTTGCATGTTAAAGCAGCAGGCCGCTTTGATGCGTGCAGGAGATAAACTTCCCTCAGTCAGGGAGCTGTCAAAAACCTACGGCGCAAGCCCGGTAACCATCACACAGGCGATCACCGCGCTCTCCGCACTAGGTGTGGTGCGTGCTGAACCAGGCCGTGGAACCTTCGTGAACGGAAATAACACAGCGGGTGAATCCGACTACGCCTGGCAGTCCACGGCGCTGGGCCGTTCACGGGTTGATGCTGGCCGCGCCGGGAGGCTCAACGCCCAGGGAAGCGCCGATCATGTCCAGCTGTCATGGGGTTATTTGGCACCCGAACTTCAGCCCTTTGATGAATTGCGCACCTTGGGGGCCCGCTGCGCCAAGAGCCACCGGGCCTGGACCATGGCGCCTCCCATGGGCTTGCCGGACTTGCGCCGTGTGTTTGCCGCGGAACTCGGTGCCGATGTGGCAGACATGCTCATCATGCCCGGGGGCCAGCAATCGCTCGTGTTTGCCATGCGAACCCTGGCCGATCCGGGCACCACACTGATCACCGAAAGTCCCAGCTACCCCGGTGCCACCATCGCAGCCCAGGCAGCCGGGCTACACCTAGCCGCGGTACCCTCCGACGCCAACGGCATTCGCACCGATCATCTGGCCGAGACACTGGAACGCACCCGCGCCAAGCTCATCTATCTGCAGCCCTGCTACGCCAATCCCACAGGAGCGGTGCTGAGCCCGGAGCGGAGGGTTGAGGTGCTGGCTCTGGCCAAACAGTACGGTGCCTTCATCATTGAGGACGATTGGGCCAGGAACCTTGCTCTGGAGGGCACCGCCCCGCCACCTCTGTTCACCCAGGATCCTGACGGGCACGTGGTCTCCATCGCCACCCTCAGCAAGCCCGCCGCGCCAGGGCTCCGCGTGGGTGCCATTGCGGCACGGGGCCCTGCCGGTGAACGCCTTCGCACGGCACGGATTGCCGATGACATGTGTGTGCCACCGCTGGCACAGGAAATCGCCTTGGGATTGTTGAGCTCAGGGGCCTGGCCTCGGCACCTGAAACGGCTGCGTGCAGGACTACTCGAACGCCGGGACGCCATAGTGGCCGAGGTCCATGCCTCCATGCCCGGGGCTAGAATCACCAACATTCCCACCGGCGGCATCCATCTGTGGGTACGTCTGCCGGAGGGCAGTGATTCGCTGGTTCTCACGGCAGCAGCCCACGCAGCTGGCGTGATGATTGGTGACGGGCGCCAGTTCTACGTGGATGAGCCCACGGCACCCCACATTCGTCTCTCGTTCAGTGCTGCCTCGATCGCCCAGATTGGCGTGGGTGTGCGGCGCGTGGCATCCCTCTTGTGATCTAGTCATCGGGATACTGATACAGCCCTAAGCTGATAGCCGCAAACCTCCCCATTGAGGCGTTGCTGGGGCATAGTTGGCACAGTGAGCTGTTTCAGAACACAGTGAACACCGATGACAAGGGGAACACCATGAAGTTTCACACCCTGGGCAGCAGCGGCACCGTAGTCTCCAACTACGCGCTGGGCACCATGACCTTCGGAGCCGAGGCCGATGAGGCCACCTCCCACTCCATCCTGGACACTTATGTTGGTGCAGGAGGCAACTTCATCGACACCGCCGATGTTTACACGGCCGGGGCCTCGGAGAGCATCATAGGCCGTTGGTTGGCCCAACGCCCCGAGGCGAGGGACGCCGTCGTACTTGCCAGCAAGGGGAGGTTCCCCACAGGCACTGCCCCGAACGACGTCGGAACCTCCCGCCGGCATTTGACGCGCGCCTTGGATGCCTCCTTGCGCAGGCTCGGTGTGGAACAGATTGACCTGTATCAATTGCACGCCTGGGACCCCATCACGCCCCTGGAGGAGACGCTGCGCTTTCTCAACGATGCTGTCAGTAGCGGGAAGATCGGCCACTACGGGTTCTCGAACTTTCTGGGCTGGCAGCTGACCAAGGCGGTTCATGTGGCTGCTGCGCACGGGTGGAACCCGCCGCTGACATTGCAGCCGCAGTACAGTCTGTTGAGCCGGGAGATTGAGCTGGAGATTGTCCCGGCTGCTCTGGATGCTGGTGTTGGGCTGTTGCCGTGGTCGCCGTTGGCCGGTGGATGGCTAAGTGGAAAGTACCAACGGGATGTGGCTCCGGCCGGTGCTACCCGGTTGGGCGAAAACCCGCAGCGTGGCATGGAAGCGTGGGCGGAACGCAATGCGAACCCGCATACGTGGGAGGTGGTGGGTGCCGTAGCGCAGGTGGCCGCTGCCCACGGTGTCAGCTCATCACAGGTAGCACTGGCCTGGCTCGCGGACCGTCCCGCCGTCACCTCGGTGATCTTGGGTGCGCGGACCCTTACGCAGTTGTCCCAGAATCTGGGTGCGGCGAATCTGGTGCTAAGTGACGAGGACAAGAAAAACCTCACGCTGGCCAGCGAGCTCCAAGTAGGCGTTTACCCGTATGGACCCAAGGCTCAGGAGCAGCGGAGCAGGAAAATTACTGGAGGCCGGTGAGGGTAGACGGTGCTTTGCGGCAGGGTGACAGAAGCGCCAGTTTGTCCATCTGGACGTGCGTGACGAGGCCAGCTGGGATGAGGCCATGACGCAGGTGGTGACAGCATTGGGAGGGCTGGACATACTGGTCAACAATGCAGGCATGGAGGTGACAAGCCTGCTGATTGATTTTGATCCGGAGGACCTGCGCAGAATGCTTGAGGTCAACTGCATCTACCCGGGGCTGATTGGCAACCCCATAGGTATGAAGCTAGCCACCGACATCGTAGAGATTGGACTGTTCCCTCATATGGAAACAGCCGTGGGCTCCGTAGTGAGGCTGACACCGCTGGGACACTTGGGCCAACAAACGGATATGGCCAACGCGGTGGTCTTCCTCGCCGCCTGGACCCGCTACCGTGACACCGCGGAAGAGGCTGCCGTGAGCATGGCACTCGAAGAGCCGAGCTTCAAGATAGTGCGCTCGCGGACATCGCCGGGTGGGGATCGCAGGCATACGGTAACGGTAATTCATGCTCGGTGGTTCCACTACGGGCCAACCCACTGTGAGGGGAACGCGACTAGTCCCGTCAGCCCAACGGTCTGCTGGACTCTTGGGTGAAGCGGCCTGATTGCCGCAGGGCTCGGACTGCAGCCGTGAACTGTTGGCTGTCACCGTTGAGCGCGAAGTGGTCAGGGGTAATGTAGCTAACATGAACAGCAGTTTCGGGCGCATCGCCCTCATCGCCATCGGTCTGCTCGCTGTGATCATCGGTGGAGTATTTGCCGGGCAGGGAATGAACCTGATCCCGGGAAGTTTTATGACCGGTAACCGAATGTGGTTCTCCATCGGGCTGATCGTCGCGGGAGTCGGCATCATCCTTGTGGTGCTCGGCCTACGCCGGCCCAAGGCCGGACGCCCGAACAAATGAGGCCCGTGTCTTGGGCAAACTAGGGGTACAAGGCCGTGTCCAAGCCAAGCCGTGGTGCACGCCTATGAAAAGGGGCTGGTCCAGCCGGCCCGGGGGAGAGAGAATTAGCTATGCGCTACACACTTCTATTGCACTATCCGGAACAAGACCCGGAGGATCTCGATGAGGCGGCCATGGCCGAAGCTCAGCAAGCCATGTCACGGTACGCGGCCGCGCTCCATCAGGCCGGAATCTTGCGGGAAGCCCAAATCCTTCAGCCCTCTGCCAATACCACCACACTGACCCTGGTCAGTGGAATTGCACATGCACAAGACGGTCCGTTGGCTGGGACAACGATGGCTCTGGGCGGACTCGTCGTCATTGAGGTGCCCACCTTGGATGCGGCCCTTGACTGGGCCCGGCGTTCGCCGTCGCTGGCATGGGGCGATGTGGAAGTCCGCCCAGGCGCAGTCCACGTGGCCAGCGGCGCCTGGGTACCCAGCAGCTGACTGCCCCGAAGACCCATGGATGAAGACCCGTGGATCTGAACAAACTTGCTCGGCCTCAGAACGCTCAATCAGCGTGGTTCTGGCAGTCCCAGCAGTGCGTTTTCTACCAGCTCGGACAGTGCCGGATGGATCCAGTATTGCCCGCGGGCCACCTCCTTGGCGGTTTGGCCAAAGTGCATTGCCTGAATTAGTGGCTGAATCACGGTGGCCGCCTCCGGCCCAATCACATGCGCGCCTAGCAGCAGGCCCGTGGAGGGATCAGCCAGCACCTTCAGGAAATGGCCGCTGTCCTCGCGTGCCCAGCCCGCCGCAATGTCCGCATAAGCCTGCACCTTCACCACATAGGGGATGCCAGCCTTCTGCGCGTGCGCCTCGGTGAGTCCCACCGAGGCGATCTGCGGATCTGTGAACACGGCTGCGGGCACAAAACGGTGGTCTGAACTAATCGGCGTGTCAGGATTCGCCAAGTTGTGTTTGACCACCTTGGCCTCATGGTTCGCCACATGCTTAAGCTGGAACTTGGAGGAAATATCACCCAGCGCATAAATACCGTCAACCCCGGTTTGCTGATACTCATCCACCACCACCCGGCCTTGATCATCGAGAACCACCCCGGTTTTCTCCACGTCCAGGTGCGCCCCGTTCGGCTTGCGTCCGGTGGCGATCAGCAGCACATCCGCCGCCACCTTGCCTGGCCCTTCTGGCCCCGTTACCTCAAGCACCACGCCGTCAGCCGATTGCTTAACACCTGTCACCGTGGTCTCCAGAAGAACCGTGTAGCGTGCCGCGGCCTCCTTCGTGAACTGGGCGGAGACCTCATCATCTTGGGACTTCAACAGGCGTTTCCCACGAGCCAGCTGGGTAACGTGAACGCCAAAGGAGGAAAAGACGTGCGCAAATTCCGCAGCAATATAGCCTCCGCCCAGAATCACGATGCTCGCTGGCAACTCCTCCAAACGCATGATGGTGTCCGAGGTATGAACCGTGTTACTCATGGCCAACTCCGCGCCGGTGGGCAGGCCCGCAAGCTGTGGAACCACGGCATGGGAACCTGCGGCCAAAACAAAGCGCTCGCCGGTCACCGCAGCGGTGCCGCCGTGGTGCATGTCAATGTGTAGGGCCTTGTGCCCCGTGAACCGGCCACGTCCGGCAAAAACAGTAATATTGGGGCATTCCGGGCCCTCGCGGTATGCGCGCCCGCCGTCCTCAATGGCATCGATGCGGCCAAAGATCCGGTCCCGGATGCCGGGCCAATCCACGGCATTGAGTTGTGCGTCAACGCCGAGCGCACGTCCGTGCCGTGCGGCGTCGGCCAGTTCAGCGGGGTGGACGAACATTTTCGTGGGGATGCAGCCCACATTCAGGCAGGTTCCGCCGAACAAGCCGTCCTCGACAATGGCAATGTTCAAGTGTTCGAATTCCGGACCGGGAATAGAATTGCCGGATCCGGTACCAATAATTACAAGGTCAAAGTGGGGCATTGTCCAAGGCTACAGTTCCGGTGTGAAAAGTGCGTGCCAGCCAACGGTTTGTCTCGAAGGTTCCCGCGCGGGCTGCCTCACAAAAGAGAAGATTGGCTCCACAGTGGGTCAGTGGCCGGGCTTGGGAGTGTGTGCGGGAGCCCGTCACTGGATGCGTGAAATGTGAGCTGCGCAACTTGATGCGATCAGAAATTGACTCTAAGCTCATAAAAAGTGAACGGAAGTTCACTTTGATTCACGCAGGCACACTCACACACTCAACACACGTTCACTAGGACGGCGATGAATCCACCAGAACTCACCTAGCGAACGCGTCCGGGCGCGCCCATCCGTGATCGACGGTCTGTTCTACCGCTTTGCCACCACCACAGCTGCCACGGTTGCTAGAGCCGCCCCTTCACTATCTCTTCCGAAACCCCTAAGAGGCACCATGAGCAACAACACCGAACCAGCCGGAACCACCCGCACCGGTACAGACAGCGCCCAACTCTCGGACGTCCTGAACCTCGATGCGCTGCTCAGTGAGGAGGAACTGAACTTACGGCGCACAGTGCGCCGTTTTGTCGATGAACGCATCCGGCCCAACATTGCCACGTGGTACGAGGACGCCGTGTTCCCTACGGAAATTGTGCAGGAAATGGGGGCTCTGGGCCTGTTGGGCATGCATTTGCAGGGGTATGGATGTCCTGGCCGCTCCGCCGTCGAATATGGCATTGCCGCCATGGAGTTGGAGGCCGGCGATTCTGGGTTGCGAACCTTTGTCAGCGTGCAGGGATCTCTGGCCATGAGCGCCATCCATAAGTGGGGTTCCGAAGAGCAAAAGAAGCACTATCTGCCCGGCATGGCCAAAGGTGAGATCATCGGCTGCTTTGGTTTGACCGAGCCCACTGCCGGATCCGATCCCTCCTCCATGGCAACCTTTGCCCGGCGGGACGGCGATGAGTGGATTTTGAACGGCGCCAAACGCTGGATCGGGTTGGCCTCGATAGCCCAGATCGCGGTAATCTGGGCCCAGACGGACGACGGCGTACGCGGCTTCTTGGTGCCCACTGACACCCCGGGTTTCACAGCGACTCCCATACAAGGCAAACTCTCCATGAGGGCCTCGATTCAATGTGAACTTAGCTTCGAGGACCTCAGGCTGCCCGGCGAGGCCCCACTCCCGGGTGCCAAGGGCCTGCGCGCACCCTTCGCCTGCCTCAACGAGGCCCGCTACGGGATTATTTGGGGCACCATGGGTGCCGCCCGGGACAGTTATGAAGCGGCGCTGGCCTATTCACTGCAACGCCAGCAGTTCAACAAGCCACTGGCCGCCTACCAAATCACGCAGCAAAAGCTCGTTGACATGCTCCTGGAAATCCAAAAGGGCACACTGCTGGCCATCCACACGGGACGTATGAAGGACGCCGGAACTTTGGAACCTGTGCAGATCTCGGTCGGCAAATTGAACAATTGCCGCGAGGCCATCAAGATCTGCCGCGATGCCCGGGCCATTCTGGGCGGCAACGGAATCACCCTGGACTACTCGCCGCTGCGCCACGCTAACAACCTTGAATCTGTGCGCACCTATGAGGGCACCGACGAGGTTCACACCTTGATTCTGGGGAACCATATCACCGGCATACCCGCCTTCCGCTAGCGGCACGAAAAACTTCGAAATCATCTCCACCCAAGTGACTCATGCCGTGGGCATCGTTAGAATCAACCGGCCCGGGGGAGTTGAGCCGATGAGCCGAGCCTCCGAAGTCATGGGGATCGGCCCCGTCTTTTCATCCGCCAGGTCCTGTGCCTTCATGATGGGAACAGATAGAGGGGCCGGAACAGGAGAATGTGCAGCGCGGAATGGCAACATTGTAGGGGCGCCGGGCAAAGTATGGCCGAAGCGCACGCCTACACGTCGC
The DNA here is from genome assembly GCF_032458965.1 of Arthrobacter sp. lap29. Taxonomy (NCBI): domain Bacteria; kingdom Bacillati; phylum Actinomycetota; class Actinomycetes; order Micrococcales; family Micrococcaceae; genus Arthrobacter; species Arthrobacter sp. lap29. The sequence continues at coordinate 8,193 of NZ_JAUCEK010000010.1, forward strand.
AGCTCCTAATCGAGACCGGGCGCCATGGTGTGCATGAATTTCTCGATGTGCACCTGCAGTGCGGCCATGCGTTCTGCCTTCGCCGCCTCCACATCGAAGCCAAGGTAGGCCGGCGGCGCCGGGCGGCGGACGTTGGTGGAGCACTCAAAGTTGGCGCACATCAGGGTAGCAAGGGTGTTTCCGTTTCGTCCAGCGGCGCCGGGACGCTTGGCAGTGAAGTACACAACGTCGTTGGGAAGGGTTACGTCTTCGCACCAGGCGCATTGGGCGCGCGAACGAATCCTGCCCTCGACGTGGCGGAAGAGGATGCCCCGCGGGGTGCCGTCAACCCACGCGATCACATAGCCAAGAGCGGGGTATTTGCGGTCGCGCCAACCGATGAAATCTTGTCCGTCCCACTTGAGAGATTCAAAGTTTTCTGGGAGGTTGAGGTTGTTGCGCTCTCGTTGGGAAGCGTTCATGAATGAAGCGCGAATCTGGGTTTCTGTCAGGGCAAGCATGGGTGTTGGGCCTATTCTGTCCGGCTGGTGCACTGCCTACAGCAGTGGCTGGCACAAGAGTTGAGGAGATCCCGCAGGGGCGCACATAGAAGTACAGGCGGGGAACTGTGCGCACAGCGCAGCAGTTGAATACGGGGAAGGGAAGGCTATCTGCCGCCGGCGCAAGAACAGCCGGCGACCTCCAAACGACCCACGGGGCCAAAACTCACTGATGAAAACAACACAAGAACGATCCTATACCCGCGCCGAGAATGTGGGCCCCATTCAGTGTGCCGTATCAGCTGTCCGGGTGGGCAACGGGTGAGCGTTGCGCCGGTGGGCTTTCCTGTTCCAACCACGTCTTGATGATGGTCCAGCCAACAGCGGTGAGTGGAACTGCCAGCAAGGCTCCCACCAGCCCGGCCAGGGTGGAACCCGCCGCCAAGGCCAGAAGGATGACCAGACCATGAATGCTCAACACCTTGCCCATCAACAGTGGCTGGAGCAGATGGTGTTCAAGCTGGTTGACGCCGACGATGATCGCAAGAACAACCAGTGCCGCGATGGGGCCGTTGAAGATTAAGGCAACGAGAACTGCCAAGGAGCCGGCGACTGTGGCGCCGATGATGGGGATAAAGCCCCCAATGAAGACAAACACGCCCAGCGGCACGGCCAGGGGAATCTGCATGATGGCCACGGCAATGCCCACAATAAGACCGTCAATAAGGGCAATCAGAGAGGTTCCCCGCAGATACCCTCCCAGCACCACGGTACTGCGTTCGGCAGCCGTATGAGCTTTTCTGCGCTGGCGCGGAGGGAGGAAACCGAAGAGGAAATCACGGATCTTCTGCCCGTCCTTGAGGAAGAAGAACAAAATGACGGCCATCAGGACCGCACCAACACCTATTTCTCCGGCAACACGCAGTCCCGTCAGCGCTTCTGTTCCGAAGGCGCTGCTGGTGATGAACTTCTGCACGGATTCCCGGATGGAGTTTATCTGTGCGTCGGAAATGGGGTAGGGACCGTTGTTCAAGAAGCTGTGGAGCTGATCGATGCCATCATCTGCCCTCGAGACCAAGTCTTGGGCCTGTGATCGGATCAGGAAGACAACGCCGGTGACCACCCCGCCGAAGACGGCCAGGATCCCAACGAATGCGGAAAGAACTGCCAGCGCCCTAGGCCAGTGGCGCTTGGTCAGCCAATGCACCAGCGGGCTGATCGCCGAGGCAAGAATCAGGGCGATGAGGACCGGAATGATAACCACCGGAACCCTCGTGGCTGCCCAGAGGACAACCGAGGCGAAGGCCAGAATGAGTAATGCCTGCGCCGAGCGGATCGCGGTCCGCCCGAATCCATCCCGCCAGATCCCCACCCGGTCCTGCGGCAGTGAGCCTCGGGTTGGCGGGGTGGGTGTAGTAGGCATGAGTCACTCTCGTGGTCGTCGGTGTTCGTTGAAGTTGGAATCAGCGCGAAAGCGGTGATCGGGCTGTGTCTACCCGTCAACTTTTTTCACATCGCTCTGCTGATACTCTCCGGGACTCACGCTGGCCCGAAAACAACCGAGCGTTAACGAATATACCCCCGAAACTAAACGAGCGTTGGCTAATTTTGCCCCGAAACTAACCGACCGTCAGTTTTCCTTTCTCCGTCGTCCGCAGATCAGCAGCACTATACCCAACAGCGCCACCGCTGCCAGCACCGCCGGGCCGAACCGCTTGGCCAGCACTGGAAATACCGCCTGGCCCAAGTCCAGTTCCGGCGCCGAGGCCCTGGTTGGTGGCGGGGCGAGTGTTTTGCTTTCGGCAGGCTCGGCCAGTGCTTCAGCTTCCACCACCGGAACGGGCTCTACCGCATCTTCGGGCGGGCCTTCTGCCTTGCTGATGACGCACTGCACAAATTGCTCCAGCAGCTTGTCCGAGATGTCCTGGATGACGCCACGGCCAAATTGTGCCGGTTTGCCTGTGACATTCATGGTGGTGGAGACATCCACCGTGGTCCCGTCCCCGTCCGCTCTCAGCACAGCCGTCACGGTGGCGCCGGCGGTACCATTACCGCGTTTGTCCTTCCCCGTGGCCGCGATGATAACAGTGTGTGTGGCCTCGTCGCGCGATAAATACTCTCCCGTCCCGGCGTACAGCATGGCGATGGGCCCCAGTTTAATCTTGACCGTGCCGGTGAACGTGTCCCCGTCCACCCCGGTCAGTGTGGCCCCGGGAAAGCATGGGGCAATCTCCTCCAGCTGGTTGAAGGAGCGCCACGTGGCTTCCAGTGACGACGGCACAGCGAAGTGATGGTTGAGTTCCATGCCCTTACCCCCTTGTCCCTTGAAGCCCGACGGCGGCCAGCACTGCGCGCCGTGCCACCACGGTTGCGAGGTGGCGTCGGTAGGCGGCATCCCCGTTGAGGTCGCTAGCCGGATCAGTTCCTTCTGCGGCGTGTGCACAGGCTGCGGCAATTGCCTCCGCATCCACGGCGCACCCTGCAAGCGCGGCCTCGGTGGCAGAAGCCCGCAGGGGAGTGCTGGCCATGTTGGTCAACCCCAGGCGGGCCTCGGCGATCACGCCGCCCTCCACTCGGACCAGTGCAGCGACGGCCACAATGGACCATTGCTGGGCCACGCGTGTGAACTTTTCGTAGTAGGATCCCCAACCATCGAACTTTGGCACGGTGATGCTGGTGAGGATCTCGCCTTCCTCCACGGCCGTGGTGAAGTAGCCCTGGAAGAAGCCAGCCGCCTCTACGGAGCGGGGGCCAGCGGGGCCGGTGATATTGAAAACAGCATCCATGGCTAACGCGGGTGCTGGCATGTCACCGGCCGGATCGGCGTGTACCAAGGCGCCGCCGAAGGTGCCGCGATGCCTCACCTGCGGATCCGCCACCGTGGCCGCCGCTTGGGAAAGTAGCGGCACGTGGGCGGCAATCAGGGGGTCGGTGGCCATCACATGGTGCGGGGTCATAGCACCAATCGTCAGGGAACTACCGTTATCCGTAATGCCAGACAGGCCCGGGATACGCCCCAAGTCAACCACCAGGGAAGGGTCTGCCAAGCGCAGCTTCATGACGGGAATCAAGCTTTGGCCCCCGGCGAGCAGCTTGACATCGTCCCCGGAAGCGTCGGCTCCTGCGAGCAGGGCCAGGGCCTCCTCAACGGTGGTGGGCGCGGCGTAATCAAATGCGCTGGGGATCATTGCACACCTCCGGTGGACTTGGCTTCCTGCAGGGCATGCCATACACGCGAGGGTGTGCACGGCATTTTGATGTCGGTGACGCCGAGGTGGCGGATGGCGTCCAGCACCCCGTTGACAATGGCGGGGGTGGAGGCAATGGTGCCGGCCTCGCCCACGCCCTTGGCGCCGAGTTGGTTACTCGTGGCCGGGGTCTCTGTCCTGGCCGTGATGTAGTGCGGCAGATCGGGGGCACCGGGGACCAGGTAGTCCACAAAGGAACCCGAAACCAGGGTACCGGCGTCGTCGTAGACGGCCTCCTCATACAGTGCCTGGGAGATGCCTTGTGCCAGGCCGCCGTGCACCTGCCCCTCCACGATCATAGGGTTCACCACCACACCGATGTCATCCACGCACACATATTTGAGTACCTTGACCTGTCCGGTTTCAGTGTCCACCTCCATGGCCGCCAAGTGGGTGCCATGGGGGTAGGAGAAGTTGACAGGATCAAAGGTGGCTTCGGAGTCCAGATTGGGTTCCACACCGTCCGGCATGTTGTGGGCGGAGAACACCGCGAAGGCGATCTCGCTAAAGGACGTTGAGGTATCCGTGCCGCGGACGGTGAAGGCGCCATTGGTGAAGTCGAGGTCTTCCTCATTGGCCTCCATCAGGTGTGCGGCAATGACCTTGGCTTTTTCAATGACCTTGTCCGCCGCCGCCAGCACGGCCATGCCGCCCACCGTCAGGGAGCGGGAACCGTACGTGTCCAGTCCGCGCTGGGAGACCTGGGTGTCACCGTGGAGCACCTCGACGTTTTCAAAGGGCACGCCCAAGCGGTCGGCAACCAGCTGGCTCCAGGCGGTTTCATGTCCCTGCCCGTGGGCCGAGGAACCCGTCACAACCTCCACGTTCCCGGTAGGCAGCACCCGTACCTGGGCATGTTCCCAGCCGCCGGCTGCATAGTTCAAGGCACCCAGGACTCGGGAAGGGGCCAGACCGCACATCTCCGTGAACGTGGAGACACCGATGCCTAGTTGGATGGTTGCGCCGGCGTCGCGGCGGCGCTTTTGCTCGGCGCGCAGCCCGTCATAGTCGAACAGAGCCACTGCTTTGGCTGTGGCAGCCTCATAGTTGCCGGTGTCGTACTCCAGCCCGGCCACCGTGGCGAACGGGAATTCGGTGTGCTTGATCCAGTTCTTTTCACGCAGCACCAGCGGGTCCATGTTCAACTCGGTGGCGAGCTCGTCCATCATCCGCTCAATCGCGAAGGTGGCCTCGGGCCGGCCAGCTCCGCGGTAGGCGTCGGTCCACGGCTTGTTGGTGAAGATGTTGTTGCACTCAAAACGGTAGGCCGGGAACTTGTAGATGGAGTTGTACATAAAAGCGCCCAGGATGGGGATACCGGAGGTGATCAAGCCCAGATAGGCGCCCATGTCCGCCAGCAGGTTCACGGAAAGACCGGTGACAATGCCCTCCTTCGTGGCGCCGATCTTCATCCTCTGTACCTGCGCCCGCCCGTGGTGGCCCACCTGCAGGGATTCACTGCGGGTCTCGGTGAACTTGCACGGTTTGCCCATGCGCCGGGCCGCCAACAAGGTGATGATCTCTTCCGGGGTGACCTGCAGCTTCCCACCAAAACCGCCGCCCACATCCGGTGCGATGACTCTGAGCTTGCTTTCCGGGATGCCCAGTGTCAACGCCAGCATCACACGGAGGATATGCGGGATCTGGGTGGCTGAGTACATGGTGATCTGCTCACCCGTGGGGTCAACCACGGTGGAGCGAGGTTCCATGAAGGCCGGAATAAGACGCTGCTGGTACAGGGTCCGCTCCACCACCACATCAGAGGCTGCCAAAGCATCCTCAATAGATGTGCCCGTGCCAGCTTCCGCCGAATCAAAAACCCAGGTGGCCGACTTATTGGATTCCAGTGAAGTGTGCGCCAGAACCGCATCCGTGAATGCTTCCTCCAAGTCCATGACCACAGGCAGCTCGTCATAGTCGACATCAACAAGTTCAGCTGCGTCCCGTGCGGCGGCCGAGCTGCGGGCGATCACTACTGCCACAATCTCCCCGGCAAACGCGACTTCCTCAATGGCGACGGCAGGGTGTGCCGGCGCCTTTTGATCAGGGGTCACGGGCCAGGCGTTGGGTAATGAACCCTGCTCAGCAGCCAGATCGTCGCCGGTCAGGACCGCGAAAACGCCGGGGGCGGCCTTTGCTTCGGTGAGCTCAATGTTGGTGATTCTGGCGTGCGCGTAGGGGCTGCGGACCATGGCCAGGTGCAACATTCCCGGCAGCACCATGTTGTCTGTGTACCGGGAGCGGCCGGTGATCAGGCGGGCGTCCTCCTTGCGCAGGCGCGACTTGCCAATTTCGGGGCTGGGCCCGCTGGAGTGAGCGCTTTCTGTTGTGGTACTCATGACACACCTGCCGTTTCGCTATCATCGTCGGTGAGTTCCTTAGCCACCTCGTGGGTCAGGGATTCGGACACGCAGACTCCTGAATCCCCGTACTCCACACCGTCAGCCACAGATTTCACGGCAGCCACGATGTTCTGGTAGCCGGTGCACCGGCACAGATTCCCCTCCAGACCCTCCCGGATCTCGGTCTCGGTGGGATGCGGGTTTTCCTTGAGCAGTGACGCCGATTGCATGATCATCCCCGGAGTGCAGAAGCCACATTGCAGGGCGTGGCACTGGTGGAATGCCTCCTGCAGTGGTGCCAGCTTGCCGTTCTGCGACATCCCCTCAATGGTGGTGACCTTGTGTCCGTCGGCCTGGACGGCAAACATGGTGCACGATTTCACGCTGACCCCGTCAAGATGGACGGTGCAGGCCCCACAGTTGGTGGTGTCGCAGCCAATCAACGTGCCGGTTTTGCCCAGCCGCTCACGGAGATACTGTACGAGCAAGAGCCGGGGTTCGACGTTATCGGTGTAACTAACGCCGTCAACTTCAACGCTGATGGATGTGGAACTCGCCATTGAGATCTCCTAATCGCTGTGGAGACCCAGCCCAATAGCCAGCCTCCAGCCCATGATGGCTCTTACGTTACATGACGGCATCGCAGAACGTTAGGGCGAAAAATCGGCTCCCTTGTGCTATTCTTCCGCGGGTTCAAGCTGAAGGTTCGGGTTCTCGGCGCCCTCATGGTCGGCATCGGCGAGGGGCACGTGATGAATGCGCACGTCCATGTGGCTCAGCCGTCCGCCCTTCCCGCCCCAGCGCAGCGAAATGATCTCTGCCGCAATGGACACGGCGGTTTCCTCCGGTGTGCGCGAGCCCAGATCCAGTCCGATAGGGCTTGAGAGCTTGTCAAGCTCGGCTGCGCTGAGCCCCGCCTCACGCAGCCGGTCCATCCGGTCATCGTGGGTTTTGCGTGAGCCCATGGCCCCCACATAGGCAACCTCGTGGCGCAGCGCCACCTCCAACAGGGGAACGTCGAACTTGGGGTCGTGGGTGAGCACGCAAATTACTGTCCGCGGGTCAATCAGTCCTGCATCAATTTGGCCTTGCAGGTACCGATGCGGCCACTCCACCACCACCTCATCCGCCACGGGGAAGCGGGCCTTCGTGGCGAAGACGGCACGGGCATCACACACGGTGACTCGGTAGCCTAAGAAGCTACCCTGTTTGGCCACGGCCGCGGCAAAATCAATGGCACCGAACACCAGCATGCGCGGCTGCGGGGCAAAACTGGCCACAAAAACCCGCATGCCGTCCCCGCGCCGTTCCCCGTCAGGACCGTACATCAGGGTTGTGTTGCGCCCGGCGGCCAGCAGGCCCATAACGTCATCGCTGACGGCGTGGTTGGCGCGGTCACTGCCCAGGCTCCCTTCAAATCCGTCAGGTCGTACCACCAGGTGCCGCCCCAGCCAGGCCGGGTTTGGGTGTTCTATCACGCTCACCACGGCAACGGGAACATCGGCGTCCACATCAGCGCCCACGCCGGGCAGTTCCGGGAAGGTCTTCAGTGAAACGGCCTCCACGAACACATCAATGATGCCCCCACAGGTCAGCCCCACCTCGAAGGCGTCATTGTCGGTGATACCGTACCGCTGCAGTTTGGGGGTGCCACTCTCAATCACCCCCGTGGCCAACTCGTAGAGAGCGCCCTCCACGCAGCCGCCCGAGACCGAACCCACCGCCCGGCCATCGGCGTCGACCATCATGGACGCCCCCGCGGGACGGGGCGCCGAGCGGAAAGTGCGCACCACAGTCCCCAGCCCCACGGTGTGCCCGGCCTCAACGGCGTCGATCAAATCCTTCAACACTTCACGCATTGCCCATCACAACCAACAACTCCTCGAAGCTTTTCAGCGAATGGCCCCCAATAAAATAATCAACGTGCTCCAGGATGGCCTTAACTCCCTGCTGCACGGGTTCATAACCGGTTTTGCCCCGGTGCGGGTTGGCCCAGATAATGCACCGGGCCACATGGTGCAGACGTTCCACTTGGTGAGCCAGCAGTGTGGGGTCCCCGCGCTCCCACCCATCACTTGCCACAATTACGACGGCGGACCGGGCCACCGCGCGTTGGCCCCACCTATCGTTGAACGCACGCAAAGCCTCTCCCAGCCGGGTGCCTCCGGACCAGTCGGGGACGGTGCGCCCGGCCATCGCCAGCGCGTCGTCGGGATCGGGGATCCGTAGGGCAGCGGTCACCCGTGTCAGCCGGGTGCCTAGGGTAAATACCTCCACTTGGCGCGGACCGGCCTGGAGGACGAGGTGTGCCAGTCGCAACAGGCTGTCCGCGTAGGGGGCCATGGAACCGGAAACATCCACCAACCACACCACGTTGCGTGGTTTGGGCGGTGCCTTGGACCGGCGCAGCGGACCCGGTTCTCCAGCGCGGCGCAGCTGGTCCCGCAGGGTCCGCACCCTATCGATGCGCCCATGCCGGTCCGGGTGAAGGCGCCGGGAGCGCCGCGCTGGCAACGTCACGGCCAGTTCGGTGAACATCCGCTGCAGCAGGGCACGTTCGGCCGGATCAAGCGTTGGAATATCCCGGTGCCGCAGCAGTTCCCGCCGGCTGGCCACTGCCCGCAATGCCTCCTCGGCGGTTTCTTCGCCGCCGCTTACGCCCTCGTCCGTCAGAGAGGGCGCCCTCACGGTGGTGGGAGCGCCCGCTTGGTGGGTGGCGGGTGCATGGCCCGGGGCAAACCAGGCCTCAAAAGTGCGCTGGTAGCGCTCCAGATCCTCCGGTGCGGCGCACAGTGTGGCCCGGCCAGCCCAAAAAACCTCCGCCCGGTTCTCTAACGAGAGTCTGGACACGGCCTCGAGAAAGCTGCGTGAGCGGTCAGCGGTGACTTTCACCCCGGCAGCGCGCAGGGCCGCGGCGAAGGCCAGCAGGATTTCCTCGGCCGAATGCGCGGTGGCGTTGAGCCCCGCACCGCTTTGCTGCCGCTTTGACCGCGGTTCCGCCTGCGCCATGGTTCAACCCAGCATCCGGGCCAGGGCGGCGGAGACCCGTTCGGTGTCCTCACGGTACTTGCACAAGGCGCCGATACTGGCTGCGGCGGAGGCCAGGTCCAGTTCGGGGCTGCCTAGAAGGTGAAGGGCACGCGCCCAATCGAGTGTTTCGGCCACGCCCGGAGGCTTCATGATGTTCTCGGTGACCCGAATTTGCTGCACGGCACGGACCACTTGTTCGGCCAGCGGTGGCGGAACCTGTGGGAGTCTGGTGCGCACAATCTCCACCTCGCGGGCCAGCCCCGGGTGATCGATCCAGTGGTACAGGCAGCGGCGTTTGAGCGCATCATGGAGGTCCCGGGTCCGGTTGGAGGTCAGCACCACGATGGGCGGTGTTGCGGCCTTGACCGTGCCAAATTCGGGAATGGAAACCTGGTAGGTGGAGAGGACTTCGAGAAGGAACGCCTCAAATTCGTCGTCGGCACGGTCAATTTCATCGATCAGCAGCACGGCCGGGCTTTGCTGCAGCGCTTTCAATACTGGCCGGGCCAGTAGGAAGCGTTCATCGTAGAGCGAGTTTTCCAGTTCCGCTGTGCGCAGGCTGTTGGCGCCGGGGGCCTTGTCACTTCCTGCCTCCACGCTGCGCAGGTGCAGGATCTGGGCGGTAAAATCCCAGTCATAGAGCGCCTGGGAGGCGTCGATGCCTTCATAGCATTGGAGCCGGATCAGTGGGAGTTTTAGTGCCTGGGCGAGGGCCTCCGCTAGCGCGGTTTTGCCAGTGCCGGGTTCGCCCTCCAGCAGCAGGGGCCGTTCCATGGCCAAGGCCAGGTAGCCGATGGTGGCCAGGCCCTCATCGGCCAGGTACCCGGTTTCGGCTAAGAGTGCGGCCAGCGCGGCGGCCGAGGTGATGGACGTGGAAGTCATGGCACCAGCATAGAACCCCAAGTCAACGCTCCCGCAGAAACGGTGGGTTTTTGGCCAACGCTCCCGCAGGCCCGAGCACTCCAGCAGACCAGCGGGAGGCCGCCCGTAAAAGGAAGGCGACCTCCCGGCGTCGGGCTTCCCGGAGCCGAGCCTCATGGACCGGGCTCAGGAACGAACCTCAAGAACTAGATTTGAAGTGCGGAACCTTAGGGCCTCGCTAGTTCGCCCAGAACGGGTAGTCGGTGTACCCGGCCGCGCCCTCGGTGTAGAAGGTGCGCGCATCGGGCTCGTTCAGCGGCAGACCCTCGGACCAGCGGCGGATCAGGTCAGGATTGGCCAGCGCCGGGCGCCCTACCACCACGGCGTCCGCAATAGAAGCCATGGCCTGGGCGTCGTCCAAGGTGGTGATGGTGGAAAAGCCGGTGTTCAGCAGGACAGGCCCGCCAAACCGGGTGCGCAATGTCTGGACCAGGTGTCCAGAGGGTTCCTTGTGCAAAATGCTCAGTCCGGCCAGGCCCAGGGGCGCAATACCGTCCACCAGGGCCGTGTACGTTGCCAGGGTTTCTGCCGCGTCGGTTTCCAAGGCGTCCTGAATATTGTGCTCGGGGGAGATACGCAACCAGGTATTCTCGGCACCAATGGCCTCGGCGACCGCAGTCACTGCCTCGATGACAAAGCGGGCACGGTTCTCTGCGCTGCCGCCATAACCGTCGCTTCGTTGATTGGACGCGGGGGACAGGAACTCGTGTAGCAGGTACCCATTGGCGCCGTGAAGTTCGGCGCCGTCAAAGCCTGCGGTCATGGCGTTGCGGGAGGCCTGCACAAACTCCTCGATCACGCCGGCGAGTTCATCGCCTGCTAAACCGTGGGGTACCGGGAAGGGTGACTTGCCATTCTTGGTCCGGGCCACGCCGTCGATCGCAATGGCGCTGGGGGCAACCACCTGATGCCCGCCGTTGATGTCCGGATGGGTGACGCGCCCGGAGTGCATGACCTGGGCGATGATCCGCCCGCCGTCGGCATGCACGGCATCAGTTACCCGCTGCCAGCCCTCAATGTGCGCCTCGGTGACCAGCCCGGGCTGGCGCGCAAACGCCTGTCCGGCGAAGCTGGGGTAGACGCCCTCGCTGGTCAGCAGCCCCATGGTCGCTCGTTGACGGTAATACTCAACCACAATGTCCCCGGGCACGCCGTCCTCGCCGGAGCGGGAGCGCGTGAGCGGGGCCATGACCACTCGGTTGGGGAGTTCAAGGTTGCCGAGGGTGACGGGTGAAAACAGGTTCAAGGACATCTCCAAAAATTTCGTTGACAAGCTGCCCCTGCCACAACACAGGCACCGCACCGGCTATTCCCGGACGGCTGTGCAGTTGCGGCGTCAGGGTGTGGGCCGCTCCAACAGATGAAGTTGTTCGGGAGTATCCAGATCGGCGCCGTCACTGAGATCTGAGCAGTCCACGAGGTCTGTGGCGTCGGCATGAATACGCAGATAGTGCCGGGCCCCGGCATCGCCGCTTGCCGAGCGTGCGGCCAGCCCGGCGTGCCGGGGAGAGAAAAGGACAGGGTTGCCGCGGCGCAGTGCGCTGGGTTCGTCACTACTGCCGGGGCGAGCCCCGTACTCGGAGCGGTATCCAGCTGCAGTGATCCGTCCAGGGAGGTGGGCCGCAATGAGCCGGGCCACGAGCCGGGCAGTCATGCCGGGCTGATCCACAAGCGCCACCAGCACCTGCTCAGGAGCCCGTTCTTCCGCAGGATCTACCTCTTGGCCGGCCGCCGGTCCGGGAACACCATGTTCAGGCTCGATGCCGGCACTGGTGTCCGGCGCGACGTCAAGATCCAGCGCGAAGCCAGGGTCCAACGCGCAGCGGACGCCCACGGCAAAGGAGGTGCCCATGCCTTCGGCCCAGCGAGGATTCACCACTACTGTGCACCCCGATGGTAGCGATGTTTGCCGGACTGTATCCGCACCGGCCCCAATGACCACGATCACCTGTGAGCAGCCACCGCGCAACAATTCGCCAGCGGCATGCGCCACCAAGGTGGTGCCGCAAAAGGGCAGCAGCGCCTTCGGGCCCAGCCCTAGGCGGGTTCCGGCGCCTGCCGCTAGCAGCACCGCCGTGGTGCCTCCTCTGGGAGAAATCTCAGCCATGGGCCAACTCTAGCTGTGCTCAATCCGAGGGCGGGCGCTTGCGCAATTGTTTCGTTGTAGAGCGCTGCTGCTTTGCTGCCTGGTGCCGCCGCTTTGAGCCACGGCTGGGCTTGGTGGGCCGGCGTGACGCGGGCGGAGGAGCCAGCGCCGCGGCAACAAGTACACCCAGCTTTTCCAGCGCAACTTCCCGGTTCCGAAGCTGCGAACGTTGCTCGTGCGCGGTTACGGTGACCACCCCGCTCACCAGCCGGCGTTCCAGCCGGGCCAGCAGAACCATTCGCTGTTCCTGGGAGATCGCCAATGATTCATCAATATTCCACAGCAGCTCCACCCGGGAGTCGGAGGTATTCACATGCTGGCCACCGGGTCCCGAGGAGCGTGAAAAACGCCAGCCAAGCTCCACCGCGGGAATGGTGAGCGTGGGCGAAACCATCAAGTCCATGGATCAAGTCTTACACGGGCCGCTTTGCGCAGAACGCCCGCCTGATGGCTCCTTACTTCCGGTGGCACTAGAGACATTGGGGGAGTGGGTGCATGATGGAAGCAGGCGAACAATGATTTGTGCCTTGAACATTCGCCACCTAGCCGCCGTCGAACCGAGGAGCTGAGCTAAATGAGCATGTGGGGACTAGCCATTGTCATCGGATGCATCGTCATCATCACTGTCATCATGGGATTGATCGCCACCCATGGTGCGTACAAAAATTCCCATCACTAGCGGCGGCACCTCAAGCACACCTTGATCATGGCGTACCGTCTTCTTGTTGCCAACAATGAGCCCTACTTGCGTGTGAGTCATCTTCTCTAGGTGGCTGTCATGTCATCACAGGAACATCCGGCAGTCATGGCACCAAAGGCGAAGTGGGCTATTTGGTGTCTTTGCGCGGAACATCACCGTATTTTGTAGGGCCTGGCGGTAAAGTCCAGCAAGTGGAAATTGCCTCCCGCCCATGGATACCGAACTAGTGGTGGAATTCAAGAAGTGCGGCGGCATTGCTGGCATCCATCAGGAACTCATGCTCAGCGAGCACACTGGCACGCTCACCGCCGAGGACGCCGCCACGCTAAAGCACTGGCTCAGTAAAGTCGATTTCTTTGGGCTCACGGAGGACAAATCCGGTCCAATGTACTATGACGGGTTTAGCTATTCCATGACGGCCGCTTACGGCTGCCGGCATCGCGTCATCCATGCCGACGAAGGTATAGACAACGCAACCTTGGCCAAACTCGTGCAGCTGATCAACTGGCTGGAATCTAGACCTCCTGACCCGCGCCCACAAATGGTTATTGACTGAAAGGGCCAAAGCGGGAGCCTCATCTGGCCGGCGCTAGCGTAGCCGCCTAGGCTGTCCTGCATCTCCTAAAAGTAAATGCTGAGCAACAGCAATGCTTATGAATGACGGTAATCCTGTGGCGATGGCCCATAAATTCGGCCGATCACAGTGACGTAGAGCACTCATTCTTCGATTATGGCGGTTCACCGTCATAATGGATTGTTGTCGGCTTTATCGAGAACAGCAGGGAATTTCCAGCATACTGCCGACCTTGGGCTCATATTCACTCATTTGGCGTGGCCTCGACTCGTTGGGGGCCACGAAGCAGGAAGTTGCAGATGCATCAGAAGTACTGTTCCTCAGCCTCTACGAGGACCCGATTTTTTAGCCACTTGTCCGGTGCTGGGGTGACGAGCAACTCATGAGTAAACTCTCGCTCGATCCGAGGCTCGAAACACAAGGGCAGAGTGGTCCCCGGCTGGGTAAGCAGACACGTTATGTGCCAGATGACAACGAGCTCAAGCGTGGGCTCAGCAGCCGCCATCTGCAGATGATCGCCATTGGCGGCGCCATTGGCACCGGGCTCTTCGTCGCTTCCGGTGGGACCATCGCGCAGGCTGGCCCTGGTGGAGCGTTGCTTGCCTATGCCCTAGTGGGTTTGATGGTGTTTTTGCTCATGCAGTCATTGGGGGAAATGTCCGCCAAGATTCCCGTAGCTGGCTCGTTTCAAACCTATGCCACCCGTTTTGTCTCGCCTTCGTTTGGCTTCGCCATCGGGTGGAACTATTGGTTCAACTGGGCCATTACGGTGGCTGCGGAACTGGTTGCCGCCGGGATTATCATGGATTTTTGGTTTCCTGAAGTACCCGGCTGGGTCTGGGCTGGTGGATTTCTTCTGCTATTGACTGGCATCAACGCGCTCTCAGCCAAAGCCTTCGGTGAGAGCGAATTCTGGCTCTCCCTGATCAAGGTAGTTGCCGTCATCTTATTCCTCGTGGCCGGTGTGCTCATGATTATTGGTGTTCTGGGAGATAGTGCACCAGGACTGAGCAATTGGCAAAACCGGGAAGACGTCTTCCACGGTGGATGGGTTTCCATTCTGTCCGTCTTCATGATTGCTGGGTTCTCCTTCCAAGGCACAGAACTTGTGGGCGTGGCCGCCGGTGAAGCGAAAAACCCACGGCGTGAAGTTCCGCGCGCCATACGTTCAGTCTTCTGGCGCATCATGATTTTCTACATTGGAGCCATCTTCGTGATTGGCTGCCTGATTCCGCTGACTGACCCGAGTCTGCTCTCCTCAGGGGAGGCTGATATTGGGGCCTCACCCTTCACTCTGGTCTTTGAACGTGCCGGTATTGCCTTTGCTGCGGCCTTGATGAACGCCGTCATTTTGACGGCAATTCTCTCGGCAGGAAACTCCGGACTCTACGCCTCAACACGGATGCTTTATGCCATGGCCAAGGATGGCAAGGCTCCCAAAATCTTTGGGACGACCAATTCACGCGGAGTGCCCATCGCCGCCTTGCTGGCCACGGCCGCCGTCGGGCTGTTTGGCTTCCTAAGTGCCCTTGTGGGTCAGGGAGCTGCTTACGCATGGCTGATTAACGTCTCCGGCCTGTGCGGATTCATCGTGTGGGCGGGAATTGCCCTCTCGCATTATCGCTTCAGGCGAGCCTTCCTCGCACAAGGAAACGCGGTTGCGGACCTGCCGTATCGGGCAGCCTTCTTCCCCATTGGCCCGCTCCTGGCTTTCGCCGTGCTGATCTTGGTCATTGCCGGGCAGAACTACGAGGCTGTCCTAGCCGGCCGCGGCATGGAGGTCCTCTCCTCCTATATTGGCATTCCGATGTTCCTTGGCTTGTGGCTGATTCACCGATTCGTCAGCAAATCCCAGTTGGTTCCCCTCATGGAGGTGGACCTGAGCGGCCCTGAGGACATCGAGGACAGTGTGGACCTGGAAGGCGGCGCTGAGTACTCGGGGTCGGCCGTCCGGCGCTGACCGGGCTCTATAAAAATTCACGAGCCAGCACTTACCCTGAAGCCGCGACATACGCCCGTTTGAGGTGCCGAAGGTGAGCGACCCTCGAGCCAAGAGGATCTAGTCCACTTGGCCTAGACAATTGGAACGGACCATCCGTGCCCTTGGGAGCGGCACTGGAAATCCTTCGCTAGTGCCTGCTGTGGGCGCCGACGTCCCCGGCCAAGGTGCCCGCCTGGTGCTCAACAACAGCTGCGTGACGGAGGGACTCGCGCCAGCATCTCATTCAGGACCGGGCCTGTCCTGCCGCTACAGTGTAATCCGCTGTGCACCAACCACTTGGACCACAAAAATATGAAATTCCTGCAACCAATTCCGCAGAAAATCGGTGGTTTTCTCGGTGGCGACATTACCGTCGTCGTCGATCATGCCCTGGGTGAACCGTACGTATGCCTCCGGCTGCGCCATCTCCGGGGAATTCACAAAGGAGAGAATGCTGCGCAAATGCTGTTGCGCCACAGCCGTGCCAACCTGGCCTGTCGATGCTCCGATGACCGCAGAAGGCTTCTTTGCAAAAGAGTTGGTGCCCCAGGGGCGGGAACCCCAATCGATGGCGTTCTTCAGTGCGCCCGGGATACTGCGGTTATATTCCGGGGTGATGAAAATTAGGGCGTCTACGGCGGCCACGGCGTTCTTGAATGCACGCCCCTCCGGTGGGTAGTCGGAGTCGTAATCGCGGCTGTACAGTGGCAACTTACCGATCGGGATCTCGATCAGGCTCAGTTCTGACGGAGCCAACTTCAACAGCGCCCTTGCAAGTTTTCGGTTGATGGAATCGGAGGCCAGGCTGCCCACGAAAACGCCCACTTTGTAGCTCATCGGAACAACCTTTCGGCAGACGATACGGAGAGCGATCGCTCACCCGTTCAATCTATCCCCGTGGCTGGCACTTGCCCACCCTTTTTTCGTCGGTGCTGTGACCTTCGAAGGCAGCTGAAGCGTCACAGTTGAGGCATCCGCTGCCGTGGGGGAGAATCGGGGGTTTGCCGCTCATCCCCAGCGAATCGCCGGTGGATGCGCCGCCCGGTCATGCGGTGGGCAACCGCTACAGCGGGCAGAGAATTGGAGCTACGAGTAGTTTCCATGCCGTTGGTAGCGCGGTCCGTTCCCTGCAATTGTTGTTGGGGTGCGTTGGGACTTCTCATGGAGAAAATGGCCGGGTTGCGGTGCAGGAATAAGTGCGGACGTGCAACGATGGAGACATGAAGCCAGCCACACTCAATGCTTGGGCACTTGCGGCACTGCTTGCCGCTAGTTCAATGAATCACCTTAGATCTCCGGAGTTTTACTACCCGGTGGTTCCCCCATCCCTGTGCAGTGACAAGGGCGGGAAACTGGGACTCATGACCCGCCACCAATGGGTGATCGTCTCCTCCGCGCCCGAGGCGCTGGCTGCCATTGGCTTGTTGATCCCAGCCACACGAAAATTTGCGGCCACCACCACGGCGATCATGTTCATGGGCTTTACCGCCGGTCACGTTTCAGCGCTCCGGCGAGCGTATGGTCCGGGTGGGACGGCCTCGGCCAAACGCATACACAGCGTGCGGCTGCCTTTGCAGGTACCACTTGTCGCGTGGGCATGGAGTGCTCGCCGCAGCTAGTGGCACTGACCATTACGTGCCATGCAAGAACCCAAAAGTCTCAAGTACCGCCTGTAGGAGCGATCCTGTTTTGAGGTAGCTTCTGCTTCAGAATTGCCCATGAACGTGGCAACCACCACGATCCTTAGCGAAACTCAGGCCACGACATGAATGCCACCGGTCCGGCTCAGGGCATGCGATCCGAGATGTGCCTCATCGCAAGCCCGAAGACAGTCTGGACCGAGGGATGCGAAATTCAACGATCAGCTTAGGCAGAGCCACTTTCATGATGGTTTCAGTTATTGGCACCACAAAAGTCGAAACGAGCAGCCGCACCCAAACACAAAGGGGCCGGTGTTTCAGACGGAAGGCTGTCTGAAACACCGGCCCCTTTGTGGGGATGTAACTTAGTGCTGGCTGGAGCGCCTGCGTGATCCGGCCATGATGACCAGACCTGCGAGCAGCGCCAAGACTGCACCACCCATCAGCAGTGTTGAGCTGGCGCCAGTGCTGGCCAGTTCATCTGCGCTGGTTCCCGTGGGCGACGCCGTGGGCGACGTCGTCACGCGGGTGGGAACGGTACCGGTATCGCCCGTGGCCGGGCTGGTGAGCGTGGCATCCGTGGTGGCCGGAGCAGTGGTTGCCTCATCGGTTGGATCCGTGGTGGCTTCCTCGGTTGCCTCATTAGTGGGTGCCGTGGTTGCCGGCGCTGTGGTGGCTTCCTGGGTTGCCTCATCGGTAGGATCCGTGGTGGCGGGTGCCGTGGTTGCCGGAGCCGATGTTGCTGGGGCTGACGTTTCCGGCACTGCTTCTTCTGCGAGGGCTAGAGCTGCGAACCCTACGGCTTCACCGTCTGCATTCTGAACGGTCACTACGTAGCTGCCGCCTTCAAGGCCTGTGGGAACCTTCAGGGGTGCTTCACCGGCCTCGTTGGAGCGGACCCACTGGCCCTTTGGAGCCGTGGGTTCAGTGGCGGAAGTGTTCTGGATAGCGGTACGCAACCAAGCATTGACGGGCAAGTTCTTCAAGGTGAGGTACTCGCCGCCGTCGAACTCGGTGGAGGGCACGCCTAAATCAACGGGGGATACCTCTGGCAGTGCTGCCGGATCCACCACAGCTGGTGCGGTTTCAGGGGCTGCAGGTGCGGTGCTCCAGTTGATACCAGGGGTCTTGAAGTGATTCAACCCTTCCAAGGCCATGCGGCCACCGAGGGTTGCCGCACGCTTGGTGAAGTCGGTGTAGTTGCGGTTGGCTTGCGGGGACCAGCCAACCTCGGCCGTGGCCAGGGTACGCGGGTATTGGTAGCTTTCAGTCTGGTTCATGCCGCGGATCCATTCGCCCCACTGGACGGTTTCCACACCTAGGATGCGGTCATCGCCAATTCCGGGCAGGTATTTTGCTGGGTCCCAGTCATAGTGGGTCTGCAAGGTGCAAGGTCCACCACAGGCCCAGGTTCCGCCAAACTGCTCGGAGTTATCCTGCTTCTGCGGGATGTACGTTTTGGGAGCGGGGGAGAGGATGACCTTGGCATTATTCTTGATGATCTTGTCTGATTCGCCCTGGCCACCGCCAACCCATAGCTGAATCACGGAGTTTGGCGGCAAGTTAGCGGAACCGTATTCGTTCCAGCCAATAACACGCTTGTTCACGTCGACGACCTGCTTGGTGAACGCGTCGATCATCTTGTTGTAGTCGGCAGGAGATGTCACATGGGACTCGTCTCCGCCGATGTGGATGTACGGGCCAGGAGTCAGGGCAGCAAGCTGTTTCAGGACTTCCTTGGTGAATTCGTAGGTAGCGTCGTTATCCGAATCGAAGGAACTGACCCCTACATCACCTGTGCCCTGTGAGTTAGGTGTGGAGTTGCCGGGCGCCGGTTTGGGGGCGGACTTGGCTGAGTTCAGTTGCGGGATGGCGTGCAGGGCCGCGGTGGTGTGACCTGGCATGTCAATTTCCGGGATAACCATCATGCCGTTATCCCCGGCGTACTTCACAATCTCCTTGTAGTCGGCCTTAGTGTAGAAGCCTGTGTGCCCTGGTTCGCTCTGACTCGGGTTGGTGGTCATGGCGGTTTTGCCGGAAATATCCGTCAGGTCCGTGTACTTGATCCCTGAAGGATTCACCGCCGGCTGATCCATGGCAATGCGCCAGCCCTGATCATCGGTGAGGTGGAGGTGAAGGGCGTTCATTTTGAATTGTGCTGCGTTATCTATGTGCTCCTTCATTTCATCCACGGTGTAGAAGGAACGGGCCACATCAATACCCACACCGCGGTGTTCGTAGCGGGGGTAGTCACTAATAACTACGGCCTCCACAGTCCAAGGGGTGTTGACGGCAGTGCCGGATTCAATCCACTGCGGGAAGAGCTGGCGCAGGGTCTGAACACCATTCAACGCACCGGCTGAAGTGTTCGCAGCGATCTTTACCCCGTTGCTGTCAGCCTGGAGCGTGTAGCTTTCAGGTTTAGCGTCGGAGAGGTCCGCGCCCACCGTGAACTGAACATCACTTGCCGTGGCAGAACCACTGACCACGGGCAAGGCGAAACCGGTGCTCTTGCGGGCCTTCTGGGCGAAGTAAGTGGCAGCGTCCACAGCATCCCCTGAAGCCACAATGCGGCTAGAAGGTAGCAGCCGGAACGTGCCATCAGCGGTAGTAGCCGATTCTGCGGGCAACGGTACCAGTGCTAGGTTCTTCGGCAGCACGGGCTGTGCTTTGTCATAGATCTCAAATTCGGAGATCGAGTAGCCGTACGTGGACCAACGGCTCACGCCTTGCATGCGCAGGAACTTGGCGTTGGCCACACCTAATTTGATCTCATCGGTACGGCCGGGACCCACAGCGGAGGTGATGGTTTCTATATCGGTCCAGGCCACGCCGTCGAGGGAAGTCTGGAGGATGAACTTCTTCGCGGCTGCGTTGGGCCAGACAATCTTGACGTGATCTATGGGGCCGGCCTCGGCGAGTTCTACTTGCAACCAGGAAGCGTCTACATAGTTTGAGGACCACCGGGTGCCAGTATTGCCGTCGATGGCCATGGCCGCCGTGTTGCCCAGCAGGGCCGATTCAACACTTGATGCCGTGGCCGTGCCCGTCAAGGCAAGGTTGGACGGGTACTCCACCGGGACGCTGGGAGGCACCACAATCGGAGCCGCTTGGGCCGGGGGAGCGGTAAAAGCTGTGGGTAGGACCGCAGCAAACAAACCGAGGGCGGCAGCGCAGGCGAGCCCGGCCGTCGTCGTTCTTTTCAATGCTTTCAATCGATATACTCGCTTTACTTCTCTTGGACCGCAAGAGGCATCCGTTAGTGGGTGAGACTACACAGTGATGAATCGTTCGACGGCGGTGGCCGGGCGCACACGTTCATGGGCCGGGATATCGCCTGCAAAAGCTAGCCACTGGGCAAATTTGTCGCCGCGCTCAACGAGTTGGCGGTACATTGCCCGGCGCATGGTGCTAACCCGATCTTTGTAGATCGGGACGTTGATGACATTGGTGAGCTCGTCAGGGTCGGCGATCATGTCGTAAAACTCGTCGATGCCTTCAGGGTTAGCAATATATTTCACTTCCTTGTTGCGGATCATGCGCTGGGCGTAGGGGAAGTGGTGGCCGTGGAATTCGCACAGGATATTCTCGCGCCAGCCCTCCACATCTTCTCCGTGAGCCAGTGGCAGCAGGCTCCGTCCACGGACACCGGAGGTGTCCGCCCCGGCAATCTCATGGAAGGTGGCAGTGAAGTCCAGCAAACTGATGAAGCGGTCTTCCCGGCGTTCGGCTTCTCCGGGAAGTGCCAGAATTGCCGGTATGCGGTAAATGTCCTCATACATGGCAGGGCCCTTGTCATTGAGCCTGTGAGCACCTGTGAATTCACCGTGGTCAGCGGTGAACATGACGGCCGTGTTGTCCGTCAAGCCCAGCTCGTCAAGGACGTCCAGGATCCGCCCAATTTCATGGTCGATCATGGCAACGTAGCCCCAGTACACAGCGGTGAGCTTCTTCCACTCATCCACGGTGAAGCAGTCCGTGGACCAGTATTCGGCGTAGGCCTGCTGTACCATCGGCTTGCCGTGGAACGTTTCGGCAAAGGAACCGGGCAGCTCAATGGTGGAGGGGTCAACCATGTCATACCACTGTTGCGGAATCAGGTAGGGCAGGTGCGGTCCAAAGATATGGCAGGACAAGAAGAACGGTGTGCCGTCCTGAGCACCTGACTCTTCCTGCAAAGCCCCTGCAGCAAATTCACGCAGCTTAGCGATGGTCTCATCCGCCAGGAACGCCTCAAAGGTGGCTTCCGTGGGCTGATCCGTCACGCCGGCAATCAAGTGACCTTGGCTGCCGTCCGCCCGGGTGGTGTAGACAGGGTTGGAGATGTGGAAGTCCGGATATCCGTTGGCTTTAAGCCAGCCTTCGTATCCCGGATCGTCAAAGACGTTCAGAGCACCCGGCAGGTGAATTCCTTCAAAACCGTAGTAATCGGGTCCACGATCCTTGCCAACATGCCATTTGCCCACGTGACCGAGCCGGTACCCCTGCTCAGTCAACGCCGCAGAGAAAGTAGGCAGCCCGTCAGGGAGCTCCTCCCTGTGGCCTGAATTCCACTCGTAGTTGGCCAACAACCCGTGTTCGAACGGTTGCAGGCCTGTGAGCAGGCTGGCACGCGCAGGAGTGCAAATGGCTGTAGGCGTGTAGGCCCGGTCAAAAGTTGTTCCACGCGCAGCCAGCCTGTCCAGGTTGGGAGTGTGCTGTGAGGTGTTGCCGTAGCATCCCAGGGTGTCGATGCGTTGCTGATCCGTCATGAGGAACAGCATGTTTTGGCGCTTAGTGGTGTTCACAGAAGTCACTGAGGCTTAGACCGCTGAGGTGCTGACGAACAGTTCAGAGTTGTAGAAGGACTTGGGATCGGAGATTTCGGTGATCTTCTCATCCTTCTTGAACTGCTGCTGGAGACCATCCAACCAGGTGTAGATGGTGCCGTCCGAGGACAACTTGTCCAGTTCCTGGGAGGTGAACAGCTTAGCCACACTGGCCTGAGCTGCCATGTCTTCCTCCTTAAGCTTGAGGAACTTAGCTGTCAGGGCAATGGTGTTTTCCTGGTTGCCGTGACGGTAATCATTGGCACTCTTGATAACGGAGATGAACCCGGTGGCAAGGTCCTTATCCTTTGCTGCGCGGCCCGGAGCGGCTACGAACGTGGAGGGGAACGTGAGCGTGTCGATGAAGTCCTCGTTAGAGAACAGCTCAACCATGTCCGGCTGACCCTTCTTGGCACTGTCAATGAGCGGGTACCACAAGGCGGCACCGTCAACCTGGCCGGCAGCGAATGCTGCAACAATGGCCGGCGGTTCCATGGCCGTGACCTTGAAGTCTTCGCGGCTCAGGCCTTCCTTGGCCAAGGCCAGGCTGAACAGCTGGTCACCGGAAGTACCGGTAGGCACTGCAACCTTCTTGCCCTTGAGCTCAGCCAGAGTCTTGATGCCGGGCTGTGCAATGATGCGGTCCGCGTTGGAGACAGAGTTAACGGACCAGATTTCAGCCTTTCCTGATGCGGGCAGCCACAGTGCGCCGGAGCCAATGTAGACCACGTCCACGTTGTTGGTGCCCAGTGCCTGGATGGCCAGCGGGCCGTTGGTGAACGGCAAGTACTTGGGCTTCAGGCCAGCCTTGGCCCAGTAACCTTCCTGATCGGCAACTGCCATCAGTGCTGCACCGTTGTAGTCGGCAATGTAGCCAACCTTGATCTCCACGGGCTCCTTGGCTGCATTCGAAGAACTGGCATCATCGGCCTTAGCGCCGCAGGCTGCTAGTAGGGAGATTGCTGCGGCACCCAGAGAGAGTTGCAGGACATTGCGGCGTGTGACGTGGTTGTTCATGGTTTCTCCTGAAGAGTTTTGCCCAAGTCTGGGCAGGGGGTATGAGGGGATCTAGGCGGGAAGCGAGTTTTTATTGGTGGGCTTCTGCCACACCGGGCTGGTGGTAGACAGCTTCCCAAACCTGGGTGCGTAGGCGAGCGAACTCGTCTGAGAGGCGCATTTCCTCGGTCCGCGGGTAGGGAAGGTCAATCTTGATTTCCTTGAAGATGCGACCCGGCCGGGCAGCCATGACGATCACTCGCGATGCTAGGAAAACTGATTCGTCAACATCATGCGTAACGAACATGACTGTGCGGCGTTCTTGGGTCCAGGTCTTGAGTAGCTGTTCTTGCATGTGCACACGGGTCAAGGCGTCCAACGCACCGAAGGGCTCATCCATCAAGAGGATCTCTGGGTTCACGGCATAGGCGCGTGCAATGGCGCACCGCTGTTTCATACCACCGGAGAGCTCCTTCGGCAGTGCTTCAGCGAAGCGGGTCAAACCCACGAGTTCAAGGTAGTGATCCACTATGACGCGGCGTTCCTTGGCGGGAACCTTCTTGAGCTCCAGCCCGAACTCAACGTTTTTGCGTACGGTTAGCCACGGGAAAAGCGCGTATTGCTGGAAGATGACACCGGTTCGGGTGCTCGGTCCGTCAACTTCTCTGTCATCAACCATGACCCGGCCACTGGTGGGGTCAAGGAGTCCTGCTGCGGCATTGAGCATGGTGGATTTTCCGCAACCGGACGGGCCCACTACGGTGACAAATTCGCCGTCGGCGATGTCTAGGCTCACGCCGTCAAGAGCGGTGAAGGTGTTGCCGGTGAGTGTGAATTCCTGGCGTAGATCCTCGAAGCGGATCATGGCTTTTGATGTGGTGGTTGTCATGGTTATTCCTTAGCGACGTTCTTGCCAGCGGGTCAGGTGGGCCTCGATCATCAAGAGCAAGCGGTCCATGAGTAGACCGAGAATGCCGATGACAATTACGTTCACGAGAATTGTGGGCATGTCGTAAAACTGCTGGGCCTGCTGCATGCGCATACCCAAACCGTTGGGGGCGGCGATCAGTTCAGCGGCCACAACGGTGGCCCAGCCTGCTCCGAGGCCAATACGCATACCTACCAGGATGAACGGTGAGGATGCGGGAACTACCACTCGGCGGAAGATGATCATTGAGTCAGCGCCCAGAACCCGGGCGGCATTGATGAGTGTCTTATCTACGCTGACCACGCCTTGGTAGGTGGAGATCACGCAGGAGAGGAATGCGGCCAAGAAGATGACGAAGATCTTCGGTGTTTCACCGATACCCATGGTGACCATAACAAGTGGAAGTAGGGCCAGTGGAGGAATGGTTCTAAAGAACTGTACCCAGGGTTCAATGATGGCTCGGCCTACCTGGTACCAACCCATCAAGAAGCCAACAGGAACGGCAAGCAGACTGCCAAGGAGGAAGCCGCTGAGAACGCGGGCAAGGGATGCTCCGGTATCTTCAGCGAGAGTACCGTCAGCGAATACCTCTCCGGCCCGGATCAGCACTTCCACGGGGCCAGGCAGGCCAACAACTCCTGCAGCTGACAGAGCAGTCCATGCTCCGAGCCCGGCTGCTACAGAGCCAAAGTTGATAGCCAGCAATGCCTTGCGGCCAAGTTTGCGCCCGCTTGTTGCAGGGCTCTTCCTGGATGCTGGTTTGGGTTTTTGCTGCGAGTTTTCAGGTGCTGGACTGCCGCTAGCGAGGGGTGGTGTTTCAACCGCGATGTAGGTATCTTTTGCTGCCATGGATCAAACCTATGGCATGGATCACATGATGTCAACACTCCTTACATAACTATCAGTTATGCGGTGGTGTGCGGCTGAACGGGTTCGAAACTTAGCTTTTGGTATTCAGTGAAACGGCGCTACTAAGCGCCCTGCGCATCGCTAATTGAGGATGGCCTGGGTCCAGTGCAAAAGGGCCATTTGAGCTGCACCGTCGCTTCCTGCGCTGGGCGCAAAAGGTGCTGTGCTGATCTCTGTGCTCTGCGGTCCAAGGTCAAGGTTTTGCTCACTGAAGGCGCGCCGTGCGGGCTCAAGAAGGAGTTCACCAAATTGCGAAAGCTCACCTGCAATGACAACGCGGCTGGGATCGAGCAAAACACACGCGCTCATCAGGGCGCGAGCCAGAAGCTCACCAGCCCACGAGGCCACATTGATGGCGATTCCATTGCCTTGTGCAGCGGCCAATGCCATAGCTTCGATGGTTGAAAAGGCTTGCCCCCGGTGTGCGGCCTCCAGTAGAACGTTTGCTTCGTTAATATAGCTCTCCAGGCAGCCATGACGGCCACACCAACAGGGAGGTCCAGCGAAGTCAACGCTGATATGGCCTAGCTCTCCGGCGATGCCGTTGCCTCCACGCATCAGCGATCCATTGGAGATGACGGCGGAGCTAAGGCCCGCTGAGAGGACCACATAGAGCAGGTCCTGACTGTTATTGCGGTAAGCCATGGCCGCCAGCCTAATATTGTTGTCCCACAGGAGGGGGGCGGGGAGTAGCTCTCGCAGAGGGGCCAGCGAAGCGCCTTGCGGGTCGCTTTGCAATTCAAGATCGTCAGAAAGTGACGCGGGATTTGGGTGGCGGCTAGCAATGCCAACGGCTGTGCCAATATTGGTTTCGGCGTTGATGCGGCCTGCGCTAATGAGTTCTTGCAACATATCCGCAGCCGCTAAGACTTTGCCTTCGAGCGGCAGGAGCGAGGAAATGTCCTTACGGACGCGTGCGGTGGTGGACCCGTCAAACCCCATGACCGAGATACTGATGCGCCGCCGGCCCAGCTCGATGCCAACGGCAGCGCCCGCATTAGGGTTCAGAGTGAGGGCTTTGGTGGGCCGCCCGCTGCGGCCAGGCCCATGGAACTCCTGATCACTTTCGGTGATGACTCCTCTGGCGCGCAACTCGCCCACAATGGCCGAAAGCGTTGTTCGGGAGAGCTTTGTGTCAGTCTCAAGTTCGCGCCGTGTGCGGTTGCCGTGTGTGGCAAGCGATTCCAGGACGCGCAACTCATGGCGGCGCCGGACTGCCTGCAGGGCGCTGTCGTCAGGTGTAAGCACGTCCCCTCTTTCCCATTCATCTCAACGGGGCAAGATGCAATCCGTGCCCCTTAATCATCATTATGCACCAGGGCGAGCTATTTATGTAAAGTCTATTGTCTTTAATCCTCAGGTAATCCTTGGGTCATCCCTGAGGCAGCTGCTGTTGTAATTTCTAAGCGTGCCGCAGTGATGAAATCAGGGATCAGGTGGACACTCTTAACGCCCCGGCTCGATTCCACCCCGCTAGAGACATCCACTCCAGAGGGCTGCATGGCCTTGGCAGCCGCAGCAACATTGTGTGGATTGAGACCGCCAGCCAATAGCCAGAATCCATGTGGCTTTCCTGCAGACAACACGGCTGCATCAAAAGTGACCCCGGCACCCGGTTCAACTGCGTCCAGCAGGAGACGTTCACCATCCCACGCGATCTTTTCATCAGGGCTAAGGCTGTTGTACAACGGTGCTGAGAAGGCCCGTAGGGATTGGAATCCGGCGTTGTGGATCCGGGCCATGTCTTGGAGCGTCTCTTCGCCATGTAACTGGATGGTGCCTACTTGGGCCCGAGCCGCAATTTTTATAACCTGGTCAATGGGCTGGTTCCGGAACACGCCAACAATCTCAATACCCGCCGGTACTTCGCGGCCCAGCTCTGCCACCAATTCTGCGCTCACGGTCCGTGGACTGCCCGGGGCAAAGACAAAACCAAGGGCGTCGGCACCGGCAGCTACGGCCGCAGCAATGGTTTCAGCCGTTTGCAGACCACAAATTTTGACATACATCCGTGCACGCTTCCTTCTTCGTTGATGCTGACTTCGTTGATGGTGCCCGGACCTATCCATAGCGACGCTGGCTCAGCTGCCATGTTAACAGTGTTAAGTTCCACCGAGTATCTTGACGGTGCATATTCTCGGTGTGCTGAAGTTGCGGGTGTGGCCGAAGCGTAGCCTGTGCCTTCACGCTTAGGAGGATGCTTAGGAGAATACGGTGGCGGCGATACTCCAAAGAACATAGGCGCTGATGGGGATCAGGAGCAGCCATTCCCGAACGGAACCGGCGTTACCTAAAAGCGGGATCGCAATATTGCCGTTGGGCCGCCAAATGTTCTTCACTAACGGCACCTTGCGCAGGAATCGCGGCGGCTTGATCCGCAGCGGCCAAATAAGATTGCACCCTCCTGTGGTCAGCATGTCGCCCAGGATGTGGATGATGACGCCCAAGCCCATAGCCAGCGGAAACCAATAGGCGTGTTGCGGCGCAAAGAGGGTAGCGAAGATTCCGACGGCGATCCCCACCACCCAGGGAAACTTGCGCATGGTGTCGGGAATGAACTTCAGGGCCTTCGCGGCAAAGGAGGCTAGGAGAACAGCCAGCAGACCGGCCCCCGGATAGATGATGCCGTGGCCCGGCAGCTCCATGGTCCACATGCCAGCCAGTGCAGCAATGGCAACGAAGACGGCCAGTCCCAAGAGGGAGTGTGTGCCGTGCCGGTGGCCACCGGAGAACTTTCCCACCTGGATACACAAGATGTTAGACAGCGGTGGAAGGGAGTGGGCTATGGTTGCGTGCCGGTGGTCAGCATCCGGCACTAGGGCCGCACCGGCGGTCACCAGGGCCCCGGCAATGACAGAGGCTGGAGTCAAATCCATCATGCCCATGCCAATGGTGACTGTCTCCGGTAATGCCGGAGCTACCTGCCTTAGGTGCCCTAGTCCTACCTCGAACGAGGTGGTCAGGGCCAGCCAGGCGGCAGCTCCACTGGCGGCGTGGTGGGCTCCCATCATGAGGGCACGTCCTTGCATTTTCGGGTCTTCGTTCTGAACCCGCATTACGTGGACAAAACCTGCTGCACCAAGGGTATGTGTAGGGGCTGACATTCACACTCAGTGCGCCCGCAGAAAACATGCGGTGCCGCTCACATGCGTTTCTCAAGGCTTTATCCCAGTCTCATCGCAGTAGTATTCCCCCATGAGAAGCGCACTGTTTGAATCGATCACCCTGCGCGGTGTATCCGTCCGCAACCGGCTCTGGGTTACCCCCATGTGCCAGTACTCGGCGGAACAACAGGACGGGATGGCTGGGGATTGGCATCTGGTGCATCTGGGATCCTTCGCAAAAGGCGGTGCCGGTGCCGTGTTTACCGAGGCCACGGCCGTGCTTCCTGAAGGACGCATCTCTCCGCAAGACTTGGGCCTGTGGAATGACGCCCAACGTGATGCCTTCGCCAGGATCGTGGCCTTCATCCGCAGCCAGGGCGCGGTGGCGGGCATCCAGCTGGCACATGCCGGCCGCAAAGCGTCCACCTTCCGCACGTGGGATGAGCGTCAAGGGACCGTCCACGAAGACGACGGCGGATGGGTCACCGTAGCGCCCAGTGCCCTCTCCTTTCCCGGCTATGACACACCAACCGCCCTTAGCGCGGAAGGTATTGCCCAGATAGTCGCAGCCTTTGGTGCCGCTGCCGCACGGGCTGTTGAGGCCGGGTTTGAACTGATCGAAATTCATGCCGCCCACGGCTACCTTCTGCACCAGTTCCTCTCACCCTTGACCAACATGCGCAGCGATGACTATGGTGGCTCGCTGCGTAACCGAGCCCGTGCCTTACTGGAAACCATCGACGCCGTCCGGGCCGCCGTCGGCCCCTCCATACCCGTGATGGTGCGCTTCTCGGCGACTGACTGGGTGGACGGTGGTTGGAGCCTTCAGGACACCTCGAGAGTTGCGCGCTGGGCTGCCGAGCACGGTGCGGACCTAGCGGACATTTCCTCCGGCGGAAACGTTCCCGCACGCATCCCTGTGGGCCCCGGCTACCAGGTACCCTTGGCCACGGCTATCCGAACAGCAGCGCAAATACCGGTGGCCGCCGTGGGGCTCATTACAAGTGCCCAGCAAGCAGAGCAGATTGTGGCCACAGAGCTGGCCGATGTGGTCATGGTGGGGCGTGAATTGTTGCGTGATCCCAACTTTCCGCTGCGGGCGGCTGCCGCGCTGGGCGTGGAGGTTCACTATCAGCTGGCACCGTATCACCGCGCACCCATCAAATGAGGGCCGCGCACTCATCAAGAGAGGGGCGCGAACACCTCACACAGCGTCATTCCCTGAATCCGCCCGGTGCTCCCCAGCCCGGCACCGTCCAAGAGGCCCGGCCTCTACCAGCCATGACTTGCCCCGGTGTTGGGGCCCGCTCGCACTTCCGCGTTCAGGCTAGGTTCGGAACCCATGGGCCGGCGCAGAGTGGAATAATGGAAAGCGGTGGCCGCAGAGCGGCAGCCTGACAAATTTAGGGGAGAGAATGTCCACGCTGAAGCAGCAACTCAAGAATGACGTGATCACGCACATGAAAGCCGGCAACAAGATTGCCCTGACTACTGTCCGGAACGTTTTGGGTGAGATTGAAACGCGTGAAAAGGGTGGCAAGACCCCCATCGAGTTTGATGACGCTCAGGTCATCACCTTGTTGCAGAAGGAAGCAGCCAAACGTCACGATACGGCCAAGATTTATACTGAGGCCGGGGAATCTGACCGGGCCGCAGCCGAGCTGGCTGAAGCCGGCGTCATCGAGGCTTATCTGCCCCAGGTTCTCAGCGCTGGCGAAGCACAGGAAATCGTGGACCGGATCATCAGCGGTCTTGAAGCTGAACAGGGCGAGCTGTCCATGCGTCAAATGGGTGTGGCTATGAAGCCCATTACGGCCGAAATCGCGGGCCGCTTTGACGGCAAGGCCATCTCGGATATGGTGCGCACGCGCCTCCAGTAGTTCGCGCCAGCAGTAGTGCGAGCCAGCAGGATTTGCCCACAGCGCCCGCAACAAACGAAACAAAAGCAACAAACACCACACTCGCCACGCCCTCTCAGCCCATGGAACGGAACTCCTTGATTCAGCTCACACAAGACACCGACGGATATGTACGGATGAGCAGGCACTTTCCTGCGCAGACCATGATTTCCATCAGCTTCACCGACGGCACCACAGGGGAATACTCGGGCCGGCGAATGAATGAAATCTATGATCAGGCGCTTGCCGATTTCCGCTTGGCTAACAACATGGATGTCAAGGGTTTCAACCGCAATGCCAAGAACATCCACCGGCGCAACGCAGTAGAGCACGTGCCCGTGGCGGCCGGTATGAAATAGCAATACGGGGGCATGTTACTCCACTAAGTGGAGAAATCTTCTGGTGTCCGTAGGATTGGAGGAACCAGGCGGGACGTCAGTGTCTTAGCAGCGCCCGCCGCGAGATTTGAAAGGTGTCATGTCCTCAGTATTGACGCTCATTCCATTGTTCATTGGGCTCGGCGTTCTGGTGGTGCTCGCTATTATTGCAGCCATCATTTCGCGGATGGCCCTGCATATTGCCAGCCCGGACCAGGCCCTGGTTATTTCTTCCAAGGATAATAAGGCCCAGCCGGATCCGAACAGCCAGCGTGTGGTTTTTGGCCGGATCTTCATCAACCCCTTCACCCAGCGCGCCTACCCGTTGTCCTTGGCCTCCCGGCAGGTTTCGTTGAAGATCGAGGCTATTTCCAAGAACGGCATCAAGCTGCATCTGACGGGTGTGGCCCAGGTGAAGGTCGGTGGCGACGCAGATTCCGTGCGCAAAGCTGCCCAGCGGTTCCTGAATCAGCAGGATGCCATTGACCACTACACCCAAGAGACCCTCTCGGGTTCGCTGCGTTCCATTGTGGGCACCTTGACGGTGGAATCCATCATCAAGGACCGTGCCACCTTCGCCAAGAGCGTGAAGGAAGAGGCGGAGCATTCCATGCACAACCAGGGCCTGGAGATTGATACCTTCCAGATCCAGTCGGTAGATGACGAGACCGGCTACCTGCGCAATCTGGGCCGCCCCGAGGCGGCCCTGGCCGAGAAGAATGCCAAGATCGCAGAGGCCCAGTTCCTCCAAGAAGCCGAGCAGGCCAAGGCCATTGCTGATGAACAAGTGGCCCTGGCACAGCAGCAGCTGATCATCAAGCGTGCCGAACTCAAGGAAGTTGCAGATGCCCGCCAGGCACGAGCCGACGCCGCCGGTCCGCTAGCTGCAGCCGAGCAGCAGGAGCAGGTTATCATTCGGGACCAGCAGGTTGCCCTGCGCCGTGCCGAGTTGCGCGAGAGGGAGCTGGACACTGAGGTGCGCAAGCCCGCAGATGCCGAGAAGTACCGTCTGATCCAACAAGCTGATGCCAAGTTGGAGGAACGGCGCCGCGCCTCTGAAGCCGCTGAAATTGAGGCCACGGTTGAACTTGCCAAGCGTAAACTGACCGCTGAGGGTGACAGGGTGGCTGCCGAGGCTGACGCTGCAGCCAACACGGCGCGAGGCAACGCTGACGCAGCAGTCATCGAGGCTCGCGGACGCGCAGATGCCGCCGTCATCAAATCTAGGGGACAGGCTGAGGCCGAGTCCACCGAGGCCAAGGGTGTGGCAGAGGCCGCCGGCATCGCCGCGCAGGCTGAAGCTTACGAGAAGTTCAACGAGGCAGCCATCCTCAGCAAGGTTCTGGAAGTGCTCCCTGCCATGGCCCGCGAGGTGGCCGCTCCCATGGCTGCCATCAAGGACATGACAGTTATTTCCAACGACGGTGCGAGCCAGCTGAGCAAGAATGTCTCCAGCGGTGTCCAAGAAACCACCCAGCTGATCAAGGACTCCACGGGTCTGGACATCATTGGGCTCATTCAGGGCATGGTTGGCAAGAACGCTCAGAACGGCAAGAGTCATGAGGGCGGCGGCATTGCCACGGACCTGAACTCGGAACGGAACTAGCCGCCGCGCACGTTCCACTGCGCCGCGGTCTACAGCCCTGCAGGATCGGTGTTTGCACCGCACAGTATGACGGCAACACGTTCGTCACTGCGCGGTACATAGGCTCCGGATTGCAGGGCAGCGTAGGCCGCGGCGGCACCATTTTCAAGCACTATGCGGTAGTTTTCCCACAGGAAAATGCGTGCCGCAGCGATCTGCTCATCACTGACCAGAACACTTTCAACGCCGCCGCCCACAGCAACAAGGACAGTGTCCACGCCGTCGAGCTGTTCTTCAAGTTCCAAACTAATGGTTCCGGCACCAGCGGCAATCTCAGGCTGATCGTAGGCGTGGCAATAGAGTGCACCGCTGGCGGCCACAAAGTCCATGGCCCGCTGGTAGGCGTCCACATACTCTGTGCCTTCCTGTACGACGGCGGCCCCCACCTTGCCCAGCGCGGCCACCTTCACTGCCGGAGCAGTGAGCGGGACAAAGACAGTTGATGGCACGCCCAGGGCTGCTGCAGCACTGGCATTGGCCAGGCCCGCGTTTCCGCCCCAGGTAGGACTCCACCACAGGTTAGGTCCAGTGAGTGCATGGCGTCGAGTTGGCCCAGCGTTCAACCGCAACCGCGGATGCCCGGCTAAGCTGGTGCGCATGACTGAAGCTGCCTCTATTCTTTACGATCTGCCGTCCCACACAGTGCGCCGCACCGTGGTGTCCGGGATGGCCAACAACGTCTACCTGATTACGGCAAAGGCTACGGGTGCACAAATTCTCATTGACGCCGCGGATGACCTCCCCGCCATCAATAGTCTTATTGCGGACGCTGCACACGATTCCCCGGGCGGGGTAGTGCCACACCTGGCCATGATCGCCACCACGCACCAGCACTGGGATCATGTCCGGGCGCTGGGGGCGCTCGTGTCCCAAACAGGGGTGCCAACGGCAGCTGGATTTGAAGATGTTGAGGGAATCGCCGCAGAATGCGGGGTTTCTACCGATCGCCCCCTGCACCATGGTGACATCCTTTCCGTGGACGGCATCACCCTGGAAGCAGTTCATCTGCGCGGCCATACACCGGGTTCTATAGCCTTTGTCCTGACGGCCGAGAAGGGCGGTGCCCCCATCATCTTTAGCGGTGATTCCTTGTTCCCTGGCGGCGTGGGGAATACGGGAGCGGATCCGGTGCGCTTCACACAATTGCTTGACGACGTCAAGGACCGCCTCTTCGCCCCCTATCCTGACTCCGCACAGGTGCTTCCCGGACACGGGGATGGCACCACTCTGGGTGCCGAACGGTCTTCCTTGCCGCAGTGGCGAGAGCGCGGCTGGTGAACAGAACGTAGCCAGCTAGCTCGCAACGGGGCTACAACGCCAGCAAGGGGCAGGGTGTGGCTCCGTCACTGGCCTAGACTTGTCAGCATGTACTTCATTGTTGTGAAATTTCAGGTCAAGCCCGAGTCCGCCGCCACGTTCATGGAGCGTGTGGGGCCCTTCACGGAGGCAACCCGCGCCGAACCGGGCAATCTCTGGTTTGATTGGTCACGCAGCGTCGCTGACCCCCATGAATTCATCCTGATTGAGGCGTTCCTGGACGATGACGCCGCCGGAGCCCACGTCAACAGCGACCACTTCAAGGCAGGGCTAGAGACCATGCGCCCGGCGCTAATCTCTACCCCAAAGATTGTTTCGCGCAAGGTTGAGGGCGATTCCTGGGGCGAGATGGGCGAACTTCAGATCAGTTGAGTTCCCTGTCTACGCCCGCTGTGGGGCATCTCCCGCAGGGGCCCTTCAACCTTGCTGCGATTGGGCAGGGGCTGGTCTTTGCCCAATCACTGCCCGAGCTGGCCAACGTCCTTGCCTCCGACGCAGACGGGGGCGCTGCTGCCGTGGTTCAGGCACCTCCGGGCACGGGTAAAACCACCCTGGTGCCACCCCTGGCCGCCAACGTTTTCGCTGCGAGTTCCGCACAGCGGATCCTGGTGACCCAGCCTCGCCGGGTAGCCGTCCGCTCCGCCGCCCGCCGCTTGGCGAGCCTGGATGGGAGCGCTCTCGGAAGCAAGGTTGGCTACACCGTGCGCGGGGAAAGCCGGGTGAGCGCCGAGACCATCATTGAATTCCTCACCCCTGGGATCCTGCTACGCCGCCTGCTGCACAACCCGGGGCTGGAAGGCGTCAGCACTGTGGTCCTTGACGAAGTCCACGAGCGCGGTCTGGACACCGATCTCCTGCTGGGCCTGCTGGGCGAAGTCCGGCAACTACGCGGCGATCTGAGCCTTGTGGCCATGTCAGCCACGCTGGATGCGGCCCGTTTTGCCCGGCTCTTGGGCCCGGACGACGCCGGGTCCCCGGCTCCCGTGGTTGACTGCCCCTCGGCGCTGTTCCCCCTCGAGGTTAAATGGGCGCCTCCTGCCCAGCCCCGCCTTGACCAGCGCGGCATCACCCGCGCTTTCCTTGACCATGTTGCTGACACTGCCGCCACCTTCCATGCACGCGCCCTCGCCGAGAACCACGAGATTGACGCGCTCGTGTTCGCTCCCGGCGCCTGGGAAGTCTCCCACATTGCCTCCCGCCTGCGCTCATCCGCTCACGGAACCGAGGTGCTGGAGTTGCACGGCCAGGTCTCGGCCCGGGAGCAGGACCGTGCCGTTTCGGCACGGGAACCTGGCGGAGCCCCGCGCATCATTGTTTCGACCTCCTTGGCGGAGTCCTCGCTGACGGTACCGGGGGTGCGCCTGGTGATTGATTCCGGTCTCTCACGCGAGCCCCGCCGTGACGCGGTGCGGGGGATGACGGGGCTCGTTACGGTTTCCACCTCACGAGCCTCGGCCGAACAGCGTGCGGGCCGCGCAGCCCGGCTGGGCCCTGGCACCGTGGTGCGCTGCTACGACCAAAAGACTTTTGCCGCGGCACCGGCCCACCCCATGCCTGAGATTGCTGTTGCCGATCTCAGTGCCGCAGCCCTGCTGTTGGCATGCTGGGGTGCCCCCGGGGGAGTGGGCCTGCGGCTGCCCGATGCCCCCAGCGCTCAGTCCATGGCTACGGCCGTGGACACCCTGACGGGCCTGGGTGCCCTTGATGCCACAGGGCACGCCACGGCGCTTGGCAAGACACTCGCGGAGATTCCCGCAGATCCCCGCCTGGCCCGTGCGCTACTCAACGGAGCCTCCGTGGTAGGCGCCACGGCGGCCGCCGAAATTGTGGCTCTGGTATCCGGTGACGGGAGGGCTCCCGGCGCCGATCTGCAGGCACTACTTTCCACCATGCGCTCCGGCCTGCGTGCATCAGGGGACCCCGCTGCGCGCCGCTGGAACCAGGAGGTGCGCCGGCTCGAACAACTCGTGCAGACGGATGCCCGCAAGCCGGAGAAGGACACGGCCGCCGGCACAAGTACTGCTGGTTCCATCCCCGCCGATCCAATCCTCCCTGGCTCCATGCCCGCTGGGCCTCTTTCCGCCGGTTCAATTCCACCGGTGGGGCGGGCTGATGTGGTGGGGTTCGTCGTCGGGCTGGCCTTTCCTGATAAGGTGGCGCGGCTGGTCCCCAACGCCGCCGGTGCGCAATATTTGCTTTCCTCCGGCACCCGGGCCGGTCTGCCGGCGGGCAGTGCACTGACGGGGCACGAGTGGTTAGCTGTGGCTGATGTTGCCCGTGCGCAGGGCCGTGATGCTGCTGGCACGGGCGCCATCATCCGTTCTGCGGCGCCGCTGGATCAGGGGCTCGTGGAAATCGTGGCAGCACATCTGCTCCAGGACTCCGTGGTGGCAACGTTTAACAGCGGTAGGGTCTCGGCCCGGCGGGAGCGCCGGCTTGGGGCGATCATCCTCGCCTCTACCCCCGTGAAGGCGACCGCCGCGCAAGGACGTGAGGCGGTGGCGGCAGCGCTGGCCAAGGAGGGCCTAGGATTGCTGAACTGGCAGGTCAGCGCGGATATGTTGCGCCGCCGCATGGCGCTGCTGCACCGTGTGGTGGGATCCCCGTGGCCGGACGTTGGCGATAAGGCGCTACTGGCCCGCCTGCCGGACTGGCTCGGGCCGGAACTTGAGGCTGTTGCCGGGGGACGTGCGTTGTCCGCGCTTTCACTGACAGATCCGCTGCGCAGGCTCCTACCGTGGCCCGAGGCATCGCGTCTGGCCGAGCTGGCCCCTGAATCGCTGGCCGTGCCGAGCGGTTCCCAGATCCGGATCGACTACCCCGCAGTATCCGAGGAGGGCCCTCCCGTGGTGGCCGTTAAGCTACAGGAATGCTTTGGGCTGGCAGAGACTCCCCATCTGGTCAACGGCAGGGTGCGGGTGCTGTTCCATCTGCTCTCACCCGCGCGCAGGCCGCTGGCCGTGACGGATGATTTAGCCTCTTTCTGGAGTGGTCCTTACGCACAGGTCCGGGCCGAGATGCGTGGGCGCTATCCCAAACATCCCTGGCCCGAAGATCCATGGAGCGCTCCGGCAACCGCCAAGGTCAAGAAGCGCATGTCCTGAATCAGCCTGTTCCGGTTAGCACTGTTTGGATTCACACTGTTCTGATTCATTCCTCGGAAGCTTGGCTGGTGCCACTTCTTGTGGCCTCCCGCCAATCGTTGTTGGTCAAGTGCGAGCTGGCTTGGGCGCCCACTTCGGCCATGCCGCCGTCTACCTCCCAGCTGGCCCCCGTGACGTAACTTGCAGCGGGGGAGGCCAAGAAGGTGATGACGGCAGCCACCTCCTCGGCTGTACCGCCATAGCCCAAAGGGATTCCCGGGCGCGGGATCTCATGCGGATGCCGGCTCTCAGTCACAGGCAAGTGCGTGGCAATCTCACCCGGTGCCACGGCGTTGACGTTGATGCCATGGCCGGAAAGTTCCAAGGCGAGCGTCTTGGTCAAGCCGTCCAGACCGTATTTAGAGGCGCAATACGCACCAAAGCCAAACCGTGGCTGATGGCCATGAATGCTTGTGACCACCACCATTCGGCCCCCTTTTTCGCCGGCGACTAGTATCTTCGCGGCTGCCTGCATACACAAGAAAGCGCCGTTGAGGTTGGTGTCCAGAATCCGTTGCCACTCCTGGAGTTCAGTGTCTATGACGGACTTGTTCAAACCAATGCCCACATTGTTCACGAACACGCCCAACGAGCCCAGCGCAGTAGCCAGATCCGTGATCACGGGGGCACAGCTTGCGAAGTTCCTCGTGTCCAACCACGCGGCATGAGAACGCTGACCCAGGGCTTCAATGCTCCTGGCGGTATCGGCGGCTCCGGCCTCGTCGTCATGCCAAGTAAACCCAACATCATGCCCCGCACCGGCCAAGGCAATGGCCGTGGCCTTGCCTATGCCAGAGTCGGCGCCCGTAACAATGGCGGTGCGTGGATAATCGGTACGGGCACCTGCGGCAGTGTGTTGAATCGGCACTATTTTGGCGCCTTGGCCGCCGCCGAACGTTCGGTCTTGCTCCCGGCACTGGCGAGGTCCCCGTCGTCGTCCTCCAAGTGTGCGCGCATGAACCACTGGAACAACTCCAATTGTGCGCACTGCTGGATGAGCATATCCTCGGTGATCGGATCCAGGGCGCCCACCTTCGCCAGAGTCTCGCGGTGGCTCTTGAGGAAGCCGGTGTACACCAGATCCAGTGCGGCAAGGTGGGCTGAGGTGTGCGCCCTCCCAATCGAGTAGTCGTCCCAGGACCGTGCGGACACGAGAGCGCCGGGCAGGCCGTTGGGGGAGACACCCAAGGTGGCAATCCGTTCTGCCGTCTGATCCACCATGGCCCGCACCAGATCAATCTGGGGGTCAAGCATCTCGTGGACGCTGATGAAGTCCCTGCCCACCACATTCCAATGCGCATGCTTGAGCGTTAACTGCAGATCGTTCAGGGCGTGGAGACGGGGCTGAAGCAAGGTGGCCATCTTATGGCCGTCTTGCAACGTAAGGCCCGGAACCGTGTATCCCGCATGGGCTGTTCTCTTGGTGACCATGGCAACTCCCTTGTTCTTTGATGCTCGTGTGGACTCTTTGAGGCCGGAGCAGCATTCATTCCAACCACTCCCACGCTAACCACAACGGAGCCGAAGATCTAGAGCCACGCAATAGCGGGCTCCAATGTGTCAGCCCTGTCTCAGCAGTCTGGGCAGCGCGGTGTTGATCAGCACCTGGGGATCTGGGCGGCGCGGGAAGAACCGTGCACTCACCAGCACCGCCGGAATAGGGTCTAGTTGCCCACGTCACAATTGCACCTTCCTGATCGCAAGACCGTAGTTTTACTATGAATGTTTCATATCTGATCATCTAGTGCCACATTTTTAGTCGTTGGCTTTCAGGAGTTGCCCGCATGCCCTCATTGAATCGAAAGCTGGCCATCATGGCCGCAGCATCTGTCCTGGCCTGCTCGAGCATTCCGGTGGGACTGGCATTTGCTGCGGAGCAGACCCTGCCCGCTCCGGCGGCGCTGGTTCCCAATGTGCAGACCTTTGAACCCGGCGTCACGGCGTGGAGCCCGCTGCCTGGCACACGGATTGTGGTGGACCCGGCCTTCGCCACAGAGCTTGGCCAAGAAGCCACCACGCTGGCTCATGAGTTGGCTTCTGAGGGACACCTGGGTGCACCTGCCCAGACAGTACTGGGCGGGCCCGTCGATGCGGATGACATCCACCTCACCCTGGCGAAAGTCCACAACAACACGGCGGAAGCCTATGAGATCACCGTCAATGACGGTCTCCAGATCCGCGCAAGTGATGCCGCCGGGGCCTTTTACGCGAGCAGGACGCTGCTGCAGGTGCTCCGAACTGAGGATAATTACTCGGGCACCGTCACCGACTGGCCGGCCTATGTTCAGCGCGGTGTCATGGTGGACATGGCCCGCAAGTATTACTCACCGGAGTGGGCTGAGCAGCTCATGCGCAGCATGTCCTACCGCAAGCTGAACACCTTGCAGTTCCACATGAACGACGGCGTGGGGTTCCGGATTGAATCCAAAACTCACCCTGAGATTGTCTCCCCTGAACATTGGAGCCAGGACGATGTGCGGGACCTGCTGGCAACGGCTGCCAGGTACCACATCGAGGTGGTACCGGACATTGACTCGCCGGCCCATTTGGATCACGTTTTGAAGGTGCACCCCGAGTGGCGGCTGACGTTGAGGAACGGCCAGACCCTGAATAGCCACCTTGACTACTCCATCCCTGAAGCCCGGGCTTTTATGAAGGAATTGGTGGGCGAAATGGCTGATCTTTTCCCCGGTAAGTACTTCCATCTAGGGGGCGACGAATTCTTCCCCGCACCCTGGCAGGGCAATGGCCCTGACACCGTGACGGCAAGTTCCGCGCCACAGCTGCTCAGTTTCGCTGCCGAAAAGGTGGGTCCTGGCGCTACTATTCTTGATGGTTATGAGTGGTACATGAATGATCTGATCGCCCTGCTCAAGACTAAGAACAAGACCGCCAAGGTATGGAATGATGATGTTTATCCCGGTGAAGGAATCCTAGACTTGGATAAGTCAGCTGAGGTTGAGGGCTGGATTCGTTGGAACAACTCCAAACCAAACGCAGGCCAGATCTCCGATGCCGGCTATGACATGGTCAACGCCAATGGCGACTACCTGTACTTCATCCTGACGGGCGACGGCGTGGGCACAGGCCCCAATAAGAACCCCGAAGGTATCTACGAGCGCTGGAATCCGCGGCGTTTCATGGGAGTTGCCGGCAATGGTGGAGACTATGACCTCCCTGCGGACAAGCCGCTGATGGGTGCCCACCTCTCCATCTGGTCGGACAACCCTGCCGCGCTGACAGAACAGCAAGTTGAAACGGCGTTCCTTGCCTGGCAGGATTCCTTCGCGCAGCAAATGTGGGGCTCACCAAAATTGGTGGCCAGCTATGCCGCGTTTGAACCACTTGCTAGGAGCCTGGGGGCTGCCCCTGCAGCAGTGAACGCGGAGGTATCCCTCGTTGACCCGGCGCCGGAGACGGCGGCACCAACAACTGGTGCGCCAACAACTGCAGCGCCCACAACTGGAGCACCGACAACTGGTGCGACCATGGTGCCTGCCAACAGTCCAACGGCCGGGACGGGCCTGGCCATGACAGGTAGCTCCAGCAACATGCTCCTCGGCACCGCGGCGCTATTCATGCTCGGTGGGGCCGCTCTCTTCGGGCTGACGCGCAGGAATCGACGCTCAGGGGCACGCGCTCACTAGGATGCTGCCTGCAATACCCGGCTGAGAACCAGGGTTAATCGCACAAGGTAAGAGCCGCCGTCGGACGTTCTTGAGGGAACACGACGGCGGCCCTTGCCTTTGTGCCAGCAAGGCACGCTGGCCTAAACGCTCTGCCTGAGGAACGTCCTGCTGAGAGACCTCCTATTCGAAGCGGCTGGGGTCCCCCATGCCGCGGCGGACTACTTCGGCATATCCGCTGGAGAAATCCACCACGGTGGTGGGTTCGGCGCCAACGTCACCCGAATCGATGACAGCGTCTACCACGTGGTCCAGCGCTTCCTTGATTTCCCAGCCCTGCGTCAACGGTTCTTCCTCGTCAGGCAGCAGCAGGGTGCTTGAAAGCATGGGTTCGCCAAGTTCTTCGAGGATGTCGTGGATCAGGCGGCTATCCGGAATGCGGACCCCGACAGTTTTCTTCTTCGGGTGCGCCAGCCGCTTCGGGACTTCCTTAGTGGCCGGCAGGATGAAGGTATAGGGACCGGGAGTCACAGCCTTAATGGTCCGGAAAATATCGTTGTCAACCATGACGAACTGGCCCAGTTGTGCAAAATCTTTACAGACCAGCGTGAAGTGGTGCTTGCTGTCGAGGCGTCGGATGGTGCGGATGCGTTCCAAGGCCTCACGGTTGCCCAGCTGTGCACCCAGTGCATAGCAAGAATCCGTGGGGTAGGCAATGAGACCGCCAGATTGCAAGATGGCCACAATCTGGCTGACAGAACGCGCCTGCGGATCGTGGGGGTGGATATCGAAAAATTTAGCCATGCCCCGAGCATACGACCCCGCGGCCCGCACCGCCGCCATTACCCACATTCCAAGAGCGTTTTTCCTGCCCCGCGGGGCACCGTCACTACGTTTGCCGCCAGAAGCCCCCAGGCGGGCTCGAATCTCCTCCCGAAGGTGGTGTGAGCCGAGGAGAAGGACCATTGCTGTCTGCAGGACGCATTTCTGTAAGTGAAGGATGGCCCTATTCCAGTTCTGCCCAGACCCCAGCTTTTGGCTATTGCGGTTTAGGGCCTGGCCCAGGATGCGGGCGCCTTGTGCATAGGCCCCGGGATTCGGTCCTGAGTAGTTGAGGCGAACGAAGGGGCCGGCGGGCTCGGCGGGGAACCACTCGTCGCCGGGCGCACTAATGACTCCGGCTCTCTCACAATCGCTGGCAAGCCGTTCGAGGCTGGTTCCGTCTGGCAGGCGTAGCCATAGGTGTAGCCCACTGGACGCGTTGTGCCAACGTGGAACTATTCAACCGTTCACCTACACAGCAACCTTGTGATCTACGAGGATCAAGTCTGGCTTGGCAACCACATCCGCACACTGACCGCCGTCAATGAAGCCGAATCAGAGCATCCTTGGAACGTTGAGGATGCGCCCAAGAAATTCATCACAACTCAGCTGAGAGCCATTGTTGGCATCGAATTGATTATCACAAGAATCGATGCGAAGAAGAAGCTCAGCCAAAACCGCGCCGAGGCGGACATTCCCGGAGTCATAGCCGGGCTTAAAGGCTGCGGTCACGCCCACATGGCCACCCAAATTGGGCAATCCAGGGCTCGAATAACGAAATAGCCGGACTACCCCAAATTAGCGCCATAAGCCTGTTTCTCGGGAGTGCCAGGTATTTGCGGACAGGGGGCTTTCAGCTAATTCCCATTTTTAAGGTGCACTCTGAAAAGTGCCTATGCCGTCGGTTGCCAACCATGGTCCGGCAGAGGAAACGGCACGAGCCACCGCAGCTAACGAGGGGAAAGCCCATGGCCCAGGACGCACAATCGAAACCAGGCCCCGCTAGGAAACCATCCGGAGT
Organism: Arthrobacter sp. lap29; assembly: GCF_032458965.1. Taxonomy (NCBI): domain Bacteria; kingdom Bacillati; phylum Actinomycetota; class Actinomycetes; order Micrococcales; family Micrococcaceae; genus Arthrobacter; species Arthrobacter sp. lap29. The sequence continues at coordinate 49,848 of NZ_JAUCEK010000010.1, forward strand.
GCCCTCCGGGCAGCTGGGTGCCGGGAGGTCCTTGGCCCAGTTGGGGCGTTTCTTCGCCATCTGCGCTCTAGCAGGAACATTGGTCGCGGTTATGTTCGTACCGGGCGCAGCCATTGCCACAACGGCCATGCGCGGGGCAGAGGATTTCATTACAAATGCTCCAGCAGCACTGGATATGGCGGCCCCGCCCCAAGCAACCACCATTCTTGCTTCCGACGGCTCAACCATCGCCACGTTGTATGCACAAGATCGCCAGATCGTTGATTTGAAGGCCATGTCACCCTTTATCAGAGACGGCATTGTCTCTATCGAGGATGCCCGATTCTACGAACATGGCGGAGTGGACCCCACGGGCATCCTGCGTGCGCTTGTAGCCACTGTCAACGGCGGCCGTCAGGGTGCTTCCACCATCACCCAGCAGTACGTGAATAACATGCTGATTGAACAGCTCGTGGCTGATGGTAAAACCGACGAAGCCAAGTTCGGTCTGGAAAAGACGATGGCCGACAAGGTCAATGAAATGCGTCTGGCAATCAGCTTGGAAAAGACCATGTCAAAAGACCAGATCCTTGCCGGCTACCTGAATATCATTTATTTTGGCAATGGAGCCTACGGCATTGAAGCCGCCGCCAAGCTGTACTTCAATTCCACAGCGGCTAACCTGACTCTTCCCCAAGCTGCTGCACTCGCGGGAGTTGTGAACAACCCCAGCTATTACGATCCCATCACCGAGCCGGAGCATCTGGTTGACCGCCGTAACGATGTGCTGGGAAAGATGCTCGTGCAGGGAAAAATCAGCCAAAAAGACCACGATGCGGCTGTCAAGACTCCATTGACCCTGCACGTAACACGATCTGCCCAAGGCTGTACAGCCGCCACTATGGCACCCTACTTCTGTGACTATGTGCAACAGCTCATCCTCAATGACAAGACGTTTGGTGCCACGGAAGAGGCTCGCACCAAGCTTCTCTATCAAGGCGGTTTGAGCATCAAGACCACGCTGGAACCGGCACTGCAAAAGGTGGCGCAGGAACAAGTTAACAACACCATCTCCGCAGCCGATCCGTTGCAGCGCGGTGCCGCCGTAGTCAGTGTTCAGCCAGGCACCGGCAAGGTGCTCACCATGGCCCAAAACACCGTCTACAACCCGGCCGCCGCTCCGGGTAACTACATGGGCAATTTTGCCTTACCCGTCAATGACGCCAGTGGCCAACCGCTCCACGGTGCCGGTGGCTTCGCCATTGGTTCCACGTTCAAGCCCTTTGTGTTTGCTGAGTGGCTCAACAGCGGCCATTCCATGATGACCTCCATCAACGGTGCCGTGCAGGAATACCCTGTGGGCTATCCGTGGAAGAACTCCTGCGGCACCACCACGGGTTCTTACGATCCTTCCGTGCCTGGTCAGAGCCTGCTCCCTAATGACGGGCCCAACGATTACCATTCGATGACGGCGTACCTTGGGCTGGCCATTTCCATCAACACGGTCACCTTCCAGACCGCCACGGCCCTAGACTTTTGCAACATTCAGAAAATGGCCACGGCCGCAGGGGTTAAGGACGGGCACACCAACAAGCCGTACGACCTCTCCGAGATCTCGGCACTGATTGGCACCCACGATGTGGCCCCCATTGACATGGCGACGGCGTTTGCCACCTTTGCCAACGACGGCGTGCGCTGCAGTCCTGTCGCACTGATCTCGGTCACAGATGCGGCCGGCACAAAGTATCCGGTTCCGGGCGCCGACTGCAAGCGAGCCATGACCTCGGAGGTGGCAGCCGGTGTCACACACGCATTGAACTATATGCTCACCAACGGTTCCGGCTACGCCATCCCGCTCAACAACAAGGACTCCTCTTTCGCCAAGACGGGCACAACGGATGGCAATATCCAGACGTGGACCGTGGGCGGGAACTCCGGAGTTTCCACAGCGGCCTGGTTTGGCAGCTACCAGGGCAATGACGATAAGTACATCAACCAGAACATCACCATCAACGGCATCTACTACCCCAACATTGACGGCAATCAACTCGCTGGCAGTAACTGGGCCGCCGTCATGAATGCCGCGGCTGCTACGCAAGGCTATGGGCCAAAGCCTCTCACCCCGCCTCCCTTCAGCATGATTGCACCTACTGCGCCCTACGTTGCAGGGGTCAACGACCCCAAGCCAGGGGATGTGCAGTTGCCTGTTCCTGGCACCGAGCAGGCTCCACTACAACCTGCCAATCCTCTGCAAGGGTCCGTCCCGAGCGAACCAACGACGCCGGAGAAACCCACAGTCCCAGCAGCGCCTTCTTCCCCGGCAGCGCCGGCTGAACCCAGCAAACCGGCTGCACAGCCTTGATCCACCCTGCACAGCTGGGAGGGACAAGTCTGTTCCTTCTCGAGATTCTTGACGATGGGGCGCTGCCGCAGAAGACGGGAAAACTACGCTGAGGTCGGCTACCACGCTGCAATGGCCTGCATCTGCCCATGCCGTTCCTAGCGGCGTTGACCCGTGGGCGCGTCTTTGGCTGATGAGTCCAAAAGTGGATTCGTTGAATGATGGGGCATGGGCGCTCCTCTCCAGAACTAAGGAACTGGAGAACCAGGGGGAGTGAGGCCTGATGTCATAGACTCCTTCCGGCCCAATCACCGCCGGATCAGCGTGTGCGGCGGCGCCACCCCCAGCAGAGCTGGAAACTGTCTACCCTGATCACCATCAGAGTCATGCACCCGTCAGGCTAACCGTTTGAGTAACTTTCCGGACGCGCCGGGGCGGTACACACGGCGACGAGCGAGGGAATTGTGCACAGTCACAACCAAGTGACCGCTGATAGGGCCGAGGATCAGATCCTTGGTGATGGGTAGAAATCCCACAATCAGGATCTCAAACGATCGTCTTAGCAAAGGACTGCTGCTGCCCAAAAAGCGTTCCTGTCCCTGACCCGCGGGAGGTTCTTCAGGTGGCCGCCGTATTGCCGCTACTCCTCGTGGCCCTCTTACTCATGCTCTGGGACGAGCACCAGGGCCAATGCGGGATCAATGAAGGACGCCAGGAAAAGCGGCAGAAACCTCTTGCCCGTGCACCGGTAAGCGACCGTATCGCCCGCAACTGCGGCGAAGGCCACGGGGCGACTCGAGTCACGCCCACTGTGAATGCGCACAGTGTGATCGCCAGCTGCGATCGGTATCTCGATCGACTCATTCATCGCGACCGCCCCGGCTGCGTCGCCGTCGAGTTCAACCTCATATGGCGCGCGCCGAACCTCGACCCCGATTGCCTTGTGCGTCAACCTCAGTGTTGCCATGATCGCTGGTCCTTAGCCACCCAATACTTCTGGTATCCAGTCTACGCGCCCGGCCCTTAGCTGCGATATGCACTCTTTACCCTTCGCTGGTTGCTTGGCGGTTTAGGAAACAACCCTTGAGTTCCAGGGTTCCCCGCCGGAATCTAGAGTGTGTTCCGCCCGGGACTGTCATGGGCAACTCTTCAGCTCCAGCCCGCCGATGAATCCGCAGGTCAGTCTCGGACCGGCTTGCGGGACGGTCCGAGATGCCTATCCGGATGGACCCTTGCGGGTGTTTGCGAGGATAGGACGGCGGGCGATCGCTGCCGGTTGCCCAGCTCTGAGCAACCGGTCACCCTTGCGTAAGCGCCGCCATTACCCGCGTTTGTGCACTGTCTCGATCCACACCCGCAGCGACCAGCGCCCGATCCAGGCGGTCGCTATGGACACTTAACACCCCGAACAATAGGTGCTTGGTCCCGACGTGATCGGAGTGAAGCTCCCGCGCGGTGCGCTGCGCGGTCTTGAGTGCCTCCAGAGACTTGCGGGTGAACGGCAACTCTTCTGAGGTGTCCTCCGGACCAGGGGAGGCGAAACTCACTATCGCATCGCGCATCTCGTCCGGCCAGACGCCCAGCGCCGTCTGCACCGTGTCCGGAAAAGCGTGCAAAAGCCCCAATAGTAGATGCTCAGGACCGATGTACGAGTCATGCATCATCCACCTTGACTCTTCCTGAGCCATGAACACCGCCCGCCGGGCACCGTCGGTGTAGTTCTGAGACATCTTCGAACCGGTCATGCCCCAAAGCGTAGTCTTCGCGGAGCGCCGACACCACGGGCGCACCTCCCCGGAGGAGGATGACCTGTGACCCGGCCGCTAATCGAGCTGCGGCCGTATCAGGCGTTCCCGCTGAGGGTTCCGCCTCCGGGCAGCGTCGCGGACACTCAGTAGAGGTGTCGTTTGGGAAATGTGAAATTGTACAGAAGTATCTTTCGTCAGCAGCATTGCTCGGGTAGGCAAGAGCAGGAGCACTGTTAGTCAATGTAAACATCGTTTACAATGTTTATATGAGCACTGTAACACCTCTTGGCCGGCCCATCTCGGTACGGCTTCCTGAAGATCTGCGTGAGCGTCTTGAAGCGCTCGCCAAAGCAACTCGGCGCAGCCTAGGCGACGTTGTACGCGAGGTATTGGAGCGAGACCTTTCGGAATTGGAATGGGAACAGCGCATCATTGCTCGTTCTGCGGATCTTCGATCGGGCCGTGTCCAATCTGTGCCTCTTGCCGTGATAGAGGGCGAGCTTGGGCTAAAAGATGCCTTGGTTGATGCCAGCATTTTGGATGAGATCGAGTGAGCTGGGAGGTCGAGCTAGCGCCCGACGCAGCGAAGTGGTTTCGGAAAGCTGACCTCCAGAATGCCCGGCGTATTCGTGCCGCGCTCCGAGCGATCACCACGCTCGAAAACCCCCGGGACCGAGGCAAGGCCCTCACTGGAGGGATGTCCGGCCTGTGGAGGTATCGCGTCGGCGATTTTCGAATTGTCTGCGATCTACAAGATGCACGCCTGGTCATTTTGGTGATTGATGTTGATCATCGCAGCAGTATCTATGGATGAACACGGGATTCCCGATTTACGGGGCGCTCAGTAGCCAAAGTTGGGCTGAATCGGCGGGGATCGAAGCCGCTGCAGATGCCCGGCACTATCTTGTCCCGCTCAAGGTTCCCCTCCTGACAGGCGAGGGCTGTGCTGAGGGGTATTGAGAATGACAGCAATATTAGACTCAGTTCATGCCAATTGATAAAAATGCCAGCGGGACGCAGCTTCGTGAATATCTGAACGATGCCCGCGAAGCGATCTTGTGGAAATGTGAGGGCTTGAGTGATGCCCAAGCACGTACTGCCTTGACTCCAACCGGCACCCATGTCATGGGCCTGCTGCTCCATCTGGCCGTCACCGAATCCGAATATTTCATTGCATGTCTTGGACGGGAAATTGAGGACCCCGTTATCCGGGGCGTCATCGAAGCCGAGGACGCTCAGGCAGACTTCCTCCCTCCGCCTAATATGACGCTTGTCGATGTGGTTAAGATCTATCGGGAGACAACCACCGCAGCCGATGCAGTACTCGACGAATTGGAACTGGATTCCCCGGCCGTTGTGCCGTGGTGGATGAAGCATCGGCACACTACGGTGGAACGCCTCCTGGTGCACATGATCGCCGAGTCTCACCGTCATGCCGGACATTTGGATATCGTGCGCGAACAGTTAGACGGCTTCATCGGATTGCGCCCATCCGCGCCGAACATTCCAGACCTCACGCCCGATCAGTGGAAAGAGCAGCGTCTGCGGATGAAAGAGCTAGCCGACAGAGCATAGCCAAAGCATCAGCCATCCCGGTGAAGGGTCCCGTTACGAGCGTGGCATGTTCACACCAAGGATGATCCGACCCGGACATAACCCACTTAGCGTGACCCTTCTATGGGTTCTGTCAAGGGACCAGCACGCGTAGCTGACGAAAAGCCTTCCGAAGGATATACCGCTTCAGCAACCGCTTGATTTCCCGGTAGCTTAGGCCCTCAGCCTTGCGTTTCTCCACGTAGTCTTTGGTCTGAGGATCGAACTGCATCCGCACCTTGGCAATGACGTCCACCGCCTGGTTCAGCATCCTATCGCCATGCCGGTTAAGCCGGTGCCGTACCGTATTTCCTGAGGATGCCTGCAACGGGGCCACCCCGGCCATGGACGCGAACGCCGCTTCGGAATGCACCCTGCCAGGGTGTGAGTACGCGATCAGGATCCACGCGACGGTCACCGGCCCATACCCGAACTGGGAGGCCAAACCAGGGGCTATCTGCTCATCCAGCTCGGCCATTTGCGCCTTGTTCGAGGCCAGTAACTTGTCAGCGGCAAGCACGGCTGTGGCTAGGCGAATCGCTTCGGCCCGGGCGTAGCGTTGTGCTACCGAATCGGTGGGGTGTTCACGCCAGGCGCTGATCTGCCTGACCTGCTTGTCAGTCAGGGCTTTACGGGCATCAACGCTAAGGTCGATTTCCCGGGCCAGGGCGGTCAGAGCATTGCGGTTCCGGGTGCGTTCAGCATCGATGCGTTCGCGGCTGGCGACAAGCACGTTCAACGCTGAGCGGGTGCCTTCGGTGCGGGGTGTGAGCAGGCGCTCGGTGTCCTGATTCAGGATGCCCAGAGCCGCTGCGGTGGCGTCGATTTCGTCGGTCTTGCCCACCCCAGCACGGGCCTGTTTGCGTGGTGGTTTGACCTCGACCACGGTGATTCCGGCCTCTGTCAGGGCGTGGGTGATCGTGGCCCCGTAGGAGCGGGTTCCCTCCACTGCGGCCAGCAGGGTGCCGGTGGTGCGTTTGGTGATCCAAGCCAGGGCCCGGTTCATGCCGGCAGTGCTGGTGGGGAATGCCTGGCAGGCCTCTCTCGTGCCGGTGTGGGTGTTGATGATGGCGTAGGTGTGGGTGCGTGCGTGGGTGTCGATTCCGATGACGTAATCGTATTTTTCTGCAACGATGGTCATGACGGCTTCGCCTCCTTCTTCGGTTCGATGCCGTAAGGGTTGGCACCCGTCCGGGAAAGGATTCTTGGCAGGCAGTTCTCTAATGAGTCACGCACCTGTAAGGGTGTGGACGGCCTTCTATTAAGCCATGTCAAGGGGCCGGATTGGTGCCACCCACCATGACGGACAAGTCACGCTGAAGTCACTCAGATTGCTCTGAGGACAGAATTTCCGTGAGTCACATCGTAGTAGGTGGCATCAATCTTGCCAGCGGGTCCCAGACCTGCCAATAACCATTAGAGAATTTCCGTACCACTCATCCTCAGACCCCGATTATTCACCGGTGGGGGCAGGGAACTCGGCCGGTCATGGGATCGCAGCGCTGGCTGGGAAAAATCCACAGGTATTGTCTGGGTACGGTGGAATTCTCGCTGGTGACCTGAGTACAGTGACAGTTCCAGCTGGAACCAAGATTCGTTTTTATGGACCTCATAATGAGTCAATTTTTGATTCTCTTGGAAATAAAATCGAATTATCTCCTCGCTGGCCGTTTACACAACGCGCCGCAGAAGTTGCCCGGCCCGGCGATATCGTCCCTGACTACCTGCTGGATCCGCCAGCAGGGCTGAAAATCGTGGGTAGCCCGGTAACAGTTGAGACTCCAACACGCCTATCCGAGCTCGTTAAAAATGGTAGAAGTTCCGGCTGGGCTCCTTGTCGAAATGTTGCAAGCCCAAGCCCATAGCAACTGATGAATGGAGTAGTTTTGCCCTATATCGCTGATGGAACAACGGTAGGTGAGCCGCAAGTTAAAGGGAGGTTGGGGCGTGTGAAGCGTCCTAGTAAACATCAAGAACTTGTTGGACTCTCCGGTATTCCAGCCACCTTTGGTCAATGGATCGCCTTTGGCTGGCTTGAACCAGGATCTGAATACACGGCCGGGCTCTTTCCAGAAACCTTTGTCCAGGCTCTTGAAGTGGCTGCAATGGATCCTGTCTTCGTCACGAGGGGCTTTCATATGTGCCAGTATTGTTCAGCTTCTTCAGGCAGTTTTGGTCCCATATCCTACCGGACGTTCCACGGCGGCCAGCTTCAGCTGGGTTCAGCTTGCTTGAAAGTTACCGATCGTCAGCAACGAGTGTGGCTGGCCCCCACTCTTGTTTTGCATTACATCAGCGAACATAACTACCGTCCACCAACTGATCTCTTGGAATCTTTTCCCGTGTAAATGCGAGCGTTGCATGAAACGCTCCAAGGAAACGAGCGAAGAGCCGGGTCAGCCTCAGCGATCCTCGCCGCGCTGGTTGCGCTCGTTCTGGCGGTGACTATCGGATTACGCAAAATTAGGGAATTGGCTATCCATGTAACTGCCGTGATTATGCGGCCTGTGGGGTTCGCCAGGATCTTTCGAGCGGTGTTCCGGCGAGTGTGCACGGTAGTGGATGGGGCGCCGGTGGCAGGATGCGGACATCCTTCGGCTTTCGGTGGATGACGGCCACGCTTGTGTAGGGGGCGGCTAAGCCGGCAACTGCTGATTCGAGTAGTCGGAAGAACAGCTAGCCCCTCGTGTGGAAGTTGCGTCGGTTGAAACGGAACACGAACTGATCTGCGCCCAGCATGGATGACCCGGATGGCTTCTACCGTGCCGATACTGGTTTCCGGAGTGACGAGGTCTTGATGGGTCAAGGCAGTGTGCGCTGCAGTGTAGGCGTCAATGGCATCGGATTTACCCTTCATACGGCGCACCATTTTGGCCGGGCGGATCACTTCCACGACTTCAATATTTCGGGCTTGAAGATGACGGGTCAATCCTGCCCCGTAGGAGTTGGTCCCCTCGATTCCTACCCGCAGGAGTTCTCCTTGGCAGGTGATAAATGCTGTCAGTGCCTGATATCCCGCTTTCGTTGCCGGGAACTGCACCGCGCTGAGGTGCTCGCCGTGCAAACTGATCACCGCCGCGTAATGGGTGTCTTTATGTGTATCTACACCCGCGATAATCTGAGCCATGGCCTGTTTCCCATCCTTCCAATCTGCCTACAATTGAAAGGTGGCGATCAGGCTGGCAGACAAGACGTTGACGAGATCACTGGCCGTGCTCAAGCTCCTATAAGGTCATGCCCGCTTGACCGCCACCTAATAGAAGGCGTCCGCCGAGCAGACAGATCAGATTCAAGACAAACCCCGCCTGGAGCCGTCAGTCTCACATAGGGTCATGCCCGGCAGAACACCCAATACCAGTATCAACGTCCCAGATCCTTGACACACCTCAGCTGGGTGCGTTGGTGGCGCAGTTAGTAGAGCGACTCCCTCACACCCGTGTGGCAGTCCGGACTTTTTGCCGCTCTGGTACTTGTTCGGGTTGTCCTCAACGACGACTGGGAACCTGGTTGGTTTACAGGATGCGCCTCTTGGTATTCAACGGAGGCCGAAGTGACCGAAAATAACCCGGTACGAGGATGCAAAACCCCGCACCTGGCATCTGGCGCGACCAAGAGGACAATAGGGTCGGGTTTGCCATTGCGATCACTCATTTTAATCCGCCTTGAACCGTTGAAATTCAGTACTCCGCCGCCGCAGAGCGACACCTTCGGGACCTTCTTCATATCGTGTCTGCGAGGATGTGGAGTCTCGAACCATAGGGCCACGCACCTGCAATCGAAGGCCGACGAAACGCGAACGGCAATCAACAACTTGAGACAAAAGCACGACTCAACTAAAAAACACCTAGATGTCCCGCAGGTGGACGAACCACGTGCGGCGGACAAGACATCGTTGGCGCAGGTTTGCTGGTCAGCCGTACTCAGTGCCAGCATCCACCGTAAACGGCCGATCAAGCGCCTGATGAGAGTTCCGGTGGTGCTCGTGAGACCGCAACAAGCTGTGCTGCCAGCTCCAGCAAGGCGGTGCGCGCTCGGTCTGCACTAACTGAGATGAGCACCAGAGATTCACCGTCACTCCGGGTGACCTCCACAGGATGATCTACGGCAGCCGCGACGACTCCCGGGAAAGAGCGGCTCAATTTTCACTTAGCGTAGGATTTATCCAATTTCTGCGGCGAGCCCAAAAACAGGCCAACTACGTCATTTTGGCTTTCTACGGGAGAATAGGAATATCGGGAATCGCCCGCAACCGTAAGGAGCAGTTCGTGTCTGAAGCTACGCCAGAGGTCCGTATTGTTGTTGGTGTTGACGGTTCGCCAGCCTCCGTCCGCGCACTCAAAGAAGGTGCTCGGTTGGCAGCAGAGCTAGGTGGCGCAGTGGACGCTGTAGCGGTCTGGGAAATGCCCACCAAACACGCCAGCTACGCGGCATTGGGCATTGGGAATTTTGAGGAAGGTGCGCAAAAGGTTCTGCGCGACGCGCTCTTCCAGGCCTTTGGTGAGAACGTACCCAACTCTGTCTCAGCCCGACTCATCAAGGGACCGGCGGCCAGTGGGCTCGCCGCCGTTGCAGAAGGTGCGCGCATGCTCGTTGTGGGAAGGCGTGGTCATGGCGGCATCATGGGCTTGCTGCTCGGTTCCGTCAGCGCTGCAGTGGTCAACCAATCGCCCGTTCCCGTACTTGTGGTTCAGTAGTGCTCCAGGTTCAGTAGGAACTGTGCTGCGCCGCAGCTTCGGCCCTCTCCAAGGCAGCCGCAAGCTGGGCCACGGCTTGCTGGTAGGGCCCTATCTGCTGTTCCGTCAGAGGCTCACTACTCGGTGCGGGGGAGAGCCGTCCCGCAACAGCCACTGCTCTGATGAGGGCGGCTGTTTCAGGAACGCCAACATCGCTCATATCCGGAAAATCAATGGCTGCCGCCGGGTCCCATTCGTAACGGCTCCATTGGACGAGCAGTGACTCATGCCAGGCCGAGGTCTCATTAAGAGCGGAAATAAGTGCGAAGTCTCGCTTGTTGGCGGCCGTGTGACGTGCGTGCCGACGGGCATAAAAATGTGTTCCAACGGCCGTGGCAGCCGCCACCAGAACCAAGGCACCAGATAGTGCAGGCGTCTTCATCGCCGGGATCAAGATCATGGGCATCACCATGCACAGGCCCGTGAACGTGTACCAAAACGTTGCGTCGGGATCATCTTTGCGGCGGATTGCTGAGCCTGCCATCCATACGGTGGCTGCAGTGGTTGCCACCACTAGAACTGCAAGAACAAGGAACACCATTTTGTCTCGACCTCCCGGCACCTTGGCCGGACTGCCCCGTCCGGACGCACGCACAGGGCCAAATTAATTAAGCCCTTACCTCAATTGGAAGCCGATTTTTACTCACGGTCAAGGGCCGGCCCCGGCCTAGGACTCATCGGGGGAGAGTTTTTGCTCAGGGCAGGCGCGGGCCAACTGTGAGCAGCACCGAAATAGCGAACATCATGATCAGTGAGTAGCGGAACATGAGGCGTGCCCAACGATCGTTATCCGTGGTGCGAAGCCCGCGAACGGCCAGGACGAGCCACCCGGCTCCTAGGACTGCCATCAGGGCCGTGTAAAACCAGCCGGTATAGCCAAAGAGCTGGGGGAGAAGTGAAACAGCCACGAAGACGGCTGTGTACACCAGGATCTGAACCTTGGTGTTGGCAATACCTCGAACAACTGAAATGACAGGCACCTTGGCTCGGGCATATTCCTGCTGCCGGTAAATGGAGATCGAATAGAACGCTGGCAGCTGCCAGAAAAATAGTATGAGGAAGACTATTGCTGCGCCAGCGTCGAGCTCGTTGCTGGCTCCAACATAGCCGCCCAGAATGGGTGCGGCCCCGGATACGCTGCCCACCAAGGTGCCGTGGATGGACAGGCGTTTGGAAAGCATGCCGTAGAGCACCACATAAGCTAAAAAGCCGGCCAATCCCACGAACACAACTAATGTGTTGGTCCACGCCACTAGTACGGCCATGCCGCCTAGAACGAGAAGGGCGGAGTAAATGAGAGAATTGCGTGCCCCCACACCTCCCGTGATAGTGGCCCGCTTTTTAGTCCTGACCATCAACGTATCAATATCGCGGTCAAGAACATTGTTCAGAACGCAGGCGGAGCCAATGACCAAAGTGGTGCCGATGCAGACTGCCAAGAACAGGAACCAGTCCAGCGCGCCAGGACTGGCAAAGAGGAACCCGGCGGCCGCCGTGAGTACATTTCCATACAGCACCCGCGGTTTGGTCAGCGAATAATAACGCAGTACCGAAGCACGCCATGATGATCCTGTGGCACGGGCAGCCAATGCGCTGTCTTTACCATCCAGGTGCGTCGTACCGTCAAAACTGGTGCTTACGTCTAGATGGTCTGGCTGACCCGGATCGGAAAAACTGCGCACGGCCATGGGCAACTCCAAGAGTGAACGGTGATTCTCACCAGCGTATCGCGGCTCGTCACAAACCATCAGCTATGGAGACCTAGGTAACGATTATCTGCTCTGGAACGCAGGCTGTAACAGTTGGGAGTTCTTTCTGCCCGGACTGCTGCGAGGAGCACAGCAAAGATCTACCGTGAAATAACTCATATATGAGCTAAACATTGTCACTTCCGGAAAGGGTGATTCCCATGAAATACATCAAAGCCTGGCTAGCAGTTGTGGGGTTGCTGGCCGCATTTATCCTTATAGCACCCGCGCCGGCACAGGCGGCGCCCTACTGTGGCATTACGTGGGGCTCTCTCGCCAAGACGGCAGGGAGCGCTTCTAACGCCACAGTTGCCAACGTTCGCGCAGGTCAGCACGCGTGCTTTGACCGCTTGGTGGTGGATCTCAAGGGCCAAGCCAATGGCTACACCGTTGAATATGTGACTGCAGTGGTGCGGCCAGGTAGCGGCGTGGCGGTTCCCGTGCGGGGCGCGGCCGATCTAAAAATAACCGTCAAAGCTCCCGCTTACACCAGCAGTGGCGCGGCTAGTTACACTCCCGCCAACCGTAACGAGCTGGTCAATACAGCCGGGTATGCCACCTTCCGTCAGGTAGCCCTGGCAGGCAGCTTTGAAGGTACCACCACCTTGGCCTTAGGAGTCCGGGCCAGGCTCCCCTTCACGGCATTTGTTCTGAACGGACCAGGCAATACATCCCGCATCATTATTGACGTGGCGCACCGCTGGTAGGCACCTGCCGCCGCTGTTAGAAGTCTCGAGTGCCGCTGTTGTACTTCTTCAAGTACGACGGCGGCACTCACCTTTTTCCTGACCGCCGGCTCGGTCTTCGGTGCGGCTTTGCCTATCGCGATAATCGGATTTATATACGTATAGATTTAGGCTTCTATTGATCTAGCCATATCTATATATTATAATTGTGGTATGGGCAATTCGAGGGAAGTCCCGGCGGATCGGGACGCGTCATCCACCCCACTCAGTGCGGCGGACCTCATTGACGGGCTCGCTCTTCCCACCCTTGAACCGCTGTCGTGGTTCATTTCCTCCATGCAGGGATTACCGCCGCTGCCCATTCCCGGAACCAACAGTGCGCAGCCTGATGAGGGCCCATCGGAAATTGCTGCGCCCCAATCGCAGCTTGAGAGTGTCCGGGTGCTGATAGACGGCTGTGGTGAAGCACTTTCAGCTCTGCGGAGGCATCAGAACCAATGTGCAGCTCTGGTAGCACTGATGGTGGACCGCCTAGAATCTGCAGCCATGCTGGAAGGCGGGCTCTTGACGCTCGATTGGTGGCAGAAAGGCTGCGCCCTGGACCAGATCAGCGCCGAGTTGGCCAATATTTTGCATGTTCCTGAGAGTGTCGCTGGAGTGTTGATCGAGAAGTCAATGATGTTAGTGCGGAAACTTCCCACCTCCATGGAACTGCTCTCAGCAGGGGAATTGGGCTGGGATTTTGCGCTCATCATTGCGGAGGAAACCAGCCTTTTACACCAAGCCGAGATCCCGCAGGAAGCCATCGATTCTTTCGAGAAGCGTCTGTTGGAGCATGCCGGCAATAAAACACTGCCAAGCTTTCGCTCTACCGCCCGCAGATTGCGAGAGCGCAGCTATCCCGAGACCATCGTGGCGCGGACCAGGCGTGCTTATGCTGACCGGAATGTGCGTGTCCACCGTGGATTTGACGGTATGTCCTGGTTTAGCCTTTATGGTCCAGCCCCCACTATCGAGGGGATCTGGGACCAGTGCACTTATACGGCACAAGCCGCCCGGGGCGATCATGAAGACCGGACGCTCTCGCAATTGCGCGCAGACGTGGCGGCCGCGTTGCTGCTGAGGCAGAGCATGGACGAGAACGGCATCCATTTGCCAGCCCCATCACAGGCCGGAACCACAAACGCTGCGCCTACAAACACCGGGCCTAAAAACGCGGTGCCTGCAAACCCCGTAGTGACAAACACTGAGAGTACCCGTGGCCATTGGGGACAAATGGACGGCTCGGCTTCTGGCGGTGATTCCGGCGCTAGTCTCGATCTGCTTCCATGGCAGCTGCGGCCGGAGCCAGATGCATGTGGGGAGGGGCTTTTCCCCGACCCTGATCGCGGTGGGGCCCTGCTCCACCCGTGGCAAGTTCCAGTCTTTGAAGATGCCAACTACTACGACCCCTTGTTTCACGAGCCGGATCCTCGCAACCGCCCGGAATGGCTTTGCAATTCCCAGCTGCCAGAGTTGAGTATTGCAAGCACCGTCAGTGGTGAAGTATGGCCACCGCTGCCACAAGTCACTCCTGTCCTACTAGTTCCGGCGCTATCCTTACTCGGCGTGACCAATGAGCCGGCATGGATGGAGGGAACCGGACCTATAAGTATGGAAGTCGCCAAACGCTTGGCCGTAGAGGCCGGCAGCTTCCTCAGAGTCCTCGTTGATCCCCTAACTAATAGACCCATCGATCGGTATCCGGACCGTTATCGGATCGACCGCGCCATGCGGACCATGCTGCTGATTAGAGATGTTTACTGCCAGTTCCCCGGCTGCATGGCCAAAGCTATTAATTGCGATGTAGACCATGTTAAGAGCTTCGAAAGCGGTGGCAGGTCCATCTATAACAACTTAGAGCACCTGTGCGGTCACCACCATCGGGTTAAGCACTTCAAAGATGACAAAGACAGGCATGGTAGGCGGCGCTGCATTGCAGAACCCGAGCGTCAGAGCCTTCGGCTCCGTGGCTGGTCGCCCCGCGTGGAAGAAAACGGAACCATCTCGTGGACATCGCCTTCAGGCCGTTACTGCCCGCCAGATCCCCCGGAACAGCAACCGCCGGTCTATCCGAAATGGTTGAAAAAGATTATCCAAGGCTCGCTAGGGCAGCACCCCAGTGGTGGGCAAATTGGCCAGCGAATCTTAGCTGGCGAGCCGTTAGCTGCTGCAGCGAGGCAGGAGAGAAGCAACGATTCCTGGGACGGTGTTGTAGGGGACAGCGAGAGCTGGGACGGTGTTGGTTTGACCGAGGATTGCTGGGGTGGCGATACTCTGCCCGATCCTCCGGCGGCCACGCCGTACGACGAGGAAGACGACGCCATTCTGACTCGTTTGGCGATCCTACGGGCTCAAGATCAGCAGCTTCTGGGCCTCGCTGACGCAGCGTAGAGCTCCTTTAGTACCGTTCTGGCTCAGTGCCTAGGGCGAACCGGAATCCCCGGACACTTTGGGGGAGAATCTCCACGAAGGTGTATTTCAAGGTTTGTAGCCAGGGAGTAAGAGGCAGTTCGCTGGCTGCGTCAATCTCTGTTTGCGATTCCAGTACCCGGGCAGTGCCCTTGAGTACCACACTCCAGGCTTCACTTTCGGTAAGTCCGTCTATCTCAAAAGCCACGGAATCATTGATGGTTAGCTCCGCCAACTTCGTCCCGGGATTGGTACGCATCAACAGTTTCCCATCATGGGCCAGATAGTTGATTGGAAAAATGTCTGGCATGTTTCCCACGCTCAGTGCCAACCTCCCAAAGCGTGTGTGTTCGAGGAAGCGCCAGGCTTCCTCTTCGCCCATAACCTGACCCGGATGCTCTTCACTGTTCATACTGTGATTATGCACCATTCGCCGAGCTGGCGGTGGTGCCAGCACTTTCCCGCAGCACTACCGTCCCTGTGACTGTCGATCCGGTCTGCGTTTCCGCCTCTAGCGCCAGGGTTGCCGCCAGCCGCCCTATTTCTTCAAGGGGCAGCCTGTAGGTGCTCAGTCCTGGGAAGTGGTCCCGCAGGGTGGGAATGTCATCAAATCCTGCAACCTGTACATCTTCGGGAATCCTTAGTCCCCTGGACCGCAGCGCAGTCATTGCTCCGAGAGCCATGACATCGTTGGCGGCAAGGATGCAAAGGGGTGAGTCCAGGGAGGTACCTGCGGCAACGATCCCCAAGGTATCGAGGCATTCCAGGGTGGCGTTAAACCCACCGCGGCTCGAGAATTCGCCTTCCACAACGGCCAGGGGAGTTAATTCACGCTCAGTCAAGGCCTGGTGAAAACCTGACACGCGTGATCGCGCAGTGTTCCTGTCATGGGGTCCGGACAGAATGGCAAAGCGCACCAGTCCCCGGTCCACCAGCGCAGCAACCAGATCACGGGCACCTTCAAAGTTGCCAATGGAAATCACTTTGGCATGAGGGATGGATGTGGCTCCCAAGGTGACAACCCGGCCGCCATTTTTGATGTACCGCTCCAGATTCCGGCTCAGCAGAGGGTCCTCTTCGAGGAAGCGTGACGTGGCAAGAATGATGGCATCTGTGCGGTAAGAGATGAATGCATTCACGGCCGCTAGTTCGGCGCTGTGAGTGGCGCTGTGAGTGGAACCGTCAGTGGCCCCGTCACCGCCGCCAAAATCTGTCCCCGCCAGCAGCACCTGGCGCCGCGACTTCAGCGCAACCTCCTGAACGCCGTGCGCAATCGCGGAAAAGTAAGGATCGGCGATGTCGTGCACCACCAGTCCCACCAGGCCCGTGGTTGAGCGGGCCAGCGCCTGAGCCTGCGCATTGGCTACGTACCCCAACTCTTCGGCGGCAACCCTGACCCGCTCGGTGATGTCGGCGGCCGGGTTTCGCGAGGAACCATTCAAGACGCGTGATGCAGTGGCTAGCGAGACGCCTGCAAGGCGGGCAACCTCAGTGAGTTTGACGGGCACAGCATTTTCCTTGTCATGAAGGACGCGGTTTGGTCTTGTGAACGGGTTGCCCCAATGATATGTTGAACAGCAGATGGAAAGCGCTTTCCAAGTATCAGGCCACGCCGGGCAGTCCGGCTCTCCAACAACACCATCCGGGAGATTCACATGACTCTGACAGCATCCACCGAGCAGGCAACTGCACAGTCCACATCTGTTGGCAACGAAGCCAGCAACGTCGCCGGCGGCAAGCCGCGCGTCATTCGCATTGCCATGAACGGCATCACCGGGCGCATGGGCTACCGCCAACACCTGCTGCGTTCCATCCTGCCCCTGCGTGAAACCGGGCTGACGCTAGAAGATGGCACCAAAGTTGGCATTGAGCCCATCTTGGTAGGCCGCAACGCCGAGAAGGTCCGCGAACTGGCGGAACTGCACCACGTTGAGCACTGGACCACCGATCTGGATGCGATCATCGCCGATCCCACGGTCGACGTCGTCTTCGACGCCTCCATGACCAGCCTGCGCGCCGCCACCTTGAAGAAGGCCATGGCCAATGGCAAACACATCTTCACCGAGAAGCCCACAGCGGAGACCCTCGAAGAGGCCATCGAGCTGGCCCGCATCGGCAAGGACGCCGGCATCACAGCAGGCGTTGTGCATGACAAGCTGTACCTACCGGGTCTGGTCAAGCTGCGCCGTCTTGTTGACGAGGGATTCTTCGGCCGCATCCTCTCGATCCGCGGAGAGTTTGGCTACTGGGTGTTCGAAGGTGACCACCAGGCCGCACAGCGCCCCTCCTGGAACTACCGCAAGGAAGATGGCGGCGGCATGACCACTGACATGTTCTGCCACTGGAACTACGTCCTTGAGGGCATCATCGGCAAGGTCAAGAGTGTCAACGCCAAGACTGCAACCCACATCCCGGCTCGCTGGGACGAGGCAGGCAAAGAATACAAGGCAACGGCGGACGACGCCGCCTACGGCATCTTCGAGCTCGAAACCCCGGAAGGTGACGCCGTCATTGGCCAGATCAACTCCTCCTGGGCCGTACGCGTTTACCGCGATGAGCTTGTTGAATTCCAGATCGACGGCACCCACGGCTCTGCCGTCGCCGGCCTGAACAAGTGCGTCTCCCAGCAGCGCGCCAACACACCCAAGCCCGTCTGGAACCCGGATTTGCCCGTGACCGAATCCTTCCGCAGCCAGTGGCAGGAAGTCCCCGCGAACGCAGACCTGGACAATGGCTTCAAGCTGCAGTGGGAAGAGTTCCTGCGCGATGTTGTGGCCGGCCGCGAACACCGCTTCGGTCTGCTCTCCGCAGCCCGCGGCGTGCAGCTGGCCGAACTGGGCCTGGCCTCTTCCGCCGAGCGCCGCACCCTGGACATCCCGGAAATCGAGCTCTAACAATGACACTCTCAATTACCCTTCCGCTGCCCAGCGGCGAGTTAGAAAACCTGACGCTGAACGCCACTGGTCCTTGGCGCAAACCCACCGAGCTGATCACTTCCCGCAAGGTTTACGCCGCCGCGCACGTCACCCCGAGGGTGCTGGGCAACAACGTCCCCGGCGCCCCGGCTGACATTGACTGGGACGCCACCTTGGCATTCCGCCGTGAGCTGTGGAGCTGGGGCGTGGGCATTGCCGACGCCATGGACACCGCACAGCGCGGCATGGGACTGGACTGGGCCGCCACGCAGGAGCTCATCAACCGCTCCGCCGCCGAGGCCGCGCTCATTGCCACCCCGGAACGCACCGTGCGTGACCTTTTGGCCTGCGGTGCCGGCACCGACCAGCTGGATCCCGCCACGGTGGAGCCGGGCGAGGCCGGGCTAGCCGCAGTGCTAGCTGCCTACCGAGAGCAGATCGCCGTGGTCGAGGCATCAGGGGCCAAGGTCATCATTATGGCTTCCCGCGCCTTGGCCAAGGTTGCCTCCGGTCCAGATGATTACCTGAGCCTCTATGGCACCCTACTGACCGAGGTCAAGCAACCCGTGGTCTTGCACTGGCTGGGCACCATGTTTGACCCGGCTCTGGCCGGCTACTGGGGGAGCGACGACGTCGCCGCAGCCACCGCAACATTCCAGAAGCTGATTGAGGCCCACGCTTCCAAGGTTGACGGGGTGAAGGTTTCCCTGCTCGACGCCGGACATGAAGTTGCGCTGCGTGCCAGCCTTCCTGAGGGCGTGCGTCTGTACACGGGCGACGATTTCAATTACCCGGAACTGATTGACGGGGACGGCGAACACTATTCGGACGCCCTCTTGGGCATCTTCGCCGCCATTGCCCCTGCCGCATCCACTGCGTTGCAGGAGTACGATGCCGGCCGCTCGGCAGAAGCAGGCGCCATCCTGGACTCCACCCGGGATCTTGGCCTGCACATCTTCGAGGCACCCACGTACTACTACAAAACGGGTATTGCCTTCCTTGCCTGGCTCAACGGCTACCAGGCTGGGTTCCAAATGGTCGGCGGCCTGCACTCAGGCCGGGACCTGAACCACTTGGTCAAGCTGTTCCGCTTGGCCAACACAGCAGGGCTGCTGCTCAACCCCGAACAGGCAGCCACCCGCATGGCAGGCTTCTTGAACGCGGCCGGGGTCGCCTCAGTGGCCAAGGGCGCCGAGTCCACCGACCTGGAAGGAGCACAAGTATGAGCACCTTTGAGAAGCTGTCCATCAACACCGCCACCATTAAGAAGGCATCGCTGGCCGAGGCCCTGGACCTTAGCGTGGCTGCGGGCCTGAAACACATTGGGCTGTGGCGTGACAAGGTGGCCGAGGTTGGCCTAGAAGCGGCCGTCGAGCTGGTCAAGGCCTCCGGTCTGCAGGTTTCCAGCCTGTGCCGCGGCGGCTTCCTGACCGCAGCCGATGGCGCTGGACAGGCCGCAGCGCTGGCCGATAACAAGGCCGCCATTCTCGAGGCCAAGGCCCTGGGCACCACCGAAATCATCATGGTGGTGGGTGGGCTGCCGGACTTCAGCGTCTCACCCGGCGCCGTTGACGGGGGCGGTGAAGCTACCGCCGTGGCTGGTGGCAAGAACATTGTCCTGGCCCGCCAGCGCGTGGCCGACCGTCTGGCCGAACTGGTGCCGTTCGCACTGGAACATGGTGTCCGCCTGGTGTTGGAACCGCTGCACCCCATGTATGCAGCCGACCGTGCCGTGCTCTCGACCCTGGGCCAAGCCCTGGATCTTGCTGCACCTCACCCGGTCGAGGCTGTTGGCGTTGTGGTGGACACCTTCCACGTCTGGTGGGACCCGTCCCTGCGCGAGCAGATCGCCCGCGCCGGCGCAGCGGGCCGCATTGCCTCTTACCAGGTCTGCGACTTCAACCTGCCTATCGCCGCCGAGGCACTGCTGTCCCGCGGTTTCATGGGCGACGGCGTAATTGACTTCGCCTCCATCGGCCAGTGGGTTGCCGAGGCAGGCTACAACGGCGTTGTTGAGGTGGAAATCTTCAACGAGGACATCTGGAACCTGCCCTACGCGCAGGTCGTTGACACGGTCAAGGCCTGCTACGCCGAACTGGTGGAACCACATTTGGTGCGCGAACTGGCTGGCTAGATGTACTTCAGGAACCGTTCCGGGGCGTCCATGAAGGAGCGCCAGTTCCGTACGAGTTCAAGCTCCTCCCAGCTGTTGGGACGCAACCCCCACGGCCCCACCTCGTAAATGTCGGCTCCCGGCAGGGATGCCAACAGCGGGGAGTGGGTCGAGAGGATGACTTGGGAGTCGCCGTCGTCCATCAACGCGGTGAGCACGCTGAGCAGGGACAGGCAGCCGGAGAAGGATAGTGCGGATTCGGGCTCGTCCAGGATCCACAGTCCGCCGCCCCGGAAACGGTTCACGATCAGCTCTAAGAACGATTCGCCGTGGGACATCTCGTGGTAGTTACTGTCCGGGATGCCGGTAGAGGGGTTGTCCTCGAGGTAACTGAAGAAGCCGTGCATGGTTTCGGCGCGCAGAAAGTAGCCGTATTTGCTGCTGCCTATGTTGCGGTCCACTTTGAGGTAGGAGTGGAGATCGGATTCGGTGGGGCGGCTGTGGTGCATGGCGCCAGTGGAGCCGCCCTCCGGGTTCACCCCGTAGGCCATGGCGATGGCCTCAACAAGTGTTGACTTGCCGGAGCCGTTCTCGCCCACGAACACCGTGGCGCGGCCCAGGTCCAGGCCCTCGCGCAGTATGTGCTGCACGGGGGCCAAGGTTGCGGGCCAGATGTCTGGATTGGGCGGGTTGAAGTCGTTGATGCCCACATGGTGAAGGGGGGTTTGCCCAAAGATCATGGGGTTCCTAGGTGTAGAAGGGTTGGGGTTGGGCCGGATCGGCAGGGATAACATCAAGGCGTTCATCCGCGCAGAGGGCCTCGATGGCTTCCGCTCCTGCCCCAATTCCGGCCCAGTGCGGGTCAACATCGTTGGAAATGCACCATGACCGGTCTGCCGGCCAGATGTAGGCAGGCTCTGGCAGCCACGGCTGTCCGGGAGCCTGATCCTCTGTGGCAATGTCCCAGCTTCCGTTCTCCGAAACGCTCCCGTGATAGAGGAAGAATTCCCGGTGCGGGGTTTCGAAGCGGGCGCCGGGCATGGCGAATCCGTGACCGTCCCAAAATGCGAAGAAGAGTTCCTGAGGTGTTGTGGTGTAGCTAAGCAAAGTGGACACCACAATGTTTAGCTGTTCCGTTTCGGAAAGCCCTCCGGTAGCAACAGCGCCGTCAGTTTCGTCTTGTCCGGCCCGGGTGGGATCCGGGATGAAGCGCAGCCGGGCATGGCTGTCAAACGCCGCCGGACCAAAAGTGAGAACTCGCTGCCACGGCAGCTCGGAGTTGATGATCCAGCTGGCGGCGGCGCAATAGGGACTGGGGCGAAGACTCATGCACTTACTCTATCGAGGACTGGATTGAGCGGAAGCAATACTGGAGCGAGCCTTACGCCAAGCGGGCTTCATAGTCTTCCCGGCAACCTTTCAGGTCCCCACAGCTCGCACGGGACTAGCATTGATAGTTAGCAGAGGCAATGAATTCCCCTGCCCCAAATTCTGATGAGGGGCGCTGCATTGTGGAACAGGCGAGAGTGCGTGGTGGCGGCAAAGCTGCAAGCTGGCGGGTCCGGGACTTAGCCAATCCGCACTACAAGTGGATAGTTCTTTCCAACACCACTCTTGGCGTCCTCATGGCCTCCATCAACGCGTCCATTTTGCTGATCGCCTTGCCCGATATTTTTCGCGGTGTGGGCATTAACCCCTGGCCCCCGGAAACACCAGCCTGCTGCTGTGGTTGATCATGGGCTACATGGTGGTCACAGCCGTGCTGGTTGTCAGCTTTGGCCGGCTGGTGTTCTTAGTGTCCGTCCCTGTAGGGCTCTTCGGCACAGTCTGAGCGTACCTGCGGCTGCACGATACCGGAGCGCGGACGCCCGCACGTCTGGATTGGTGGGGGAACGTGAGCTTCGCGGTGGGCTTGATTGCCGTGTTGGTGGGCATCACCTACGGCATTCACCCCTACGGTGTTCACACCATGGGGTGGAGTAACCCGTGGGTTCTGGCTGCGGTGATAGGGGGAGCCCTGGTGCTGGTGCTCTCCGCCATTGGCCGTGGCGGGGTCATGTTCATCCTGATCATTTGGCTGCAGGGGATCTGGCTGCCGCGCCATGGCTACAGTTTTGCGGATACGCCACTGTGGGCCGGGATTTACATGCTCCCACTCACCGCCGGTTTCCTGGTGGCCGGGCCCATCTCGGGCGCTATTTCCGATAAGCACGGAGCCCGACTCCTGGCCACCGGCGGCATGGTGGTGGCGGCTCTCAGCTTTGGTTGGCTGCTGCTGTTGCCGGTGAACTTTGCGTATTGGAATTTTGCCCTGGCACTGCTGCTGAACGGGATTGGCATGGGCCTGTTCGCCGCCCCCCCCCCAACCGAGCCGGCATCATGAACGCGCTGCCGCCCAACCGCCGTGGCGTGGGTGCTGGCATGAGCACCACCTTCCAGAACTCGGCCATGGTGCTCTCCATCGGCATCTTCTTCTCCCCTATGGTCACGGGACTGGCCCGGACCCTGCCAGCCACCCTAAATACCGGTTTGATGGCCCATGGGGTGAGCGCGGCCGACGCTGCTTTCCTCACCGGACGCGGGTTCTTCCCGACTCTGATCTCCGGCCCGTTTGCCGACGGGCTTGCCGTGGCCTTTGGCTTCGCCATCGTGGCCTGTCTGGTGGCGGCAGTGGCCTCCGCCTTGCGAGGCGGCAAGTACGCCTATGGTGACGGCGAGGAACTGGTGGTTAGCGCAGGGCGCGGAAGTACCTCCACCGCACGAGTTTCTGCACCATTAGCAATACCGGAAACAGCCCGTGCCACGGTTGTTGCGGGGCGGCACGCGTTAGGGAGCGGATACTCAGGTGCACCGCGTCACCGTCACGGTGCACAATGAAGGCTTCCTCTCCGCTGACGGGATGTCCCGGCAAGGTTCTGTAGGCGAAGCCTGAGCGGTCAGGGGTGTCCACCACGGCAACCACCTGCACGGGTTCCACGACCTTCACACCCAGCAGGGATGCGGTGACATTGACGTGCTGGCCCTCCACCACGGGGCCCAGTGTGTCCACGCTGAAACCGCTACGGGTTTTAACCTTCCACGTCAGCACGTCCTTCGATGCCCGCTGCCATAGTTCCTCACCGTGGCCCAGGACAGTGGTCACCTCGGAAACCCGATAGCCCTGGACGTTATAGATCCACTGGCCGCGTTCCGGCACCGTCAGGCACCGGGCCCGCCCACCCTGCGGCGCCCAGGAGAGACCGTCCGGATCCTGACGCCACGTCTGCCGCGATGGCGCATCCGCCGGAACATCGCAGAGCCAGTAGGTTGCGTCGGGATCCCAGCCAGCCAATACGGACGAGTATTTTTCATCGATGGTGATCTCGCGCCCGGCCGTTGTCAGGTACCCACCCATGGTGAGGTGGACGGCGTCGTACTTCTCTTTCAGCATGGACCAATCCGGCATGAGCCACTTCCCGTTGCGCCCCGTGGTCCGGTACCAATCCTGACGCTTGGAGGCCGTCACCTCCAGTGAGTGCTCGCGGCACAGCCTGGCCCAGTCTTCGGGGGAGTCGATCCGGAAAATCCGAGCATGGTCAGGCACCTGCAGTGCATGGAGCACAGCCTCATCCTCGCCGAAGCCATCCTCCACGAGCCACAAGCCAACAGGACCCAAACCAGCCGGGCCCAACTCGCTCTCCTCCCGTCCAGCCATCATGCGGGTGCTGGTGGGCAGTGCCCAGGGCGGGCGGGACCACCAATCCCCACTCCAGTTCGAGGTGGGGTCACTGGGGCGTTCACGGACGGCGTTGGCCTCATCTTGAAGAGTATCCAGCCGCCACTGTGTGAGCGTCTCGGCGGTGTTTCCCTTTGGCGCGGGCGGACGTGGCGGGTCCGCAACGAAGGCAGCGTTCCACTGGGCTGCAGGCTCCAGGGGAGACGTCCACCAGTGCGTCAGCGGCGAATCCGCTAACTGCTGGGCAAAGCGATGTAAGGCGCGGCGCATTGCGGGGGTGGCGGCCAGGACGTCGTCACCGTCCGGCTCCTGCCAGTAACGGGCCGAGTTGACTGTAGAACTGAGCGCTTCCAGAAGAAGGGACTCCGTGAGCATGGGCAGCGGCACCGCCTCCAGTAGAGCGGCCACGTCCTGGGCCGTGGGGTTCGGAACCGGCTGCTCGGCGCCGGGTCCGAAGAGAACAGTTGACGTGCCGCGATCCGGGTCGCGGTTGTAGGCGGCGTAGAATCTGGCCGACCCAAAGCCGCCACTATCCTGCCCTGTGCCGCAAGATTCCGTGGCTACCGCATCGGCGGCCAAGCCCGCAAGCTCCAAACAAAGCCGCCGGCCACGGGGCCCGGCGAGCAGAGCGGCAGGATCCAGAACACGGCGATTTTGTGGCATGGCCCTTGCCTACCGGCACCGTCAGTCCAGCTGGATGCGGACGCTCTTGCCTGTCAGTTCGCCATGAAGTGTGAATTCGAGGGAAAGGTGCTTGACCCCGGGCGGTGGTTCGGGCACAAAGTCCCACGAGGCGGACCATTCGGTTCCGGTTCCTGCAACTCGTCCGCCCACCCGGCGGTATTCAGTCTCGTGATTGTCCGTAATGACAGCCTGGACCGGGGTAAGTACCGTTTCTCCTGGCATGATGGGCCGCGGTCCGGCCTCCTCCTTGCCGTGGGCCGTGCGTTCCTTCGCCCACGCCTCCAACGCAGTGACATAGGCGCTGTCACGTTCCATGGTGGCTTGGCCTCTGGCTCCGGCTAGGTGCACCCTGATACCGCGTCCATTGGCACCGGGCCCCATGAGCTCGAGGATCTCTGAAGTAACTTCAACCCCAGCAAAGCGCACGGCAACGCCCTGGTTCGAGGCAATGATGAGGTCTGCGGGTGCCCATACGATGCTTGTCATGGTTTCAGGCTAATCCACGTGCGGCGGCAGTGACAGGCCCACACTAGCGATGTCTTTACGGCTTGCGGGCAGCCCAACCGGTACGGTGTCCACGCACCTGCAAGTCTCCACGGCGTTCCAAGGACTCCGGTCCGTCACCCAGCAGCAACTCGAGAGATGCCATGTCTGCGGAGGAGGCCGCGTCGGTAGGGGAGTAAGCGCCAGTTGGGGAGGCGGTGTCAGCGAGCGTCTGGTGGATGCGTGCCAGGAAGTGACGGGCATAGCGGGCGGCAAGTTCCGGCGTCGAGCTTCCCACGGTGGGGAACGGGCGGCGCTGGACTGTGAATCCCACGCTTGCCAGGACGGGCTGCCAGTCCGGGAAGTGGTTCCAGCCCATGCCGGCCAGGATTTCATGGAGGCGCGGCTCCAGGCCCGGTGCCAGCGGCGAGCCTGCCGGCAGAGTTTCGGGGAGGAAGCTGGGCAGCCCGTCCATTTCAAGGACTAGCAGCAGACCGCCTGGATTCAGTGCGGCGAACATGTCCGTCAGAACGCGGTAGGGATCGGCCACCTCGTGCAGGGAGGAGGACGCCCACAACAGATCCGCTGTTATTTCCGACGGCCAGGCTTCATCAAGATCGGTTTGGATCCCACGCACGCGAGCCCCGACCCCATTCTCGGCTGCCGCCGCACGGGTCATGGTCAGCATCTGCGCCGACTTATCTAGGGCGGTGACTGCTGCATGCGGGAATTGCTGTGCCAACGCAACCGTGCCCACACCGGATCCGGCACCCACATCAATCATTGTCTCCGGCTCCTTCGCAGCAAGGGATGCTGCCCAGGCGGTGGCCTCTGTCAGGTAGGAGCCGAGGATGCGGGCGTCTAGGTTGAGTGTCTGCGCTAGTTCGGCGTCGTTCGTGTGAGGGTGTGCGTGGCCTTGGGCGTGTTTTTCGTGTTCGTGGTTGCTCATATTTCCACGGTAGCTTTCCAGTGCTGATAACGCATACACTTTTGCGTATGACGCAAGAATCTGATGTTGATGCCCTGATCCGCCAACGGATCCGCAGCCTCCGACTGGCGCGCGGCTGGTCGCTGGAGAACCTCGCTTCCCGGTGCGAGCTCAGCCAGTCCACCCTCAGCCGCCTTGAAACCGGGCATCGGCGCATAGCGTTGGATCAGCTGGTACCCATCGCCCGCGCTTTTGGCACCACTCTGGATGCTCTAGTGGAGACAGCGGACGATCAGGATGTGGTCATCCGCCCTCAGCCCGGCCACTCACAAGGCCTTACCACGTGGGTACTTTCCACGGGAGACGGCCTGAACGGCAAGACCGTCGCCAAAATGCGCATCACCCCGGACCGGCCCCACCAGCTCGGAGTGCACCCCGGTCGGGACTGGTTTACCGTTCTAGCCGGGATTGCGCGGCTGGAACTGGGGGAGCGAACCATCCTGGTACACCCGGGCGAGGTGGCCGAATTCTCCACCATGGTCCCGCACGCCATTTGCGCCCACGAGGGTCCTGTGGAGATCCTCTCCATTTTCAACCACGACGGCGAACGAGCCCACCTTCACGACGCTCCCCACGCGGCGGGGTAGTGGGAGAACTAGTCCGAGGCCGTGCGCTGGCTCCCACTGCCAGCCAGCCGTGCTGTCGGTATTGCCTCAATTCATTGTAATGATACATTGAGACAAAGAAATCAGAACTAAGGGGAGTCATGTCAACTGATGTAGGAGTTTCCTGGGTACTGCTAGGAATGTTCGCACTGCTCGCGGCAAGCGTGGCAGCGGCTTCGCAGTTCCGCCGATTCAGGCAGAGCCAAATGCAGAGGTTTTGGGATCGAGTGGGCCTTCCCATGGGAACGGATGAGATCAATACCTCCGTTGCCCGCAGGCTTCACCGCAGCGACACGGCACAGTGGCTTGGTGGCCTTGCCGGGACCTTGGTTGCCGCTACCGTGCTGCTGTTGACACCCACGCCTGGGCCCATCTTTGGTTTCTCGTGGCTCGTGGTACTTCCCGCGTTCATCATCGGCATGTCCACCTTTGACGTTGCCCTGGCGCTGCGGGACTCCCTCTTTACCAAGCGTGAGGACTCCCCACGCATGGCCAGGGCGGCGGCTGTCGATGCTGCCGACTACATGAGCCCTTGGCGGCGAGCAACAGCACCACTTCTCCTTGCGCTGGCAGTTGCCCTGGACGTCACCGTCCTCGCCATGGGAGCGGCCGGAAAGGTCAACGGAGGCGCCTTCTTGCAAAGTATGGCATTGCCCTTCCTGGTTCTCGCCCTAGTGGTAGCAACAGGATCCAAACTGGTTTCCCAAAGGATGCTGCAACAGCCCCAACCTGTTAGCGATCCCCTGGAATTGGCGTGGGATGACGCCCTGCGGGCGGACACATTCCGGAAGTTGGGCCAATTGAGTGCTGGGTTGGCGTGGCTGGCACTGGCCGCCGCCGGACTCGGTTTAGCCGAGGCAATCGACCCATCCCACACTTCATCACTCTGGTCCCCCTATGGGGAACTGGCCATTTCGTGGGGATTCATCGCCATCGTCATGTTCTTCGGCTACGGCGGAGCCTACAACTACTTCCGCCACCGGCTGTGGACCAACACTGCTTTCGCTGCCACTACACAGGGCCCTGCCCCGAGCACCCCGTACCAACCATGATGCTCACCGTTGACCCTCGTTCAGCTCTGCCACCCTTCGAGCAACTTCGCGCACAAATCTTGCGTCTCATCAATGAGGGATCGTTGGCACCAGAAACACGGCTACCTACGGTAAGGAAACTCGCCGCCGATTTGGCCTTGGCACCCAACACCGTGGCCCGCGCTTACCGGGAACTTGAACTAAATGGCGTCATTGAGACCCGCGGGCGCCACGGTACCTTTGTCTGCTCTCATGAGGATCCCATCGTGCACCAGGCCCAAAAAGCGGCCGCAGACTACGTCCATCAAATCCGGTCCTTGGGGCTTGGGGATGAGGCCGCACGCAGCCTTCTTGAAAGCGCATTGGAAGTGAGGTCAACAGACCTGGGTATGCCTTAATATGGACAGAATGGTGCCCACCGCGCGTAGACCACGCCGCTTTTCCCTGAGCTGGCCAGAGCTTGCCCTGCTGTTCATCACGATTCTGTGGGGTGGGACCTATCTGGTGATTCATTTGGCCATGAAATACAGCGGACCCATGTTCTTCGTGGGTGTCCGCTTCGGTGTTGCCGCACTTGTTGCCAGCGTTATTTTCCATCGCACCCTGCGCGGCATGACCCTGGCTGATGCGGGCGCCGGTGCCGCCATTGGCATCATGATTTTCTTTGGCTATGGTCTGCAAACCGTGGGCCTGCAGACCATCAGCAGCAGTACCTCCGCGTTTCTGACGGCGCTGTTTGTGCCCATGGTGCCCTTTCTCCAGTGGGCGGTGTTCCGAAAACGCCCGCATCTCATGGCCTTTGCCGGAGCAGCGCTGGCCTTCGCTGGGCTAGTTCTCCTTGCAGGGCCCGAAGCCTTCTCGGGGGGTCTGGGTAAGGGGGAGGTCGTGACACTGATTAGTACCGTGGCGATTGCCTCTGAGATTGTTCTGATCAGCCTTTTTGCCACCCGGGTCCACTTGGGCCGCGTGACTGTTGTGCAGCTCCTTGTCTGCAGTCTTTTAGCTTTCGCGTCTATGCCGGTTGTGGGTGAGGCTGTTCCGGAGTTCTCTTGGATATGGCTTAGCGCTGGGGCCGGGCTTGGCCTGGCTAGCTGCGTCATCCAGCTGACTATGAACTGGGCGCAAAAATCTGTGGACCCCACCCGGGCAACCATCATTTACACCGGGGAGCCTCTCTGGGCGGGCGTTTTCGGCCGTATCGCGGGGGACCGGTTGCCTGGCCTTGCGCTAGTGGGTGCTGCGCTGATTGTCCTGAGCGTGCTGGTCAGCGAACTCAAGCCGCAGGGACGCAAGGTTGCCGGGAACCCGTCCACCGCCGTGGTGCTTCCCGAGAGCGGGCCGCGCGGCTGAGCCCTGATGGGCAGAAAGTTGCTCCGGCAAGGATTATCCGGGATGCCCCTTGGCGTGGCGGCAGACGCTCCAGCGGGGGATACGCCGCCGAACTTTCCCTATCTAGGACGCCACGCACTAACGGTCCATAACTATTAGTTTGTAACTAATAGTTATGGCAAACTAGCGGGCATGGATTACGTTACTTCACCCCATGACCCTCAATTGCTGAGGGGAGTGCTGCCGATGCTGATTCTGTCGCTGCTGCACCAGCAGGAATCGTATGGCTATGACCTGGTTGAGAGGCTGCGCGCGGTGGGCCTGTCCGGGCTGGCTACGGGTGCCGTGTATCCGGTGCTGAGCCGATTTGAGCGTGATGGGTGGCTCAGTAGCTACCTGCAGCCTTCAACCTCGGGTCCGGCCCGCAAGTATTATGCGCTCACTAACTCCGGCGAACAGGCCCGTGTGGGAGCAGTTCGCAAGTGGCGGGAAATTGTTGAAGTAGCCAATAGGGGACTAGCTACGGCCGGAACGCACCCTGGCCCTGAATCAGAGCGGAACATGGCATGAACATCGAAGACAAAAACTCTGACAATGCAACCCAACAGTTCTTCGGTGGCAGCGGTGCCTTGAGCAAGTCGAAGCGGCTGGGAGTCCGGCATGCGATGGGCAGGAACTGGTATCTGTTCAAAGTTGAGTGGTATCTGGAGAGTAAAGTATCAGGGCGTCGCCGAAAGAGTATTCTCGCTGATCTGCGTGAGGGTATTGACGCCGAAACGCATACCTTCAGTTTGCAAAAAGTCCTCGCGGGATTGGGCAGGCCGGGGGAGTTGGCAGCTAGCTACGCCGAAGGGGAGCATACTTCTGGGCCGTTGTGGGGAACGGGGGTAGCCGCAGCCATGATCATACTCTTGGCTTACTGGCTGTTCTTTTCCACCTTCGTCGCCGGAATGTTGGCCATTGTGGGACAAACAGGAGGGGAATTTGAGGCTCATTTCTTGTTCGTCAAAGTCCTGGCCTTCTCAGGGGACAACGGAGTGGGCATTGGCTGGAGCGGAAAAGCTGCACTATGGGTTCCGCTAGTTCTTGCCGCGGCGGCCTTCATCCCCACAAGCCGGTTCTGGCGCATCTTCACACGTCGACGCTAGCTGCACCGCTTCTTGGTTTCGCCAGTCCCGGGCCGAGGAAAGCTAACCGGGCCATACCCCTGGATCCGGCAAAAAAGTAGCACCTGCAGACAAGCCATCCCACGAACTGGTGCACTGTAGTTGGGCACTGAGGGGATTAGGCTGGTGCCATGGATGCACAAGAAGTACAGCTTGACAGCTACCCGAACGGCACCGTAGAGGCACGGCATTTTCGGATCGAAACGAGGCAAGTCCCGGAGCCCCATGAAGGGCAAGTGCTGGTGAGGCTGCGCAGGCTGGGCCTGAATGCCGGGCTCGCTAACAGGATTGGGGGTCCGGACACCCCCTACGGGCCAAGCATCAAAGCCGGAGACGTGCCCGCCAGTGACGGCGTGGTGGAGGTCTTGGAATCCCGCAGCGCGGCGTTTAAACCGGGCGATTTGGCGGTGCGAAAATCACCGTGGCGCAGTATTGACATTGCAGCAGTGGATGAGCTGCGCAGTATTCCAGCCCTGGGGTCCGGCATTCCGTTGGAGGCCCACCTGACAATACTTGGACATACCGGCTTCACCGCGTACACCGGAATGATGCGCTTTGGTGGGGTACAAGCGGGGGATTCGGTCTTTGTTTCCGGGGCGGCCGGCGGAGTGGGCAGCTGCGCCATGCAGTTCGCCAAAGCCGTTGGCGCCACCGTCATTGGCAGTGCGGGTTCACCCGAGAAAGTTAAGCTCTTGGGCACCTTGGGCGCCGATGCCGCTTTCAATCACCGTGACGGCGCGGTACTGGATCTGCTCAGTGCTGCGGCACCAACTGGGATCGATCTATTTTATGACAACGTTGGTGGGGAAGCGCTGGAAGCCGCGCTGGAGCACCTGCGCTTCGGTGGGCGCGCGGTGATCTGCGGTGGCGCGTCGCAATACGCGAGGGGGAGTGAAGTCAAGGGCCCCTCGAATTACCTGCGCATGGTCTACCAGCAGCTGACCATGCGCGGCTTTGACGTGACATCAAACGAGGACTTGCGCCCAGAATTCGAAGCCGAGGTTGCCACCTGGTTACGCGCAGGAAAGGTTCGCAGCGTCCACACCCTCGTCATTGGATTCGCCAAGATCCCTGAGGCGTTCGCTTCTTTGCTTACTGGCGGCAATAGCGGGCGCATGATTGTCGATTGCGATAGCTGAGAGTCTAAGACTGAGCCAACGGCGACGATCACGTAAGTGCCCATAGTTGCCGTCCAGACTCCAGCACGCCCCTGGACCTTGCCATGCAGCTAAGCTGTAGCGTTCAAAGGGTGCTCCTGCGCCGGTCTCGACCCACGAGGTGTGCATTTTTTCGATCCACCCTGTATCCACCAGTTACCGGTTCGGAAGGTGCGATTTGACGTTACTTGACATAATGTAGATTATCGGCGCAATATTGCGAGTGCTGAAATGTCGGGTTTTCCAGGTAAACCGAGCACTACCTGTAGTGAAACCATGCCTGCAGGACAACCGGGTCGTCATCCTGCACAAGATAGCCGAGGCGGCGCTCCTTGGTGATTCTCCTGGACCATGCGGTGCGAGGACCAACCTGATTCACTGAGCTCAGGCTCTTCCAAAATATTCGCATTTGACTGCTGGCGACTTTCGCTCAGGCGGCTTGCATTCGCGGGCACCTTGAGTAGGTGTACTGTCTGCTCAAGTGCGTCATATTCATCCCGGAACAAAAGGGTGACGTTAGACTTCTCGAAGTGATTTGCACTGCCATACGGTCATTGTTGACCTGTTCAATCAGCGGGAAAAGATTCTTTCAGACTTCAGCAGCCCGTCCCGGTTACTCCCCCACGTACGCTGCCAAATGCTGGCCCGTCAGTGTCTGCCGCGAAGCCACAAGCTCAGCCGGCGTGCCCTGAAAAACTATTGATCCGCCGTCGTGCCCGGCACCGGGACCAATGTCAATAATCCAGTCAGCATGAGCCATAACGGCCTGGTGATGCTCAATGACAATGACTGATTTGCCCGAATCCACCAGACGGTCCAGCAGGCCCAACAGCTTCTGAACATCCGCTAAGTGCAGGCCTGTGGTGGGCTCGTCCAGGATGTAAATGCCGCCCTTCTCCCCCAGGTGCGTGGCCAGTTTGATGCGCTGGCGCTCACCTCCGGACAGCGTGGTCAGCGGCTGTCCCAGCGTGAGGTAGCCAAGCCCGACGTCGGACAAGCGCACCAATATCTTGTGGGCCGCAGGCAGCTTGGCATCGCCGTCGGCAAAGAATTCCGCGGCCCGGTCCACGCTCATGGACAGCACCTCGCTAATGTTCTTCCCGCTCAGGTGGAATTCCAGCACGGCAGCCTGGAAGCGGCGGCCTTCACACTCCTCGCACATGGTGGAGACGCCAGCCATCATCCCAAGATCTGTATAGATGACGCCGGCGCCGTTGCAGGTGGGGCAGGCGCCTTCAGAATTAGCACTGAACAGGGCGGGTTTGACGCCATTGACCTTGGCAAAAGCCTTGCGGATAGGCTCAAGCAGTCCCGTGTAGGTGGCGGGATTACTGCGCCGGGAGCCGCGAATGGCGCCCTGATCCACCGTCACTACGCCTTCACGCCCGGATACGGAGCCGTGAATGAGGGAGCTCTTGCCCGAGCCGGCCACTCCTGTGATCACCGTCAGAACGCCTAAGGGAATGTCTACGTCCACGTCTTTTAAGTTGTTTTCACTGGCGCCGCGGACCTCCAGCACACCACCCGCATTGCGGAAGGATGCTTTCAACCCCACCTTGTCATCCAAGTGCCGCCCGGTGATGGTGCCACTGGCGCGCAGACCTGCAAGGTCTCCTTCGTACACCACCTCTCCCCCGGAAGAACCGGCCAGCGGTCCCAGGTCAACCACATGGTCGGCAATGGCGATGGCTTCGGGCTTGTGCTCCACGACCAGCACCGTGTTGCCTTTATCGCGCAGTTGCAGCAGGAGCTTGTTCATGCGCGCAATATCATGCGGGTGCAGGCCGATCGTCGGCTCGTCGAAAACGTAGGTGATGTCCGTCAGGGAGGAGCCCAGGTGGCGGATCATCTTGGTGCGCTGCGCCTCTCCCCCGGACAGCGTTCCGGCGGGTCGGTCCAGGGACAGATACCCTAGGCCGATCTCCACGAAGGAATCAAGGGTCTCCCCCAGCGCCTTCAGCAGCGGGGCCACCGACGGGTCCTTGACCGAACGCACCCAAATGGCTAGGTCGCTGATCTGCAGGGCACAGGCATCGGCGATACTCACGCCGTCGATGGTGGAATTAAGGGCGTGCTCCGCCAGCCGGGTGCCTGCGCATTCTGGGCAGGTGGCGAACACCACGGCACGTTCCACGAAGGCGCGAACATGCGGTTGCATGGCGTCAACGTCCTTGGACAGCATGGACTTTTGCATCTTGGGAATGAGGCCCTCGTAGGTGACGTTGATGCCCTCGGCCTTGATCTTGGTGGCCTCCTTGTGCAGGAGATCGTGGAGCTCTTTCTTCGTGAACTTTCCCAGCTTCTTGTCCATGTCAAAGAAGCCGGAGCCGGCGAAAATGCGCCCGTACCAGCCGTCCATGCTGTACCCGGGGACCAGCAGAGCGCCCTCGGACAGTGACTTGCCGGCGTCGAAAATGGCTTCCAAGTTGAAGTCATTGACCTTGCCCATGCCCTCGCAGCGCGGACACATGCCGCCGGTAATGGAGAAGCTGCGCCGCTCCTTGACCTTCTCCCCCGCCCTCTCAATCGTGACGGCGCCCGCGCCGGAAATCGAGGCAACATTAAAGGAGTAGGCCTGCGGTGAGCCGATGTGCGGCTGGGCTAGGCGGCTGAAAACGATCCGCAACATCGCGTTGGCATCCGTCACGGTACCCACGGTGGAGCGCGGATTGGCGCCCATCCGCTCTTGATCGACGAGAATGGCGGTGGTCAGGCCCTCTAAAACATCAACGTCGGGGCGCGCCAGCGTGGGCATGAACCCCTGCACGAACGCACTGTAGGTCTCATTGATCATCCGCTGGGATTCCGCGGCAATGGTGCCGAACACCAGTGAACTTTTACCCGAACCTGACACTCCCGTGAACACCGTCAGCCGGCGCTTGGGTATCTCGATGCTCACGTTCTTGAGGTTGTTCACCCGCGCACCCCGCACCCGGATCATCTCGTGGCGATCAGCCGGATGCACGCCATGGGAGGAAGCGGTGGAGGACGTGTGCATGGATTCTCGATTCACTGGGTCAGGGTGCTTGGAATGTGCGACGGCGGCCGGCACCTTCCATTGCCGGCCCTAGTTTACATGTGGGGAGCCGGCGCTCACTTCTCCATTCCTGCCCGGTGCAGGATGCCTGCAATCACTGCGCTTTTCGCGTTGGAGTAGGCGTTCATGTCCGGCCTGTCACGACTGACCAGGATCCGCTTGGTCTCCTCATACACCCTGCGGTCCGCAGGGTCACTGCGCAGCCTGTTCCGCAACAGCAGGTAGGCGTCGGCTGCGGGATCTGCCGCTTCAGATCATAGTCAACTACGGCGATTTTGCGCTGTTCCACCCCACCAATATGTTCGGTCCGGGTGACGTCGGGCTGGCGCCGGTACTCAGCCACGGCTTTCTCCCCCGTCCACCAGCGACGCCAGCTGGGCTGCGTCGCGAAGGTACGCTCCGGCGTCGTCCGCCAGTGCCGGTTTGCCCAGCTCCCGCAGGCGGATGATAGCAACGTGCAGGAGCTCATCCTAGGTGGCGCTGGAGCCGTAGGAGTCCAGCAGCAATCCGACACGCCTGCGTGCGTGGTCCATTTGCGGGGCGAAGTCGTTGTGGGAGATAACCTCGGCGGGCATCCTGACCGGTGACTGCTAGTGGGCGTCGTCGGTCAGGGCGGTGTCCTGCCACACCCAGCCCACCCACCGGCCGCGGCCACGTAATCCAAATAGCGGTGCACCGGGGGCGTCCACGGGCCGGCGTTGCGCAGTACGGTGTCGCCATCGCGTTCGATGGCGAACGTGTTTCCAGGTTGCTGGGTGGGGTGGGTGATCAGGACGCGGCGGTCGTGTTCTCCACCACGAACAGCTCACAGGTGTCGTTGTAGTACTTCTTCGTAGTGCCCTTGTGCTCCATGCCAATGCGCCGGCAGACACTTTGGGAAGCCGTGTTCGCGGAGTTCGTCACGGCCACTACTCGCTCCAGACCGGAGGCAAAACCATGCTCAAGGACAGCCTCTGCCGCTTCCGAGGCGAAGCCATTGCCCCAGTGGTCGGGGTGGAAGTGCCAGCCGATCTCCACGTCCCCGGACGGTTCCGTGGGCTCCTCGCCGGACTTCGGGATGGGCTTGAGCAGTAACGTGCCAACCTGCACGCCGTCATCCTTGCGAGTCACGGCCCAGATGCCGTGCACTGGATGGTCCAGGGCCTGAAAACTTTTGAGCTTCGCCACTGCCTGGGTACGGCTGTCCATGACCGTCGGCTCAGTTCCAATGAACCGCTGAACTACCCACCGGGAGTACAAGTCAAAGACAAAGTCAACATCTGTTTCTTCCCAAGGACGCAGGATAAGGCGTTCGGTACTAATAGCTTTTGTCATTAACACATTATGCACGGCTGATCGAAAACTGCTGGTGTGCTGCGGATTCATGGGTAGGCGCTTACGTAACAAAAGCCTCAGCGGCAGAGGCAGTGGCAGAGGCGCAGGCAAGCCACTTATATTATCCGCACGGCAAGAGCCCCATCATGCGCCAGTGAATAAGTGGCGCATTCGCAGCAGCCGGGCCGGCGCAGACAGAACGCCACTGCGGGACGTGGCGGTTACGCCTCCAGTAACTGACGAAGCACGTACTGCAAAATACCGCCGTGGACGTAGTACGCTTCCTCGGCAGGTGTGTCGATGCGCAACCTGGTGGCGACTTCGCGGATTTCCCCGTCTGACTCGATGCGCACCGTGACCTCGCGCGGCAACGGGTTGGCACCAGCCAAGCCCGTGATCGAGTATGTTTCAAAGCCTGTCAGGCCCAGGGACTCTGCCGTCTCGCCTTCCTTAAACTCCAGAGGCAGCACGCCCATGCCAATCAAGTTGGAGCGGTGGATACGCTCAAATGATGCAGCGATGACGGCCTTGACCCCCAGCAGCATGGTGCCCTTGGCAGCCCAGTCACGCGAGGAGCCGGATCCATAGTCAGTCCCCGCAATCACCACCAACGGCGTCCCCTCAGCCTGGAAGGTGTTGGATGCCTCGAAAATGGTCTCCCTGTCCCCGTTAGGTGAGCGCTTGGTGAATCCACCTTCGACGCCAGGCACCAGCTGGTTGCGTAGGCGAATGTTCGCAAAGGTGCCACGGATCATGACGTTGTGATTGCCACGGCGTGAGCCATAGGAGTTGAAGTCGGCCTGAGCAACACCGTTCGCCTGCAAGTACTGACCGGCAGGAGAGGACTTCTTAATGTTCCCAGCCGGGGAGATGTGGTCCGTGGTGACCGAATCCCCCAGTAGAGCCAACACCCGCGCGCCCACGATGTCCTGAACAGGTTCCGGCTCCCGTCTCATGCCATCAAAGTACGGTGGCTTGCGCACATACGTGGACTCGTCAGACCAGGCGAACATGTCGCCCTCCGGCACCTCCATACCGCGCCAGTTTTCATCCCCGTGGTAGACATCCGCGTAGCCGTCCGTGAACATTTGCGCCTCAAGGCTGGCGTTTACCACGGACTTGATCTCCGCCGTCGTTGGCCAGATGTCCTTCAAGAACACCGGTTCCCCCGAGGAGGAAGTTCCCAGTGGCTCCTTCAACAGGTCCACATGCATGGAGCCTGCGAGCGCGTACGCGATGACCAACGGAGGTGAGGCGAGGAAGTTCATCTTCACTTCGGGGTGGATGCGGCCTTCAAAGTTACGGTTTCCGGAGAGCACGGCGGAAACGTTCAGATCCTTGCTGTTCACGCCAGCGCTGACTTCGGGGATGAGTGGTCCGGAGTTGCCGATGCAGGTGGTGCAGCCGTATCCGACCAGGCTGAACCCAATCTTGTCCAGGTACGGGCTCAGCCCTGCCCGGTCAAGGTAGTCGGTGACAACGCGGGAGCCGGGCGCCAGTGTGGTCTTCACCCACGGCTTGCGGTCCAGGCCCAGTTCCACGGCCTTTTTGGCCAGCAGCCCGGCGCCGATCATGACGGAGGGGTTGGAGGTGTTGGTGCAGGAGGTGATGGCGGCAATGACAATGTCGCCGTGGTCCAGGTTGTGCTTCACCCCGTCGAGCACAACCTCCACAGGGTCACTGGGCCATTCGAGCCCTTCTCCGGCGTCGTCCAAGTACTGGTGGGGCGGTTCATCGCGCTGGATGCGAGCGCTGATGGCCACGGGGTCGCTGGCGGGGAAGGATTCATCCCCGGCGTCGTCGAGTCCGCCTGCCATGACTGCCACTTCCTGTGACTCCCCCGCAAGAAGTCCGCGCACGGCACGTGCGGCGCTGCGCAGCGGGATCCTGTCCTGTGGGCGCTTGGGACCGGCAATGGAACTCTCCACGGTTGAGAGGTCAAGTTCCACCACCTGGCTGTAATCCGGGGTGTGTTCTGGATGGTGCCACATGCCCTGTTCCTTGGCGTAAGCCTCCACCAGCTGGATCTGGTGTTCGTTGCGGCCGGTGAGGCGCATGTAGTCAAGGGTCTCGGCGTCGATCGGGAAGATGGCGCAGGTGGAGCCGTACTCGGGGCTCATGTTGCCCAGGGTGGCACGGTTGGCCAGCGGCACATTGGCCACGCCGGGACCGAAGAACTCTACGAACTTGCCTACCACACGGGTCTTGCGCAACAGCTCGGCCACGGTGAGCACCAGGTCCGTGGCGGTGGTGCCCTCGGGCAGCTCACCGGTGAGCTTGAAGCCCACCACCTGCGGGACCAGCATGCTCATGGGTTGGCCCAGCATGGCGGCCTCCGCCTCAATGCCACCCACTCCCCAGCCCAGCACGCCCAAGCCATTCACCATGGGTGTGTGCGAGTCCGTGCCTACCAGAGTGTCCGGGTAAGCCTGCTTCACGCCGTCGCGCTCGCGGGTGAACACCACGCGGGAGAGGTATTCCAGGTTCACTTGGTGGCAGATCCCCGTATCTGGCGGCACCACCAGGAAGTCGGCGAATGACTGTTGGGCCCACCGCAGCAGCTGGTAGCGCTCCTGGTTGCGCTGGAATTCAAATTGGGAGTTCTTCGAGACAGCGTCGGGGCGGTTGAACACATCAGCAATGACGGAGTGGTCAATGACCAGCTCGCCGGGGATCAGCGGGTTGATCCTGGCCGGGTCCCCGCCCAGATCCGCCATGGCGTCACGCATGGCCACCAGATCCACCACGCAGGGGACGCCGGTGAAGTCCTGCATGAGCACCCGGGCCGGCGTGTACTGGATCTCCTTGCTCGCCTCGGCCCCCGGATCCCACTCCCCCACGGCACGGACCTGCTCGGCCGTGACCAGGAGCCCGTCCTCGTTGCGGAGCAGGTTCTCCAGCAGGACCTTCAAGCTGTACGGCAACCTGGCCGAGCCGGGAACCTTGTCCAAGCGGTAGATCTGGTAGCTCTCACCGTCAACGGTGAGTTCACTACGTGCATCGAAACTGTTGGAAGACATGACAATCCTCTGATCTCTGCGAGCCCTTTAAGCCACCATAGCCCTCACCCACGCAATGGCAAGGGGGTGGGCAAAGGCTTGACACAATGAGATGGTGAATAATCCACTGGAGGGCAGCAACATGAGGCATGTTTTGACCGAGGAGTACCTGCGCGAATCTATTGCCGCCGTGCTGGAATCCGCTGGGTTGGAATCCGCCGTGCTGCCCGAGATTGTGCAGGCAGGCCACCCCACCCTGCGTGCCCGCGCCCTTCCCTTCACGGGTCAAGTCAGTGACACGGATCTTGCCCGGCTCATCGAGATCATGCGCGCTACCATGCATGCAGCTCCAGGGGTTGGATTGGCCGCACCCCAGCTCGGCATACCGCTGCAACTAGCCGTAATCGAAGATATGTTCGAAGTCAGTGCGGAGAATGCCACCGCCCGGCAGCGCGAACCTCTAGAACCATTCACTCTCATCAACCCTCGCTACACGCCACTTGGCACGGAGTTGGCGGCCCACTACGAGGGCTGCCTGTCCATGACGGGGTGGCAGGCGGTGGTTGAGCGCCCCAGCGCTGTTGAACTGAAGTACGACGACGAGCACGGCACTGCGCAGACCCGCCAGTTTTCGGGGTGGCAGGCGCGCATAGTCCAACATGAGAGTGATCACCTCTTCGGCACCCTCTATATAGACAAGGCACACACCCGCTCGCTCGCCAGCAACGCTCAATACAGTCAGCACTGGGCCAATCCGGACATTCTTGCCGCCAGGGAGGGGCTGGGGTTCTAGGGTGGCACCCCTAAGATTGGAGCCATGGAATTCTCTGCACTGAACGCACTGCTCTGCCCCCACTGCGGAGGTGGCTTCACAGCCCCCGAAAAGTGGGAGGGCGCCCTCTGCTGCGAGCGCGGCCACAGCTTTGACATTGCACGCCAGGGATACCTGAATCTACTCACGGGCCATGGCACCAAGTTTGTTCCGGACACGGCCGCCATGGTGGCGGCCCGTGACGCTTTTCTGGACGCCGGCCACTACGGCCCTCTCGGCGACGCGCTGGCGAGTACTATCCGCCGGCTCCTGCCAGGGCCCGGGCCGCACATGATTCTGGACGCCGGCACCGGCACCGGCTGGTACCTTCAACAGATCCTGGCAGCTTTCCACCCAGAAACTGAGAATTCGCCGGCTGGGAACCAAGATCACCACTGGCCAAAGGGCGGCTGTGAGAATTCCGGCGGCGCTCGCAGCCCGTTCGCGGTGGGCATGGACATTTCAAAGTTCGCATTACGCCGGGCTGCTCGGCGTAACCCCGAAGCACTGAACATCGTGTGGGACCTGTGGCGTGCCTTGCCGCTGGGAGCCAACACGGCCGATGTGGTTCTGGTGGTCTTTGCGCCCCGCAATGCCAAAGAGTTTGCCCGCGTACTCAAACCCGGTGGCACCTTGGTGGTGGTGACCCCACTGGCAAGTCATCTTGCCGAGATCGCCCAGGAGGCGTCTCTGCTAGGAATTCAAGAAGACAAGGAAGCCGCGCTCAACCATTCCCTCGAGGCTCATTTCACCCCGGCAGGGAACTGTGAGTTAGTCGTTCCCCTGCAGCTGGG
Source organism: Arthrobacter sp. lap29 (assembly GCF_032458965.1). Lineage (NCBI taxonomy): Bacteria > Bacillati > Actinomycetota > Actinomycetes > Micrococcales > Micrococcaceae > Arthrobacter > Arthrobacter sp. lap29. The sequence continues at coordinate 90,268 of NZ_JAUCEK010000010.1, forward strand.
CCCGGCGGACATTGCCAATGTGGCCCTGATGGGCCCAGCCGGCCACCACCTAGAGGCCAAGGAGGCCAGTACGCACCTTGCTGGCCTGCCAGCACTGAGCGCAGCGACTGCTGCTTTCCGAATCTCCACATTTACGGCCAAGCAAAACTAAGTTCACTGGAAAGCAAAACTAATCCGCCGGCAGAGGCTCCGGCTCGGCGCCTTGTTGCCGCCGCACGTCCCGTTCTCTTTCACGACTGTGCAAAGAGGCGGATTCAGAGGCAATGTCAGGTGCAGGCGCAGGGGCAATGTCAGGTGCAGGCGCAGGGGCCGCCGCCGTCACGGCGATGCCCGGGGTCTTGGCGTGCAGGTCAACATGGAGCCAACGCAGCGTCACCTGGGTGAGTGGCCCCACCCCTAGCGCAAACGCCGCCGTACCTGCCCCCACTACCCCGCCGAGCAGGAAGCCAATCACCACCACCGAAAACTCCAGGCCGGTCCGGATCAGCCATACTGGCTTTCCGCTCACACGAACCAGTCCCGTCATCAGCCCATCCCGCGGGCCCGGGCCTAGGCCAGCTCCTATGTACAGTGCGGTAGCAAAGGCAATAAGGCACAAGCCGGAGCTGAAGGTGAGTACCTGTAGCGCCCAGTGATGAGCCTCCGGGATCAGAAACAGGCCTACATCAGCAAAAGCCCCGACCAGGAGGGCGTTGGCAATGGTACCGACCCCCGGGCGCTGCTTCAGCGGAATCCACAGCAGCAGCACCACCCCACTGATAATGATGGTGCACATGCCAAAGGAGATCTGTGTTGTACGGGATACGCCCTGGGCAAAGACATCCCACGGTGAAGCACCAATATTGCCCCGAATCATCAACGCCATCGCCACACCGTACAAGAGCAAACCGGCCACGAGCCGCACAAGCCGGGCAGAGAGTCTTTGAGTGGTGAGAAAAGATGCGGATGAAGAATTCATACTGCAAGTCTAGGCAAAGTGGCCTGACAAGATAGATCCAATTCAACTAATGTGGACTCATGAACACTTTTGTCACGGGTCACCGGCTAGCCCGAGAACTGGGCGAGTGGCGCGGCAACGCCCCCGCCTACCAGTCACTGGCCGAACGCATCAGGGTTCTGCTCCTTGACGGACGGTTGTCTAGTGGTGCGCGCATGCCTGCTGAGCGGGAACTGAGCCAGGCACTGGATTTGAGCCGTACCACGGTTGCGGCCGCCTACTCAAAACTCCGCGAGGACGGCTTTTTGGAAAGTGTTCGTGGTTCCGGAAGTACCCTGTGCCTGCCCGGCATGGAACGGGGCGAGCATTCTTTACACTCCGGCCTGCCTTTTGACTTCACGAAGGCAACAGCGCCCGCCTACCCAGGTCTGCAGTGCGCCTATGCATCCGCCTTGGCCGAACTTCCCAACTATCTCTCCCATGACGGTTTTGACATGGTTGGCCTACCGGATCTGCGGGAGGCCATCGCTCAACACTTCGCTGACAGGGGCCTGCCCACCTCGGCGGATCAAATCATGGTCACCATTGGGGCGCAACACGGGCTGAATCTAGTGGCCCGCACCCTGTACTCCCCCGGGGAACGGATCCTGGTTGAGCAACCCACCTACCCTCATGCACTGGACACCTTCACCTCTCTCGGCGCACGCATTCTCGCCTTCCCCGTCCGGGCGGAAAGCGGTTGGGATGTGCAGCAGGCGCTCCTGCAAATCCGTCGCGCGGCTCCCAGCATGGCCTACCTGATGCCGGACTTTCACAACCCCACAGGACTGAGCATGTCCATAGCCGAAAGGGAGTTCCTAGCAGCCGCCGCGGATAGAGAAGGAACAATTCTGGTTGTCGATGAAACCACTGCCCTGCTGGACATCAACCGCGGGCCGCTTCCCCCCATGGCGAGCTTCTCCCCCAACATCATCACGCTGGGCTCACTGGGCAAGCTCGCCTGGGGCGGACTGCGAATTGGCTGGATCAGAAGCTCCCGCGAAATGCAGGCCAGAATCCTGCGCAACCGACCCGCCGTAGACCTCGGCACCCCCATCGTGGAACAGCTTGCAGCATTGGCGCTGTTCAAGGATCTGCCGTCCATGGCTGCCAGCCGCAGCCGGGAACTTCGGCGCGGACGCGATACCCTGGTCCAACTCCTACAAGAACTGCTGCCACAGTGGAGCCTTAACATCCCCAACGGGGGCTTGTCACTATGGATCAACACCGAGACAATGTCCAGTTCCGCCCTGGCACTGGCAGCGCGCTCGCAGGGATTGGCTCTAGTATCCGGCCCGCGCTTTGGCCTCGATGGTGCATTTGAGCGGTATTTGCGGCTGCCTTTTTGCTATGAAAGCACCCAGTTACGTCACGGCGTGGCGATCCTGAGCGACATTGCCGGCCACGTCGGTTCAGAACCCTTAAGATTGCCCCAACAGGCAGTAATCTAACCGGAAACTTTCAGCTCAACGTAGTAGTGTCGTAGATACGAAATAAGCCCTAAGGGGGACCCAATGCTTGAATGGATCAATGATTTCGGCTGGATCATCTGGCTGACGGTTTTTCTGCTCCTGGCAGTGGCCGAAATGCTGACGCTGAGTCTGTACTTCATCTTGATGTCTGTCGGAGCCCTCGCCGCACTCGTGGCGTTCCTCTTCGGTGCCGAGCTGTGGCTACAGATTGTCATCTTCTGCGTTGTGGCCCTCGCCACGACAGTTCTCATCAGGCCCTTGGCCCTAAGCCATTTGCACCGCGGCCCAGCTGACCAGCTCTCCAACGTGGACCGCCTCATTGGGCGCTCTGCAGTGGTGTTGGAAGCTGTGAGTACCGGTGGTGGGCTGGTCAAGATTGGCGGAGATATTTGGAGTGCTCGTGTCCAAGGGGGCACCGAGATTCCTGTAGGCGCCACGGTTGAAGTTGCCGCCATTGATGGGGCCACAGCCGTCATCACCCACCCCAGCACCCACAAAGCGTCCGGAACGGCCGCCACAACAGCCTAAGTATTTCTACGCTGAGCGGGCCCGCAACTGCGTGAGCTGGCCGGTGTAGAGACACGTTTTTTTACACAGAAAAGAGGGGATTTCATGGTAGACGGAGCCGGCACAATCGTGTGGCTATTTGTTGTTCTTGTCCTGCTGATATTCGTAGTTATTGTTCTGGTGCGTTCAGTACGCATCATTCCGCAGGCCCGCGCCGGTGTGGTGGAGCGACTGGGTAAGTACCAGCGCACACTCAATCCTGGACTCACAGTCCTCATCCCCTTCGTGGACCGTCTGCTACCACTGCTTGATTTGCGTGAACAAGTAGTCTCTTTCCCCCCGCAGCCGGTCATCACCGAAGATAACTTGGTGGTCTCCATTGACACCGTGGTGTACTTTCAAGTCACGGATCCGCGTGCGGCAACATATGAGATTGCCAACTACATTCAGGCTGTGGAGCAGCTGACCACCACTACGTTGCGTAACGTGGTGGGTGGTTTGAACCTTGAAGAAGCACTGACTTCCCGCGACCAGATCAACGGCCAGCTCCGTGGCGTGCTCGATGAGGCCACGGGCCGCTGGGGTATCCGCGTCAGCCGTGTTGAGCTCAAGGCCATTGACCCGCCCCTGTCCATCCAGGATTCCATGGAGAAGCAGATGCGTGCAGAGCGTGACCGCCGTGCCGCGATTCTGACAGCTGAAGGAACCAAGCAGTCTGCTATTTTGACTGCTGAAGGTGAACGCCAGTCCTCCATTCTGAAGGCTGAGGGTGATGCCAAGGCAGCCATCCTGCGTGCCGACGGTGAATCTCAGGCGATCCAGAAGGTCTTCTCCGCCATTCACAAGGGCAATCCCACGCAGAAGCTGCTGGCATACCAGTACCTGCAAACACTGCCCAAGATTGCCTCCGGAACCTCCAACAAGCTGTGGATCATTCCCAGCGAAGTGGGTGAGGCCCTGAAGGGCATTGGCAACGTTCTGGGAACTACCACCCCTGACACGGACGACGCCGTCGATCCTCTCGCAGGTGCCGGGCAATAACCCAACGTACCCCTGCAAACCTCGCGCGGCCAATCACGTATAATGGGTGATTGGCCGCGCGGCGTTTGCCCGGCCGGATTTTTTGCTTCATCCCGGCAGAGCAGGAACAACTGGCGGACGTGCAGCGTTGAAACAGCAGTAATCAACTTGAGGGAGAAGTTATGAGCGATCGCAGCCTGCGTGGCATGCGCTTGGGCGCACAAAGCATGGAGACGGAATCAGGCGTGGAGCCGGCTCCCCGCCAACGTGTGGAATACCGCTGTGCAGATGGTGAGCAAGTGTTTGTCATGTTCTCAGCCGAGGCCGAGCTGCCAGCTACTTGGATGTCCAAGACCGGCAAGGAAGCCCTGCTGGTCAACGGTGAGGCACCTGACACATCCAACGAGAAGCCTGTCCGCACTCACTGGGACATGCTGCTGGAGCGCCGCACCCTTCCTGAACTGGAAGTCATCCTGGCGGACCGCCTGACCATCCTGCGCGAAAAGCGTGGGGAAAAGGTCTAGCCAACACCTGCGTTAACAGATAAGGGTGCCCCCGAGATACTCCTCGGGGGCACCCTTATCTGTTAAGGCAGGTGGGAACAACTATCACAGCGCTGCCAGGGGGCGGATTATTTGCGACCGGTCAGCTTGTTCCAGCGGGCACTCAATCCCCACTTGGTGACATTGACCATGGCTTCTTGGACAATGTTGCCGCTCATCTTGGAGGCGCCGAATTCGCGTTCCACGAACGTGATGGGAACTTCAACCACCTTCATGCCCTTTTGGCAGACACGCCACAGCATATCTACCTGGAATCCGTAACCCACTGATTCGACGGAGTTGAAGTCAAGAGCTTCCAAGGTGCCACGGCGGAAGGCCCGGTAGCCGCCCGTGACATCGCGGATGGAGATCCCCAGAATCACTCGTGAGTAGAGGCTGCCGCAGGTGGAAATCAGTTTGCGGTGCAGCGGCCAGTTGACAACCTTGCCGCCGGGGACCCAGCGAGAACCAAGCACCAAGTCTGCGCCCTGCTCAATGGCGTCCAGGAGCAGCGGTAGCTGCTCGGGCTGATGGGAGCCATCAGCATCCATTTCAACAAGCACGTCATAGCCTGCATCGAGGCCCCAGGTGAAACCGGCAAGGTATGCGGCACCGAGTCCCTCCTTACCGGCACGGTGGAGGACGTGGACCTGCGGATCATTGTCCGCATATTCCTGCGCCCATGCTCCGGTACCGTCGGGGCTGTTGTCATCGGCAACCAACACATCCGAATGTGGCACTGCGGCCCGCAGACGCGCCAGAGTCTTCGGCAGTGACTCGATCTCGTTGTAGGTGGGAATGATCGTCAGGACACGCAGCAATTGGTGCCTTTCCGTAATGATTTTTAGGTGAGGGGCACTACCTCAGCTTCCGCCCGGGCGGGCAAGTGCCATCAAGCCACAGTGGCAGACGGGTAGCGCCAAGTGTCTAGTATAGGCGAGGGCCCGGGGGAAAAGATAAGTTCACGCGCCTTCGGACCAAATGCGACGTTCACCATGGTGGCGATCGGATTTGTTTTCTACTGGCGCGTGAACTTATCCCCAAAGTGTCGGCAGAACTCAAATCCGTACCGACCGGTAACCTCCCGTGGGAGGTTCACCGCTCCCCTAAAGCTAATTCCCTATAGCTAGCCTGTCAACACGGCTCTGACCTGCGCAGACACGTATCCGTGCAGGTCAGCCCCGCGAGTCTCCAGTAATCTTTTTTACGCATTAAAAGCCCGCCTGTTACTCACTGAGGGCTACCTCCGGCCGCGGAGGCTAGAGCGCAAATCCGTCGGCAACAAACAGTTCCCGGCCCTGGTGCACCGTCTGTAGGCAACGGGGATCACTGCCCGTATCTAGCGCCGGCAGAAGTGGTGTGCGGGCTCGCGGGTCAGTGGACCAGGACTGCACGCGCTCGTCGGCCACCTGCACCATGAGTTGCTCCACATCCCAAATGGCAAAACTGGCCGGAGCGCCGGGGACCAGCTGGCCCATGAAGGGGTTCTCGTTCTTTGCCGCACGCCAACCAGCGCGAGTATGCCCAATGAAGGAGGCACGGGCTGAAATACGGGATGTTGCTTCGTGATGGTTCAGTGCTGCGCGCACACTGGCCCACGGGTTCAAAGGGCTCACTGGCGTGTCCGATCCGAAGCAGAGCGGCACCCCGGCGGCATAAAAGCGGCCCAGCGGGTTCATTTCCTTGGCTCGCTCAACACCCAGCCGGCGGGCGTACATGCCATCCACGCCTCCCCACTGTGCGTCGAAAGCCGGCTGCACTGAAACTGTGACGCAATATTTTGCCAGCGCGTCCATGGCAGCCGCATCCACCATCTCGGCGTGCTCCAGCCGGTGCCCGGCGGCCCGGACCTGGTCGATGCCCACACGCTGTGCGGCACGTTCCAGTCCCTCCACGGCGATTTCCATGGCGCCGTCGCCAATCACATGGAATCCCCCGGTCAGACCAAGCTCAGACGTTGCCGCGAAGTGGTCCCCCACTTGCTCCACGGTGAGCTGGGCGCTGCCGTAATTCCCGGGCGCATCCGCATAAGGTTGGCGTAAGAAGGCGGAGCGGGAACCGAGGGAACCGTCAATATTGATATCTCCCGCCAATCCCAGGACATCGGTGCCAAGGGTAGCGAGCAAGGCGCGGGCTTCCTCGGCGCTGGAGACAAGCTGCCCCCAATAGGGCAACACCTGCGGAAGCGCTTGTCCACCCTGTGCTTGGCCAAGCGCCACGAGCGCTGCAAGGTCCTCCGGCGAGCCAACATGGGGCGCCGCCATTTCCGCCAGAGCCACATATCCATTGGCAGCTGCGTGAGCCAAGGCCTTCCGCTGAGCGGACTCACGCTGTTCGGGGAACAGGTCCCGGGCGGCGTCACGCGCGGTAGCATGTGCACCGCCGCTGACCAGGCCCTCGCCATCCCAGCCGATCATACCGGCCAGCGCGCAGCGCCGTGCCAGTGCCGGCGAAACCAGGCCCGAGTGAACATCCACCCGGGCCAAATACACTTCCCGGCCTCCTGCGGCGTTCTCCAGCTCACCGGCAAGGGGTAGCCGGGCATCAGCCCACAGCGAGTTGTCCCAGCCGTGACCTAACAAAACACCAGTGCTTGTAGGCGCGGCGTCCGCCACCAAGTCCAACAGTTCGCGGGCGCTGCGTGCCCCGGAAAGGTCCACTGACGTCATCGCCAAGCCGGTCTCGGTGATGTGCGCGTGTGAATCCACAAAGCCGGGTGTCACCAAGGCCCCTGCCAGGTCCACCTCGCGCATACGTGAGTCCAGGAGCGAGGTGGCTGCGTGCTCGGATCCTACCCACGCCACCACGTCCCCATCCACCAGCATGGCTGTGGCCAGGGGGTCTGCGGAACTGTATACCGAACCGTTGCGGTACAGGGTCAATGACATGGCTACATGGTCCTTTCACAATGTCCCTGAGGGACAAAAGCAACTAAAATATTTCACTGAAAAAAATCGGGGCGCTGCACCCGTGCGATGAAGCGATGGTGGGCTGGCACACCCCCGGCTAGTTCTGCCCCGGCTCGTTCTGCACCGGCTCGTTCTCGACCGTGGTGTAAGCGACAACGCCGCGGCGCACTAATGCAACGGCGGAACGGCAGGTGCTGGAAAATCCTGGCGGCGCAGCTGGCACCGAAGAGAGCTGGCCCAAGAGGTCGATGACCTGCTTGGTCCACCGCACAAAGTCACCCGCGGCCAAATCCGTGCCATTAAGGGCATCGTGCAGGCTCCGGCCCTTGGCCCACTTGTACATGGCCCAGACCAGGCCCATCTCAGGTTCGCTGGTCAGCGGCAGCTTGTGAGACTCTTCAGTAGCCTGCAGGTGCGAGAACAGCACCACCACATCTTCTACCGCCTGTTCCAAACTCACGCTAGGCATCCGCGGGCGGCTCCCCTCGGCGTCGCGCTTGGATTGGTAGACCAAGGTAGTGACGAAGGCCGCCAGTTCAGCCGCGTCAAGGTCGGCGAAGGAGCCCTTGCGCAGCGTCAGAGCAATGAGCAAGTCCTTTTCACCGTATACGCGGCGCAGACGCTGGCCATCCTCGCTGGGCACCAGATTTCCGGCCTGATCCGCTACAACAAAGCCGTAGCCTGCCAGCAGGTCAATGACCCGGTCAAAAGTGCGGGCAATCGTGTTGGTCCGGGCCTGGATGGCCCGCACAATACCATCGGTCTCCTTACGCAGCTTCCACCACCGTTCAGACCAGCGGGCGTGATCTTCACGCTCGCTGCAACCGTGGCAGGGGTGGGCGCGCAGATTCCGGCGCAGCGTGGCAATGGCTTCATCGTCGCCCGCTGCCGAGCCGGTCAGATTGAAGGCGGCGGAGCGGTCCGGGAGCGCCGCCGTGGGTTGGGCCAGCTTGGCCTCCACAGCCGCCAGCAGATTGCGCCTGTCCTTGGGCACCTTGGGGTTGAACCCCTTGGCAACCCGCACCTGGCCCAGCGGCTCCACCGGACCTGCGAGCTCGTGTGCGTTCAGCCGGCGGTACTCCTTGTCCAGGCCCAGCACCCCGGGCCGGGGAACCCGTGCCTTGCCATCGGCGTCAAGCACGACGGCGTAACCCGGGTTGCGCCCGCCGGTCACCATCACCACATCGCCTGTGCGCAGGTTGGCCAGTGAGTGTGCCACGGCGTCACGGCGTTGCTTGGCCTTGGACTTGGAAGCGCCGGATTCGTGATCGGAAAGTTCGCGGCGCAGCTTGGCATATTCGTTGAAGTCACCCAGGTGGCAGGTCATGGCCTTCTCATAGCCAGCCAGTGACTCCTCCCTGGAGCGGACCTGGCGAGCCAAATCCACCACGGAACGATCTGCTTGGAACTGGGCAAAAGAGGATTCCAAAATGGTGCGGGTGCGGGTCCGGCCAAATTGGGCAATCAAGTTAATGCTCATGTTGTAAGTAGGGCGGAAACTAGAATTCAACGGATACGTCCGCTTGGATGCCAGCCCGCCCACGGCGCCCGGGTCGGTGCCGGGTTGCCACAGCACCACGGCATGGCCTTCCACGTCAATGCCGCGGCGTCCAGCACGTCCCGTCAACTGGGTGTACTCACCCGCGGTAATGGCCACGTGGGCTTCACCATTGTACTTTTCCAGCTTTTCCAGCACCACAGTGCGGGCCGGCATATTGATGCCCAGCGCCAGGGTTTCTGTTGCGAAGACGGCGCGGACCAGGCCGTGCGCAAAGAGGTCTTCCACCACTTCCTTGAAGCTGGGCAGCATGCCAGCGTGGTGGGCGGCAAGTCCGCGCAACAATCCATCACGCCAACCCCAAAAGCCCAGTACCTCCTTATCGGAATCCGGAAGTTCGGCGCAGGCATTGTCTACGCGGCGGGCAATTTCCTCCCGTTCCTCCTCCGTGGTCAGCCACATCCCGGCGGCCGCGCACTGCTGCACGGCGGCGTCACAGGCGGCTCGGGAGAAAATAAAGGTGATGGCCGGTAGCAGGTCTTGGCTCTCAAGGGCCCTGATGACTTGCGGACGTGAGGCTGCCCGAGCCCACCCCTGGGGGCTGCTGGAGCGGTTCTCACGCTCCTGGTAGGGGGTACCCTGGTATCCGCGGCCGCGGGAACCGCTGCCGCCTCTGCGGCCATGAACCGTGTCTCTGCCCGTGCTGACCGATTCACTGCGGGCCAGTTTGAGTAGCTCGGGATTAATTTTCGGCATCTTGGCAGGTGCAGGGGCACGTTCTCCGGGGGTTCCGGGGGCGGTTTCGTCGAAGGCCACGTTCTCAGCGAAGAGGTCTACCAGATCGCGGCGCACCATCACGTGCTGCCATAGCGGAACGGGGCGATGTTCGGAGACCACCACGGCGGTATCTCCCCGAACAGTGCCCAGCCAGGCGCCGAATTCTTCGGCGTTGGAGACGGTGGCGCTGAGGGAAATTACGGCCACTTCGCTGGGCAGGTGAATGATGACTTCCTCCCACACTGCACCGCGGAAGCGGTCGGCCAGGTAGTGAACTTCATCCATGACCACATAGGCCAACCCCGCCAGCGTGTGGGAATCGGCGTAGAGCATGTTCCGGAGCACCTCGGTGGTCATCACCACCACGGGGGCTTCTGAGTTAATGCTGGTGTCTCCGGTCAGCAGACCCACGTTCTCTGCCCCGTATTTATCGGAGAACTCCCGAAATTTTTGGTTGCTCAGGGCCTTGATGGGAGTTGTGTAGAAAGCCTTATTACCGCGCTGCAACGCCAAATGAACGGCAAATTCACCCACAATGGTTTTTCCGGCTCCGGTAGGGGCGGCAAGCAAAACACCGCGGCCGGCCTGGACGGCTCGGCACGCGGTGTCTTGAAAATCATCGAGTTCAAAATTCAGCCCCGCCTTGAAGTCACCAAGGTCAGTGTTGCTGTCTTGAACCCGCACTTTGGCTGCCAAGTAACGTTCGGAAGGGCTTGGCATGTCAGTGGAAGGCATAGTACAAGCCTACGCCAGCCGCACCGGTCAAAATATCAGAGTATTTCCAGATCCGTTGATGGTGTTGGAACATCAGCGTTCACTTCAGATTCAACGATTTTCTTGGCGGCGCGTTTGTCCCTGCGCAAGTCATTGAGCATGCACAGCCCAATGGCACCGAAGTACAGCACCAGCAAGGGTGCGGCCAAGAAGAACATGCTCATCACATCAGAACCAGGAGCGGCCATCGCGGAGACAATCGTCACACCCAAAATGGTGAATCTCCAGGCCTTTAGGTACGTCCGGCCCCGAATCATGCCGATGGCGTTCAGGGCGAAAAGCAGCACCGGCACCAGGAAGGCGACACCCATGAAGAGCATCAACTGCAGGGCAAACTGCAAGTAGTCAATGGCCTTCATGATGTTGCTGCCACCTGCGGGGGTGAAGGACGTCAGGGCGCGCACAATGTTAGGCCAAATGATCCAGCCGGCAAAAATTCCGGCCAAGAACAATGGCACCGAGGCAAACATGTAGGAAAGCGTGTAGCGGCGTTCCTTCTTGGTCAACCCCGGAGTGATAAACGCCCAAAGCTGATAGATCCATACGGGTGAGGCAATAATCAAGCCAAGGATCAGCGAGATTTGAATCTTTAAATCAAAGGACGTTGTGACGCCCTCAAAGTTCAACGACGCGTTGATGTTCCGCATTTGGCTGATATCACGCAAGGGTGCCGTCAGGGCGTACATCAGTGGATCGTAGAGGATCCAGCCAATGACAACCCCAGGGAGCATGGCCAAGGCACTCTTGAAGAGGCGGTTGCGCGCTTCAATCAAGTGAGCTTTGAGAGGCATCCGCCCTTCAGGGTTGGCCTTACGCCCCTTGGTGGCACTCACCGGTTCAGCGACGGTTTCTATGACTGAGCGCCGGTACCGGTACCGGTTCCGTCGCCCTGTGCTGGGTTATTGACGATCTTGCCTTCGAAAGGCACATCAGTGCTCTGCGGCGCGGCGGGCGGAGCGGACGGAGGAGTCTCGTCCTTGCCGTCATTCTTCATTTCCTTGACCTCGGACTTGATAATCCGCATGGACTGGCCGAGGCTGCGAGCCATGCCCGGAAGTTTCGGTGCTGCGAACAGCAAGAGGACAACAATGATGATGATGGTGATAGCCCAGGGGCTCTCAAAAAGTCTTCCCACGGTAACGCCTTTCCTTTTGGTTCATCCTACGTCTTGTAAAGCTTCGATGTCGCGCAAGGATTGGAGCTGTCCGCGTTCTTTCCTGCGGGCGACGCGCCGCTGAAGGCGGGCAAAACGCCGTTCTTCTTTGGCAGCTAGGTAATCATGCTTCATTTTTTCAGGCGTTGCAAAAACTGCCGCGCCCGGAACTACATTACGCGGTTCTGTGACGTGCTGCACTTCGGCGCGTTCTAAGCTGGAGTCCCAGTTCTGGGTGACCTCGGCTGAGACGTGCGAGAAGGTGCGCATGGTTGCCATGGCTCCCTGCCAGAGTTTGAAAGCCAAAAAAGCCACAAACAGCAAGGACACGGCAAGCAGCGCTATCCATATCAAAATCCAAGACCACCAAGGCATGTTGCTTAGTCTATCCATCGCCCCTGTGAGTTTCCGGGACGGTTTCGCCAACAGCGTCATAGTGGCTGGCTGCTTCCGCCAACCATGTGGCCGTTGCTATTCGCAACGCCTCGGGTCCGGCTACGCGTGCGTGCCCGCCCAGCCGAGCCATGAGGGGCCCAATCAAGGCGGTATCGCCGACGGAGATGGCTAAACCCACCTGGTCCGGGCCGCCGTCGAACATGCGAGCATTGTAGGCAGGCGCCAGGCGTTGGGCTGTGGCAGGATCCGCTACCAGCAAGACCTGCAGGTCATGACTGCCGGGATCATAAATTCCCGCCCCCGGCTGCCATCCGGTTTGGTCCCCGAGGCCATGTTTCTGCTCCCCCGCGTCCTTGAGGATCTCGATCCGATCCACCCTAAAACTGCGGAGATCCTGCGCCTGTTGGCACCACGCCCGCACATACCAGGCGGAATCCATGGAGAACAGCCGCAGCGGTTCAATGATCCGCTCACTGAGCTCGTCCCGGGAGCCCACCAGATAGCGGATGGCGCAGGATCGGCTGTCATTGATGGCCTGCTGCAGTGCTGCCAGGTGACCCATTTCAGGCCCCAAGACCAATTCCAGCCCCACGGCGTCCGCCAGCCATGCGTCTTCGCCCGCCACATTGCGCAACGCCTCCGTGGCTTGGGCCAGGGCCGCCTCACCCCTACCCGGCACAGCCGTGAGCGCGTGCAGACCCACCAGGACAGAGCAGGCCTCCTCGTGGGAGAGCCGCAGGGGGCTGGCGAGGGTCTCGGCGTCACGGATAAATACCTGCCCGGCTTCCGTGGTCGCATCCATCAGGTCCCCGTGGAAGTAGCCGGGCTTGCCGCTGACGTTGAGCGTATCCAGATCACGCTGAAACTGCTTCTCCGTAATGGCGAATTCCGCAACAACTTCCGCCACCGAGACACCAGGGTTGGCCACCAAGTACGGGACCAGGGACAGCAGCCGCAACAGCCGGTCCGGGGTGTCCCTACGCTTGGCCTTGCCCAGTTTCAGCGGCTTGTCCCAGTGGATTGGCGCAGCTGCGCTAGCACCAGCCACTAGGCCTTTGGCTGCCGCATCCGCCGCCCGGCGCAGCTTCCCGGCCACCGCCTCACGCAGTCCGGCAGGAGCCACGACGTGTGCCTGGGCTCCCAAGGCGGCAACGTCGTCGGCCATTAATTCCGGTTCCCGGTATTCCACCCGGAGCACCTGCCAACCGGGCCGGGCCGGAGTGTCCAGCACCACTGTCCCAAGCCGGCTGCGCAGGGAATGGGCAGCACCGTCCGGGACGGCAACCTGGGCTGAGTAAGGGTCCCCCGTACCAAGGCGCTCCAACACGGTGGAAATGAAGAAGGCGGTGGGGCGGTCAAAACTTTGTCCAGTGTGGACTTTTACCTCGGAAGTGAACCGGCTCAGTCGGTAGTTGCGCTCTTGACCCTTGTCCACGTCAAAACCGGCCAGATACCACTGCCCATATTTGTTGCCCAGCCCCCATGGCTGCACAGTGCGGGTGGTGCCCTCCTCCGCTCCGCTGCGACGGTAGTCAAAACTGACCAATTTCTGTTGGCGCAACGCATCCCACAGCGGCTCGAAGGCGGGCTCGGCCGTGCGGACACGTGAGCTGACGGTGGTTTCATCCTCATACCAGCTGGTCCCGGTCCGGGTGGCGATCTTGCGCAACGCCGACTGTGCTGCTGCCCCGAAGGTAGCCTCCGACCACAAGTTCGCAGCGATCGCCAGCAGGTTCATGGCGGGCTCATCGAGGCGCAGTTGGGGCACCTGGTAATCCTTGGGGTCTATCCGGTACAGGTACTGCTCCTCAAGCTCGTTGTCATAGCTGTTCGTAGCCGAAACTCGGATGCCGAGGGCGGCCAACTGGTTTTTGTCGCGTTCAAACATTCGCTCAAAGGCCACCCCCACCTTGCTCTCTTGTGCAGCCGTGGCGCCCTCCCCCGCATAACCGTTGACGTGGCTGCGGATATAGGACTTGCTGTAGCCGCGGTTGGTGCCCAAGAGGGCGATCACCAGGTTCAACAGGCGTTCGGTGGCATCAATTTTTGTGGGCACCTTGTCAGCGTACTAGGCGGGTCTCGGCTTTCCGGTCAGGACTGCACCCACGTTACGAGCAAAAAATGCCGCCGCTTGACGCAAATGCCACAGTTTAAACCTTGGCATTTGCGTCAAACGACGGCATTCTTGCTGAAGCGGCGACTTAGCGAACTGCTACCAGGTCCACCACGAAGATCAGTGCTTCGTTGGGGCCAATGGCGCCGGCGGCGCCTCGCGAGCCGTAGGCCAGCTCCGAGGGGATTTCCAGACGACGGCGGCCGCAAACCTTCATGCCCAACAGGCCTTGGTCCCAGCCCTGGATGACCTGGCCAATACCGGCCTTGAAGTCCAGCGGCGTGCCGCGGCCCCAGGAGGAATCGAATTCCTCGCCGGTGGAGAAGGCGACACCCACGTAATGGGTTGAGACGGTGCTGCCGCGCACTACTTCGGTGCCGGTGCCCTCAATGATGTCTTCAATCATCAATTCGGTGGGGACAGCGTGTGCCGGGAAGTCAATTTCCGGCTTGGTGCGGTCAAAACTGCGTGCTCCAAAAGACATGGTGCTCCTTCTACAGGGTTGTTTACTTCTTCGATTCAATCTTAACAACAAATACCAGCGGACCCGCCGGTTTGCCCTGGGCTGCCGCGTTCTCGCCATACGCCATGGACGCGGGGATGGTCAGCAGCACTGTGGATCCAACCTTCTGGCCGGTCAAGCCCAGGGTCCAGCCCTGGATGACACCGTTGAGCGGGAATTCGCTGGCAGAGCCACGCTCATAGGCGGAATCGAAGGACTTTCCGTCCCAGGTCCAGCCGGTGTAGAACGCCGAGATGGTGTCCTTCGCCGTCAGGACCGCACCGGTGCCTTCCGTCAGCACCTCAACGGCCAAATCTGCTGGCGCGTCATTCTTGGGGATGGTGATACTAGGGACACCCTTGGCATCAAACTTGGCGGTGGGCAGCTTGCCAGCCTTGGCCAATGCCTTGACGTCCTCACTGCTCATGACCTTGGCTGCCGGCGGGGCATCCTTGGCGGACATGACCTGGAAAACGCTCAAGCTGGCGGGCTGGGCCGGCTGCTCGGGGGCTTCAGCGGTGGCTGCCACTGCCGCAGTGCCCGGGATGCCGTAGGCGATGTAGGCGCCCACCTTGGCGCTAGTGAAGGTGTTGTAGACAACAGCGAACTGATCCTTGAAGGAATCGTTCAACACGATGGAACCACCGCTGGGCTTGCTGAAGTTTTCCAGGAAGACGTCACCCGTGGCGGCGTTCATGGATATTTCACGGAATTCAACGGACTGTCCGGATTTGATCTGTGCACCGTCACCAGGGGATACCAAGCGCATGGCCTCGGACGGGACGCTCAGGGGCTTGTCAAAGGTTACCTTGGGGGCCTTCCCATCACCTTCGCTAACGGCCTTGACCGAGGCAAGAAGTTCGGCATTGGCCGACGGCGCGGACGCGGAGGCATTCGCTGTTGCCTCCGGTGATGAGGAGTTGGCTTCTTGTGAACAGGCGGTCACAAGAAGCAGAAGCGGAAGAAGCAGTGCAAGAAGTCGACGCACAGAAACACTTTCGATGGCGGGATGAATCAGGTCAGGTGCCGGCGCCACGTGAAGGAAACCATGACATCAAGCAAGAAGTTCAATCGGGCACAGCACACCCATGTGATGGGTAACACCGGGCCGGGTCCAGCTTATCGTTTAAAGCTGAATGAAAGCTGTCGGTTCACTAGCTATTGCTCGTGAAGGGAAGCAATCAACTCATCAACGCGCTCGTCAACGCTCTTGAACGGGTCCTTGCACAGAATAGTCTGGTGGGATCTGTCATTGAGTTTCAAATGCACCCAGTCAACCGTGTAGTCCCGCCCGGATTCCCGGGCGGCGTTGACAAACTTGCCGCGCAGATGGGCCCGGGTGGTGGCCGGCGCCGTGTCCACTGCTGCCACAATCTCCGCTTCATCCACCAGTTTAGCGGCCGCACCGCGGCGCTCGAGCATGTTGAAAAGGCCACGGTGGGGATCAATGTCGTGGTACCGCAGATCAAGCTGCCCCACCTGCGGGGAACCCCAGGAAAGATTGTGCCGATCTGCGTAGGAACCTAGCAGTTTTGCCTTGATGGCCCAGTCAATTTCGGTGTCAATAGTTGAATAATCCTCAGCCTCAATAGCATCAAGGGTCCTTTCCCACAGATCCAGAATCCGTGGGACAAGGTTGTTGTGGGCCCCGTGTGAGCGGACAAAGTCCGAGACCTTCCCCAGATAGTGGCGCTGAATGTCTACAGCGGTCATGGTCCGGCCATCAGCCATCTTCAAGGGGTGGGTTCCTGTGAGGTCATGGGAGATCTCACGAATGCTGCGAATGGGGTTTTCCAACCTCATGTCAGTCATAATGGTGCCGGCCTCCACCATGCGCAGAATCAGATCCATGGTGCCCACCTTCAACATGGTGGTGGTCTCTGACATATTTGAATCCCCCACAATCACATGCAGGCGGCGAAACAGCTCTGCATCGGCGTGCGGCTCATCCCTGGTATTGATGATGGGCCGGGAACGGGTGGTAGCTGAGGAGACACCTTCCCAAATATGATCAGCCCGCTGTGAGAAGGCAAATTTCCCACCTTGTTGTGCGGGCAGCACCCTGCCCGCACCGGCGATCAGCTGCCGGGTGACAAGGAAAGGAATCAAAATATCCGCCAGGCGGTTGAACTCGCCCTTGCGGGTAATCAGATAGTTTTCATGACTACCGTACGAGTTACCTGCTGAATCAATATTATTTTTGAACAGGAAGATCTTCCCGTCATATCCCTCACGTGCCAGCTGTCCTTGGGCTTCCTGCACCAGATCGTGCAAGATCAGCTCCCCCGCACGGTCCTGGGCAATCAACTGGCCTATGCCATCACATTCAGCCGTGGCATATTCCGGATGTGAGCCCACATCCAGGTACAGCCTTGAGCCGTTGGGCAAGAAGACGTTGGAAGAGCGCCCCCAACTGACCACCTTGCGGAACAGGTAGCGGGCTACTTCTTCCGGTGAGAGGGGCTTAGCCCCGGGCGCAGAGTAAGTAACGCCAAATTCGGTTTCAATGCCAAATATCCGCCGGTCCACCGGTCTTCTCTCCTTGCAGTTGTTGAGTCAATGATGTGCAGCTTGCTGGGCAGCTTGCTGGGCAGCTTGCTGGGCGTTACGCCGGTGAGGGCGTTGGGGGTTGCTTCCCGCTCGCCAGGAGCGCTGCCACGTCAGCGGCGCCCAGGCGCCTGAAGGCCCGGTGCGAACCGCGCACCCGTGAGGCGTTGCGCTCCAGCACGGCAACCTCCAGCGTTGTGGCATCAAGTAAGTGGATGCGCCCGGTCTCGGACGCGCCGGTGGAGATGCGGGGCGCTGCCAGGGCGGTTACAGCCCAGTGCAGTGCTTGGGCCAGTAACGCCCCGGGCACCCACAACCGTTCAAGGGTGGACTGCACGGCATCGGCCTGCCCGCCCATCGCCAGAAAGCCGGCCTCATCAGAAATGGAGCCGTCAAAATTGAGCCGAAAGATGTGATCCCCTGCTTCAAAGACACCCACCTCGGCCACGGCCAGCTCCACTTCAAAGGGTTTCTGCTCGGCGGTGAAGACTGTGCCCAGGCTTTGGGCGTAGACACTGGCCAGCCCGCGGGCCGTCACATCCACCCGGTCATAGGAATAGCCGCGAACATCCGCGTAGCGCACCCCCGCTTGGCGCAGGCTCTCAAATTCGTTGTATTTCCCTACCGCGGCGAAGGCAATCCTGTCATAAATCTCACCGATCTTGTGCAGCGTCGGTGAAGGGTTTTCGGCCACAAGGGCCATACCATCGCGGTAGCTGAGCACCACAACGGATTTGCCGCGGGCAATGCCCTTGCGGGCAAAATCGGCCCGGTCCTTCATGACTTGTTCAGGTGAGACATAGAATTGCTGCGACATCTCAGGCCTCCCTGCGTTCGATGCTGCGGTGCTTCACAATCCCGGCCACGGCGGCGGCCAACGCCTCCTGGGAAACCCGGGTGGCGCCGTCGTTCTTCACGGTATAGACCACGGGCCACAACGCCCTGATGAGATCCGGGCCGCCCGTGGCGCTGTCATCATCGGCAGCGTCAATGAGCGCCTCCACGGCAACAGCCACGGCGTCCTCCTCGGATAGCTCCGGGCGCCACAGCTTCTTCAGGGCGCCGCGGGCAAACACCGAGCCGGAACCCACGCTGTGGTGTTCAAGTTCCTCGTAGCGGCCACCGGTGACGTCGTAGGAGAACAAGCGTCCAGTGGCTGCGCCGTATTCAATCCCGGCAAAGAGTGGCACCACCGAAAGTCCCTGCAGCGCCATGGGCAGGTTGGCCCGTACCATGGCCCCGAGGCGGTTGGCTTTGCCCTCGAGACTAAGCCGCGTTCCCTCAATTTTTTCGTAATGCTCCAGTTCCACCTGGAAGAGGCGCACCATATCAATGGCGATCCCGGCCGTCCCGGCAATGCCCAGCACCGAATATTTATCAGCGGGGAACACTTTTTCAATGTGGCGGCTGGCGATCATGGTACCCATCGTGGCCCGGCGGTCGCCCGCCATGAGCACCCCACCGGCAAATGTCAACGCCACAATGGTGGTGCCGTGCGGGGTTGCGGGCATGGAGCCAGCGGGCAGATCGCGCCCAAAGGGCAATAATCCGGGATTGTTCCGGCTCACAAAATCAAGGAACGACGACGAGGAGCCCTCACCTTCCAGCGCGGGGAAACCGCTGTGCCGGGTGCCCGCCATGGCCGCTACTGGCCACCTTTTTGGACAAAGCCGCGCACAAATTCCTCGGCGTTGACTTCCAACACCCCATCTATCTCATCCAGCAGGTCATCCAAACCGGAAGTGGCTACCTGGGCTGCTGCCGAATCCGGGGCCGGGGTTGGTACGGGAAGCTCGTCGACGTGTTCTTCCTCGGCACGGGAGGAGACGTTTTTCTGTTCCTGAGAAGCCATGATGCATCCTTCGTAACTGATTGCTCGGAGCCTGATAGTACTAGCTGTTCCCATCCTGCCACGGACCCGCCGGGTTTGCGTGTAGTGGGCGGGCCGTGGTGCACCCAAGCCAGCGTGGGGGCTAGTTTCCGCCGGCTAACAATGCGGCGAGGAAATCTGGCAGTTCCGTGTGGGTGCGAAACAGATCACCCGTCAGCGCCTCCGTCCCGCGCAGTGGTTCCTTGGTGGAGACCCGCTGCAGGCTGCGCTGCTGCGGGAGTTCAAAGATCACCGAGTCCCAACTGGCACCCACAACGTGCGGGCCAAAGTTCTGAATGCAGCGGCCCCGGAAATAGGCCCGAGTGTCTGTGGGCGGTTGCAGAACTGCGGCGGCAATTGATTCATCGCTGACCATCCGCTCGATCCGGCCATGCGCTAAGAGCTTGTAGTACAGTCCCTTTTCAGGGCGGATATCAGACCATTGCAGGTCTATCAGACCCAGCCGGGGATCATCCCAGTCCATGGTGTCGCGGAGACGGTATTGCTGAAGCAGGTTCAGCTTGGCCACCCATTCCAGCTGTCCGGCCAGGGACATGGGGTCCTCCCCCAGCGCCGTGAGAACCTCTTCCCATTTGGCCAGGACCTGCGCGCTGTGTCCGTCACCGGTCTCTGGGTGGCTGGAGCCGTTGGTGGCGCAGTGTTCCTTGGCGGCGTGTAAGTAGTGCCACTGCACCTCCAGGGCGCTGACCAGCTCACCATTGTTCAGTAGATGGAGTTCTTTGAGTTCCCAATCGTGGCTGACGGCCTGCAGAGTTGCTACGGGGTCGGCAAATTCAATAACTGGTGCCGATCCTTGTTCAATCATGTCCAGGACCAGCGCGGTGGTGCCGAACTTGAGGAAATTCGATACTTGACACAAGTTGGCGTCACCAATAATGACGTGCAGGCGCCGGTACTTAGTGGCCGTGGCGTGTGGCTCGTCACGGGTATTGATGATGGGGCGCCGAATGGTGGTCTCCAGCCCCACTTCCGCTTCGAAGAAGTCCGCGCGCTGGCTCAGCTGAAAGCCAAGGCCCGAGCCGTCCTGACCCCGGCCCACACGGCCAGCTCCGCACATGAGTGCGCGAGTGACGAAAAATGCTGTTAAGCCGCTCACAATGTCCTTGAAGGGGACACTGCGTGGCATCAAATAATTTTCGTGGCTGCCGTACGAGACGGATTTATTATCCGTATTGTTTTTGTACAGATTAATGCCCGGCATGCCGGGCGTGGCGGCAATTCTGCGCACAGCAGCCAGCGCCACCAAGTCTCCGGCAGCGTCCCAGCGCACGGCATCCAACGGGTTGGAGACTTCCGGTGAAGAGTACTCCGGGTGCGCATGATCCACGTACAACCGCGCCCCGTTGCCCAGCACCATGTTCATCATGGGCGCCCCCGTGTTCCACCCGTGATCACCTACATCCCCGCCCTCCAAAGCGATTTGGGCTGCCGTGAGAATCGGTTCGCTATCCGTGAGCTGACTGGGGTCCGCTGCGGCCCGGGGCATGGACCAGCCCCTGGCATCCGCGAGCGGGTCCTCGTCCGTATAGTCCCAACGGGTTTCCCCGCCAGCAGACGCCCGGTGACTGGTTTCGCGTGAGTAAGCATGGACCACTTGGGCGGAAAGCCACGTGGCATTGAACTCCTGGGTGCCGGGAGCATGTATCCCATATTCCGTCTCGGCACCCATGACACGGACGGCACTCACAGGTACTGCCCCGTGTTTGGCAGGGTTTCCAGGGTCCGGCCAGGCACTTGGCCTTCCTTGCTCTGGACGATGGTGCGGATGTAGGTGATCCGCTCACCCTTCTTCCCGGAAATTCTTGCCCAATCGTCAGGGTTGGTGGTGTTGGGCATATCCTCATGCTCACGGAACTCATCCACCACCGCGCGCAGCATATGTTCAATCCGGATGCCCTTCTCACCACTGGTCAGCAGGTCCTTGATGGCATATTTCTTGGCCCTGTCCACCACGTTCTGAATCACCGCACCGGAGTTGAAGTCCTTGAAGTACAGCATTTCCGTATCACCGTTGGCATAGGTCACCTCAAGGAATTCATTGCCCTTGTCCGTGGCGTACATGGCCTCAACCGTGCGCTGAACCATTGCGTCAACGGTTTCTTGGAGGCTGCCGTGGTTCGCTGCAACGTCATCGGCGTGGAACGGCAGGGATGTGGTGACATATTTAGTAAAAATGTCCGCCGCAGACTCTGCGTCCGGGCGCTGAATTTTGACCTTGACGTCAAGACGGCCGGGACGCAGGATGGCTGGATCAATCATGTCTTCCCGGTTGGAGGCGCCAATGACAATCACGTTATCCAGGCGTTCAACGCCGTCGATCTCGCTGAGCAGCTGGGGCACAATGGTGGTTTCCACATCGGAAGAAACCCCCGTACCGCGGGTACGGAACAGTGAATCCATCTCGTCAAAGAACACCACCACGGCGCTGCCGTCGGAGGCCTTTTCGCGGGCCCGGCTAAAGATCAGCCGGATCTGGCGCTCGGTCTCCCCCACATATTTATCCAGCAGTTCAGGTCCCTTGATGTTGAGGAAGTAGCTTTTCTGATCCTTAACACCTGAGCGTTCCCGCGCCCGCTTGGCCAGTGAATTGGCCACAGCCTTGGCAATCAGCGTCTTTCCGCAGCCGGGCGGGCCGTAGAGAAGAATGCCCTTGGGCGCTTTGAGCCCGTGTTCGCGGTAGAGGTCAGGATGCAGGAAGGGAAGTTCCACGGCATCACGAATTTGCTCGATCTGGGAGGCAAGCCCACCAATGTCCGCATAGGAAATATCCGGCACTTCCTCCAGTATCAAGTTCTCCACTTCGGAGCGCGGGATCTTTTCCAGAGCGTAGCCGGTGCGTGCATCCATGGTGAGCGCGTCCCCCACCCTGACGGCGCCATGCAAGGTACCAGCGAGCCGCAGCACCCGTTCATCATCGGAGCGGCCAATGACCAAGGCGCGGTCCGTGCCCAACAATTCCTTCACGGTGACAAGTTCCCCAACATCGGTGCACCCCAGCGCCGCAATCACGGTGAACGCCTCATTAAGCAGCACTTCTTGCCCCACGGAGAGCTCGTTCATGCGCAGCAGCGGGCTCATGCCTACCCGCATCTTGCGCCCTGAGGCATATACGTCAATGCTTTCCGAGGTCACCGCGGTGCTGGCTCCGCTGGTGGGCGTGGCCCGGTTCAAGGCCACAATGGTGCCGAAACTGTAGGGTGGCTCACCGTCACGCTCCAGGGCCGAACGCAGTTTCTGGATTTCAGACTTGGCTGTTTCCAGTACCGCCACAAGCTTGGAGTTATTGGCTGTGGCCGAGGCCAACGCCCGGTCAAGGTTGCGGGCCTTGTCCCGGAGCACATTGAGTTGACGCTCCAGGAGCGCTTGTTGGCCTGGACCGATCGAATAGGCCGAGCCGTGAGAGCCGGGCGAGGGGGGAACCGCAGTAGGCGTGGTGCCATCCTGCGGATCTTCGGGTGTGGAGTGCGTTGAGTCGTTCATGACCTTGTGTCCTTCCGCAGCGTATCCCGCCGCAGCCGTGGCTAACCGGTAGTGCCGAGCATACTGCTACTGCTCGCCGAAACCGTCCTGGCGGGTTTCTGTTTCTTGTGACTGCTCTTGATTACGCTTGGTCTGCACAGTGGAAGAGGCGTCACGTGCGGCGCGGCGCAGCTTCTTGTCCGAGACGGACCGTTCGCCCACAGCCGCAGGTGTCCAGGCGTCGAGGTCCTCCTGCGCAAAATCGGTTTTCGACGCGCGGCGCTTCGGGGACATTCCCGTCACACCATCAGCGAGCCGGCGCGTGACCATGAGGAAACCGGTGTGAGCCACCATGCGGTGGTCCGGGCGGACGGCCAAGCCCTCAAGGTGCCAGCCGCGCACCATTGATTCCCAAGCGTCAGGCTCGGTAAACCGGCCATCTGCCCTAATGGCTTCGGCCGTGCGGGAGAGCTGAGTCACGGTGGCAACATAGTTGATCCAGACGCCGCCGGGCGCCAACACCGTGGCTACCGCGTCGAGGCATTCCCACGGTGCCAGCATGTCCAAAACAACCCTGTCAATGCTGCCGGGAGCTTCCTGTGCCACCACCTGGTCTTGGAAGTCTCCGAGGGAAATCTTCCAGGCCGGGTGGGGGCCGCCAAAAATGGTTTCCACGTTGCCACGGGCAATATCTGCAAATTCTTCACGGCGTTCAAAAGAGTGCAAATAGCCGTTGTCTCCCACGGCTCGAAGTAGCGAGATGGACAGCGCGCCGGATCCCACACCTGCCTCAACTACACGAGCACCCGGGTAGATATCTCCCATGGTGATGATCTGTCCGGCATCCTTGGGGTACACCACTGCCGCACCGCGGGGCATGGAAAGCACAAAGTCAGAGAGCAGGGGGCGCAGTGCCTGGTATTGCTGGCCCACGTTGCTTTCTACCATGGAGCCCTCGGGAGAGCCGATCAGCAGATCATGATTCAAAAAGCCCTTGTGCGTATGGTACGCCGTTCCGGGTGTCAGGGTGATGGTGTTCATGCGGCCGCGCTCGTCAGTCAGCTGTACACGCTCCCCGGGGCGGAAAGTACCGCGGCGGGCAGCCGCACCGTGCGGCGCCTGGCCGGCATCTTGAGCTGTTGGGTCTTGCTTCATCTAAATGGATCCTCACGTTTGGTTCTCAAAGTTCAGCGTTTGCAGCCCGCGCCTGGCGGGCCGGAAAAAATAGTGGAAAAGCTGGAAAAGGTGGAAGAGCTCGAAGAGGTTTCAGGCTGGCGAGGTTTATGGCTGGCGAGTTTTGCCGGCCCTCAGGCAGTGCCCTTGCCGGTCATGGCGGCCACAACCTTCGCCTGGCTCAGCAGGCCGGTGACTTTCCCCTCCAGGTTAATGACCGCATATTCCTTATCCGGAAGTTGGGCCAGGTAGGAGACAAGCTCCACGCCTGAGGCCGCCTCCGGAACGTAGGCTCCCTTGGACAGGGTCCTCGCCACCGCGCTGGCCGGGGTGAGCAGCGCAGCCTGTGGCGGGACATGGGCCAAAGCAAATTCGTCAACCACTGCCGTAGGACGGCCGTCACGGCCAAAGAGAACTATGGGCTCTTGAGGAAACTGTCCACGAAGCGTCCAGAGCTGGGCCACGGTGCATTCAAGGGAAGCGCTCACCGCGGGTGCGGCCAGGGCGCCAGCAGTGATGGCGGGCAGGCGCAGGCGCATATTTGCCCCCTTGATGGAGGCAGAAGCTCCCATCCACAGGAAACCCGCCAGCAAGATCACAATGAATGACGTTGTCAGTTGCGGCTGCGCACCCTGCAGATACGGTACTACCAACACCACTGCAACAATCAACACCACAATGATGCGCCCGGCCCAACCAGCCGCCACGGTACCCTTTTCCTGGCTGCCTGTGGATTTCCAAACGATTGACTCCACGAGCCTGCCACCGTCCAGCGGCAAGCCGGGCAAAATGTTGAACAGACCAATCAGCAGGTTCGCCCAAATGAAAATATTGGCCAAGAGGAAAGCAATGGACCCTCCCAGGGTGACTTGCTCAGTCGAGAGCGGCACGGGCAGCGCAGTCTTGACAAGCCAGCCCAGCCCCGCCAACACAAAATTAGCGACGGGCCCTGAAAACGCTACTACCAAGGCCTTGCCAGGAGTGGCCTTGCTGAAATCGAATTCGGTGTGGCCACCCCAGAGATTCAAAACAATTTTGTGGGTTTGCCAGCCGTACATCTTTGCCGCCACGGCATGGGCCAACTCGTGAATAAAAACAGACAAGAGCAACAGCAGCGCGTAGGCAAAAGCAACCGGATAGGCCCAGCCGCCAAACCCGGCTTGTAGCTGCGGGCCAAAGATCAAAACAGTGATGGTGGCGATGAGGAACCAGGAGTTGGCCAAGATGATGGGTGTTCCCTTGACGGAGCCCAGCACCATTCCTTCACGCCGTTGCTTCACACTGCCGGTGGAACCGTTCACAAAGCAGCCCCGGCCGAGGTTGCGTCACCAGCGAGAGAAGCTGCGTCACCATCGAGAAAAGCTGCGTGTGCGGCGAGAACTGCCTGGACGTCGTCGTGGCTCTTTCCCGCAAGCGTGTCCCAGGTGGTGCGGCGGGCATCTTCACCCAACGGAACGGCATTGGGGATGGCGATGGTGGCCATCCCTGACGCAATGGCCGAGGCGACTCCCGGAACGGAATCCTCCAGAGCCGCACAGTGGGCCAGGGTCAGGCCGGGATCGCTGCGCTGCAGTTCTTTCACAGCCAGCAGATACGGTTCGGGATGCGGTTTGCCGTGCGTGACTTCATCGCCGGTGATCAGGAATTCAAAATATTCCTCGCCCAGAGCGGCTACCACTTCCGCCGCCATATGACGTTCGCTCATGGTCACGAGGGCGCAGCGCACGCCCCGGCCATGCAGTTCAGCCAGCAATTCCCGAGCGCCCGGGCGCCACGGAAGTTCTCTGCGCAGCCCGGCCACCACGGAGTTGGAGAGGTAGTCGATGATCTCGCGCTCGGAAAGGTCCACACCGGCACCCTGGAGTACCTTGGCGGTGGAATCCAACGCATTGCCAACCAGGGCGTGAGCCATTTCCTCATCCCAATACCCGCCATGGGCCGTCACCAGCTCGATTTCAGCGGCAATCCAATAAGGTTCGGTGTCTACCAAGGTCCCGTCCATGTCCCACAGGACGGCTTTAAGCACCAGAGCGGCGGAAGTCTCGTGAAGGTTCATGGCAGAAGTGGGTGAAAGCATGCCCCTAGTCTACGTGGCAGGACGTGAAGAGCCGCTTTTCCACAGCCGCGCGTGGTGGGTGATGCCGCAAACAGCTTCGGCCCGTAGGCTGGGCAGGTGAGCAGATTCAATGATGAGCAAGCCAAGCAACCGGCAGCGTTCCTGAGAGCGGCAGCCGGCGGGCAGCGCGTTACCGTCCTGCTGGCCGCCTTCGAGGGCTGGAACGACGCCGGTGATGCTGCCAGCGATGCCCTGAAGTACCTCCACCACCTGTGGGATGCCAAACGGGTGGGTTCGATTGAACCGGATGAATACTATGATTTCCAGTTCACCAGGCCTGAAGTTCGTCTGACGTCTACCGGCGGACACAAAATCAAGTGGCCCGTCACCAAGATCGCCAAAGCTTCCGTGCCCGGGTCTTCTCTTGATGTGGTCCTGGTGCACGGGATTGAACCGTCCTACCGTTGGCGCGCTTACACGGCGGAATTACTGGCCAAGGCCGGCGAACTGAACGTTGACTACGTGGTGCTGGTAGGAGCCCTACTGGCAGATGTTCCCCACTCCCGCCCCATCCCCGTCACAGCAACGTGCGACGACGAACAGCTCGCCACCAGCTTGAACCTTGAACCGTCCCAATATGAGGGCCCCATAGGAATTGTGGGTGTGCTCAACGAGGTGGCCCTTCTGGCTGGGCTGCCCACCGTTTCCCTGTGGGCAGCCGTACCTCACTATGTGGCCCAGGCGCCCTCCCCCAAGGCGGAACTGGCCCTGCTCAATAAAATTGAGGATTACCTGGGGGTTTCCCTTCCTACCGCCGAGCTGGCCGAGGATGCCAGCGCCTGGGAACGCGGCGTCAATGATCTGGCCACAGAAGACGCGGAAATTGCCGCCTATGTCCAGCAGCTCGAAGAGGCCAAGGACACTGCGGAACTCCCCGAAGCCACCGGGGAGTCCATCGCCCAGGAATTCGAACGCTATCTGCGCCGGCGCGGTAACGAGCAGCAGTAGCGCTCCATTAGCTGCCGGCGCTGTGCAAAGGTCTTTAGAGTTCGATCCCCAGCAGAGCCTCGAGCGTGTCGGAGACCAGATCGGCATCACGGTCTGATGCTTTACTCGCGTCGCTGACTGTGGATAGTTCTGCCCAGGCATCCACGGCTGCCAGTGCCCGCGGAGCATCCAGGTCTTGTGAGAGGGCTGCTCGCAGCTCGGCGAGCAGCACCTTTGCGGAGCCTTCGGCGGCCCGAGGTGCTGCCTTGCGCCAGCGGTCCAAACGGTCCTGCGCCGCTTCCAACAGTTCCTGAGTCCAGAACCAGTCGCTTCGGTAGTGGTGGGCCAGGATGGCCAGCCGGATTGCGGCTGGGTCTACCCCGTCGGCACGAAGTTGCGAGACGAGGACCAGGTTGCCCAGCGACTTGCTCATTTTCTCGCCGTCTAAACCGACCATGGCGGTATGCACGTAATGTGAGGCCATGGGCGTGTGGCTCAGTGCGTAGGCGTGACCGGCACCCATTTCATGGTGCGGGAAGATGAGATCACTGCCGCCACCTTGCACGGTGAAGGGCTTGGGTAGGAAGCGTTGGGCAATGACGGTGCATTCAATGTGCCAGCCCGGCCGTCCGGCACCCAGGGAGGAACCATCCCATGAGGGTTCGCCGTCCCGGGCTACCCGCCACAGCAGCGCATCGAGCGGGTGGCGCTTGCCAAGGCGGGCGGGGTCCCCACCGCGTTCGGCAAAGACTGGGAGCATTTGTTCTTGACTGAGGCCCGAAACCTGACCCAGCCACCACGGCGATTCGGGTTCGGCAAGTTTTTGTGCCGATGAGGCGCCTTCCACGGAGAAGTAAATATCGCCGTCGGGCTCTCCTGCACTGCCCTCAACAGCGTAGGCAAGCCCCTGTACCACCAGGTTTTCAATCTCTGGGACGATCCATTCAATGGATTCGACGGCACCAATGTAGTGCTCCGGTGCCAGAACATTCAGAGCCTCCATGTCAGCATGGAACAGCTCCGTCTGGGCTACTGCCAGCTCACGCCAGTCAACGCCGTCGCGGTTGGCCCGTTCCAGCAACGGATCATCAATATCCGTAACGTTCTGAACGTAGTTGACTGTGCGGTCGGCATCACGCCAGGCCCTGTTCAACAAGTCAAAGGCCACATAAGTTGCGGCATGGCCCATATGGGTGGCGTCGTAAGGGGTAATGCCGCAAACGTACATGCTGGCCGGACCGGTATCTGCCAGAGTAACTACGCGTTGGCGTGTGGTCTCATGCAGGGAAAGGGCTGGCATGACGCCGGGCAACTGAGGCAGGGCGTGGGTCTTCCAAGTTTTCACAGGCACCAGCATATAGCTCGCAACTTACAAACAACACGAAGCTTGCTGTGAACTACCCCGGCGGCTTCCCAAGACTGTCAGGATGTTAGGGGGTAATGACGTTGGTACCCAGGAGGATAAACAACAGCAAACCCAACCCAATACGGTACCAAACAAAGGGCCGGAAGCTTTTGGTTGAGATGTACTTCAGGAACCAGCCAATGATGAGATATCCCACAACGAACGCAATGACCGTAGCGAGGATTGTTTCGCCTATGCCAAACGGTCCCGCCGCACCCTCATGCTTACCGAAAATCTTGTACAGCTCATAGAAGCCGCTGCCGAAGACTGCGGGAATGGCCAGCAAAAATGCGTAACGCGCCGCCGCCTCGCGGGTGTATCCCATGAGCAGGCCTGCCGTGATGGTGCCGCCTGAGCGCGAAACCCCGGGAATCAGGGCCAGCGCCTGGGCAAAGCCGTAAAGGATGCCGTGCTTGTAGCTCAGATCCTTGAGCTCACGTTTCTGGCTGGCCACGTGGTCAGCTACCGCCAGAAACAGGCCAAAGACTATGAGGGTGGCGGCAACCAGCCACAAGTTTCGCAGCGTGGATTCAATATGGCTTTGAAACACCACACCCAAAATTGCAATGGGGAGGCTGCCAATAATGACCAACCAGCCCATGCGGACGTCAGGATCGGTGCGCGGCACCCGCCCCCGCAGCGAACCCCACCAGGCTTTGATGATGCGCACAATGTCGCGCCAGAAGTACAGCAACACTGCAGTTTCCGTGCCCAACTGGCTGACAGCCGTAAAGGCCGCCCCAGGATCGGCGCCGGAAGGCAGGAATTTGCCAACAACAAAGAGGTGGGCGCTTGAGGAAATCGGGAGGAATTCAGTCAGGCCCTGGACAAGGCCTAAGAAGGCAGCTTCAAACCAGTTCACGGGTTTTAGCCTAGAGCATGTGCGGGGCCGTGGCGGCCAAGGGGCGCCGGGCCGGGCAATTCACACAGCTAATTCACCGTAAGCTTGCAGCTATGGAACAACGATTCATGGGCACCAGCGGACTGCGCGTTTCTGCCCTGACACTGGGCACAATGACCTGGGGAAATGAAACCAGCGCTGATACGGCACGGGCACAACTACGCGATTTCATCGACGCCGGGGGCACCACGCTGGACACTGCCGTCAGTTATGTTGAGGGGCGCAGTGAGGCAATTCTGGGCGAGTTGCTCGGCGATGTAGTCCCGCGCAGCGATGTTGTCCTGGTCTCCAAGGCAGGCATTAGCCACCGCAATGACAGACGCATGGTGGATACCTCACGCCGTGCCATGCTGGCCGGACTGGATGCCTCATTGGCGCGGTTGGGCACGGACCACCTGGATTTGTGGTTGGCGCACGTGTGGGATGAGAACGTTCCGTTGGAAGAGACGCTTGGCGCCCTGGAATTTGCTGTCAGCAGCGGGCGTGTCCGCTATGCGGGAGTGTCCAACTACAACGGCTGGCAGCTGGCACGCGCCGCGTCCCTATCCGAGGCCACAATAGTGGCCAACCAGGTGGAGTACTCCCTGGTGGCGAGGGAGGCAGAAGCGGAAATCATTCCCGCAGCAGAGCACGTGGGCGCAGGGCTCTTGTGCTGGGCTCCGCTGGGACGCGGTGTCCTGAGCGGAAAGTACCGTGGCCAGATTCCAGCTGACTCACGCGGAGCCAGCAGCACCATGGCCAGCTACGTGGAAAAGTACTTGGAAGGCCGCCCGGTTTGGATCACTGACGCGCTGGTGACGGCCGCTCAAGGATTGGGCCGCTCACCCGTTGATGTGGCGCTGGCCTGGCTCCTCGAGCACCACGCCGTTGCCTCCGCAGTGGTTGGCCCGCGCACACAAGAACAACTCCAGGACATTCTGAGCTCGTCACTGGATCAGCTGCCCGAACAAATAGTAAGTGTCCTCTGTGAAGTTTCCCGGCAGGATTAACGGGTGCTTGCCTCCGGTCAGCTGTACTAAAGTCAGCCGCTCCCAATCCAGCCGCGCTAAAGTCAGCCGCATAAGGCTCTAGTCGCTGCTGGGACCGTTCTGCGCTGAGTCCGAACCGTTGTCGCTGTTGTCACTAGTCCCGTCGCCGTCGAAATCATCGTCGTCAAATTCGCCGTCATCGCCGTCTTCGCCGTAGATCACAAGGGGCGTCACTTCATCGAAGGCGTCGAAGAGAGCTTCTTCGTAGGCTTCAAAGGCGTCAATAATGCCTAGGAACGTTGCTTCAACAATGGGATCTTCCTCCCCGCGGCGAGCTGATGCAGCCACCAAGTGTTCTTCCAAGGCTGTGGTCAGTGCACTCAGTGCTGTGCGGGGATCGATGCTCATGCGTTTGACGGTACCAGTGAGTTAGGGAACTTGAAAGTCCTTATTCCGGGTGGAGGCCTTCCTCTGAGCGCGGCAAAGGGTAGCTTGGGATATACAAGCTGCCGTCACGGCCCAGAGGAAGGTCTGTTCATGCGTGAAAATCTCAAGAGAGCCCCTGCCGGGCGCGGGGCTCCCCTGCATCATTACGAATACCTCGAGATAACGCTAACCCCGGGTGAATCAGTCCCCGGCGCTTACCAGCGCCTGCGTGAACATGCAGAATATGGCCAGTGGGAATTGGCGCGCAGCACCTTGTACATGGGTGGACAGCGTAAATACGTGATGCGCCGCAAGGTGTTGAGGGTGGAACGGACCCTCAACATTTATTAAGCACGCACCACCCTTGCAACGGCTGCAAGCATTCCCTGCGCTCAATTTCTGAGCTGCACTAGGCACTGATGAACTGCACCAGCCTCTGAATTGCCGGTTTCTAGTCCTCCACCGGTCCCAGCCAGGCGTTGGCGATGGTGCTGTGGGCGGATTCATCGTCAGAGGGGTGGAACATTCCCGCCAAAACATCCCGGTACAGCCGGCCCAGTTCATTGCCGGCAAAGTAGCTGTTACCACCACTGACACGGATCATTAGATCCACCACAGTGCGCGCGGTTTCCGTGGCACGGATTTTCAGCCCCACCATTTTAGGGAACCATTGGCTGCCGTGATTGACTAACTGGTCCACGTCGCGGGCCACAGATTCCAGCTGCGGATACAGCCCGTCCATCGCCAAGGCTGCGTCAGCAATGCGCCAGCGAATATCGGGATCTTGCGCGTAGCTCTTGCCCGTTTTCTTGGACCGGCGTTTGTGTACCGTCTGCACACCGATCGCCAGCGCCCGCTCCCCCAGCCCCGTGTAGACGGCGGCCAGCAATGTTTCAAAGCAGGCGAAGATGGAAAAGATCAGCGGGTCAGCGTTGGGCCCCACAGGCAGTTTCCTGAACACGCGGTCCGCCGGGGCGGTGGCACCCTCAAGCACCGTGGTGCACGATTGGCTGGCTCGCATGCCCAGCGTGTTCCAGTCATCCTTGATGCTGTAGCCGGGTGTTTCCCGCGTGATGAAGGCGTGCACCAGCACCGGCGCTTCTCCCGTTTCATCCTTGCCGAAGATGCCTAGACGGGTCCAGGCCGGGGAGAGCGAGGTGAAGATTTTGGTCCCCGTGAAGGAATAACTGCCATCGCTCAGAGGTGCGGCCACCGTAGTGGAATCAAAAAGCACCGAATCGTTGCCGGCTTCCGAGTTGCCAAAGGCAAACACCTCCCCGGCCACGGCCTCCTCCAGCACATAGCGGAGTGAGTTATCCCCACGCTCGTGTAGAAGGTGGGCGACGCCGGTCCACACCAAGTGCATGTTGATCGCCAAAGCGGTGGCCGGGGCCGCCGTGGCCAATCTGCGTTGCGCGGCCGCCGCCGCTTCCAAGCCAAAGCCGAGTCCGCCGTCGGACTCCGCGGCAAACATGCGCAGATAACCCTGCGCTTTCAGCTCAACCAAGTCCTCATGAAAGAACTCATTACGCTCGTCGTACCCTTTGGCGCGGTCACGGAAGCGCTCCAGTAAATCGTCCGGCAGTAGTTCGTGCAGCTGCGTACTCATGGTGATCTTTCTTAGTAGGTGCTGAGTAAACGGTCTAGGACGCGGGCGCCGAATTTCAAAGAATCGACGGGGACGCGCTCATCCACTCCGTGGAACATGCCGGTGAAATCCAGTTCCGGGGGCAGTTGTAGCGGGGCGAAGCCATAACCGGTGATCCCCAGGCGGCTCAGCGACTTGTTATCAGTGCCGCCGGAGAGCGTGTACGGCAGGACCGTGGAGCCCGGGTCTTCAGCGTGAAGGGAGTCAATCATGGCGTCCACAAGGTTGCCGGCGAACGGTGTTTCGAGCGAGACATCATTGTGGATAGTGGAAATATCGATCCCCTCTCCTGCCAGTTCGCGCACAATTTCCAGAACCTGTTCGTGCTGGCCCGGCAGGGTCCGGATGTCAATCATGGCTTCGGCTGTGCCGGGTATCACATTGGCCTTGTAACCGCCGGAAAGAAATGTGGGGTTGGCAGTATTTTGTAAGGTTGCGCCCACAAAGCGTGAAACAGTACCCAACTGGCTTAGTAAGGTGTCCGGGTTTGATTCATCAAATTCAATGCCTGTCAGCTCCGAGACGCCCTCAAGGAATGCGCGGGTGGTGTCGGTGTACTCGATGGGCCAGGTGTAATCACCAATCCGGGTGACGGCACGGGCCAACCGGGTCACCGCGTTGTCCGTATTGATGTGGGAGCCGTGCCCTGCCCTGCCGTGGGCGGTCAGACGCAGCCAGGCCAGACCCTTTTCCGCCGTTTGCAGCAGGTAGGCGCGCTGGCCATTGATCTCGGTAGAGAAGCCGCCCACCTCGGAGATTGCTTCCGTGGCGCCCTCAAAGAGGTCCGGACGGTTGTCAACGGACCAGCGGGCGCCGTAAGTGCCGCCAGCTTCCTCATCGGCAAAGAACGCAAAGACAATGTCACGCTTGGGTTTGCGGCCTTCACGGCCCATAGACCGCATGACGGAAAGGATCATGGCGTCCATGTCCTTCATGTCTACGGCACCCCGACCCCAGATCAGCCCGTCCCGCTGTTCACCACCAAAAGGGTCCACACTCCAATCCGCGGCCAGTGCCGGAACCACATCCAAGTGCCCGTGCACCACAAGTGCCGGAAGGGACGAGTCCTCTCCTTCAATTCGGGTGACCACATTGGCACGCCCGGGTGAGGACTCATACAACTCCGGTGCGAGCCCGGACTCGGAGATGAGCGCCGCGGTATGCTCGGCAATGGCCCGCTCCCCCGGACCTTCATTGTCGGCGTAGTTACTGGTGTCGAAGCGAATGAGATCGGCACAGATGCCTGCAACTTCATCCTCGGGCCTGACGGTATTCACGGCATAACTCCTCTGACTGGTGCGTTTGATCCAGCCTACCTTTTGTGACGTTTCTAGCTCCCGGCGTGCCCCAAAACCGTAGGGCAGGACTCGATTGTTGTTTCTGGCAAAAGTCGTGCTATTGTTTTCATCGCTGCTGCAGGGAACAACGATTCAAACGAGAGTGAGAATCAGATTCCTGCGATCACCTGCGCGGGTGGCGGAATGGCAGACGCGCTAGCTTGAGGTGCTAGTCCTGGAAACGGGGTGAGGGTTCAAGTCCCTTTCCGCGCACTGACAGACTCCCTGGGAACCACGGTTCTCAGGGAGTCTTTTTGTTTGCCCAAAAACAGGGTCAGTAGCCAACTACCCAGAGAAGGTAGCTATGTGCCGAACGTCACCATGCTGAAGTTCGGTGGCATCACTGGCTTCCCTGCTGTGGCTTTCATAGTTTTTGCTTTCATACTTTTTACTTTCATGCTTTCAATGTCAGTGCCTCTCGCTAGAGTCCCAGGTAAGGAAGCGTCCACCGTTTCCTGGACCGCAGGCACACCAGGTACTCACGGCCCAACACCAGGGCAAAAGCCCCAGCACAAGGAGCCTTCTCATGAAAACGGAACAGGAACCGGGCCGTAAGGCGGAGAAAACCCTCAAACTCATCACCAAGTTGCTCGCCAAGGCCGCCAACACGCCCTTCCCCGCCGAAGCCCAGGCTTTTCAAGAACATGCCGAACGGCTCATGGTCCGCTACGGAATAGAGCAGGCCACGATCGATGCAGAAGCCGGAAAGTCAGGCAAGCCACAAGAGCTCATGGTGGAAGAGCGGGTGGAATTTTCTGGCCAGTACCGGGTGGGTCAGGCGCGCGGTTTCACCATGATCGCCTTGGCGTTTAATACTGTCCGGGTCCTGCAGGCCACTGGTAGCAGTAAAAAAGTCCTTTACCTGATCGGAGCCGAATCCGATGTGGCGCAGATTGTGCGGCTCTTGGTTTCGTTACGACTGCAAGTGGAATCAGCCATGACGAACTGGTGGATCTCATATCTGAACAAGGACTTCCTGAGCGCCCATGAAAAGACTCTGGAGCGCAGGCAATTTCAACTGGGTTTTCTTATGACAGTCGCTGGCAGGATTGAGGCCATTTACAGTGCCGAGGTAGCAACGGACAGCCCCGGCAATGAACTGGTACTGAGCAGCCGCCGTGACCGTGCAGATGAGCATGTCAGCGTGTTGTACCCGGCGATTCGCCCGGCACGCCGCCACACCATGTCAATGGGCTCCCCCAGCGCCCATTCAGCAGGCAGTTACGCGGGCACCTTGGCAAGAGTCAACAGCTCCGTAGGTGCGCCCGGCCGCCACACTTTAGAAAGCTGAAAAGATAGGCTAACCACGGCATCCATCAGGCAGCAGCAGGCAACCACCCATGGCGCACTGTAGCTCAGCTCGGATTGCCGGGTTCGTTGCGTCCGTAGCTGCCGTGGCTCTGGCCCTCACACCGTCTCTTGTCCCACGCCCGGCACTCTTTCAAGGATTCCTGGCGGTTTGAGCTTTTAGGCTGGCGTATCGTGCTGCGTCCTGGCTGTGGCGAACCGAGGCTACCTTCCAGCAGCGGCGGGCCCAGCAGGCTGGCCACACTACTCAGGCTTCAGACGCCACGCAGGCTGCCACCTGCGTACTCACTGCTCAGGCAGCTGCCCTTGCTGCGGTGACCCTGCAGCCTGCCAAGGAACCGATGCGAGTCTACGCGAGCTCGGAGCGGGCGGCCGTGGATTCCTTGGAGTACTTGCCAGGCGGCGACACCGCCATGGTCTCTGGGCTGAGTTTGGGCGCATCGGGGATGCAGCCCGTATTAAAGGGCGTGCTCAATGTCCGCTGGCTTACCTGCAGGTGGCGGTCCAGGCCTGGAATGGGGTCTCCCCCAGTGGCCTGGACCAGTCCGCCGTCGAGCGGATTCAGGCGATCATTGCAGCCTACCCGTATCAGGAGCCAACAAACCTTTAGTCAGCTGTTACGGTGCCGCTGAAGAAGCGTCTGGTGCTGCGGGCGTTCCATGCGGTGAACTCCGAGCCCAGCCAGAGACCATCCTCAGATTCTCGGTCAAGGACCTCTAAGGCGACGGTGGCAGGCAAGACGATGGGCGAGTCAAAGCTGATGTCCCAGCTGAAGGAATGCGGTTTGGAACTCGGAACCGTGGCCAGAACGCGGGACGCGGCGTACATGCCATGGGCTATGGAGCGCCGCAGGCCCAGCGCCTTGGCCGTCAGTACGCTCAGGTGGATCGGGTTGAAATCGCCCGATACCGCTGCATAAGCACGCCCCGTATCAACGCCCAGGCGCCACTCTGCGGTGGGTGCTGGCGGCACAAAGTCCTCCCGCATGGGAGCGGCCGTCGGCTTGTCCAGCCCAGGCAGGAAAACACCCTTGGCCAGGTACGTGGAAATTCCCCGCCACAACAATTCCGTACCGTCCGCAGTGTGGATTTCACTCACGAGCTGCACCTGAGTACCGCTTCGGTGACCGCTCAGATCCCGCGCCCAGGCCCGGACGGTCAACTTATCCGTGAAGAGCACGGGAGCCAGCTGTTCCACCTGATTGCGCAGGTGAATCATTCCCAACAGTGGCAGCGGAAAGTCTTCCTGGACCATGACGGACATGGCCACGGGAAACACCAGTGCGTGCAAATAGCCGGAGGGCAACACATCACGGGCCGGCTCTCCCATCAGGTGGGCAAACTCTGTGACCTTGGCAAGGTTGGCCTGCACACCGCGGACTTCCACAGCGCGAGACGGCAACGCCACAACGGGTTGGGCCCGGAGCAGCTTGGATTTAGCCGCAGCAGCAGCAGCATTGATGTAAAGCTTGGACAGCGATGGCATCTCTGTCAACAACGTTTCCTCGCTCATTGCCCCACCAAGTTCTGCCCGCACACCCTCAGCACATTCGCCGTGACACCGGCAGCGTTGGGCTGCGCAAAGAAGGCGATCGCTTCGGCAACATCACCGGGTTTGCCGCCCTGTTGAAGGCTGTTCAGGCGCCGGGCAACTTCCCGTGTGGCGAAGGGAATCTTCGCCGTCATCTCCGTTTCAATGAATCCAGGTGCGACGGCGTTCACCGTACCTCCGCGTTCGGCCAACAACGGCGCAGTAGACCAGACCATGCCCATAACCCCTGCCTTTGACGCCGCATAGTTGCTTTGACCCCGGTTCCCGGCAATACCGCTGGTGGAGGCAACGCTGATGATCCGTGAATTGTTACCAAACGCCGGGCTGGCGAGGAACACCTCGTTCATGCGCAGTTGCGAGGCAATATTGACGGCGATGACGGAGTCCCATTTGGCACCATCCATGTTGGCCAACAACTTATCCCGGGTGATTCCGGCGTTGTGCACCACAATATCCAGGCGCCCGTAGCGGGAGATGGCGTGTTCTAAGATGCGCTCCCCGGCGTCAGCACTAGTGATATCCAGCTGCAGTGCCGTGCCATGGATCTCATTGGCAACCGCTGCCAGGTGATCTCCTGCTGCTGGCACATCAACGACGAAAACGGTTGCACCGTCGCGGGCAAGTGTCCGCGCAATTGCTGCGCCAATGCCCCGGGCCGCGCCCGTGACCACCGCAACGGATCCGGTCAGTGGTTTGACCCAATCCGGTTCGGTGACGGATCCTGCGCAGGATGCAGTGAGGAACTGTCCATCAACGAATGCCGAGCGGCCCGAAAGGAAGAAACGCAGCGCCGACATGGCACTGGGTGCGTCCGCTGCAATACCGTTTGCCAGCACAATCCCATTGGCTGTGGCCCCGGCACGCAGTTCCTTGGCCAGTGAGCGCACAATTCCGTCCACCCCGTTGCGTGCCGCGGCAACTGCGGGGGTGTCTGTGCTGGAAGCCTGCCGGGAGATGCTGACCACCCGGGCGTTCCGGTTCAGGCCACGCAAGGCCGCGGCGACGCTGAGCATGGGCGCGGAAAGTTGCTCAGGATGCCCCAGCTCGTCCAAGACCACCACGATGGCGCCCAACTTTTCCTTGGGCGCGGTGTGCCGGCGAACATCTTGGTGCCAGCTAAGCAACACTGTTGCAACGGCGTCGGCCCCTGCTCCTTGGCCAACAACCAGAATGGGGCCCTCAACCAGCGGGGCAAGAGGCGAATACCGCCGCAGGATGGCCGGCTGCGGCAAACCCAAACGCTTTGCCAGATCCTTACCCAGGCCACGGCTGACAAACTCGGTGTACTTGTCTGAATTTTGCTGCGGTCGCGAAGTCTTATTGTGCGGGTTCATGGAATTAGCGCCCTTCCATGATGATGACAACGCCTTGGCCGCCGGCGGCGCAGACCGATATCAAGCCGCGGGCCGGGCGGCCATCCACCTGACCGCGTTCATGGAGCATCTTAGCCAGCGAGGCAACCAAGCGCCCCCCTGTGGCGGCGAAGGGATGACCCGCAGCCAGCGAGGACCCGTTGACGTTGAGCTTGGTCCGGTCAATGGAACCAAAGGCATCATCTAAGCCCAGACGGGTTTTGCTAAACTCCTCGTCCTCCCACGCTGCCAGTGTGGAAAGGACAGTACCGGCGAAGGCCTCATGAATTTCAAAGTAGTCGAAGTCGGCTAGCGTCAATCCGTTGCGGGCCAGCAGGCGCGGGACCGCGAACGCGGGAGCCATGAGCAGCCCGTCCTTGCCGTGGACAAAGTCAACTGCCGCCGCCTCGCCGTCAACGATGTCAGCCAGAATGGGCAGATCGCGTGCGGTGGCCCATTCCTCGGAGGCCAGCAGCACAGTTGCGGCACCGTCAGTCAGCGGGGTGGAGTTCCCTGCCGTCATGGTCGCGGCATCCCCGAGGGACTTGCCGAAGGCCGGCTTGAGCTTGGCCAGCTTCTCCATGCTGGTATCGGCGCGCAGGTTGGAGTCACGGGTCAGTCCGCGGAAGGGCGTGATGAGGTCATCGAAGAAGTGGTTGTCATAGGCTGCCGCAAGGTTCTTGTGACTGGCAAGGGCGAGCTCATCCTGGGCCTCGCGGCTGATCTTCCACTGTGCCGTGGTGAGTGCCTGATGCTCACCCATGGAAAGTCCCGTGCGCGGTTCACCAGTGGAGGGTGCATCCGGGGAGAGATCCTTGGGCCGGATGCGGCTGATGATCTTGGCCTTCTGCCCCATGGTCTTGGCACGGTTCAGATCAAGCAGGATGGCACGTAGACCTTCGCTGACGGCGATGGGTGCATCCGAGGCAGAGTCCACCCCGCCGGCAATGGCGGAATCAATCTGACCCAACTTGATCTTGTTGGAAAGTCCAATCACGGCTTCCATTCCTGTGGCGCAGGCCTGCTGGAGATCATAGGCAGGGGTGGTTGCAGATAGTGCGGAACCCAGTACGGCTTCCCGGGTGAGGTTGAAGTCTCGTGAATGCTTCAGTACTGCGCCGGCGGCAACTTCACCAATTTCCTCGTCAGCCAGACCAAACCGGGCC
Organism: Arthrobacter sp. lap29; assembly: GCF_032458965.1. Classification (NCBI taxonomy): domain Bacteria; kingdom Bacillati; phylum Actinomycetota; class Actinomycetes; order Micrococcales; family Micrococcaceae; genus Arthrobacter; species Arthrobacter sp. lap29. Next base: position 129,082 of record NZ_JAUCEK010000010.1, read on the forward strand.
ACCAAACCATCTAGGGCAGCTGTCAGCATGTCCTGGTTAGAGGAATGCGAGTATGCGCCGCCCGAACGTGCGAAGGGAATTCGATTGCCACCAACAACTACTGCTTTACGCAGGGCAGCACGGGACGTGGGGGCAGAGGCCACCTTTGCTCCATGCTTCGTGTCAACGGAATGCTGATTCTCTGCTGCTGAGTGGTTTGTCATGAGGCTCTCTTCTACGGGGACACCGATTGTTACTGATACTCAGCGTACCTGATACGCTGAGTATCGTGAACTCGTTACAGCAAGAGCCAACAGCATCCTCCCACTCCTCCTCGCCTTCTTCCTTGGCCTGCTCCGCGGACTCCTCCTTGCCCGGACCTGCCAAGGCCGCTGACGCCTCCCTCGACGGGCGTTCGGTGCGATGGGAATCCCACCGTGAGGAACGCCGTCGTTCCTTGATTCAGGCAACCCGCCGGGCCATCCACAGGCTGGGGGCAGACGCCTCCATGGAGGAGATAGCCGTCACGGCAGGAACGTCAAAGTCTGTTTTCTACCGCTACTTTGGCGATAAGTCAGGGTTGCGCCACGCTGTGGGAGCCGTAGTGATCCGGCAGATGCAGCAAACCATTGCCGCGGCCCGCCAAGGTGCAAGCTCCCCCCGCGAAGGGGTGACCGCAATGATTTCCGCCTACCTTCAAATGGCGCAGACCTCCCCCAACGTCTACTTCTTTGCCACGCTTCCAGACGATGGTGAAGCCCGGCCCTCTGGTGAGTTGACGGGGTTCTTTGACAGCGTCACGGCCATGATCACCGAGCCGATGGGGCATCTGCTGGGCGATCCCAACTCCCCGCTGGTGGATTACTGGCCCCAAGCAGCCATAGGCATGGTGCGCACGGCAGGGGAATTGTGGCTCCAGACCCCGGATCTTGACAACAAGCCAGATTTCACAACCATGGCTGGGCAAATTTCGGCCTGGCTGTTCGACGGCGTGGGGCAGCTTGTCCCCCTCACGCCCCCTCACCGTTCAACAACAGCAGCAGAAGGAAAATCATGACGCAGACAATGAATCCGCTTTCGCCCGCAGCCAACAACAGCGACGCTGGCGTCGATGTTGCCGCGCTGGGTGAACTACTCCTAGGCAAGTGGGCCGATGTTCGTCTTGCAGCCCGCGCCTTGGCAGGGAACCCGGAACTCCACAAGATTGAGGGGCTCACTCACACCGAGCACCGCAAACGGGTCTTCCAACAGCTAGGCATTTTGGTGCAACAAAACGGCGTCCACCGTGCTTTCCCCACCCGTCTTGGCGGTAGCGATGACCATGGCGGCAATGTTGCCGGCTTTGAGGAACTCGTCATTGCCGACCCGTCCCTGCAAATCAAGGGCGGCGTCCAGTGGGGTCTCTTCGGCTCCGCAGTACTGCACTTGGGTAATCAGGAGCACCAGGACAAATGGCTGCCTGGCATCATGAATCTGGACATCCCCGGCTCTTTCGCCATGACGGAGATTGGGCACGGCTCCGATGTAGCCTCCATCGCAACCACTGCCACCTATGATGCCTCGAGCCAGGAGTTCGTCATCAACACGCCGTTCGCCGCTGCGTGGAAGGAGTACATCGGAAACGCGGCCGTAGATGGTATTGCTGCCGTGGTGTTTGCCCAGCTCATCACCAAGGGCGTCAACCACGGCGTGCATGCGTTCTACGTTGACCTGCGCGACCCCAAAACCAAGGAGTTCCTACCCGGAATACAGGGCCGTGATGACAACATCAAGGGCGGACTAAACGGCATTGACAACGGGCGGCTCGCTTTCGACAGCGTTCACATCCCCCGCACCAACCTGCTCAACCGCTATGGCGATGTGGCCCCCGATGGCAGCTACAGCTCCCCCATCGCAAGCCCCGGCCGGCGCTTCTTTACCATGCTGGGCACCTTGGTCCAGGGCCGTGTTTCTCTCAACGGTGCAGCCGTTGCTGCTTCCAAAGTTGCCTTGAAGATCGCCATTCAGTACGCCACTGAACGCCGTCAATTCAACGCAGCCTCAGACACTGAAGAAGTAGTGCTGCTGGATTACCAGCGCCACCAGCGCCGACTATTGCCACTGCTGGCAACTACGTACGCGGCCGCGTTCGCCCATGAGGATCTTCTGGTGAAGTTCAACGATGTTTTCTCCGGTGCGCATGACACCGACGAAGACCGGCAGGATCTGGAGACTCTCGCGGCCGCCTACAAATCACTGACCACCTGGCACGCCTTGGAGACGCTGCAGGAATGCCGCGAGGCCTGCGGTGGCGCTGGCTTTATGGCGGAAAACCGATTTACCTCGTTGCGGGCAGACCTTGATGTTTACGCCACTTTTGAAGGCGATAACACGGTACTTCTGCAGTTGGTGGCCAAGCGCCTTCTGGCTGACTACAGCAAGGAGTTCCGTAACCTGGACTTCGGCGTTCTTGCTCGTTTCGTGGCTGGAGCGGCCGCTGATCTGACCCTTAACAAGACAGGCCTGCGTCAGGTGGCGCAGTTTGTTTCTGACACGGGTTCCGCTCAAAAGTCGGCCAAGGCGCTAAAAGACGCCGGTACACAGCACCAGATGCTGGCTGACCGGGTGCAGACCATGGTGGCCGAAGTTGCTGGAGCTTTGAAGGAAGCTGCGAAGCAGCCGAAGGATAAGGGTGCACAGATATTCAATGACCACCAGAATGATCTCATTGAAGCTGCCCGGGCCCATGCTGAACTGTTGCAGTGGGAATCGTTCACGGCAGCACTTGGCAGGATTTCCGATCCGGGAACCAAGCGGGTTATGACGCGCCTGCGGGACCTTTTTGGCCTGTCCTTGATTGAAAAGCATCTGGACTGGTACTTGATGAACGGCCGAATTTCCATGTTGCGCGCCCGCACCCTTGCCCCTTACATTAACCGAGTGCTTAGCAAGTTGCGGCCGCATGCACTGGATCTGGTGGATGCCTTCGGCTACGGTCCAGAACACCTGCGCGCCACCATCGCCACGGGAATTGAGCGTGAGCGCCAAGATGAAGCTCGCGACTACTACCGTAAGCTGCGTGCCAGCTCAGATGGTCCTATAGATGAGAAGATTTTGATCCAGCGGGCAAAGACTGCCGCCAAGAAGTAGTTGTCTGTGACGTATGGCGGCGGGTTGATTCCGCCGCCGTACGTCTTGCTGGGGTTAGTTTTGTTTGGGGCGTGCCCTAACAGCCGACGCCGTGGGGGTTGACAATGCAATCGTCGGCGTAGAGGTGGGTTTCGGCACGCCAGACAGTGAGCGGCAGTGCTGGGGAGGCGATGTTTCCCTGGCCGGGGATGGGTAGTTCCGGGCCACCATTGACCGAGTAGCTGCCATTAAAGTGTGTTGTGAGTCCGATTGTCAGCCGTCCAGTTTCGGTGTAGACGTGGCTGGTTTGTGTTTGTTCACCGATGCGGTCGGCATGTAGTGGCGCCCCATGGATGGGCGTCGGGCCCCAAGTTGTACCATCGCCGTAATCCCAGGTGTAGCCCGCAGGCGTAGCAGTAATGGTGACGTTTTGGCCCAGCATGCTCAGGTTGAATGTCTGCGTTTTCGCCGCAGCCCAAACGTTAGTTTCCTTCCCGCGGAGAGTATGAGGGCCGGGCTGGCTGCCGAATTCTGCCGCGGCTATTGGGGTTCGCTGAAATTCGTGAGCGATCTGGCCTGCAATCTCGGCAAGTAAATCCCTCGGCTTTTCGCCAAAGATGCACACAGGACCAGAATGAAATGCCCATACTTTCTGGGCAGCATTCTTTAATGTCGAATACCAATAGACCACGGTTCCAGGCTCTCCACCATCGCCGCCGCCACATTCTGGCATTACGGCAGCACATTCCGGAAACACTGCGGAATCGCCTGAGGTACAAGCAACCCGGGCCTCGTAGAGAAAGGGATCTGCTGGACCTGCCGACGGTGTCTGCTCCAAATAGTCTCCACCTCCGGACGGGTTCCATCCCTCGGTGACGAGATCTGAATCGTCCCAGTTCGGAATGTCAATCTCACCCAATGCCAGCCCAATTGGCGGCTGAAGAACAATCGAGATTATCAACATTGCTTGTTGTGAAGTCGCTAGGAAACGTTTCATGATCACTATTTTGCAACCGCTTCGGCTGTCTGGGCTTGCCAGTGGTTGTCTATAAATCTTGCGACCACGATGTTGGCCCGCGCGCCACCTTGAGGGCGCTCACTCCGCAGAATCTTGTTTGCATCATAGGCCCGAACCTGCGCCTGCTGAATCATGAGGATGACTTGGTAGGTCCCGTCGGGTGTCTGCTCGAAAGACGCCGTTGACTGATGCACTGTCATCCGACCACCAGCAATCCAGCCTCCACTCTCATACAATTCCGCGATCGGTTGATTGACAAATATGCAGGGCTTACAAGCGGGTTCAGTAATTTCCATCATCGGTCCAGAACCGCCAGTCTCATAGACATAACCAAGGGTTGAGTACCAGTATTCAGCAAAGGCAATCAGCCCGTCTTTGGTAAACTCTGTGGCCTTGTCAGGCAAAACTGGGACAGGTACGTTTTCGGCAGGACCTTTGTCCGTAGCGGGTTTGTAGACAGCTGGAGTCGGTGCTGGTTCCGAGGTGATGGCCGGTTGGCTGCCGACAACAGTGGGCGCCCCTGGTGAGCTGGTTGCCATTTCTTTCGGTGCTGATGAGCAACCAACCAAGATCAATATGCTTATTACTGACAGCCCCAGAATGGCTCGACGCCCGCCCGGACGTCCACCTTCAGTGTGGCGCATCGCCTGCCCCCCCCCCCCCCCCCCAAGTCTGCTGCCTGACAGCGGCTTCCCCGTTGAAGTCGTTGCGGTTGGCTTGGTTCCAAAATACAGTGCAGCCGCCTGACACGCCACCACGTTATCCACAGCCCAGCTATCGAACTGTTCTGGGCGCCCTCTACCCTGGCTGACAGACTCCAATTCGGTAGTCAGTGGTCCGCTTTCCGGAACGGGACGGCCGTGGTGGCGGTGTTGTTTCCTCCACAGGGGTGTTGGTGATGTGGTGGTC
>NZ_JAUCEK010000011.1:0-96844 GCF_032458965.1 Arthrobacter sp. lap29
GCTCGCAAGCTCGCCTCGGGTCCCTCGGAGCTGGGGGCCCACCCAACTCCTCCCAACGCTCGCCGTGCCCCTGCCTTGACGCAAATTCGTCAGGGCAGGGGCACAACTGTTTAAGCGTAGTTTCCCTTGTATCCATCTGGTGCTCACCGGATGTGTCAACACCATGCGTAACTTGGTCATTGCACCCGTGCGGAACCCCGCCATCAGGCGGGAGAGTTTGACCACGGGAAGACTAATGAGGGGAACGTGTATATGCGCATTTATGCCCACCGCGGGGTTTCAGCGCATCTGCCGGAGAACACGCTGGCGGCATTCTCTCGAGCCATTGACTTAGGTGTTGACGGCATTGAGCTTGACGTCCACCTCTCAGCAGAGAAAATCCCCATGGTGATCCACGATGAAACTGTGGACCGCACCACAAACGGCACCGGCAGAATCAGTGAATTCACGGCGGTCCAGCTTGGTTTGCTGGATGCTGGTCATGGACAGTTTGTGCCAACGCTGGACCAAGTGCTGGGCATGGCAGCTGGCAAGGTACGGGTCAACATCGAGCTTAAAGATGACACTTCCGTGGCCGCAGTGCTCGGCGTCATAGCCGAGCATCCTGGCCTTGACTGGTTTTGTTCATCAATGCAGTTCACCGCACTGACGCAAATGTGTGAGCTTGCCCCTGGCAGTGATTGCCAGCCAGCCACTTTTGGTTGGGAAATGAATGCTGACGGTGGGGGAGACCTCCAAGAATCCATAGACTTTGCACTTCTGCATAAAAGCACAGGGGTTTCGGTGTGGGAGGGGCTTCTGGACCACACCACCATAGACATGATCCACGCCAGCGGACTGAAAGTCTGGGCGTGGACGGTCAATGACACGGACAGGGCACACGAGCTGGCGAACATGGGTGTAGACGCCCTCTGCACCGATGATCCGGAACTGATTCGCACTGCGCTCTGCTCCGTTCCCACGCACGCCCGGCAGGTGGAATAGATGGCCGTTTTAGAAGCGGTTGCAGCCGACACGGCTAACCCAGTGGCCGCCGATGTCCGGCTTCCGGTTCCGGGGCGCAAAACCTTCTCCCCACGGGCGCGCCAAGAGGCTCTGGTGTTCCTCACCCTGGCACTGCCGAACCTGCTCCTGATTGCACTGTTCACCTACCGACCGCTACTGAGCAATATCTATTACTCCACGCTGGACTGGACACTGGGCTCTGTTGACGCCACGGTGGTTGGCTGGGGGAACTATGTGGAATTCTTCCACTCCGGTGATGCCGGTTCGGTACTTGGAACAACTGCGGTCTTCACCGTGGCCACCGTTGGGGGCGCCATGGTTCTGGGCCTGCTGGTGGCTGTTGCTCTGAATCAACAGATTCCAGGTCGCACACTAGCCAGGTCAGCGGTGTTTGCCCCTTATGTGCTGTCCGGAGTTGGCGTGGGCATGGTGTGGCTGTTTATCTTTGATCCCGTCTACGGGGTCCTCTCCTGGGTACTGAGAGGAGTGGGGCTGGCCAGCCCACAATGGATCAACGATCCCGCCCTGGCACTGGTGATGGTGATCCTTGTGTTCGTGTGGAAGAACCTGGGCTACTGCGCGATCGTCTACTTGGCTGGCTTGCAGTCACTGCCGCACGACGTCATGGAAGCCGCCACACTCGATGGTGCGGGTCCCCTGAGACGCTTCTACTTCGTGGTGCTGCCCTTGCTCTCGCCAACAACGTTCTTCCTGCTGATCACGAGCACACTCAGTTCCCTCCAGGCCTTCGACATCATCAAAATCATGACACCCACAGGAAATGGCACGGGAACGCTCATCTTTGAGGCGTACCTGCAGGCGTTTGGCGCCTACAACAGGGCAGGCTATTCAGCGGCCATCTCGGTAGTGCTGTTCGTGCTGTTGCTGATCATGACGGGATTGCAATTGCGGTTCGTCGAACGGAAGGTACATTACGCGTGAGCACCACAACCCTGCCCCATGCCTTCTCTAAAGCCAACCTGGCGCGGACCATCGCCACGGGCTACCTACCGCTGGTACTGGCCACGTTTGTGGTTGTGGCGCCCTTGCTCTGGATGGTTCTTTCTTCCTTGAAAGGTCCCGGCGAGATTGTCACCACGCAGCTTTCTGTGCTGCCACGGAATACCACGCTTGAGAACTACGCCCAGGCCGCCACGACCGTGCCTTTTGTGCGGTTCTTCATTAACAGTGTGGTTGTCACGGTGATCGGCTCAAGTATCAAGTGTGCTTTGGCAATCCTGACAGCCTACGCCTTGGTCTTTGTCCGTTTTCCCTTCAAGAGAGCAATCTTTCTGGCCATCTTGGTGGCACTGATGGTCCCGCCCCAAGTTTCTGTGCTGCCCAACTACATCTTCATCGCGGGCCTGGATGGCTTGAACACGTACTGGGGCATCATCCTGCCGGGACTAGGGACTGCCTTCGGCACCTTTCTCCTGCGCCAACATTTTCTCTCACTGCCGCCGTCCATTCTGGAAGCGAGCGAGATTGACGGAGCTGGACACCTGCGCAGGTTGTTTCAGATAGTGGTTCCAATTTCCGGGCCCAGCATCGCAACTGTGGCGCTGGTGACAATCGTGGGTGAGTGGAATGACTACATTTGGCCGCTCATCGTTACCGACAAACCGGAAATGATGACACTTCCTGTTGGCTTGACGCTGCTCGCCAATAGCGACTCCACAGCTCAAGCCTGGGGCGTGCTCATGGCCGGTGCCGTGATAGTCATTGTGCCCATTTTGCTCATCTTCGCTGCACTCCAGCGCTTCATCGTTGACGGACTGACCCAAGGTTCCGTCACCGGGTAAGAAAAAAGTTTCCCCTTCCACAAGTTGTTCAGGAAAGAAAGAGAAATTCACTATGTCACGGATCATTAATCGCAGAAATTTCCTCACCGTCACAGGGCTGGGTCTGGGCTCAGTTGCACTGGCCGCGTGTGGAGGACCTAGCACGGGCGGCAATGTACCGGCCGCCATGAATACTGACTGGGCCAAGGTGACACCGGCAGCCAAGATCACGTTCATGTCCAGCCACCCGGGGAAGTCAGCCGATATTGAAGCGGCACTGATCGCGGACTTTGAAGCGGCCAACCCCGGCATCAAAGTTGAGTTGATCACCGGAGGGGCCAACTACGAAGAGGTTGCACAGAAGTTCCAGACCTCCCAGGCCGGGAACAATGTGCCCGATGTTGTGGTGGCCTCAGATGTGTGGTGGTTCCGGTACGCCTTGGCAGAAACTGTCATGCCACTGGATGAGCTTCTGGCTTTGGTGGGGGACAAGAGTGCGGGGTTCAACGCGACGCTCTTTGGCGATTACAAGTACACGGACAAGCATTGGGCCGTCCCTTACGCTCGCTCCACACCCTTGTTCTACTACAACAAGGACCACTTCGCGGCGGCGGGACTGCCTGATAGGGCTCCTGCCACGTGGGAAGAATTTGCACTGTGGGCGCCAAAGATCCAGGCTGCCAATGCGGGCAACAAGGGCTACCAGCATGCCTACCAATATCCGGCACTAGCCGGATATGCGGGATGGACGTTGCAGAACGTACTGTGGGGCCAGGGCGGGGGATGGTCCAAGGAGTGGGAAATCACAGCGAATTCAGAGGCCTCCATCAAAGCCATGACCTGGGTACAGGAGAGCATCACCAAAGACAAGTGGGCAGGTGTCTCCTCAAAAGATGCCGTCTCAGACATGAGTGCCGGAGCTGTCAGTGCCACCGTGAGTTCCACAGGGGACTTGGTGGGAACACTCGAAGCCGCCAAAACAGCGAAAATGAACATTGGTGTTGGCTTCCTGCCAGGGGGCAGCGTCTCCGCCTCGCCAGTCTGCCCCACAGGCGGGGCAGGGCTGGTTATTGCGGCAAAGACGTCCCCCGAACGGCAGCTGGCGGCAGCAAAGTTTGTCTCCTTCATCACCAACGCGGCAAACACTGCACGGTTCTCCGCAGCAACAGGCTACATGCCGGTTCGCGATGATGCAGACATGACTGCCGTACTGGCCACCACTCCCCAAATACAGCTCGCACTTGACCAACTAAAGGTCACACGAAGCCAAGACTACGCCCGCGTATTCCTCCCCGGTGCGGACCTGGAAATGGCAAACGCAGCCGCGAAAATCATGAATGAGAAAGCCGATGTCGCCACAAGCCTGGGTGAACTTCAAGAAAAACTGGAGAGCATCTACACCAAGACTGTTCAGCCGAAGTTGAAGGACTGAGCCCTTCCGTGCCCGGCCCCGCGTACCCACTGTTGGAGAACAGTGGGTACGCGGGGCTGGGCGCTTTTTGTGGAGCATCAGGCTGCGGTGCACTGGTGGCAGATCCGGGTGCACGGCATAATCGTGGCAGGCAACCCGGCACAACAAAGGAGTCCAGCTGATGTCACAGGACAAGAAAAAGCCGTCACGGCAGAGCACCATCACTGATGTGCCAGGCATCAGGGTGGGGCAGGCCCAGCGGCGCACCGACGGCTGGTTGACGGGGGTGAGCGTAGTTTTACCACCCCCGGGCACCATCGGTTCGGTGGATGTCCGTGGCGGCGGCCCCGGCACCCACGAGACGGATGCGCTGGATCCCACCACCATGGTCGCTACGGTGGATGCGGTGGCGCTGACAGGTGGCAGCGCCTACGGACTCGCAGCCGCTGGGGGAGTGCAGCAGTGGTGTGAGGAAAATGGCAGGGGGTTCGCGGTACCAGGGGGAGTGGTGCCCATTGTCCCTGCCGCAGCCATCTTCGATCTGGGACGCGGAGGCGATTTTTCTGCCCGGCCCAACGCCGCCATGGGGTATGAGGCGGCACTGGACGCGGCAAGCTCAACGGAAGGGGCCGACGTCGTCCGCGGGAACGTGGGTGCCGGAACCGGGGCAGCCATTGGGGCAGGAAAATATAAGGGTGGGCTGGGCACAGCCGCCATCAGGCTGACGGGTGAGAATGCCCACATTGTGGTGGGTGCCCTTGCCGTGGTCAACGCCGCAGGCATCCCCTGGGTGCCGGGTGCACAAAGCGTGCCGGCGGAGGAGGGGCTGAATACCACGTTGGCAGTTGTTGCCACCAACGCCACTCTCACGGCGGCGCAGGCCAAACGCACTGCCACCGCAGCCCACGCCGGCATGGCCCGGGCGCTGAATCCCGTGCACACGCTGGCTGACGGCGACACCATCTTCACGCTGGCAACCTGTGCGGATGTTTTAGCGCCGCATCCGGCATTCCCCCTTGCACCGCTCATTGAACTCCAAAGTGCCGCGGCTGAGGCCGTGCGCCTGGCCATTTTGGATGGTGTGGCCCAAGCCGAGGCCGTTCAAACCCCGTGGGGGATCCTGCCACGGTTCCCTGACGGGACGCCACAGGGCTCAATTTAACTTAATTGGCACTATGCACTAGAGTAGGTTGTTGGTTGTCTGTGCCTGCTCTATTGTGGGGCGCCCAGCAAACGCAGGTGTTATGCCAAAGCGTCGCTGAGTAATTGCAGGCAAACAATAAATCAGTAGCAAATCGAACGCCGGACTGACTCAGTTCCTTCCAGGAGCTGCACAAGCCGGCGCAACAAAGTTAGCGGAGGATATGGCCAAGAAAGACGGGGTCATTGAGATCGAGGGCGTTGTGACGGAAGCGCTGCCCAACGCGATGTTTCGTGTTGAGCTGACGAACAAGCACATCGTTCTTGCCCATATCTCAGGGAAAATGCGCCAGCACTACATTCGTATCCTTCCTGAGGACCGAGTTGTGGTGGAGCTTAGCCCATACGACCTTACCCGTGGTCGTATCGTCTACCGCTACAAGTAACCACAACTGCAATCACGCAAAGGAACGCCATGAAGGTTAAGCCGAGCGTCAAGCAGATCTGCGATAAGTGCAAGGTGATTCGCCGTAACGGTCGAGTCATGGTGATCTGCGAGAACCCGCGCCACAAGCAGCGCCAGGGCTAATTTCCCTTCTGGGAAATCCCGGGCTTTTGCTCACGCAAGTAAATTAATAAGGCAGCACAAGTTGGGCGAAGGCGAATTTTTTCGCAACCGTACAACGGACCCCTGGTCGGAGGCCAGGGCCGCATTCACAAAATGTGCGGGTGTACTGTCTACGACCTCCGGTTTACACATTGGAGCAGCCAAATATGGCACGTCTCGCTGGCGTAGACCTTCCCCGCGAAAAGCGGCTGGAAGTAGCGCTTACATACATCTACGGCGTGGGCAAGACCCGTGCAAAGAAAGTCCTGGCCGAAACGGGGATCTCCCCGGACGTCCGTGTCAAGGACCTTTCTGACGCTGAACTCGTTCAGTTGCGTGACAACATCGAGGGTAACTACAAGGTTGAGGGTGACCTTCGCCGCGAAGTAGCAGCTGATATCCGCCGCAAGGTTGAAATCGGCAGCTACCAGGGTATCCGCCACCGTCGTGGCATGCCCGTGCATGGCCAGCGCACGAAGACCAACGCACGTACCCGCAAGGGTCCGAAGCGTACCGTCGCAGGCAAGAAGAAGGCCGGCAGGTAGATCCCGCTAGCCGGTTGGGAAGTCTACTTGCGTAGCCTTCACAAAAACTGGCAAGCGTGGGCCCATGCCCGTGCCGCCCCCTTATTAAACTTTCGTAGGAGAATAAAATGCCCCCAAAGACTCGTGGAGCGGTTCGTAAGCCGCGTCGCAAGGATAAAAAGAATATTGCGCTGGGCCAGGCGCACATCAAGAGCACCTTTAACAACACCATCGTTTCCATCACGGATCCGAACGGTGCGGTCATCTCATGGGCTTCTGCCGGTGAAGTTGGCTTCAAGGGCTCGCGTAAGTCAACTCCGTACGCTGCACAGATGGCTGCTGAAGCAGCTGCCAAGCGCGCACAGGAGCATGGTCTTCGCAAGGTTGACGTTTTCGTAAAGGGTCCGGGTTCGGGCCGCGAAACGGCTATCCGTTCACTGCAGGCTGCTGGCCTCGAAGTTGGCTCCATCTCGGATGTCACGCCCAGCGCCCATAACGGCTGCCGTCCGCCCAAGCGCCGTCGCGTCTAGCAGTTCTTGAGCAGCAGAGTTGGCCTTCACCTCATGGTGGAGGCCAACTTCGCCGCCATTAAGTTCTGTCAGCCGTCATTTCCACTACCTGTGTTGCGTCATATAGCGGATGCTCGCTGAAAGGAAAACCCAGTGCTCATTGCACAGCGCCCCACCCTATCTGAAGAAGTAGTTTCCGAGAATCGCTCACGGTTCATTATTGAACCGCTGGAGCCCGGCTTCGGTTACACCCTGGGAAATTCACTGCGACGGACCCTGCTGTCCTCCATCCCTGGCGCTGCTGTCACCAGCATCCGCCTCGATGGTGTTCTGCATGAGTTCACCACGGTTCCCGGTGTTAAGGAAGATGTCACTGAGATCATCCTGAACATCAAGGGACTCTCCGTGTCTTCGGAGCATGACGAGCCTGTCGTCGCCTACCTGCGCAAGCAGGGCCCTGGCGTTGTTACGGCTGCTGACATTGCCCCGCCGGCCGGTGTGGAATTCCACAACCCCGACATGCACATTGCCACCCTGAACTCGAAGGGTAAGTTCGAGCTCGAACTGACCATCGAGCGCGGTCGCGGCTATGTTTCGGCTGCCCAGAACAAGAACGTAGATGCCGAGATTGGCCGAATCCCGGTTGACTCGATTTACTCACCCGTTCTGAAGGTGACCTTCCGCGTGGAGGCCACCCGTGTTGAACAGCGCACTGACTTTGACAAGCTGATTGTTGACGTAGAGACCAAGCAGGCCATCTCCCCGCGAGATGCCATTGCCTCTGCCGGCACCACGCTGGTTGAACTCTTTGGTTTGGCCCGCGAGCTGAACACTGCTGCTGAAGGTATTGAGATTGGCCCGTCCCCGACGGATGCCGCTCTTGCCGCAGACATGGCCCTGCCGATCGAGGACTTGGACCTGACGGTTCGTTCCTACAACTGCCTCAAGCGTGAGGGCATCCACTCCGTGGGTGAACTCGTTGCTCGCTCAGAGGCTGACCTGATGGATATTCGTAACTTCGGTGCGAAGTCCATCGACGAGGTAAAGGCAAAGCTGGTTGAGCTTGGTCTGTCCCTGAAGGATTCCCCTCCAGGATTTGACCTGGCCGCCCGTGCCGCAGCCCTTGATGAGAACGACGACGCATTTGGCGACGACGAGCTCTAAGCCGAACAACAATTTTTATTAGCCGTCCCGGTGCACACAGCTGATGTGCGCACCTGGCGGCTGACACTTGAGGAGAAACACCATGCCTACACCCGCTAAGGGTCCCCGCCTCGGAGGCGGAGCGGCTCACGAGCGCCTGATGCTCGCGAACCTATCCGCTGCTCTGTTTGAGCACAAGCGGATCACCACCACCTTGACCAAGGCCAAGCGCCTGAGCCCCTACGCAGAGCGACTGGTAACTTTCGCAAAGCGTGGCGACTTGTCATCACGGCGCCGCGTTCTCGGCCTGATCAGCAACAAGGGCATTGTCCATGAGCTGTTCACCGACATCGCCAAGGCTGTAGAAAACCGCGATGGCGGCTACACCCGCATCACCAAGATCGGCAACCGTAAGGGCGACAACGCTCCCATGGCTGTCATCGAGCTCGTTCTGGAACCGGTTAGCCCCAAGCAGGCCGTTGTGAAGGAAGCTACCGCTGCTGCCGCCAAGGCCGCCCCGGTTGAAGAAGCTCAGGTTGAAGAAGTTGTAGAGACCGAAGTTGTAGCTGAAGAAGCTGCAGTAGAGGTTGAAGAAGCAGCTGCGCAAGAGACCAAGTAATTCATAAGCGAAAGCTTTTGTTTTAGTAGCAAGGACCCGTCACCTTCAAGGTGGCGGGTCCTTGCCGCATTTAACGGTCTGGGACTACGCTGTTCTGTGTGCCTCGCCTGGGCAGCCGTATTGTGGCCCGTGCGGTGCCCCAGACTGGTTACTGAGGTTGCGGATCCAATTCGGTGACGCCATGGCTGGCCGGTAGAATTCAGGCATGCAAAACCACCATCCTTCTCCCGAAGAACTAGGCCTTGTCCGTGTACGTCTGGACATTGCGTACGACGGCGGTCCCTTCAGCGGGTGGGCCATTCAGCCGGGGCTGCAGACACTGCAGGGAACCCTGGAGGAGGCCCTGGCGCTGATCATGCGCCGACTCGTGCGCCTCACAGTGGCAGGACGTACGGACACAGGTGTTCACGCCCGCGGGCAGGTGGCCCATTGCGACTTCACCCAGGCGGAATGGGATGGGCTGAACCGAGACAATACCGTCGAACCGTGCCTGGCCCTGCTCCGTCGCATCAACGGGGCGCTGGGGTGGGTCCTGAAGGACTCCCAGGGGGCCATTCAGATCCAGAGGGTGCAACGGGCCGGCCATGGTTTTGACGCGCGGTTCTCGGCCCTGTGGAGGCGCTACAGCTATAGGATTGCCGACGCTTCAACCAAGCGGGATCCGTTACTGCGCACGCAGACCCTGTGGTTCAACCAGGACCTTGACGCCGATCTGATGGATGCCGGGGCCGCCGAGCTTCTGGGGCTGGGAGATTTCAAGGCCTTTGCCAAACCGCGCGAGGGTTCCACCACAGTGCGGACCCTGCAGCGCTTCGATTTCACCCGTGGGGATGACGGTGTGATTAACCTCAACATCCAGGCCGATGCGTTTTGCCACAACATGGTGCGTGCATTGACAGGTGCGGCGCTGCGGGTCGGGCAGGGCATGGAGGGTCCGCATTGGATGCGGGAGAGACAGTTGGCGGGCGTCAGGGACGCCAAATCCGTGCTGGCAAGCGCCCACCCGCTAATTTTCGAGGAAGTACGGTACCCGGACGCGGCTGAACTTCATGAACGCGCCACCTTAACCCGGACGCGACGGGCACCCGTAACAGCCTTTGGTACCCCGCTTTGACCTTGGCCTATTATTAAAGGTATCGTGGATAGTCGTTGTGCGTGTCCTATCCCGATACCACGCGCCCGTTACAGGTCCGGTTGCAGGACTACCACTGAATGGGCGTCATCGGGAAGTGTCAGGATGACTGGTGTTAGAGCCCTCACCTCTGTTCCGGTAAACGCATAGATAGCAGGTGTCAACCATCTGTGACACCACCTAAGAACAAGAAACGAAGGCAAAAACCGTGCGTACGTATACCCCGAAGCCCGGCGATATCAACCGTCAGTGGCACATCATCGATGCCAATGACGTTGTCTTGGGCCGTCTTGCCAGCCAGACCGCAACACTGCTGCGTGGAAAGCACAAGCCGACCTTCGCTCCCCATATGGACATGGGCGATTTCGTCATCATCATCAACGCCGAGAAGGTTGCCCTGACCGGCGCCAAACTCGAACAGAAGCGCGCTTACCGCCACTCCGGTTTCCCGGGCGGCCTGTCAAGCGTCAACTATGCAGAACTGCTGGAGAAGAACCCGGTTCGCGCAGTGGAGAAGGCCATCGCTGGCATGCTCCCCAAGACCAAGCTGGGCAACGCTCAGATCAGCAAGCTGAAGGTCTACCGCGGCTCCGAGCACCCCCACGCAGCGCAGCAGCCCCAGACTTTCGAAATTACCCAGGTCGCCCAGTAGTCCTGGCCACCGCCTCAATCATTAATCAAGGAGAATCGTGGCTCAGAACACTGAAGAGCTGAACACCGAAGCCGTTGTGGCCGAGGAAGAAGTTTTGACTAGCTACACGAGCGAAAGCTCAGCTGCATCTGATGCAGCACCCAAGAAGGAACGCCCGGCACTGACCGTATCAGGCGCTGCTGTTGGCCGTCGCAAGCAGGCAATTGCCCGCGTTCGCGTGGTTCCCGGCACCGGCAAGTGGGTTGTTAACGGCCGCGAGCTGTCCAACTACTTCCCGAACAAGCTGCACCAGCAAGAAGTTAACGACCCGTTCCGCATCCTCGATCTCGATGGTGCTTACGACGTCTGGGCCCGTATCCACGGTGGCGGTGCATCAGGCCAGGCCGGTGCTTTGCGTCTGGGCGTTGCTCGTTCCTTGAACGAGATCGACGTTGAGAACAACCGCGCGATCCTGAAGAAGGCAGGCTTCCTTACCCGTGACGCACGCGTCATCGAGCGTAAGAAGGCTGGTCTGAAGAAGGCTCGTAAGGCTTCGCAGTACTCCAAGCGCTAATCTCAGCGCTCCCAGAAAATCCCCGGTCGCTTCGCGACCGGGGATTTTTTGGTACCCTGCGCTGATATTAGCGCTTGGCTCCACAAGCGCTAATTTCTGTGCTTCCATAAAATGCCCGGCCGCTTTGTAGCGGGGCATTTTTGCGTGCTGGCATGAACCGTTGCCATCGGCATGCCCTTATCCAATGGAACACTGTGAGCGGGCGCATGGGTGGGGTGCGGTGGTTTTCTCAGTTCCATGATTTAGACTGAAGAAGATGTCAAGATTATTTGGAACAGACGGTGTCCGCGGTTTGGCCAATGGCCTACTGACGGCTGAATTGGCCTTATCCCTCGCACAAGCCGCAGCTGTTGTGCTCGGTCATGAGCAGATGAGCGAGGGCAAGCGCCCCCGAGCGGTGCTTGCCCGTGATCCCAGAGCCAGCGGTGAGTTCATTGGTGCTGCCGTGGTGGCTGGGCTGGCAAGTGCCGGCGTGGACGTCTATGACGCAGGTGTACTGCCTACTCCCGCGGCGGCGTTTCTGATTGCCGACCTCGGCGCAGACTTTGGCGTGATGATCTCCGCCTCCCACAACCCGGCGCCAGATAATGGCATTAAGTTCTTTGCGCGGGGTGGCACAAAGCTCGCTGACGATGTTGAAGACGCCATTGAGTCTCAGCTCCAGCACGATGCTGTGCGGCCCATAGGTGTTGACGTGGGGCGTATTCAACGCTTTGCTGATGCCGAGGATCGCTACATTGTTCACTTGCTGGGCACACTGCCAAACCGTTTGGACGGGCTGAAGATTGTCCTTGACTGTGCCCATGGCGCAGCCAGCGGATGCTCCCCCCAGGTCTTCACGGACGCGGGTGCGCAGATTACTGTCATTGGTGCCGAACCTGACGGGCTGAACATCAACGAAGGTGTTGGGTCCACGCACTTGGAACTGCTGCAGGAAACCGTTCTGGCAACTGGTTCTGACTTGGGGATCGCTCATGACGGCGATGCTGATCGTTGCCTGGCAGTGGACCACGAGGGCAACGTCATAGATGGCGACCAGATCATGGCTGTCCTCGCCCTGGCTCAAAAGGCTTCTGGAGAGCTCAAAGATGATGTCCTTGTGGCCACCATTATGAGCAATCTGGGCTTGAAGATTGCCTTGCGTAATGCTGGCATCACGGTCCGTGAAACCGGTGTGGGGGATCGCTATGTGCTCGAAGAGATGCGGCGGGGCAGCTACACCCTCGGCGGCGAGCAGTCCGGGCACGTGATCTTCTCCAAGTACGCCACCACAGGAGACGGGTTGTTGACCGGGCTGCAGCTCGCGGCTCAGGTGGCCAAAACAGGCAAGAGCCTGAAGGAATTGGCTGCTGTCATGACCAAGCTCCCGCAAATCATGATCAACGTCAAGAACGTGGACAAGAACCGGGCTTCCTCCACTCCTGCCATCAATGCCGCGGTGGCCAAAGCCGAAAGCGAACTCGGCGATACCGGGCGCGTCCTGTTACGCCCCTCGGGCACCGAAGCGCTGGTGCGTGTCATGGTTGAAGCCGGAGACATTGAAACGGCAGAACGTATTTGTAACGATTTGGTGAGCGTAGTCAAAGCAGAGCTTTCGCTCTAAGAATCCTGTTTCTAGGGTGTCTGGGGTGCCTTCAGGGGCAAGGTAAAGCGTCACAGACAAGATAAAGGGCGGCAACCGTGGGGTTGCCGCCCTTTATTGTTGGGGGAATGCTAGCTCGGGTTAATTAGTGCTGCCCGCCGCTGGGCGTGGCCTTGAGAGCATCGCGGATTTCGGTGAGCAGAGCGAGTTGCGGATCAACCTCGGCCTCCGGTTCCTTGATGCCGAGCTTGGCGTTGCGCTTGGCGATGATGTGGTTCATGGGGATAACCACGGCGAAGTAAATAGCCGCGGCAACTAACAAGAAGTTAACCACTGCGGTAAGGAATACTCCGAAGAGGATATCAACGCCGCCAATGGTGACAACGGCGAAACTATCGAAGTTTGGTGACTGGAATATTGCGGCGATAAGCGGCATCAGGATGTTCTTTACGAGGGAGTTTATGACTGCCCCGAAAGCTGCACCGATGACGACAGCGACGGCAAGGTCAACGACATTGCCCTTCATAATGAAATCTCTGAATCCCTTTAGCATGCCCTTAAGCTACCGCATTAGCGGGCATTCTGTATGGATTCGGCGAGAAATATATTTGTAGCGCTATTTGTAGCCGGGTGAGCCGGGAAGCCCAAGATATTCCTCATAGCTTGCGATGCCCCGAACCTTCATGTCTTGGGCAGCTCCAACGCCGAGGTAGCGCAGATGCCATGGTTCAGCCAAGTAGCCAGTCTTCAGTTCCGCGCCGGGGACATAGCGGACCACGAAGCCATGGTCATGAGCGTGCGCGGCAACCCACTGCGCTGCTGGATTTCCAGCGAAACATGAGGTGAAATCACATGCTGACCCTGCAGCGGCGTCGCCTATGTCAATGGCCAACCCGGTTTGGTGCTCGGAGAAGCCGGGGCGGGCCGAGGTGGTATCAGCAGCTGCGGCTCCTTTTTGGGCCACATAGCTGTTGTAGAGGTTGAACTGTGTGTCATAGGAGCGGTAGCTGCTCATCAGGGTCAAGTTCACGCCTTGAGCGGCTGCTGCGGTGAACATCCGTTCTGCAGCAGTGGCGGCCTCCGCCCGGAGTGCGCCGGGCTCTTGTGAGCCTGTGGTTACGGCCGGGGCTCTCAGATCTTTTGGTGCATACTTCAGCGGGCTGAGCTGGTGCGTTTTATTGACGAGCACCAAAGAACTGTTGGGATTGAATATATCCAACAGTTTCTTATCTGATGGAACCTCAGATCCGGTGGCGAACAACTTTTGGATGGGCGAGCCTGATGCTGCGCCTTTGACAAGAGTCTGCGCTGGGGTAGTAGCTGGGGCTATGGGGGACGCGGAGCTTCCTGATGCGGATAGCGGTTTCTGCTTTGCCGATGGAGCAGGATCATGGGTGGGAGTGGCCGAAGCTGTGGGTGAGGAAAGCACCTGTGAGGCGTCCGTGCCCGAATGTGCGGATGCTGGAGCGGCGCCGGAGGGCCCGGCTGAGTCTGTGGAGGCGTCCAGGGCCAGCGCACCGACCAGGACCAGGGTGGCCCCAACCAGGGAGAGGAGCACGCCACCAGGGCGCGGCCAGGACAATTCACGGTGCAGACGCGCACCTAGAGTTTGCCGAGGGTGCCGTGTCTGGTGGAATCCCACAACCGGCACTAGACCTTCCTCAAAAGCATGCGGCGGATGGAGTGATCGGCGTCCTTGGTGAGTACTAACTGGGCGCGGCCGCGTGTGGGCAGCACATTCTGCAGTAGGTTGGGTTCGTTGATGCTCTTCCAGATGCGCGATGCCGTGGCTGTTGCCTCAACATCGGAAAGGGCTGCATAGCGGCGGAAGTAGGAATCAGGATCGGCGAATGCGCCGCTGCGCAGGGAACGGAAACGGTCAATGTACCACTGCTCAATGTGGCTGGTCTTGGCGTCCACATAGATCGAAAAGTCGAAAAAATCGCTTACGGCCAGACCGGAGCGTCCATCGCTGCGGGGGCGGGCAGCGGCGAGCACATTTAGCCCTTCCACAATGAGCACATCAGGGCGCCGGACCACTACTTCTTTGCCGGGGATAATGTCATAGCTGAGGTGGGAGTACATGGGAGCGCGGACTTCCTCGGCGCCGCTCTTGACGGCGCTGACGAATCGCAGCAGTGCCCGGCGGTCATAGGACTCAGGGAAGCCTTTGCGGCCCATGAGCCCGCGGCGTTCCAATTCGGAGTTGGGATAGAGGAAGCCGTCTGTTGTGACAAGTTCCACATTGGGGGTATCCGGCCAGCGGCGCAGCATTTCACGAAGTACCCGTGCCGTGGTGGATTTGCCCACAGCCACGGAGCCGGCCACACCAATGACAAAGGGGGTACGGGAGCCGTGTTCACCCAGGAATGTGGTGGTGGCGTTGTGCAAGTGACCTGCAGCGCCCACGTAGAGGTTCAACAGGCGCGAGAGCGGCAAATACACATCGTGGATCTCGCGCAGGTTTAGCTGGTCGCCGAGCCCACGCAGGCGCTGGATGTCGGATTCATCCAGAGGTTGCTCAATCTTGTTGGCAAGACGGGACCACGTCTGGCGGTCCAGTTCCACGAAAGGGGAGGCGCTGACGCTATTGCTCGGCTCGGTTCTCTGCGCTGTCACACCTGCAATTCTGCCTTGTTTGCTGTGAGGTGGGAAACGAGAGTGGTAGAACACTTCTGGGTTGGTGATGGTTTTTCATGTCACTTATGCCAGAGGACGTAGAACGTCCTCTAAATTCCGAGGGGTTTATGATTGATTTTCATGTGTGGAATTGTGGGATACGCCGGTACCGCCCCGGCTCAAAGTACTGCAGCATCAGCTGGGCAACGCGCTCTTGAGGTAATTGTGGAGGGACTACGGCGGCTTGAATACCGGGGTTACGACTCCGCTGGTATTGCGGTGGTTGGCGCTGATGGCATCGCCATGCGCAAGAAGAGCGGAAAACTTGTCAAACTCTTGGAAGAGCTGGCACTGCACCCGCTCCCCGCCGCAACGGCCGGGATCGGGCATACCCGCTGGGCTACACACGGCGGTCCCACAGATGCCAATGCCCATCCCCATGTGGTTGGCGGGGGCAGCTTGGCCGTGGTGCACAACGGGATTATTGAAAACTACTCAGGACTCAAAGCTGACTTACTGGAACGCGGGCACAGTTTCGCTTCCGAGACCGACAGTGAAGTTGCCGCCACCTTGCTGGGCGAAATCTACGCCAGCCTGGGCACGGATGGTGGTGATGCGGATGGCGCCGCGGATGGTCCAGTGGCCGGCGGTGGCAGGCTCGCCTCGGCCATGCGGCTTGTGGGGCAGCAACTCGACGGCGCGTTCACCTTGGTGGCCACGCATGTGGCGGAACCTGGCGTAGTGGTGGCCGCCCGCCGCAACTCTCCTTTGGTAGTGGGGTTGGGTGATGGGGAGAACTTCCTGGGCTCGGACGTTTCGGGATTCATTGACTACACCCGGCGGGCTGTTGAGCTGGGACAAAACCAGGTTGTCAGCATCACCGGCACGTCCGTGGAGATCACTGATTTTTACGGTACCCCGGCGCAGGGCCGTGAATACTTGGTGGACTGGGATTCGGCGGCTGCTGAAAAGGGCGGGTATCCCTCCTTTATGGAGAAGGAAATCAATGACCAGCCCGACGCCGTCGCCCAAACCCTGCTGGGCCGGACCAACGGCGAGGGTGTCCTAACGCTCGATGAATTGCGGGTTGACCCGTCAGTTCTCAAGTCCATCAACCGAATCATTGTGCTTGCTTGCGGCACCTCCGCCTATGCCGGACAGGTAGCCCGGTACGCTATTGAGCACTGGTGCAGGATCCCCACCGAGGTGGAGCTCTCTCACGAATTCAGGTACCGGGATCCCATTGTGGATGAACGCACCCTTGTGGTCTCTATTTCCCAATCCGGGGAAACCATGGACACCTTGATGGCTGTTCGCTATGCCAAGGAGCAAGGCGCCGTTACGGTCTCGATCTGTAACACCAATGGTTCCACGATTCCCCGCGAATCAGACGCGGTGCTATACACGCATGCGGGGCCTGAGATTGCCGTGGCCTCCACCAAGGCGTTCCTGGCCCAAATTACGGCCACCTATCTGCTGGGACTTTATTTGGCGCAGCTGCGCGGAAACTTGTTCCAAGGCCAGATCAAGGACATTCTGGCCGAACTGGCCAAGACCCCCGCAAAGATAGCGCGCGTCCTGGAGAGCGCAGAGCAGGTCAAGGAACTTGCCCGCAGCATGGCCGAGACCCGCACCGTGCTCTTCCTGGGCAGGCACGTGGGCTATCCGGTAGCCATGGAAGGGGCCTTAAAGCTCAAGGAACTGGCCTACATCCATGCTGAAGGTTTTGCCGCGGGGGAGTTGAAGCACGGGCCCATCGCACTCATTGAAGAAGGCCAGCCCGTCATTGTGGTGGTTCCTTCGCCGCGGGGGCGCGATTCGCTCCACGCCAAAGTGGTCTCCAACATCCAAGAGGTACGGGCGCGCGGCGCCAAGACCATTGTGATCGCCGAAGAAGGCGATGAATCCGTGCGGGAGCACGCAGAGCATGTGTTCTACATTCCCGAGACCAGCACGCTCCTAGCCCCTCTTCTGGCAACGGTACCGCTGCAGATCTTTGCACTGGAACTGGCCACGGCCAAGGGCTATGACGTGGATCAGCCCCGCAACCTGGCCAAGTCCGTCACCGTGGAATAAGTCGTCCGGCTGCTCGCCGCGGCCCACAAGCTGCGGCGAGATTACTGGCCGCGGCAGCTACTGGAGATAAGGTGGAGCCATGATTATTGGCATTGGTGTGGATGTTGTTGACATTGAACGATTCGGCCGCCAGCTGGAGCGGACTCCCGGGCTCCGAGAGCGCCTCTTTGTGCCGGCCGAGCGCGGGCTGAACACGCGTTCGCTGGCTGCGCGGTTTGCCGCCAAGGAGTCTGTTGCCAAGGCCTTGGGCGCGCCCGCGGGCATGAATTGGCAGGATTGCTGGATTGGGTTGGATGAGCACGGGCCCACCATCAATGTCAAGGGCACCGTGGCTGCCGTGGCCAAATCCAAGGGCATCAAGCACTGGCACCTTTCCATGAGCCACGACGGCGGGATTTCCACTGCCCTGGTGATTGCCGAAAGCTGACATGCTCAGCGCCCATACAGCCGCCTCCGTCCGCGCCGCCGAGCAGCCGTTTCTAGAGGCAGGGTGCGGAGCTTCGCTGATGCGCCAGGCAGCGTATGGGCTGGCCATGGGCGTGGTGGCAATGCTGCGGGCACGCGGACGCGGTGTTTATGGGGCCCGGGCCGTATTGCTGATTGGCTCGGGTAACAATGGCGGCGACGCCCTCTACGCGGGTGCCTTGCTGGCGGCCCGCGGTGTTCGCACGGCGGCGTTGCTCGCCGGTGCGCGGACCCATCCGGAGGCACTGGCTGCTTTTCTCGGCGCAGGAGGACGTTGTATTGCGGAAGTGGACGCGGCCCAACCGGCACTGTGGGCCGAAGTCAGTGCGGCCGATGTGGTGGTTGACGGGTTGCTGGGCACCGGTGGGAGAGGTGGGCTCCGTGGTGCAGCAGCCGGGATTGTGGCAAGGCTGCAAGAGTTGGAAGGCTCCGCCCGGCCTGCAGTGGTGGCCTGCGATCTGCCCAGCGGCGTGGACGCCACCACAGGGGCCGTTCATGGGCCCGTGCTGCGGGCGGACCTGACCATTACTTTTGGCGCCCACAAGGCCGGGCTGCTAAGTGCCCCGGGTGAACAATTCGCCGGCACCGTAAAGCTCATTGACCTAGGGATCACGGAGGCGCTGGCAGACGCGGCACTGTTCCGGCTAGAGATTTCAGAGCTGGCCGCCATGCTGCCACAGCCCAAGAGTGCCGATCACAAATACACCCGAGGTGTGGCCGGGATTGTGGCCGGATCAAGCCAATATCCCGGGGCCGGATTGCTGGCGGTGGCGGCTGCTTCGGCCTGTGGGCCCGGCATGGTGCGTTATCTGGGACCGGCCGCGGTTGCCGCTGCCGTCCATCTGCGTAATCCCGAAGTGGTATGTTCGGATGCTTCGCCGGGGGAAGCACGGGTGCAGGCCTGGCTGGTGGGGCCAGGGATCAACGGCGATGACGCACAGCGTGAGCGGGCGCTCAGCGCCATCGCCTCGGGGCTGCCCACTGTGGTGGACGCCGGTGCGCTGGCGCTGGTGAACCCCGCGCAGGGAACTGAGAACGCGCACTTAATACTCACCCCGCATGCGGGTGAACTGGCAGAAATCCTGGCCCGGGCCAATCTGGACCTGGACCGCACCCAGATAGAGGCGGAGCCGCTCACTGCGGCACGCCGGGCAGCTGAAGTGTTCGGCGCTGTGGTCTTGTTGAAAGGGCCTACCACGCTCATCGCAGCGCCTGACGGTGTGGTGTTCACTGCGGCCAACGGTTCGGCCCGGCTTGCCACGGCCGGTAGCGGAGACACCCTTGCCGGGATCATCGTGGCCCTGCTGGCCATGCTGGTTCCGGCCCCCGCTATTCGAACCCTGGACATTCCGGCCCCAGAAGGCCCGCGCAGTGCGGCTGAGCCCCGTGAACTTGCCCGTATTGCGGCGCTCGCAGCCGCGCTTCACGGTGAGCTGGCAAGCATGAACCCTACCGCTCCGCTCAATGCCGGAGAGCTGGCGCAGCGAATCCCTACAGTTTGGGCGCAGTTGTGCCATAAAGGCTCTTAGTTGACCCCCACGTTTCGAAGGAGAACCATGGAAATTTGGCCGGGCCGGGCACACCCGTTGGGCGCCCATGCGGACGCGGAAGGCACAAACTTTTCCTTGTTCAGCGAGGGTGCGCAGGCGGTGACGCTGTGCTTATTCAACTCGGACGGCGCGCAGACCACGCTGGAGCTGACGGAAACAGACGGGTACGTGTGGCATGGCTACGTGCCCGGCGTGGTCTCCGGCCAGCACTATGGATACCGTGTTGACGGACCCTGGGACCCGGCCAACGGCTTGCGTTTCAATGCCGCCAAGCTCCTACTGGACCCCTACGCCCGGGGGATCGCCGGCGGCCTTGATTGGGGTCAAGAAGTCTTCGGCTATCAACTCGGGGAACCGCAAAAACGTAACGATGAGGATTCGGCAGCCCACTCGTTATGCAGTGTGGTGGTGGATGACGCCTTTGACTGGAGCTACCCGGACGGCAGCACTGATAGGAGCCCAGGAACCCCGTACCACGAGACGGTCATTTACGAGGCCCACGTCAAGGGACTCACCGCGCTGCACTCCGATGTTCCTGAGCACCAGCGCGGACGCTACGCGGGGGTGGCTCACCCCTCCGTGGTGGCCCACCTGAAAAAGGTGGGTGTGAGCGCCGTCGAACTCATGCCGGTGCACCAATTTGTGCAGGATGAGCGGCTGCTGGGCCAAGGTTTGCGCAACTATTGGGGCTACAACACGATTGGTTTCTTCGCCCCGCACAACGAATACGCCACCAGTGCCGACCCGTGCGAACAAGTGCGCGAGTTCAAGTCCATGGTCAAGGAACTGCACCGCAACGGCCTGGAAGTCATCCTCGATGTTGTGTACAACCACACTGCGGAGGGTAACCATCTGGGCCCCACATTGTCCTTCCGTGGCATTGACAATGATGCTTACTACCGGCTGATGGAAGGGGACAAGGAGCATTACCTGGACTACACGGGCACGGGAAATTCGCTCAATGTCCGCTCTCCCCACTCACTCCAACTCATCATGGATTCGTTGCGGTATTGGGTTACCGAAATGCATGTTGACGGGTTCCGTTTTGACCTTGCCGCCACCTTGGCCCGGGAATTTTATGATGTAGACAAACTCTCCTCATTCTTTGAGATGGTCCAGCAGGATCCTGTCATTTCGCGTGTGAAACTCATTGCTGAGCCGTGGGATCTTGGCCCCGGCGGGTACCAGGTGGGCAACTTCCCGCCACAATGGAGTGAGTGGAACGGCAAATTCCGGGATACGGTCCGGGACTTTTGGCGCGGCGAGCCATCAACTCTGGGCGAGTTTGCGTCCCGGCTGACGGGCTCCTCAGATCTGTATGGACATTCCGGGCGCAGCCCCGTGGCCTCCATCAACTTCGTCACGGCCCATGACGGCTTCACCCTGGCCGATCTGGTCAGCTACAACGACAAACACAACGACGCCAACGGAGAAGAGAACCGTGACGGCGAATCCCATAACCGTTCCTAGAACCACGGGGTGGAGGGCCCCACCAGCGATCCCGCCGTGCTGGCGCTCCGGGCACGGACACAGAGGAACTTTCTGACCACGTTGCTGCTCTCCCAAGGCGTGCCCATGATCGCGCACGGCGATGAGCTGGGCCGGACCCAGAACGGGAACAACAACGCCTACGCCCAGGACTCGGCGCTTTCTTGGATCAATTGGGACCAGGCCGATGCCGAGTTGATTGACTTTGTCTCCCGGCTGGCAAGGATACGGCAAGCGCACCCCGTGTTCCGGCGTCGCCGGTTCTTTGATGGGCGCCCTGTGGAACGGGGAGACGACGGCGCACTGCCGGACATTGTGTGGTTGCGCCCCGACGCAGCAGCCATGGCGCCTGCGGATTGGGACAGCGGATTCGGCCACAGCATTGGGGTTTTCCTCAACGGTGGCGGTATCCCGGACTGCGATGCCCGGGGCCAACCCGTAGTTGATGACTGTTTCTTGATGCTGTTCAACGGCGGTGATGACGCGGTGGAGTTCACCCTCCCGGATCAGGGCTACGCCATGCACTGGATAGTGGAAATCCATACGGATGGGGTGGTGGGGCACCAACTTTCGGCGGGCGCCGTCGTTCTTGTCACCGGTCGCTCGGTGCTGGTACTGCGCGCCCCGGATCGGGACTAGATGCAGATCACATCCAAGGCGTGGCAAGATTGCTGGTATGACTTATCACGCCGAGGAAAACCGTTATGAATCCATGCCCTACCGCCGAGTTGGGCTCAGTGGCCTGAAATTGCCCGCCATCTCCTTGGGCCTGTGGCACAATTTTGGCGACGACAAGCCGTTCCAGGAGCAGCGCGATATCCTGCGCCGCGCCTTTGACCTGGGTGTCAACCACTTTGACCTGGCCAACAACTATGGTCCGCCAGCGGGCAGTGCCGAGACGAACTTTGGCCGCCACCTGAAGGAGGGCCTGGGCGCGTACCGCGACGAATTGGTCATCTCCACCAAGGCCGGCTATCTCATGTGGCCGGGCCCGTACGGGGAATGGGGCTCACGCAAGTCCCTGCTCTCCAGCCTGGATCAGTCGCTCTCGCGGATGGGCCTTGACTACGTGGACATCTTCTACAGCCACCGCCCCGACCCGGACACCCCCATGGAAGAAACCATGGGCGCCCTTGATTACGCCGTGCGTTCGGGCAAGGCACTGTATGCAGGCATTTCGTCTTACACCCCGGCGCAGACTCTCGAAGCTGCCCGGATCCTGAAGGAAATGGGCACCCCGCTGCTCATTCACCAGCCCTCCTACTCGATGCTGAACCGTTGGACGGAGAACGGCGAGCCGAACCTCTATGAAGCGCTCGAGTCCGTGGGGGCCGGCTCCATTGCCTTCTCGCCTCTGGCCCAGGGCATGTTGACGGATAGGTACCTCCTGGGTGTGCCGGCAGATTCACGCGCCGCCAAGGAGCACTTCCTCTCTCACAATGACCTGACGGAAGAAAAAATGGCCAGAGTGCGCGGACTCAATGATATTGCTGCCGGGCGGGATCAGTCGCTGGCGCAGATGGCCATTGCCTGGATTCTGCGCGAACAAAGCAAGGGCAGTTCGGTCACCTCGGCGCTGGTGGGCGCTTCCAGTGTCAAGCAGTTGGAAAACACCGTTGCCGCCGTTGACAACCTTGACTTCACTGACGAGGAGCTGGCAGCGATCGATGAGTTCGCCGTCGAATCTGATATCAACAGGTGGGCGCAGAAGTAGCAAAATCAGCACGCTTTCCTGGCGAAGGCATGCTTGTGTGACAAATCAACGAGACATTGTTGCCCCGAGGGAACAAAATCGGGGCAACAAGTGTTGACTAGTATGGTTAAGGGCGCCGTTGGGGCGCCAGGTCCGGTCGAAACAGCCGTGCGTCGTGTCTTTATGTCAACCGTGAAGACGTGCGTCGACCCCTCACCGCAAGAAGTGACAGCCGGGCCCGTTTGAGTTTTTATGAAGGAGTTCCGTGTCCAATCATCCTATTCGGGTTGCCATCGTAGGCGTCGGCAACTGTGCCGCGTCCTTGGTGCAGGGTGTCCAGTACTACCAGAACGCTGATGCCAGTGTGAAGGTTCCGGGCCTGATGCACGTTGAGTTCGGCCAGTACCACGTCAATGACGTGCATTTCGTGGCAGCATTTGACGTTGACAGCAAAAAAGTCGGTCTGGATCTCTCTGAGGCCATTGGTGCCAGTGAGAACAACACCATCAAGATTGCCGATGTCCCCCACCTGGACGTTCCTGTCCTGCGCGGGACCACTCTTGATGGTCTGGGTAAGTACTACCGCGAAACGATCGTTGAATCTGACGCCGAAGCGGTTGACGTGGTGGCCGAGCTGAAGGCCTCCAAGGTTGACGTTTTGGTTTGCTACTTGCCGGTTGGCTCTGATGCTGCTGCCAAATTTTATGCACAGTGCGCCATTGACGCTGGCGTAGCTTTTGTCAATGCCCTGCCCGTGTTCATTGCAGGTACCAAGGAGTGGGCCGATAAGTTCACTGCAGCCGGTGTGCCGATTGTTGGCGATGACATCAAGTCCCAGATTGGTGCAACCATCACGCACCGTGTCATGGCTAAGCTCTTCGAAGACCGCGGCGTGGTTCTGGACCGCACCTACCAGCTCAACGTTGGCGGCAACATGGACTTCAAGAACATGCTTGAGCGTGAGCGCCTTGAGTCCAAGAAGATCTCCAAGACCCAAGCTGTCACCTCCAACACCTCAGCTGTGCTCAGTGAAGACGACGTCCACATTGGGCCGTCGGACTACGTGGCCTGGCTCGATGACCGCAAGTGGGCTTTTGTCCGTCTCGAAGGCCGCAACTTCGGTGACGCCCCGGTTTCGCTGGAGTACAAGCTTGAAGTGTGGGACTCTCCCAACTCGGCCGGTGTCATCATCGACGCCATCCGTGCAGCCAAGATCGCTCTGGACCGCGGCATTGGCGGACCGATCCTCTCGGCTTCGAGCTACTTCATGAAGTCCCCGCCGGAGCAGTACGCCGACGACATCGCCCACGAAAAGGTAGAAGCCTTCATCCGAGGCGAAATCTAGCCCCACTACCGACGCTATCTCACCTTTGGTGTGTTTTTTCTAGACGCTATCCCACCAATAGTTGGATAAAACAGAACGCTCTCTCATTGTGAGGGGGCGTTCTGTTTTGGGATCAGCTCAGGGTGTCTGTATGCCGCGTAGCTAGGCTTTGCGCTGGCCCGAGGAAAATCCGGATTCGATGGAGGGGTCAGTCCAAGCGGTCCGCAAAGCACGCTTGATAAGGACCGTTGCGGATTCAAACCCATCGGCCACATCCTCCTGTGTGAACACCAGGACTGTCCAACCAGCGTCTCTGAAAGCTCTGTCCCGCCGCCTGTCGCTGTGGCGCTGGACCTCATCAAGGTGATGGGCGCCGTCATACTGTAAGGCAATGCGACGATCACGATAGCCGGCATCGGCAGAGGGTGCGTCATCGCGGTCCCAGAGCTTGATCTGCAGATCGGGTTCGGGCAGTCCGGCGTTGATCATGGCCAACCGCAAAAGTGTTTCAGGGCCGGAATCGGAGCCCACCCGCACCAGCTCGAGTGCATCCCTTGCGCGGACAATTCCTTGCAAGTTTCGGTGCCTATCAAGTATGGCCCGCAAGGATGCAAGGGTGGCGTAGGGCTCCTCACGGTCCTCAAATATGGCTCGGGGAATGCGCACGAGCTGGTCGCCCATGCACACTAAATCCGCTAGCGAGAGCACCCGCGCCATGTCCAGCCAAGTGCGGGCTCGGGTGCTAAGGCGCAGTTCTCCGTCGAGCTCGGTTTCGTCAGGAAATGCCGTCATCTTGTGCGCATGGATGCCCCTGCGCCGAACCCCTGAAGTATGCCGTGGGCGGCTGATGTGCAGGTCGTTGGAGTCGCCAAGCCAGGGCGGCAAGATGAGCTGATGCAACCGTGCCGCCGTCGAATGGGAGATCCACGCGCCTGGCGAGGCTGCGCACAGGGCCCGTGCCGCTTCCTTCAACTCGAAATTCCAGCCAGCTGGACGGTAGATGCCGTAACTGACGCCTTCCACTTCCTTGCCGCGCAGCCGCTGCCGGGGCAGACCTCGGGACTGCGCCTCACCAACAGTGAATGGGCGCTCAGGGATGAGGGGTGCTGGTTGAGGCTCCATGAATATATTGTGGTCTTGAAACGGAACCTGCGTGCAAAGTTATCCACAGGCGCTCTCCCACTTCTGGTTGGCGAGTAAAAGATGCCAAACAGAAGTGGGAGAGCGTCCCGCTAAAACCACCCATTGGTGGGAGAGCGTCCAGGAGAAATGCACCATTGGTGGGATAGCGTCGGTGGGTGGAGGGTTAGGGGGCGAGCCATAGGGTGGTTTCTGCCGGGATTGTTCCCGCCGAAATTCCCGCGCCAGTAGCACCTTCATCCGCTACTACCGACTCGCCGGAACTGATCGCAACCCTGGCAAGCTCGACGCCGGGCGGCAACACTGCAGGCACCGCGGCAAAGTTGGTGAGCACCTCCCAGCCGTTGGGCCGGCGGTAGTGCACCACCTCTGATTCGGGTGCGCTGAGCCATTCCAGGCTCTCTTCGCACTGCAGCTCGCGCCGCAACTTCAGCGCGGCACGGTACATTTCCAGCGTGGAACCCGGCACACCGTCTTGGACGCTGGCTGCTAGCGCGCCGAACCCGGCCGGCTGTGGCAGCCACGGCGTGCCGCCGAAACCGAAGTTTTCCCCGGTGGGCGTCCACGGCAGCGGCACGCGGCAACCGTCGCGGCCCTTGACCTGGTGGCCCGTACGGAACCAGGTGGGGTCTTGCAACGAGTCATGCGGAAGGTCCGCCACCTCGAACAGTCCCAGTTCCTCACCCTGATACAGGTAGGCGGAGCCGGGCAGCCCCAGCATGAACAGCGTCGCGGCCCTGGCCCGGCGCAAACCGCGCGCCTGATCAGTAACGGGAGTGACGCCGTCGGCCATCAACCACGATTCCAGATCCGCCAGCGTGCTCTCATCCGGGAAGGCGTAGCGGGAAGCATGGCGGATGACGTCGTGGTTGGAGAACACCCAGGTGGAGGAGGCGCCGGAGGCCGCAGCCTCAACGAGGCACTTCTGCGCAATGGCACGGAACTCCACGCCATCAAAGTGCGCCTGCAACAGATCAAAGTTGAACGCCTGGCCCAACTCGCTGGGGCGCGCATACTTCAGGCGACGCTCCGTGAACGGCACCCAGGCCTCGGCCACGGCAGCCTTGGGCGGAGTGTATTCATTGAGAACGGTGCGCCAGCCTTCGAAGATTTCATGCACGGCGTCGCGGTCAAAGAGCGGATCAGAGCCGTCACTGACAAGGATTTCCAGCTCCGGTTTGGACCGTAACGGCAGTGACATATCCTTCGCCAGCCCGTGCGCCACGTCCACACGGAAGCCGTCCACGCCCCGGTCCGCCCAGAAACGCAAGGTGGTGTGGAAGTCCTCACGCACCTCCGGGTGGTCCCAGTTGAAATCGGGCTGCTCGGTGGCGAACAAGTGCAGGTACCACTGGCCCAGTTGGCCGGCATTGGGGCTGGCAGCCTCCACCACACGGGTCCAGGCGGGCCCGCCAAAGTGGGAAGGCCAGTCCGACGGCGGCAACTCACCGTTTTCTCCCAACCCGTCAAAGAACTGGTAGCGGGCGCGCTCTGGCGAGCCCGGCGCTGCGGCGAGGGCGTCTTTGAACCATCCGTGATGGTTGGAGGAATGGTTGGGGACCACATCTACTATGACCTTAATATTCGCGGCATGGGCCGCTGAGACCATGGCATCAAAGTCGTCCAAGGAGCCGAGCCGGGGATCGACGTTGCGGTAATCATCAACGTCATAGCCGCCATCGGCCAAGGCGGACGGGTAGAACGGGCTGAGCCAGATCGCGTCAATGCCCAATGCCGAAAGGTAGCCCATACGGGCGGTGACACCGGGCAGATCGCCCATGCCGTCACCGTTGTGATCGGAGAAGCTGCGCGGATAAATTTGGTACACCGCGGCTTGGCGCCACCAGTTGGCATCGGGGCTGAAGGGGGCGGCATCGGGTGAATTGGGAAAAGTCATTATTTGATGGATCCTCTCATGACGGACGGAGATGTCCCAGCGCTGGGAGAAAACGCAGATCAACAGCAACGGTGCCATATCCATGAGGGAGGAGGCAAAGGCTGGTGTGCTCCAAACCCCGAAGCTGCGGGAGGGTTGGGATGAGAGAGGTGTGAGGGGGAAGCTAGCAGCCTGGCGGGATGAGGTATTGGTACGTTAGTGCTAAATCGTAGCTTTGGATAGTCTGTGCGGCAGTGTTTTCCCAGCCGTACGCCTCGGCGAACACGGAGGCAGCCCGGCCCATGTCCGCCCGCGTACCGGGGAAGTCGTGAAGCGAGGCGATGGCATCGGCCCACAATTTCGGTGATCTGCCCTCAATAAGTAGCCCTGTGCGCCCATCGCTGACGGCTCGAGGCAGCCCGCCCACATTCGTAGCGATGACAGGGGTGCCACAGGCCTGGGCCTCCAACGCAACCAGGCCAAATGACTCGCTGGAGGAGGGGACCGCCACCACGTCCGCGCTGCGGTACCAATCGGCTAACTCGGCCGCCCCGACGGGAGGGTGGATGGCAGCAACACTGGAGAGTCCGGCGTCGTCAATCATGGTGGGAAGATCATACTTATCATGACCGCTGCGAGCACCCAAAAATGAGATCTGCAGTTCAATGTCCGGACGCTCAGCACGCAGGATGGCGGCCGCTTTGACCAGCACGTGCGGGCCCTTCAAACGCTGCATGCGTCCGGCGAAGACTACATGGAAGCGCTCGGGGGCAATCCCCAGTTCTTGGCGGGAACGGTCGCGGAAGGCTGGTTTGAAAACCTTTAAGTCCACGCCGGGGGACACAATGTCAATGCGCTGTTCACAGCCGTCGTAGTGGCGCTCAAGCTCGGCAGCTTCGGCCGTAGTATTGGCGACCAGGCGCGTGGCCGCAGCCACAATGTGCTGCTCACCGTCCTCACGGATGCCCGGTTCGGCGCTCTGGCCCGGGGGGAGGTAATGGTTCTTGACCCGTGCCATGGTGTGCATGGTATGAACCAGCGGCAGGTCCAGACGCTTGGCCACCAGGATCCCGGCCATTCCCGAAACCCAATAATGTGAATGGATGGCGTTGGTGGGCTCCCCCGGGAGGGAAGTGACATGATCGGCGACGGCGTCGGCCATCTCTGTGACCAGCTCCGGCAGAGTCTCCTTTGAGACGTTGGCGAACGGGCCGGCCGTGATGTGGTGAACGCTTACGTGCGGGGCCAGCATCACGGTATCCGGCTGTTCGGCCGTGGTGCGCCGAGTGTAAATATCCACGCTCACCCCTGCTGCTGCCAGCTGAAGCGCCAGATGCCGCACGTACACATTCATCCCGCCAGCGTCCCCGCCACCGGGCTGCTCCAGCGGGGAGGTGTGCAGGGATAGCATCGCGACGCGGCGAACCTGATGCATGTACTTCCTTCTGGCGTGTGTGGCGGATGTGGATACTGTACTCATCTTCCCACTGCCTGCGCGCGGTTCCTAGCGCCGTGTGCCGCCCGTGAGCTCCTTGGCTGAGAGAACGGCTGAAGGGCTGGTTCAGGGCCACACCTCCGACGCCGGGGAGTCACCGCATGCCCGCACCGCCCCTGCCCACTAAACCCGTGGCAACCAAGACCTCCTTGGCATTCCCAGTAGCATCCCAGCTGAGGATGGCAGCATCGAGGCATGAATGCTGCCCATGGTTTCTCCAATCACGTCCGACGTCCCCAACCGATCAGGCCCACGGCCGGTCAAGAATCGGTGTGGGGCTACCCTCGGCCGCCAAGGGTCGAACCGGTATCGGAGCGTGTTGTTGTGCGTCTTGGTGGTCAGGTGATTGCCGATACCACCGATGCTGTGCGTGTTCTGGAGACGAGCCATCCGCCCGTCTACTACTTGCCGCTGAAGGCGTTCCCGGACGGTGTGCTCCTTCCCGTTGAGGGCACCAGTTTTTGTGAGTTCAAGGGCGAGGCCCACTACTTTGACGTGGTCGCCGGCACATCCCGCGTTCCCCGTGCAGGGTGGACCTACCCGGAGCCCGCTCCGGGCTACGAGGCTCTGTGTACCCGCGTGGCCCTCTACCCCAGTCATATGGATTCCTGCGAGGTAAACGGTGAACAGGTCACCTTCCAAGAAGGAGACTTCTACGGAGGCTGGATCACCCCGCAGATAGTTGGTCCGTTCAAGGGCGGGCCAGGCACCTCCGGCTGGTGAGCTCTTTCTAGAGTTTGCCCCAGACTGACGCGCGTGCGCAGCGGGCCCGGCAGTGTGGCCCAGCGTGTGGGTGCAAGGGGGGCTAAAATGGGTGGGTGAGCTCATCCGTTGTGCCAGTTCCCGCACCGAATCACGGTCTGGAACGGCAAGCCATCATTGACCTGTCCGCGATCGCCAACAATATTCGTCACCTGCGTCAGGCCTGCGCACCGGCCCAATTCATGGCGGTGGTCAAGGCCGACGCCTACGGACACGGCGCCCTCCAAGTGGCCCGCACAGCAGTGGCTGCTGGGGTGCAGTGGCTGGGCACGGCCCACGTTTCAGAGGCGCTGGCACTGCGTGCCGCCGGCTTGACCGTGCCGATTTTGGCTTGGTTGCATACCCCTGACACGGATTTCGCGGCCGCTATTGCACAAAACATTGATCTGGGCTGCTCCGGCTGGGAACTGGAACACATTGTTAGCGCAGCCCGCACGTTGGGGCGGCCCGCACGGATTCACCTAAAGATTGACACGGGTCTGGGCCGTAACGGCAGCACGTTGGCGAACTGGCCGGGATTTGTTGGCGCGGCCATGGCATACCAAGCTGAGGGAGTGCTGCGCGTGGTGGGCGTGTTCAGCCATCTGGCCGTTGCCGATGAACCCGCACGCCCCGAAACGGATCAGCAACTTCAATGCTTTTGCACCGCCATTGCCATTTTGGAAGCTGCTGGTGCGCAGCTTGAGGTGCGCCACATCGCCAATACTGCGGCCACTCTCTCCCGCCCCGACACACACTTCGATCTGGTCAGGGTGGGTCTGGGCGTGTACGGACTCTCCCCGTTCCCGGACCGCACCTCCGCGCAACTGGGGTTGGAACCGGCCATGACGCTGGCCACCCAGATCGCCTCGTGCAAGGACGTCCCTGCCGGGCAAGGAATCTCCTACGGACTGAATTACGTCACGGCGGAGCCCACCACCTTGGGCCTTATTCCACTGGGCTACGCCGATGGCATCCCCCGGATCGCCACAGGTGGGCCGGTCCGGGTCAACGGGGTGACCTACCCCGTGGTGGGGCGCATTGCCATGGACCAAATGGTTATCGATCTGGGTCCGGGTGCTCGGGACCGCTTCGCCGAGGCGTCAGTTCCGGGCTCTTTACTCGGAGCTACTGCCGAGCTTTTTGGCAACGGGAACGGTGGCGGACCTCTGGTTGAGCAGTGGGCGGCAGCAGCCGGGACCATCAACTACGAGCTCATTACCCGTATCAGTCCGCGCGTGCCACGGCGCTATGTGGGCGGGGCGGATGAGACTGCAGCCGGAGAGATCGCTACAGCCAGCATCGCCGAGTCAGGGGCGGGCCTGTGAATGCCTGGGAATTTCTCACCAGCGGGCCCGAACAAACCCAGCTACTGGCCGCACACCTTGCCAAACTGTTAAAGGCCGGTGATTTGATCATCCTCAGCGGCGAACTCGGAGCAGGGAAAACCACGTTTACCCAAGGCCTGGGCCGCAGTCTGGGCGTGCGGGAAGGCATCATTTCACCCACCTTCGTCCTGGTACGCATCCACCCGAACCGGCCCGACGGTCACAACCCCGGCGGTCCGGACTTGGTCCACGTGGACGCGTACCGTCTGGCCACGCCGGGCGAGATCGATGACATTGACTTGGAACGGACCATGGATGACTCTGTAACCGTAGTTGAATGGGGGGTGGATAGGGTGGAGCACCTCGCAGCCAGCCGGCTAGAAATTGAACTCGTGCGTGCAGTGGGCGGGGATACGGCTGCTGCATCCGGAATACCGGAAACGTTGGATGCCGACGACGCCAGCGTGGACCTTGATGCGCTGTTCGCCGGCAGTTTCGATGCCGACGAGGACGACGACGAACCCCGCACCTTGCGCTTGAGCGCCATCGGGCCGCGCTGGGAAGGCATTGACTTCTCCGTGCTCGGCCAGCCCATGACCACAACAGAATAGATGAGAACTACGTGCGAATTCTGACCATTGACACCTCGGCCATTGCCAGCGCCGCCCTCCTCGACTTTGACCCGCAGGACCCGGTCAAGACAGCGGAGTTAGTGGCGAACTTTGCCACGGTTGACACCCGCAGCCAGGCCGAGGAACTGGCGCCCGGGGTGAAGTCCCTGTTCACCGACCCTGTCGGCGAAGGCCCCGCCCTGGACGCGATCATTGTGGGCACGGGGCCTGGCCCCTTCACCGGGCTGCGCTCCGGCATCGCCATGGCCCGCACGCTCAGCTTCACCTGGGGCGTGCCGCTGCACGGGATGATGAGCCTTGACGCGCTGGCTCAGCAAGTTTTTGACACGCCCAAGAAGGACAGCGCCGGACGCGCGCTGGGCCCGTTGGCGATGGGTGATTTTGTCATCGCCACGGATGCCCGGCGCAAGGAAGTGTATTGGGCCAAGTACAGTGCCGGTGCTCATTTGCTGGACGGTCCGCATGTGGGGCCGGCCGCCGATATTTTCGGCGTGCCCGTGTTTGGTGCCGGAGCCGGGCTCTATGAGGAGGTCCTGGTTGGCAACCGCTGCACCGTCCATGCGCCCCTCGCCCACGCCCAGCCCACAGCGCTGGAACTGGGCCGGGCCGCTATCCGCAAGATCACCGCCGCCGGTTCGCTGGAGGGTGCGGGCCTGCTCGATTCCACCCCGCTCTACCTGCGCGAATCCGACGCCAAGGTTCCCGGCCCCCGGAAACGGGCACTGTGATGAGGAAAAATACCGGCTCGGATCCGGACAGTTCCCCGGCCGTTCTGCGGGACATGGTGGCTACCGATATTGACGCCATCACGGCCTTGGACAAGATGCTGTTCGGGGTGGATTCCTGGCCGCGGGAGATGTTTGTGGCGGAACTTTCCCAGCCAGAAACCCGGCGGTACATCATCGCGGAGCTGCCATCCGGGGCCGTGCCTGGGGAAAAAATGCGGGCCGCCGGTTATGCCGGGCTGATGTGTGTGCCGCCCATTGGCGATATCCAAACCATCGGGGTGTTGGCCGAATATGAGGGGCGTGGCATTGCACGGGCCATGCTGGATGAGCTGATTGCTGAGGCCGTTCGCCGTGGTGCAGAGGACATTATGCTGGAGGTCAGCTCCACCAACCCGCGCGCCCAAAAGCTGTACGCCCGCTACGGC
Source organism: Arthrobacter sp. lap29 (assembly GCF_032458965.1). Lineage (NCBI taxonomy): Bacteria > Bacillati > Actinomycetota > Actinomycetes > Micrococcales > Micrococcaceae > Arthrobacter > Arthrobacter sp. lap29. The sequence continues at coordinate 32,239 of NZ_JAUCEK010000011.1, forward strand.
TTTGAACACATTCACACGCGGCGCAAGTACTACCGTGACGGCTCGGACGGGCTGATTATGCGCCTGCAACTGGCTTCCGGGCACACCGAAAAAACTACTGAGAAGGACCTGTCATGAACCAGGCCAACCCGCTGATCCTGGGTATTGAATCCTCCTGTGACGAGACCGGCGTGGGCCTGGTGCGTGGCACGGAACTGCTCACCAACACGGTCTCCTCCTCGATGGATGAGCACGTGCGCTTTGGTGGGGTCATCCCGGAGATCGCCTCCCGCGCACATCTGGACGCCTTTGTTCCTACCTTGGCTGCGGCCCTTTCCGATGCCGGGGTCACCCTCGAGGAGGTGGACGCGATCGCCGTCACGACCGGGCCCGGCCTGGCCGGTGCGCTCATGGTGGGCGTCAGTGCGGCGAAGGCACTGGCCCTGGCCACCGGCAAACCGCTGTACGCCATCAACCATCTGGTGGCGCATGTGGGTGTGGGCCTGCTGGATAAATCCATCGCAGCCCAGTACGACGGCGGGGCCTTGCCGGAGAATCTTGGCGCCCTTTTGGTTTCCGGCGGACATACCGAGATCCTGCGGGTGCGCAGCATCGCCTCCGATGTGCAACTGCTCGGTGCCACCATTGATGACGCCGCCGGGGAGGCTTTTGATAAGGTGGCCCGGCTGTTGGGGCTGAGCTACCCGGGCGGGCCAGCCATTGATAAGTTGGCGCGGGAAGGCAACGCGAAAGCGATTCGTTTCCCACGCGGGCTGACCATGCCCAAATACATGGGCACGGCGGAGGCTCCAGGCCCGCATCGCTACGACTTTTCCTTCTCTGGCCTCAAGACGGCCGTTGCCCGCTGTGTTGAGGGCTACGAAGCCCGCGGGGAGGAAGTGCCAGTGGCTGACATTGCGGCATCGTTCCAGGAAGCTGTGCTGGATGTCATTACCGCCAAGGCCGTGCTGGCCTGCAGGGAACAGGGCGTCACCACCTTGTTGTTGGGTGGTGGAGTGGCCGCAAATTCGCGGCTTCGCGAACTCGCAGGGCAGCGCTGCTTAGCCGCAGGCATCACCCTACTGGTGCCTTCATTGTCACTGTGTACCGACAACGGGGCCATGGTTGCGGCCCTCGGCGCGCAACTGGTCATGAACGGGGTGGCCCCGAGCGATCTAGCCTTCGCTACCGATTCCTCCTTGCCAGTAACCACCATCAGCCTCTAGCCACTGGCTCTAGCCTCTAGCCGTACGGTGCTGGTGAAGTGTTCGCTGCCGGATCACGCGGTAGAGGGCGCCCACCGCAAACATGGCCAGACCCGCCATCACCGCCTGGACAGGCAGTGTAGCAACCAGCAAAACGCAGGCACCGGCTCCTAGTAACTGCAGGAATCGGGGGTAGCGGCGGTCCGTCCCCGTCTGGGTGAATGCTGCCAGATTTGCCACAAGGTAGTACAGCAGCACGCCAAAGGATGAGAAGGCAATGGCGCCGCGCAGATCCGCCACAGCAATGATCACCACCACTGCTACACCCAAGGCCAGCTCGGCGCGGTGTGGCACCTGAAACTTCGGATGCACTGCTGACAACCAGCGCGGCAAGTCATCCTCGCGCGCCATCGCCATAGTCGTGCGGCCCACACCGGCAATCAGCGCCAGCAGCGCACCCAAGGATGCCAATGCGGCACCCACCTGCACCACGGGGGCCGCCCATCCCCAGCTTCCGGCGGCCACGGCGGCGGCCAGCGGCGCGGAGGTGCCGGCCACGCCGTCGGGCCCCAAAGCTACAAGAAGCGTGATTCCAAGGCAGGCGTAAATTGCGGCAGCGATGGCCAGGGAGATCAGGATGGCACGGGGAATAGTGCGCCGAGGGTCCCTGACTTCCTCCCCAAGAGTGGCAATCCGGGCGTATCCGGCAAAGGCGAAGAACAACAGCCCAGCCGATTGCAAAATGCCATACCAGCCGTGAGCCAGTAGTCCGCTGCCGGCCAGGCCTTCGCTGGACAGCAGCCCGGCACCGCCCTCACCCAAGCCTGTCCACACCGCAGCCACGGCAATGGCCAAGGCCAACAGCACCGTCACCACAATTATTCGGGCCAGCGCCGCGGTACGGGTGATGCCCCGGTAATTCACCGCCACCAACAGGGCCACGGCGGCCATCGCCACCGGACGCTCCCAGCCCGGCGGAGCGGCGTAGGCGGCAAACGTCATGGCCATGGCTGCACTGCTGGCGGTCTTGCCGATCACGAACCCCCAGCCAGCCAGAAAACCGGGCCACGGACCCAGCAGTTTGCGCCCGTACATGTAGGTGCCGCCAGAGGTGGGATAGGTGGCGGCCAGTTGAGCTGATGAGGTGGCATTGCAATAGGCAACGCCAGCGGCCACTGCGAGTCCAATCAGCAGCCCAGAGCCGGCGGCCTGAGCTGCCGGTGTGAAGGCGGCGAAGACCCCTGCACCCATCATCGAACCCAGCCCAATCACCACTGCGTCCATGGTGCCCAGCCTGCGTGAGAGCCCCGGGGTGCCGCTCATATGCTTGATTCCCTTCGTAGCCCAAATACGTCAACTCTGAAGGCTAGTCCACCTGAATGAACAGCGGATGAACGCTCGGTTGGTTTCTAACCGAGCGTTGTGTTTTTAACCCCCGAATGTAACCGAGCGTTGGGGGTGTGTGTGGTTGGGTTAGTGGGCGGCCGGGAGCGAGAGTTCAAAAGTGGTTCCCTGCGGGCCCGTTGAGGTGACCTCAATGGAACCACCCGCAGCGCTGGCAATCTCCCGGACCAGCGCCAACCCCAACCCAAAGCTGCGCCGCCCACCTTCTAACGGGGTGCTGCTGTGGGCGAAGCGGTCAAACACCCGTTCCGGTTCGATCCCGGTGATCCCGGTGCCGGTGTCAGAAACGGTGAGCACCACGGTGCGCCCCTGCCAGCTGGTGTCCACGGTGATGGTTCCGCCCTCCGGAGTATGATTCATGGCGTTCTCGACCAGCCCAAGGACAGCCCGGCGCAAACTGTTGGGTGCGATGCGGACCAGGGGAGCGCCGTCGTACCGGGCTTGAATCTGCGGGGCTTGATCCCGTGTGGACGGATTATGGATGGATTGGAGGCGGATGCTCCGGGCAGCGGCCAGATCCTGCAGGCTGGCCACCACCGCCTCCACCTCAGGGACAATATCCAAGGGTTCGCCCTGCTCATCTGCTTCTGCCGTGGCGGCGAGCAGCAGCTCCTGGACCGTGGCTGAGAGCGCGGCCGTATCCTGACGTACCTGCGCCAGCAGCCGGGCCGCGTCGCTGCCCGCATCTACCTTGGCCTCTGCCAGCTGGATGCGGGCGTCGAGAATTGTCAGGGGCGTACGCAACTCGTGGCTGGCATCCTGGACAAAATGGCGCTGCAGTTCCAGGGCGCGGCCCAACGGGCGAATAGCGCTGCGGGCGCTCAACCAGCCAATGGCCCCCGCTGCCACAATCCCGGCAACCCCCGCGACGGCCATGGCCTGAAGCATGTCGTCGGTTTCCACGTAGACCCGCGTGGCAGTGTCGGCGGCATGGAAATCCGGGTGATCGGAAAGATAAAGCATGAACAGTGCCGCGGCAACCATGACGGCCACCACCAAGAGTGCAATGGCGGCGGCAATGCGCAGACCCACCGTCACGGCGGCGCGGCGCAGCTGGGGCGAATCGGCAGCGGAAAGGGCTGATGGTGGGCGCAGGCGGCGGCGCCGCACGGAGAGTCTCATGTGCCCTCGCCAATCTGATAACCCAGGCCGTGAACGGTGCGGACCGCGGACTTGGAGACCTTCTTGCGCAGGTAGTGCACGTAGGTGTCGATGACGCTTTGGGAATCGTCGGGATGGAACAGCTCCGCCAACAATTCCTGGCGGGTAAATACCTTATCCGGGTTGCCAGCCAGCAGGGCAAGGAAGTCACTTTCCTTGCCGCTGAGTCCCACCACCTCGCCGTAGCTTGAACGCAAGGAACGGGTAGCGGGATCGAAAAGCCAGTCACCCACGGCCAACTGCCCGGTGGAGGGCGCGAAGCTGCGGGTCACGGCACGCAGCCGCGCCCGGAGCTCACCGGCGTCAAAGGGTTTGCTCATGTAGTCGTTAGCTCCGGCGTCGAGCCCTGCTATTTTCTCCACCGTGCTGCCCCGCGCCGTCAAAATGATGGCCGGGGTGCCCACCCCTTTGCTGCGCAGCGCAGCCACCAGATCAATTCCATCCATACCAGGCAGCCCCCGGTCAACGACCATGGCGTCCCAGTGCCCGGTGAGGGCCAGATGGAGACCTCGCTGCCCGTCGGCGGCGATGTGGACGTGGTACTCCTGGGCTAGCAGTTCGGCGATCAGCGGGCCCAGAACTGGGTCATCTTCCACCAGCAGGAGCCGGGGCAATTCTTCCATGTCCATACTGGATGTTATCCGTTGGTGGGGGTTTCCGGCAGGGCATCCTCCAGGGGCCCTGCTACTTCGGTGCTGGCTACAGCGGTGCCTGCTGCCTTGCGTGCAGCGTGGCGCTTGGCCAGCATGCTGATGGCGGCGGGCAGCACCGAGGCCAGGACTAGGGCAATGGCGATGACGTCAATGTTCCGGGCAATGATCTCGTAGTGGCCAAGCCACGTGCCAAGTAAAGTGATGGACCCGGCCCAGCCCACGGCACCGGCGATGTTCCACAGAGTAAATTTCCGGTAGTTGTAATTCGCCACCCCTGCCACCAGTGGGGCGTAGGTCCGGACCACGGGCACAAAACGGGCCAGAACAATGGCCCAGCCGCCACGTTTGGCAAAGAACTCTTCCGTCTCCGCCAGATACTTGCTTTTGAGGATGCGGGCGTCATCCTTGAACCAGCGCCGCCCAAACTTGCGCCCCAGCATGTAGCCCACTTGGTCTCCAGCCACGGCCGCAAGCACCACCACGCCTATCAGAACAGGCAAGGACAAATTGAGCTGCTGATGCAGCAGGCCCGCGGTGAAGAGCAGTGAGTCTCCTGGCAGGAAGGGGAACAGCAGCCCTGATTCAATGAAAACCATCAAGGCTACGACGGCGAGCGTGGCCGGGCCCAACCCAGCCAGCAGTGAGGCCGGATCCATAACGGAGAATAGCCCAGTGGGATGCAGGCCTTGGGGGAGCGCGCCATGAAAGAGCGAAACGGCTAGCGGCAATGACAACAAAATAGTGCCTCGATCAGGAGTTCGGGCGGGTGGAATGCGGGGAAGCTGCTGAATTAACAGTAGACCCGGGAACAAGCCGCGGCAGGAACCGGTTCCAGATCCCTACGAACAGCAGCACGCCGGCGCTCGCAGCAAGGAATGATGCGAGCACATCTGTGGGGTAGTGGACACCCACGTATATCCGTGACCAAGCCACCACCAGGGGAACAAGAACAGCGCATAGTGCAGCCACACGCGCCCACAGGGTTCGCGACCAAGGGCTTCGCAGCAGGAGGAAAAAGAACGCCCACGCTAGTCCGACTGCCAGCGCTACGTGCCCGCTGGGGAAGCTGTTGGATCCGGTTTCCGGTGCCAAAGGATCAAAAAGCAGGGCGGGGTTTGGCCGTTGCCGTTCAATTATGACCTTGAAAAACTGGCTCGAAAGCCACCCTGAGGCAGCCACACCTCCAAAGGCAAGGGCATCGATGGGGGCTCGGCGCACCAGTAACAGGAGCAAACAAACCAGTGCGATTATCAGCACTCCGCCAACCGGCGAAAACGCTATATTCAGGATCATGGCGACGGCGGTGAGGAAGCCCGTGTGGCTGCGGCTCAGCTCCTGATCGATCCCGAACTCTTCCGAGCTAAAACTGGGAGTGGCAACGACGAAGAAGCCCAAGGCGAGTACGGAAACTGAGAGGAACAGCACCCACAATCCCCACAGGCGCGGCTGCGGCAGTATGGCCAGATACGTACGGGGCGTGAGCCAGACACTGACTCGTTCTGGGCTCATCCCGACTGAACGTCCTGTCATGGCAATCTACGGTTCATAGCGGATAGAAGCATACTTCTATTCTTGTCCGTGGGTTCCAAGAATTTACTAAGAACCGGCCCACCACCAAGACGCTCTCCCACCTCCGGGGCGTTAACCACAGACGCTATCGCAGCAATGGCTGGAATTTCGCGAACGATATCGCAATCCCCTGATGAGGAGTGCGATAAGGTTCGGCAAAAGTTGACCGTTGCTGCGATAGCGTCGTGAAATACGGCCCATAGATGGGAGAGCGTCTGGAGGGCGGGCGGCTAGGGCTGCGTGAACTTCAACACCAGGGTCCGCGACTCTGGGCGAAGGGCGAACTCCGGCCACACATCAGGACCGCAAGCACGCGAACCGAGCCCGTGCTGGGCGGCGTCCAAGTACAGATGACTGTGGGTCTGGGCCGGGAGTTCATGCGGGTGGTTGGCAGCAGCAATTTGCTGGGCTGTGTGCCGTGAGAGTGTGAACCCTGGCAGCCGTCCTGCGGAGTCGGGCTCGGCATCAATGCGCAGCCACGGAGTCCCGTTGCGCGAAAGTTCAAGCCAGCGCACGTCGCTGTGATGCCCGGTTTCCTGCGGGCGGGCGTACGGGACGTTGAGCTCTTCCAAGCTGCCGCTGTGCCGGCCCACCACTGTGGCCTGCATGCTGTCAGGGTAGGATTCGCGTGGGCCAGCACCAAACCAGGTGGCGCCGTCCACGTCCGCCGGCAGATCCAACCGGACACCAATGCGTGGCCACACCGTGTCCCAGCCAGCGCTGGGGGTGATATCCAGACGCAGCCACAGCTCATCCCCGCAACGCTGCCAGTTCTCCTCCACGGCCACATTGTTGAAACCGTCGGCGGCCGCATAGCGGGTGCGCACGCGAACCCCGTCTGGCAGGGCAGAGACGTTCTCCACCCGCCGGGTCAACCTGTCCAAACCGGCCTGCAACCACACCGTCTCAGACGATGGCGCCGGCACGCCCCGGCCGCTATTAAGCCACGGATCCTCCGGGCCGTAGATGCCAAAACCTGCACCCTTGTCATTGTCCGTGGGTGCCCTGAAAAGCTCGAGACGGGGACCGGCAACACCCAGGCCTGCCAGCGCAACGAGAGAGCCGGACTGGAACGTTGCAGCACCCACAGTGACGGGAGCCGTGCCAGCCACGGGGTTGGTGGGGCGGGGCGCGCGCGAGGGGCTCTGGCGTGCTGAAAGATCCAGCTGGGTTGCCGAGAGCGAGTGCCCGGCGGGTGCCCATTCGGTAGCCTCTGCCAGCACCGCCTCCACGGTCAGCCAGCTTTCCCCGTGCGGTGCGGGCGCCGCGGCGAGCGTAAAGGTGGCAGATTCCCCGGCGATCAGCGGGCCGTTGGCGCCGTCCGCAGCCAATTCACCGGAGCCGGCCAGAACGCCGTCGTGCTCCACCCGCCAGCGCAGTACGATATCCGCCGCATCCGCTGTGTGCCGCAGGTTCGCCACCGTCAGCACCGGAACCCCGCCATCCGGGGCCCCGCCGGAAAACACAAGGGAGAGCCGGATGGGGGAGACGATCTGCTTGTATTCGTACAATGCGGGGGTGGGTGTGGAATCGGAGAGGATCATGCCGTCCATGACGAAGTTCCCGTCATGGATCACCTCGCCGAAATCGCCTCCGTAGGCGTAAAACTCAGTGCCAGTGCCAGTGCCAGTGCCAGTGCCAGTTTTGGTTTTGGTGCGGATGCCGTGATCGCGCCACTCCCACACGAAACCACCGTGCAGGCGTGGGTATTTATCCACGAGCGCCTCATACTGGTCCATGGCGCCCGGGCCGTTGCCCATGGCGTGGACGTACTCGCACAGCAGGAATGGCTTGGTGCGTTGCCGGGCCGATTCCACGGCGTTGCAGCCCAGCAGCAGTGCGTTGGAATCGTTGCTGCCAATGGAATCCGTTTCCGGGATGGAGGAGTACATGCGCGAGTACACATCCGTGTAAGCGCCGGTGTAGTCACCTTCGTAGTGGACCGGACGGGAGGCGTCACGGGCGTGCGTCCAGGCCGCCATGGCTGCCAGGTTCGCGCCCGTGCCGGATTCGTTGCCCAGGGACCACATGATGATGGAGGGGTGGTTTTTGTCCCGCTCCACGGTGCGCTCCATCCGGTCCACAAACGCATCACGCCAGGCGGGGACGTCGCTGGGATTTTCCACCCAGTTGTTGGCATGGAAGCCGTGAGTTTCCAGATCACATTCCAGGATCACCCAGAAACCCATCTCGTCCGCCAAATCCAGCAGGCGCGGGTGCGGCGGGTAGTGGCTGGTGCGGATCGCGTTGACGTTGAAACGCTTCATCAGGGCCAGGTCTTCGCGGGCATCGGCTTCATTAAACACGCGGCCGCGGTCAGGGTGAGTCTCGTGGCGGTTCATGCCATGGAACACCACGCGGCGCCCGTTCACCAGGAATTGATCGCCCACAATCTCCACGGTCCGGAACCCCAGTGAGAGCTCAATGCTTTCCGCCGCGCTGGACACCGTTGCCCCATAGAGTGTGGGTACTTCCGCAGACCACGGGTTCACGTTCTCCACGGTGAGAGGCACGACGTCGGAGGGTGACTCCCAGCGCACCTCCAATCCCAGCTCGGGCACCGTGAGCGTTACAGGGTAGGCGTCCGGATCTGCTGTGATCTCTGCCGTGATTGTGCCGGTGCCGGTGCCGGTGCCGGTGCCGGCGGCTGGGATGGCGGCTCCTGTTGTGGAGGACGCTGAGCCGCAGTGCCAGTCAGTGCGCAGCCACACATCGGTGAGCCCGCCAGCGGGACGGGCCTGCAGGCTCACGTCACGGAAGATCCCCGGCATCCACCACTGATCCTGGTCCTCCAAATAGCTGGCGGCGGACCACTGGTGCACGCGGACCACCAGCACGTTGGTGCCGGGGCGCACTGCGGCGGTGACGTCGAACTCCTGGGCGAGCCGGCTGCCCGAGCCCACCCCAATTTCCTGCCCGTTCACCCACACCTTGTACCGCGATTCCACGCCGTCAAAGCGCAAGGAAAGTGCCGCCGTCGTACTTTCACACCAGGCAGAGGGGACCTCGAAGCGCCGGCGGTAGTCTCCGGTGGGGTTGGCGTCGGGGACGTGGGGCGGGTCGATGGGGAAGGGGTATTGGACGTTGGTGTAGATGGGCAGGCCGTATTTGCCCTCGTGGCCAAGCACCCAGTGGGAGGGGACTGCCATGGTGTCCCAGGCGGCGTCGTCATACGATTCGCCGGCCATACCTTCCACGGTTTCGCCACTGGGCAGGGCGGATGCGCCGGGAGTTCCGGGAGCCGCGGCCAGGAGGCGGAAACGCCAGTCCCCGTTCAGGGACAGGGTGGGTGCGTCGCTGTGCAGCCAGGAACGGGCGGGCACGCGCAGCCCGGTGCCGGGGCCCTGATCGGTGATGTAGGAGACGTCGGCCGCGGCCGTGGGGGTGAGGGTCATGAGTTTACTGATCCTTTGCTAAGGCCGCCGTGCCCAAAACGCTGCAGGGCCATCGTGGCAAGGAAAGTGATGGGCAGCGGCCGGATGGGGATTGAAGAAAAGCTACCACAAATATTGAGTGCTCACTCGAATTTCGTTGCAGGCGGGTAAAAACGTGCACTAGGCTGACTCATCATGACCACAAACCCAGTTGTAAAGTCCGCCAAACGTGGTCCTTATGCCAAGTCGAAACAGCGCAAAGAGAGCATCGTCAAGGCGGCCCATGAGGTTTTTGCCGCACATGGTTACCGGGGCGGATCCCTCCAGGATGTCGCCGACAAAGTGGGTATGAGCCAGACCAGCCTGCTGCATTACTTCCCGGCCAAGAGCGATCTACTGCTGGCGGTTCTGGACTGGCGGGACCGCATTTCGGGGTCGGGGTCCGGGCAGGGGTCCGTGTCGGTGCCCGGCTCGGGCTCCACAGAAGGGTTGGGTGAGGCGCGTGAGCCCGAAGAGGCACTGGTGGACGCCGTGATTCGCCAGGCCAGTTTCAATGAAACCATCCCCGGCGTCATTGAGCTGTATACGGTCCTGTGCGCAGAGTCCCTCACAGAAAACCACCCGGGGCTTCGCTATTTCACGGAGCGTTACGAGAGGTTGCGCGGGGGCTATGCCCGAAAGTTCTCAGTGCTCGCAGGACAGGGGCGGCTACGGGACGGCGTGGACCCGGCGCGGGCGGCGGCGAATCTTATTGCGCTCTGGGACGGCATCCAGACCCAATGGCTGATGGCGCCCGAAAGCATAGACATGGCGGCCTGCCTGCGCGACTACCTGCAGTTGGTGGTCGTGCCGGAAGGCTAACCTCTAGCCCGGACGCTCTGTCACCTTTGGGGCATTATTCCCGGACGCTAGCGCAACAATGGCTGAGTTTTTTGCGATCGCTATCCCAAATCGCGGTCAGGGCCGGGATAGCGTTCGTGAAAAGGGCACCAATGGTGGGATAGCGTCCTTAGTTGCGGGCCATCTCTGCGACGAGTTCACGCACCACAGCGCGCAACTCCCCGCCATTGGCAGCCGCAACGCGGCGCTGACGCTGGTAGCTGGCACCACCGGAAATGATTTTTTCAACGCTGGCCAGCTCATCGGCACAACCCAACTTCGCCGCCACCGGCTCCAGCTTGTTCAGCAACTCAACCAGGTTTTCGGTGACAAGCTGTTCTTTGCCTGCAGCGTCCAAAATGATGATGGCGTCCATGCCATACCGGGCGGCTCGCCACTTGTTTTCTTGAATGTGCCACGGCGGCATGGTGGGGATGGTACCGCCGTCGTTCAAGGTATTTGAAAAGTCCTCCACCAGGCACTGGGTCAGGGCCGCCACGGCGCCGATTTCTTCCAGTGTGGACATGCCGTCGCAAATACGCATTTCAATGGTGCCCAGGCCGGCAACGGGGCGGATATCCCAGCGGATTTCATTCATGGCATCGATGACACCGGTGGTGAACATGTCCTGGACGTAGGATTCGTACGCCTCCCAATTGGGGAACTGGAAGGGCAAGCCAGCCGTGGGAAGCTGCTGGAACATCAGCGCGCGCTGCGAGGCGTAGCCGGTGTCTTCTCCGCTCCAATACGGCGAGGATGCGGACAGCGCTTGGAAGTGCGGGAAATAGTTGACCAGCCCATCCAGAACCGGCATGGCCTTGGAAACATGATCCAGGCCCACGTGCACATGTACGCCGTAAATGAGCATTTGACTGCCCCACCACTGTGTCCTGTCAACAAGCTTCGCGTAGCGTTCCTTGTCGGTGACTGCTTGGGTGCGTGGATTACTGAACGGGTGCGTGCCGGAGCTAAGTAACTCCAGCCCCAGCGGGTCCGCTGCTGCGCGCAAGATGTTCAGGTTACGGCGCAAGTCCTCGGTTCCCTCAGCAACTGTGTGGCAAACGCCTGTGACCAACTCAACAGTGTTCTGCAGCATCTCACCCTTGATGTGAGGATGTTCGCCATTGCGCCAGACGTCGGGATCGGCGGCCAAGATGTTGGCAAAGACGTCATCTGCACGGGCTGTTAGTTCGCCGGATGTGGCATCAACCAACGCTATTTCCCATTCCAGGCCCAATGTGGACTGCTCTGACTTGGCGAAATCAATCTTCACTGCGGCGCCCCCTTGGCACTGATGGAGTTCTCATGCAATTCGGCAAGGGTGCCTGCTGCCTTCTGATTGTAGTTCAGGATTTACGCCACAATGGGAACATGCCCATCCTGAACAAAGATATGACCTTGTGCATTTCGCTCGCCGCCACGCCCAGCAACATTGGCACCCGCTTCCACAACTACCTCTACGAGGCTCTGGGGTTGAACTTTATTTACAAGGCGTTCGCCCCCACTGATCTTGCTCAGGCCATTGCTGGCATTCGCGGGCTTGGCATTCGGGGTGCTGCGGTGTCCATGCCGTACAAGGAAGATGTTATTGCGCTCATTGACGTCATGGATGCCTCTGCCGCAGCCATTGATTCTGTTAATACCATCGTGAATTCCGGGGGTGTCCTGACCGCCTACAACACCGACTACCTGGCCATTGCGCGGCTGCTGGAGAGCCGGGCAATCGATCCCGCGAGCACTGTTTTGTTGCAAGGTTCAGGAGGCATGGCTAAGGCTGTAGCTGCTGCCCTGTACGACGCCGGATTTGCTCACGTCAGCATTGTGGCCCGCAACGAAGTCCGTGGCCAAGCGCTTGCCGCGCTGTACGGTTTTGCCTGGTTGCCGGAGGTGGGGGACGCCACGGCGGGGATGCTGATCAACGTCACGCCCCTGGGTATGGCGGGTGCGCAGGAGTCGGTGCAATCCTTTGCGGACGCGGCGGTGAGAGCCGCGCAGGTGGTGTTCGACGTCGTCGCGCTTCCCGCCGAAACGCCGCTCATTAGGGCAGCTCGAGCGGCGGGCAAGCAGGTCATGACCGGAGCCGAGGTCATTGCCATCCAAGCGGAAGAGCAGTTCGTGCTGTACACGGGGGTTCGTCCCAGTCCGGAACTGGTCCGGGAAGCCTCGGAGTTTTCCCGCAGCTAATCCTCGCTCTGCGAGAGGGTTGGGCTACAACGCGCCATTTCTGAGGGAGCGTTGGCGAAAAACGGCCCGAATGTAACCGAGCGTTGGTGTTAGGCGGGGAGGTCGTGGGGTTCAACCACCACGGCAACCCTGTCGTCCCCAATACGGGTCAGTACCAGTGTGGCCTTATGGGGACCCTTGCCAGAACCTGTCAGCAGTTGGCGGCGCAGTTCCTCGGGAGTGACAGAAACTCCGCGCTTTTTGATATCCAAGACACCGATCCGCTTGGCTTTCACCCAGGCTTTGAGCGCCTTCACATTGAACGGCTTGACCTCAAGAACCTTGTATCGGCGGGCAAACGGGGTGTTGAGCGGTGTATCAGAGGACAGGTAAGCGATGTGTTCATCAAGGAGATGGGCGTCCATGCTCCGTGCCAGATCGGCTACGAGTCCGGCACGGATCACGGCACCATCTGGCTCATATAAGTAAGCGCTAATGGGGCCAATCTCCACGTTCTGGCCTGCGGGATCAAATTTCACGGCGCTTGTCAGTTCCGCGCTGCCGTTCTTGCCAATCACGAGGGCGCTGCGGCAAACACCGGGGCGGGCCAGCTGGTTGAAGTAGAGCCCGGCCTCCACCACGTCGCCATTGAGCGAAATCCATTGAGCCTCGGCCGTGTTGGGAATGGCCTCATGCGGGATACCGGGCCCCATCTTCACACCAACGGCCAGCCCCCGGTCTGCCAGCGACTCCACAAAGGACAAGGGCGGGGAAAAAGCTTCCGGATCAAAAAGTCGGGTAGTACCAGAGGTGCTGGTGGTGCGCCGGGCAGGGTCCAGCCATACGCCTTCCACACCGGCAAGGGACACATCCTCAGCGCGCCCGCACACCACTGTGGCGTGCGGGAACGGCATGAGGTTGATGGTGGCGCAGGCTGTTGTGACCTCGTCCATTTCCACTGCAGTGACCTTGATGTCCAGGCTTGCCATAGCGAGCGAATCGGCTCCCAAACCGCAGCCCAGATCGGCCACGGAGGTGATGCCCGCAGCCGTAAATCTCTGCGCATGCAGCGCTGCGATGCTCAGCCGGGTGGCCTGCTCCAGGCCAGCCTGGGTGAACAGCATTTGGTGTGCGAACTCGCCAAACTTTGCCTCGGCCTTGGCCCGCAGCCGGGCTTGGGTAAGAGCTGCTGCGACCAACTCGGGGGAGTGCCCGGCCTTGCGCAGTGACTCGTTGAGTTTGAGGGAATCTGACTCGCGGTAAGGGCCCAAGGAGGATAAAAGCTCCCACCCTTCAACGGTGAGCAGGGGGGAGATCGCATCGGGAGCCATGCGTTAAGCCTAACCGCCAGCGCGAACAGGGACGTCCTCCAGAATTAAGCCACAACAAAGTTGCGTAATTGACTAAGCGTGGACTAACTTCGATGGTGCGGGGATTGGTGAGCGGGGCGAGTTACGCCTCAAGGCGCCACCTCAGATAGCAAAAGTCACTGTCCTGAAGGGCATTTTGCTCGATGTGATGGAGATCATAACTTAGGCAAGGCTTAACTAACTAAGGGTAGGCTACGCTAACTTATGAACTCATTCGCTTGCCCGGCTGATCAATGGCCGTAGAATCCCGAAGGAATCCATGCCCTCCCTGAAACTTCGTTTTGTTGCACTCCTTGGCGCCGCAGCCATCAGCCTGACAGCCTGTGGAGCGGAGATCTCGGCTCCCGCGGAAAGCTCCAGCGCCGCAACAACTATCACCGTTGAAGACAACAACGGCACGCACACATTGAGCTCCCCGCCAGCCTCTGTGGTGGCCACGGACAACCGCACCTTCCAGACACTTTCGGACTGGGGAATTACGCTCAAGGCAGCCGCCGTGAAGCTGATGCCTTCAACCAATCCCTACAAGGCGGACACGTCGATCGTTGATCTGGGCAACCACCGCGAGCCCAACCTTGAAGCCATTGTGGCCGTTGACCCCGAGATCATCATTAATGGTCAGCGCTTCACGCAGTACCAAGATGACTTCGCAAAACTTGCCCCCAAGGCCACCATCTTGAACTTGGATCCGCGAGACGGCCAGCCTTTCGATACCGAGCTGAAGCGTCAGATCACCGTCTTGGGCGACGTCTTTGCCAAAGCTGATGAAGCCAAGAAGCTCAACGCAGACTTCGACGCAGCCATTGCCCGGGTCAAGAAGGCCTATGATCCCAAGGCCACTGTCATGGGTGTGATCACTTCGGGCGGAAACATCAACTACTCGGCACCTGGAGCCGGCCGCACGCTGGGCCCCTTGTTCGGGCTCCTGGGCCTGACCCCGGCCCTTGAGGTCAAGGACGCCAGCACCGATCACCAAGGTGATGACATCTCCGTCGAGGCCATCGCAAAGTCCAACCCGGACTGGATTCTGGTCATGGACCGTGACGCAGCTGTTGCTGCAGGCGAGGCGGAGTACAAGCCTGCCAGCCAGCTACTGGAAAGCTCCGAAGCACTCAAGAACGTGAGCGCCACGGCGAAGAAAAATATTGTCTACATGCCTGCTGACACGTACACCAACGAAGGCATTCAGACGTACACCACGTTCCTGAACAACTTCGCGGACGCCCTCGAAGGCAAGTAGCCATTATTTTCCGCCAGCCCTGTGGCGGGTCGGGGGGATTCTCTCCCCGACCCGCCACAGGGTTGACGTTTTGGGCCAGAACTGAGGAGGACCCCTGCAGTATGAGAACTACCACGCAAGCCCCACCCAAAGGCAAACTTTTTGAACCCAAGCTGCTCATCGGCGTCGCCGTAGTGGGGGTGCTGCTGCTGTTCTCCCTCTTTACCGGCGTATATGACATCTTTGGTGCTCAGGACGGTGGGGAGATGTTCGCCATCACCCGCATCCCGCGCACCATTGCACTGGTGCTGGCCGGTGCAGCCATGGCCATGTCCGGTCTTGTTATGCAGTTGCTGACGCAAAACCGGTTTGTGGAACCCACCACCACGGGAACCACCGAGTGGGCGGGGCTGGGTCTGCTGGCCGTCATGATTGCCAACCCTGGCGCCAGCATCCTGGTAAAAATGTGTGGGGCAGTCATTGCCGCGTTCATCGGTACCTTCATCTTTTTTCTTTTCCTGCGCAGCGTCTCGCTCAAAGCCTCCCTGACAGTGCCCATTGTGGGCATCATGCTGGGCGCCGTGGTGGGAGCCATTTCCACCTTCGTGGCACTGCAAACCGACATGCTTCAGAGCCTGGGGATTTGGTTTGCTGGTTCCTTCACCTCCGTGCTCCGGGGACAATACGAGGTGCTGTGGATTGTGGCACTGGTGGGGGTTGCGGTGTTCCTCGTGGCAGACAGGTTTACAGTGGCAGGCCTGGGTGAGGAAGTGGCCACAAATGTGGGCCTGAACTACAACCAGGTCATGCTGCTGGGAACCGGGCTCATCGCTATCGCCACCGGCATTGTGACCGTGGTTGTGGGCAATCTGCCGTTCCTGGGCCTTATTGTGCCCAACATTGTCTCCATGTTCCGCGGTGATGATTTGCGCGGCAATCTGCCATGGGTGTGTCTGCTGGGCATTGCCATTGTGACGGTATGTGATCTAGTGGGACGAACCATCATCATGCCCTTTGAAGTACCCGTGTCCTTGATCCTGGGGGTGGTGGGCGCGGTGGTGTTCATCGGGCTCTTGCTGAAGCAGCGCCGTCGTGCTTGATGCGCCAGTGGTCCGCCGCACTCCGCCGCTGCCGGGAGGTCAGGGCGCAAACCCGCACCAGCAATCAGCCCACAAGCCCACCCGAAATTCGGGGTCACTGCCCACGGCCAAGGTCCGCAAACGCTACTGGATTATCCTGGGCCTGCTGATTTTTCTGGGGGTGGGATTCGGCTTCGGCCTGCTGGCCTGGGACAACCCCATGCCGGTGGGGTCGGCAGGTTTTTGGCGCATCGCCGAGCTGCGCGGCACCAGTGTCATTGTCATGATGGTGGTTGCCATTTGCCAAGCCATGGCCACGGTCAGCTTCCAGAGCGCCACCAACAACCGGATCATCACGCCGTCAATCATGGGTTTTGAATCCCTCTACATCGCGGTGCAGACAGGTGCGGTGTTCTTTCTGGGCGCCGCCGGGGTCACCATGGTTCAGGGTGTGCCGCAATTTATTGTGCAAATTGTGATCATGGTGGGTCTGTCCATGGCGTTGTATGGCTGGCTGCTCTCCGGCAAATATGGCAATCTGGCGATCATGCTGCTCATCGGCATCATTATTGGCGGCGGGCTGGGCTCCATCTCGGCCTTCATGCAACGGCTGCTGACCCCCAGCGAATTCGATATCCTCACCGCACGCCTGTTCGGCTCTGTCTCCAACGCCGATATCAGCTATCTGCCTATTGCCATTCCGTTGTGCGTAGTAGCCGGTATCCTGCTGCTGCGCAACGCCAAACGGCTGAACGTGATCGCCATGGGCAAAGACACCGCCACCAACTTGGGCCTGAACCACCGCTTTGAGGTCATGCGGGTGCTGTTGCTGACCTCGATCCTGATGGCCACCTCCACAGCCCTCGTGGGGCCCATGACCTTCCTCGGATTCCTGGTTGCCACGCTGGCCTACCAACTCGCCGACACCCATGATCACCGCTACGTTTTCCCTCTGGCTGTGCTCATTGGCTTCGTGGTCCTCTCGGGTTCCTACTTCGTCATGAAGAACGTGTTCTACGCCCAGGGTGTTGTCTCCATCATTATTGAAGCCGTGGGTGGCACCGTCTTCCTGTTCTTCATTCTCAGAAAGGGCCGACTGTGATCACACTGTCCGCGGTCAAGAAAAATTACAGCAGTGACGTTGCCATCGGGCCCGTGGACCTGCAAATCCCATCCGGGGGAGTCACCGCCTTGGTAGGGCCCAACGGCGCGGGCAAGTCCACCCTTCTGACCATGATTGGGCGGCTGCTCGGGATGGATTCCGGGGCCATTGAGATTGCCGGATATGACGTCTCACGTACTTCCTCGAAGGATCTGGCCAAGATCGTTTCGATCCTGCGCCAGGAAAACCACTTCGTCACCCGGCTCACCGTGCGTCAGCTGGTGAGTTTTGGCCGCTTTCCGCATTCCAAGGGGCGGCTCACAGTGGCCGATGAGGAGGCAATCAGCCGATCCATCGACTTCCTGGACCTAGGCGAACTGGAAAACCGTTACCTGGACCAGCTCTCCGGCGGGCAGCGGCAGCGGGCCTACGTGGCCATGGTGCTGGCCCAGGACACCGACTATGTGCTCCTTGATGAGCCGCTCAACAACCTGGACATGAAGCATTCGGCGCAGATGATGCAAATGCTCCACCGTGCCGCGCAGGAACTGGGCCGAACCATTGTGGTGGTGCTCCATGACATTAATTTTGCCGGACACTACGCTGACCACATCTGTGCCGTGAAGGACGGTGTGGTGACAGAGTTTGGCACACCGGAGGTGATCATGACCGATGAGGTCCTGAGTCGCGTCTTTGACACCCCGGTGCAGGTCATCGAGGGCCCCCGCGGGCCGCTCGCCGTCTACTACTAAGAGCACGACGGCGATCCATTCCCGCCTGCCGTCCCTCCCACCCAACGCTCTCCCAGCAATGGTGCGTTTTTCGGGGACGCTATCCCACCGAGTGGGGATAGCGTTCCCATTTTTCTCGCCATTACTGGGATAGCGTGCTTCGGGCATGCCACAGAATGTAACCGAGCGTCCAGAGGTGCGGGTTAGCTGTCCTTGCGGATCCAGCGGAACGTGACGCGGCACAGGAGTAAACCAAACACCAGCCATATTCCCATAACTAGTGCCACGAGACCCAGATCCCAGCTCCCGGAGGGCTCCATCACCTCGAAGGACTCTGGCAGGAACACGCTGCGCATCCCTTGAGCCATCCACTTCAGCGGAAAGATGCTAGCAAAGTCTTGCAACCAGCCGGGTAACTGCGCGAAGTTCAAGTAGACCCCGGAGATGAACTGCAGCAGCAGCACAATCGGGATGACCACGGCGGTGGCGCTCTTGCCTGTCCGCGGAAGTGCCGAGAGGGCGATGCCTAAAACGCAGCTAGTAATCACGCCGAACAGAAACACCCAGGCGAAGGTCAGCCACTTCTCTGGTGCAGTGGGAAGCTCCACGTTGAACGCGAAATGGGCCACAAGCAGCAACAGTGTGACCTGCAGGACCGAGCTGATCAGAACCATGCCGATCTTGCCCAGAAAATAGGAGAACACGGGCAGGGGAGTGCCGCCTAAGCGTTTAAGTGTGCCGTCTCCCTTCTCGCCAGCAATGTCCACGCCCAGGTTCTGCACGCCACTGAGCAGCATGCCCGCAGCCACCATCCCCGGCACATAAAAAGCCGCAAAGCTGATGCCGCCGGAGCCATCAGGGGCCGCACCAAGATTCCCGCTAGTACTGAACGCCACAGCAAAAACCGAGAGCATCAGGATCGGGAACAGGAACGTGAAAAACACCGAATCGCCCTGCCGAAAGTACAACTTGAGCTCATAAAGGATTCGGGAGGTGCCCAACTCTAAGGTCCTCATACGGCGCCTTCCTCTGCATTGATGAGCGAGTGTTTACCCACCAGGTGCAAATAGATGTCTTCCAGGGACGGGCGGCTAATTTCCAGTGAGTCAACTTCGCCGCTGGCCTCAGCGTAGAGCCGGGCAGCAAGCGCTGCGGGCTCGGCTGTTCGTTGTGAATGTTCGACGCCGTCCTGCCGCCACCGCACTAGCGGAACCCGTGCGTCGGCTCCGCCAATCTCGTTGATGGGGCCTATATCCACCAGCTTGCCGCCGAGAATGATCCCGGCACGGTCGGCTAGAGTTGCCGCCTCATCCAAATAGTGTGTTGTTAACAAAATGGTGGTCCCCTCGGCCTTGAGCTGGTTGATCAGAGCCCAAAATTGGCGCCTGGCCTCAGGATCAAACCCGGTGGTGGGTTCATCCAAGAATAAAAGTTTGGGGCGCCCGATGATGCCTAGCGCCACATCAACACGCCTGCGTTGACCGCCGGAGAGCTTGCTGATCCGGGTTTTGGCCTTTTCCGTCAGGCCCACCGCTTCAATGACCTCGGATACCTTGCGTGGGTTGGGGTAGTAGTTGGCAAAGTGGGTCAGTTGCTCCAGCACCGTGACATTGCCGCTTTCCCCGCTGGACTGCAGCACTATCCCCAATTGTGCTTTCCAATCCAGGCCCCCATGCTGCGGATCAACACCCAGTACTGAAACGTCACCGCTGGTCCTATCACGGTAGCCTTCAAGGATTTCAATGGTGGTGCTTTTACCGGCACCGTTGGGGCCCAGCAGCGCGAAAGTTTCACCCTCATGAATGTCGAAGCTGATCTCATCTACCGCGGTAAAAGCGCCATAGGATTTCAACAGATCACGAACGTGCACGGGAGCTAGACTCATTTGCTTATCTTCCCACCGTGGCCGGAGTCTGAAAAGATTTTTCAACTTATGTCTCTGAAGGTGACTGCCCCGGTGCGCCGTGAGCGTAACCGGGCCCGCCGGCGTCGTACTTTTGCAGGAAATTCTGGCACTCGCCTTGACCGAGTGCTAATCAATTCCCTAGAGTCAGAGTTAGCACTCTCACCCTGAGGGTGCTAACGCGCCTATCTTTCTGGCCATGGGAACATCACCGGCACCGCGACGACGGTTGGGTTCCACCCAAACATGGGCAGAAAGTGTTGCAGCCATCCAAAGAATTTACGTGTGAAGGAGAGGTCCTAAGTGTCGGTCTCTATTAAGCCTCTTGAGGATCGTATTGTTGTTCGCCAGCTCGAAGCAGAGCTGACTACCGCATCGGGTCTGGTTATCCCGGACACTGCCAAGGAAAAGCCCCAGGAGGGCGAAGTTGTGGCAGTGGGCCCCGGCCGCGTTGATGACAACGGCAACCGTGTCCCGATCGATGTTGCCGTTGGCGACGTTGTTATCTACTCCAAGTACGGTGGAACCGAAGTGAAGACCGGTGGCGAAGAGCTGCTCGTTCTTTCGGCCCGCGACGTACTGGCCATCGTCGTTAAGTAACGGCTTTTGCTCCAGTAACCACTTTGTGAAGCCCCGTGCCCGGATAGGTGATCGAGCCTGTCTAGATCAATCGCCGGACGCGGGGTCTTTGCGTGAAAGGAACACACCGCATGGCTAAGCAGCTTGCATTTAATGACGACGCACGGAAGGCCCTTGAGGCCGGTATTGACAAGCTCGCGGACACCGTCAAGGTGACCCTCGGCCCGCGCGGTCGCAACGTTGTACTCGATAAGAAGTGGGGTGCCCCCACCATCACCAACGACGGCGTGACCATCGCCCGCGAGGTGGAGCTGGAAGACCCGTACGAGAACCTCGGCGCACAGCTGGCCAAGGAAGTTGCCACGAAGACCAACGATGTTGCCGGCGACGGCACCACCACGGCCACCGTTTTGGCGCAGGCACTGGTCAAGGAAGGCCTGCGCAACGTAGCCGCAGGCGCAGCTCCCGGCGAGCTCAAGCGCGGCATCCAGGTTTCCGTTGAAGCCATTGCCGCACGCCTGTTGGAGAACGCACGCCCGGTTGCCGGAGGCCAGGTGGCAGAAGTTGCTGCCATCTCCGCCCAGAGCCAGGAAATCGGCGACTTGCTCGCCGAAGCGTTCGAGAAGGTTGGCAAAGATGGCGTCATCACCATCGAAGAGTCCTCCACCACCTCCACCGAACTGGTCCTCACCGAGGGCATGCAGTTCGACAAGGGCTACCTGTCCCCGTACTTCGTCACTGACGCAGAACGCCAGGAAGCAGTCATGGAAGACGCACTGGTTTTGATCAACCAGGGCAAGATCTCCAACCTGCAGGAATTTTTGCCGCTGCTGGAAAAGGCACTTGCCGCGAACAAGCCGCTGTTCATCATTGCTGAAGACGTTGACGGCGAGGCACTGTCCACACTGATCGTGAACCGCTTGCGCGGCACGTTGAACGTTGTTGCCGTCAAGGCACCGGGCTTCGGCGACCGCCGCAAGGCCATGCTGCAGGACATTGCGATCCTGACCGGTGCACAGGTTGTCTCCGCGGAGATCGGCCTGTCCCTGGACCAGGTTGGGCTTGAAGTGCTGGGTACGGCTCGCCGCATCACCATCACCAAGGACAACACCACCATTGTTGACGGCGCCGGCACGGCCGACGAGGTCGCAGCACGGGTTGCCCAGCTGCGCGCTGAACTGGCGCGAACCGACTCCGATTGGGACAAGGAAAAGCTGCAGGAACGCCTGGCCAAGTTGGCTGGCGGCATCGGCGTGATCAAGGTTGGCGCAGCCACCGAGGTTGAGCTCAAGGAAAAGAAGCACCGCATTGAGGACGCCGTGTCCGCAACGCGTGCTGCTTTGGAAGAAGGCATTGTGGCTGGTGGCGGTTCCGCACTGGTCCAGGCCGGTAGGGCACTTGATGAAGATGCTGCTGTTCTCGCCTTGAGCGGCGACGCCGCAACCGCCATTGATCTGGTGCGCAAGGCTATTGCCCAGCCGCTGCGCTGGATCGCCCAGAACGCAGGCCATGACGGCTATGTTGTGGTGCACAAGGTTGGCGAGCTCGAAGACGGTTTCGGCTTCAACGCTGCCACCGGCGTCTACGGCAACCTGATTGAAGACGGCGTCATTGACCCCGTCAAGGTCACTCGTTCGGCTCTGCGCAACGCAGCGTCCATCGCATCCTTGGTGCTCACCACCGAGGTCCTCGTGACGGACAAGCCTGCTGAAGACGAAGAAGCAGGGCACAAGCACTAACGTTTTTCACCAATGATCCCGACCCCGCTTTTTGATACCGATACCCCGGTGTCCGAAAGCGGGGTCGGGATCATTTTTCGTTGTTCCGGCTGCGGCCCGGGCTCAGAGCGCGCAGGGCGTTCAGGATCGTGGCTAGATCGATCACTTCTTGAGCCAGCGCACCGGCCACGGCAGGAATCAGCCCCCACGCGGCCAGAAACATTAGGCCCACGCTGAGGATGATGCCAATCCAGATACTTTCGACGGCGATCCGCACCGTCCGCTGCCCAATCTGTACCGCCTGGGCCACCTTGGCCAGGTCATCGACCATGATGACAACATCGGCAGACTCGCTGGCCGCGGTGGAGCCCTTGGCACCCATGGCAATGCCGACGTCGGCCGAGGCCAGGACGGGGGCGTCATTGATCCCATCGCCCACCATCAACACCTGCCGGTGCTCCAGCGCATTGACCAGGCGAACTTTGTCAGCCGGCAGCAGCCCCGCATGGATCTCAGTGATGCCAGCCTCGGCCGCAATAAACCTTGCCGTGGCCTCGGCGTCCCCGGTGAGCATGACCGTGTCCGCTACCCCCAGCTCTTGCAGCGCTGCCAACGTGGCCGGCGCTTCCGGCCGAAGCGGATCACGCATGATCAAGGTCCCGGCAAAGCGGCCGTCAATTCCCACATAGACGGCCAACTGCCCGCCCGTTAGCAATGCCTCCTGCACACCACTGACCTGGCTGGCGACAAAGGCGCGTTTACCCACCAAAATGTGGCGTCCACCAAAAGTGGCGCTGACCCCGTTGGTTGCATGTTCGACGGCGGACTCGGTGCTGTGGAGCGTCAATCCCCGGGACTGCGCCTCGGCCACGATGGCTGCGGCCAGCACATGGGAGGAGTATTGCTCGGCGGAGGCGGTGAGTGCCAGCAACTCGTCGGGATCTGTTGCGACGGTACGGATTTCCTCGAGGCTGGGATCACCTTTTGTCAGCGTTCCCGTCTTGTCGAATGCGGCTGTCTTGACGCGGGAGAGTTGCTCCAGTGTGCCGCCGCTCTTGACGATGATCCCGGATTTTGCGGCCCGGCTCATACCACCCAAAAAGGCCACAGGTGCGGCAATCAGCAATGGGCAGGGGGTGGCCACCACCAGCACTTCGGCAAAGCGGACCGGGTCACCACTAAGAAACCATGCCAGCCCTGCCATGGCCAATGAAAACGCCGTGAACGGCACGGCATACCTGTCTGCGAGCCGCACCACGGGTGCCTTGCTTTCGGCCGCGTCACGCACCAAGGCAATGATGCGGCTGAACTGGGAATCTTCCTCACGGGCGCTCACCCTGATGCGGACAGCGGCCGGTCCATTGAGGGCGCCACTGAGTACGGAATCACCCACCACATGTTCCACGGGCAGGCTTTCGCCCCGCAGCGCGGATTCGTCAAACACGGCAGGGCCAGAGAGCAGCACACCATCCACCGGAACCACCTCTGCCGGGCGGACCAGCAACGAATCACCAATCTCAACCTCAGCCAGTGAAACATCAGAGGTTGTTCCATCACGGTTTTCCCGATGCGCAATACGTGGCGCACGGTCAAGCAGCGAGCGCAGCTCCCTGTTGGCGCGTCCGGTGGCATAATCCTCAAGGGCAGCGCCGCCGGTCAGCATCAAGATGATGATCAACGACGCGATGTACTCGCCAACGGCCACCGTGGCAAAGATCGCCGTGACCGCAAGAATGTCAATGCCCCAATGACCGCGCAAGATGTCCTTGACCATGCCAATGCCCTGATACAAGGCGATAGCGACGGCGTACAGGCTCGCCGTCCACCGTGCGGCATCGTGTTGACCGGCCAGCAGCACAAACGCCACCACGATGCCCACCACCACCGTCAGCCACACCAGTGGATAGCGCCGCAACACAGTGATCACACCCCGTTGGCGTTCCTGCGCACTATTGAGGTCGGGGCCCTCGGAGCGATTGGTCACGAATCCTGCAGATGCTTCCTTCATGTCACCACTGTGCCTCAGTCTCGCCGCCAATCCCAGTATTGGGACATGACCGGCAGGCCCGACGCCCCGGCAGCCCCGACGCCCCTGACGGACCCGACGGCATCAGGTCATCAGCGGCGGAAGGGGTTCCGCGCGCCCACACCACGGGCGGCTGCCGCGGCGTGGGCAGCAGAGTACCGTGTTGGTGCCGGGCGTCTGCGCCGGACTACCCGGTAGATAAACAGCACGGCGGCCGCAGAGACCACAATGCCCGTGACGTTCAGGAGCAGTTGCAGCACGGACCCGGCCGCCCGCCCCTGCTCGCCCAATACCAGCGCAACGGCAACGTACCCGGCCGCTGGAACGGTTGTGACGGAAATGAAAACACCTACCAGTGCTGCAGACTTCCTGCCAATGAGGGAAAGCATGCCAGCCGCCCCGGCCAGCACTGCCACGATGAACGAATACGGGCCGGGGTGGTAAATGAACTCGGTGGCGCTATTTTTGCTGAGCACCACAGCGGGGTCAAATAACCCCAACTGCACCGAGACGATCGTGGCTAGCGCCGTCAAAGCCATGGCAATGGGGAAACCGATCACCAAGGCCACGGACGCCCGCCGGGCAAGCTGCCACCGCCGATCCACCAACGCTAGGGCCAACCCTGCCAGCGGGCCAAACTCCGGACCCACCACCATGGCCCCGACGATGGCGATGGTGGAATCGGTCACGATCCCGATCCCTGCCAGCTGGACGGCGATGACCAGAAACACCAGGTAGCTCCAGGTCAGCTTTGAGTCGGCATTGGTGTCCTTTTCCACCTCGTCCCAGATGATGGCATCAGCGCCATCCCCCGCAACGGCTTGGTCGGCTTGGTCCAGACGCTCGGAAATGACAAGCTCCGGCGCGGTGATACTGAGCGAACCCTGGTGGGAAATATCCAGTCCATGTAACTTTTCCAGCAGCTCTTCGACGGATTCCCGCACCGCCTGGAGCACAATGACGTCACCTTCTGGAATCAAGGAGGCGCCTTCCGTCCGCGAGATTTCGGAGACGCCCGGGTGATTACGGGCAATCTCCACCACGGAGTCGGCAGTCCCGGCCGGGACAACAATGCGGATCTGCAACGCCATGGAGGTCCTTTCCGGTGCCAGCTCGTGCGCTTGATTCTATGGGATGATGGGCGCCCCGGTGTGATCCACCCCTCGAGAATAGGGTCAGGGACGCTTTCGTTTTAGACTGTAAGCAACGCACAGGCCAGCTTCGTAATCACGGGACCGGTCATCGGATGCACCCCCCTGCAAATGGTTCTACCCCCGCCTAGGAGCCTTCGTGTCCCAGTCTGAAATTCATGACCCTTTCGCCTTTGTTGGCCTGACCTATGACGATGTGCTGCTCCTCCCCGGGCACACCAACGTCATCCCCTCAGAAGCTGACACAAGCTCGCGCGTATCAAAGCGCATCACGGTGCAGACGCCGCTGCTCTCCGCCGCCATGGACACTGTCACAGAGTCACGTATGGCTATTGCCATGGCCCGGCAGGGTGGTCTTGGTGTGGTTCACCGCAACCTGTCAATCCAGCGCCAGGCCGAAGAAGTTGACCTGGTCAAGCGCAGCGAGTCCGGCATGATCACCAACCCGGTGACCATTGGTGCCGAGGCCACTCTCGCCGAGTTGGATGAACTTTGCGCCCGTTTCCGTGTCTCCGGCCTGCCCGTGGTTGACGCCGACAGCCGCCTGATTGGTATCGTCACCAACCGCGACACTGTTTTCATCCCCGAAAACGAATACTCGCAGCGCCTGGTTCGCGATGTCATGACCCACATGCCACTGATCACCGGCAAGGTTGGCATCAGCCGCGAAGAAGCCTCGCAGCTGCTGGGCAAGAACAAGATTGAAAAATTGCCGCTCGTTGATGACGCAGGAGTTCTCCGCGGCTTGATCACCGTCAAGGACTTCTCCAAGGCCGAGCAGTACCCGCTGGCCACCAAGGATGAGAGCGGACGCCTGCGCGTGGGCGCAGCCATCGGCTTCTTCGGTGACGGCTATGAACGCGCCATGACGCTCGTTGAGGCAGGGGTTGATGCGTTGTTCGTTGACACCGCCAACGGTCACAGCCAAGGCGTGCTGGAAATGATCGCCCGCCTGAAGAGCGAAAAAGCCGCAGCCCACGTTGACGTCATTGGCGGCCAGGCAGCAACGCGTGAAGGCGCCCAAGCCCTGATTGACGCCGGCGCTGACGGCATCAAGGTTGGTGTGGGTCCGGGTTCCATCTGCACCACCCGCGTAGTTGCCGGTGTTGGTGTTCCCCAGATCACCGCTATTTACGAATCCGCCAAGGCGGCCATCCCGGCCGGCGTGCCGTTGATTGCCGACGGCGGACTGCAGTACTCCGGTGACATCGGCAAGGCCCTCGTGGCCGGCGCCGACACCGTCATGCTCGGCTCCTTGCTGGCTGGCACGGAAGAGTCCCCGGGCGAGACAGTGTTTGTCAATGGCAAGCAGTTCAAGGCCTACCGCGGTATGGGCTCGCTCGGTGCCATGCAATCGCGCGGCAAGAACACCTCCTACTCCAAGGACCGCTACTTCCAAGCTGATGTCACGGGAGATGAAAAGCTCATCCCGGAAGGCATCGAAGGGCGTGTGGCATACCGTGGCCCCCTCTCCTCGGTGGCTTACCAGCTGGTGGGCGGACTGCGCCAGACCATGTTCTACGTTGGTTCCCCTACCATTGCCGAGCTCAAGGCGCGCGGCAAGTTTGTGCGCATCACCTCCGCAGGTCTGAAGGAATCCCACCCGCATGACATCACCATGACGGTTGAGGCCCCGAACTACCTCAATAAGTAGCACTTCCTTAAGCACGACGGCGGCCCCGCACCTTGGCAATTCAAGGTGCGGGGCCGCCGTGGTGATCTCATTGATCCGTGAGCAAAGGTCGCTTAGAAGCCCTCGAAACGACTCAAAACGACCTTTTCTCACGGATGGATTTATGCAACCTGACGAACTGGGACGTTGAGGGCCGGGCTTAGGCCTGCAGGGCGGCCTTAAAACGGGTCAGGGCCTCGGTAGCGTCATAGCTTTCTTCCACGAATTCGGATTCTGTGCCTGAACGCAACACCCATTCCCCTGATTCCACGGCTGTTAGCTGAGCGACCACTGGCTCGCGCTCTACCTGCAGGCGGCGCACCACGGCGGTGGCGGGCAGGCCTTCGGCGGCACCGGAGAGGTATTCCTGGCTCAGGTGCAGGGCCAGTTCAAGCATGGCGGGGCCGGACTCAATAGGCTGGATCTCATGCACGCCGTAGGGGCTGATGCTCAGCAGAACCGCCCCAACATTAGAGCCCACGGCGAAGAGGACATGATCGCTCGTGGGTGTGGTCAAGGTGATTTCCAGCCACTCCTGGGCTTGGGAAAGTACTGTACCCACCACGGCGCACCTATCCACGGGAACAATCTTTTCGCCCTGGGATGAGGCGAGCCCGCGCACCATCAGTGTGGTCAGCCCGGCGTTGTGCAACAGCGCGTTATCGCCGTGCTGGTCCAGACGCAGCAGGCCCAGGGTGACGGCTGCTGATTCCGTGGGTGTCATTGACAAAAGTGTCAAGAGCTCATGGTCAGTCATCCGCAGTTCAGTCTCAGTCATGCCCTAAGCCTAACCAAAGTAGGAGCCCACTGTCGGCACACGGGAGTGGGGGAGCGTTCACAGGGCTACAACCAGGGCCCGCCGGCTGCAGCAACAATGAACAGTGCCAAGCATAGGCGCGCTGCTTTCGTTAGGGTGCCGGGGGGCGGGCCCGCTTATCCCCGCTAGAATCAACGCATGCTTTGTGCCTATGAGAACACCACCGACTACTCGCACTGGGACTCCGGGCTGTGGACCCGTGTTCTGGCCGCCTCCGGTGTGTCCAACCCACTCTCCGGAGCTGCGTTCACCGAGGCTATGCTCGCAGGTCTGGCAGGTGGCATTGGCTTCATGATCTTCACCTTTGAATACAAAGACATCACCACGGCCTCGGCCGTGACCCGTTTCCATCCCGGCCCCTACACGGAGAACCTGTTGCGCCGCAGTGGTGCCTCAGTGAATATTCAGCAAACAGGCAGCGCATCCCTGGCCCAAGGCCGGCTGGACGCAGCGCTGGAAACCGGGGTGCCCGTCGTGGTGCGTGTTGTCCGGGGCAAGCTGCCGTGGGCGGATGAGGATCCGCTGGCCGATCTGGATTCCGTGGATGTGGCTGTGGTGGGCCGTGACGGCGCTGACTACTTGATGGACGACGACGGCGGCGGCAGGCTTGAGCGGATCAGTACCGCGGCGCTGGCAGCTGCGCGCAGCTCCCGGAAAGCGGATAAGCATTGGCAGGCCCACGTTGTCACGGGAAGCCGCGCCTTGGCCGAGGAGATGGTGGGCGAGGTACTGACCACCAGCGTGGTGCGGGCGGCCATGGCGCAGACGGCCCAGGAACTGCTCTCACTGCAGGCCCCGCCCGGGGTGCCGCCTGGGTACGCCAAAAATTTTGGCATTCTGGGCATGTCCACGTGGGCACAACGGCTCAGCGATTCCTCCTCGAAGCATGGCTGGATGCGGATCTTTGGCGGCCCGCAGCGTTCCATGGTGGGCATGGGAATGCTCCATGGGCTCTTGGCCGGACGCCGTGTCAGCGGTCCCGGCGCCCTCCGGCCGTTGTATGCCCAATTCTTGCGCGAGGTGGTGGCTATCGGGGAGGCGGTGTCCGGCGTCGAACGGGGCAGTCTGCTTGAAGCAGCTGCCCAATATGACTCTTTGGGTGCGCATTGGGACGCTCTGATTGATGTGGTCGGGGCACCGGGGGAGCCGGACTTTGCTGCGATGGCAGCGCAGGTGGAAGCAATTGCCGTACTGGAAAACGCTGCGGCAGAGGCCCTGAAGACGGCTGCGGGCGTCATTTAATGCCTGTAGCGCCGCCTGCGCTAGGCTAGGGGCGTGACTTATGAGATTGAGATTGGCCGTGGAAAGCGTGGGCGCCGCGCATATTCGTTGGATGAGATTTCGATTGTGCCGGCAAGGCGCACTCGCGATCCCCAGGATGTTTCGGTGAAGTGGCAGATAGATGCCTACCAGTTCGAGGTGCCCGTGATTGGCGCACCCATGGACTCCGTCATGTCCCCAGAGACTGCCATTGCACTTGGCAAGCTGGGCGGACTGGGTGTGCTGGACTTAGAAGGCCTCTGGACCCGCTACGAGGATCCGCAGCCGGTGCTCAATGAGATCGCCGCGCTGGAGGGTTCGGTGGTCAACCCCGAGACCACCCTGCGCCTGCAGCAAATCTACAACGCACCGATCCAGGCCGAACTCATCACCGCCCGGTTGGCTCAGATTCGAGCAGCCGGTGTGACGGTGGCCGGGTCCCTGACCCCGCAGCGCACACAAGAGTTTTACAAGACAGTGGTTGCCGCAGGCGTTGACATCTTTGTGATCCGTGGCACCACCGTCTCGGCAGAGCACGTCTCCAAAACCACGGAACCGCTGAACCTCAAGCAGTTCATCTACGAACTCGACGTCCCGGTTATTGTGGGCGGCGCGGCAGGCTACACCTCCGCACTGCACCTCATGCGCACTGGCGCAGCGGGCGTCCTGGTCGGTTTTGGCGGCGGCGCCTCCACCACCACCAGCCGCGCCTTGGGCATCCGCTCACCCATGGCCAGCGCCATCTCTGACGTCGCAGCAGCACGCCGCGACTACATGGATGAGTCCGGCGGACGCTACGTGCATGTCATTGCCGACGGCGGCATGGGCTCCAGCGGCGACATCGTCAAGGCCATTGCCATGGGCGCCGACGCTGTCATGCTCGGTGCTGCTTTGTCCCGCGCCTCCGAGGCACCTGGTCAGGGCTGGCACTGGGGTGCGGAGGCACACCACCATGAACTGCCGCGTGGACACCGTGTGAAGATGGATACCGTGGGGACGTTGGAGGAAGTGCTGTACGGCCCGGCCCACCGCGCTGATGGGTCAGCCAACCTGATCGGTGCACTGCGCCGGTCCATGGCCACCACCGGTTACTCCGATTTGAAGGAATTCCAGCGCATTGACGTGATCGTCAACCCGGCGTAATTTTTCATCCCGCCGTCACAACCCTGACGGCAGCAAGGAGCCCCGGCCCATGAGTGGCCGGGGCTCCTTGGCACTTAACGCTCAGCGGTGCCTTGCGCTCAGCTCGGCTCAACGGCCTAGAGCAGACCGTGGCAGTTAGACTGAGGATACGACTTTTGCTGCTGCACACCCTGGAAAGGCACTCATGATATCGGGCTCGCTGGAACGTTATGAGACGGAACTGACCAACCCTGGGTTGGTTATTTTGGAAATGGTGGCGGAGAGCAAAGAAGACGCCGCAGCACAATTGGGAGCAAAGCTCTTTGCCCAGGGACGCATCTCCGATCTGTCCGGATTCTTGCGCGATGTCAACGCCCGGGAGCACCAAATGGCCACAGGTCTGCCCGGAGGTATTGGGTTGCCCCACGCAAGAAGCGAATTTGTTCAGCAAATTTCCATCGCCGTAGGCGTCACCAAGTTTGATCACAGCCTGGATTTTGGTGCCATTGACGGCCCCGCCACTGTGATCTTGCTGATAGCCACACCCGCCAGTTCCTTCTCCGCACACTTGGAAGTACTCGCCACCTTGGCCAGATCCCTGTTCAAGGAAAACTTCCGGGAGTCCCTGCGCCGCGCCCATGACAAAGAGGTCATCGCAGAACTGATCAACTCCACCTTGGTGTTCTTCGACCACTGACCCCGCCCATGTGTGGGCCCGGCCACGCTTTCTTGGTAAATGCCGGCTGCATTCGCTGTTCTACATGGATACGAAGTACCGTTGATATGTGTTGAAAACTGCTGTAAAGCCCAAATGGATAGCCGCACTGGTGTTTGCGCTGGCCGTTGCCGCCGTTCTTGTACTTCTGAGCCAGTGGCAATTTTCCCGTTCCATGCAAAAAGACGTTGCCCCACCCTCGGTCACTGAAAAAGTGCAGCCGCTGAGCGAGACCATGGTTCCTGGCAAGCTCATGACAGGCAATATTGAGGGACAGCTCGTCACAGCTACCGGTCATTTCGATGCCGACAAACAAGTCTTGGTTCCTTCACGGCTTGAAAATGAGCAGCAGGGCTACTGGGTTGTCACGGCCTTTGTGGTTGATGATGCACCCCGGGTAGAAGGTGTTGCTGCCACTCGTGAAGTAGTCATTCCGGTGGCCCGCGGCTGGATCGCAGAACCCGGTGACGCAGCGAAAGCCCCCGCCGGCACTCTCCAGCTGAGCGGGCGCCTACTGAACTCAGAAGGCCCGGTAGTTTCGCGCAACCTCCCCGAGGGGCAAGTGGGCGCATTGTCCACGGCAGAGCTGACAAATCTCTGGGATGTCAGCAGCTATGCCGCCTTCATTGTCTCGCAGCAGGAAATCGTTGACGGACAGGATGTTGGCGCATCGTCCACAACAGGGACGCTCCTACCCATCACCGTCACGGCTGCCGATCAGAATGACAAGGTTAATTGGCTGAACATTTTCTATGCCATTGAATGGGTGGTGTTCGCCGGATTCGCACTATTCATGTGGTGGCGGTTGGTAGCGGATGACTACCGCCGTGAACAGGATGAACTCTTTGACATAGACCAGGGGAACGACGACGACGACACTGACGTTGAACCTGATGAACACCGAGCAGTACTTGAAGAACAGAATGAGGAGCGCCGGTAGTGACCGACCCTATGAACAAAGAAGCAACACCCACAGCCCCTTCCGCTAAGGATCCGAGCGGGCCGCCCGCAGTGAAGGCGGCGCCCAAGCGTCGTTTTGGTGGTACTCCCGCCCAGATTCTCTCGGCACTGAAGTTCTACAAGTATCTTGCCTACGCAACAGGTGTTATGTTGCTACTTCTGGTGGTGGAGCTGATTATCCGTTACGCCTTCTCCAGCGTTCTGGTGGCTGGCGGAACTGATACAGCGGGAGCCGCGCACGGCTTCGGCCTGGTCAATATTGACGGAGGAGTCATGCCTATCACCGGCGGCGTCAACCTCTCCACCACGGTGTTGATTGTGCACGGTTGGATGTACGTCATCTACCTCATTGCTGATTTCCGTCTATGGACGCTCATGCGTTGGCCGTTCAGCAGGTTGGTACTGATTGCACTGGGCGGTGTGGTGCCGTTCCTATCCTTCTTTGTTGAAGCAAAAGTGCACAAAGAAGTTGTGGCCGAAGTTGCCGCAAACCCCAAGGCTGGCAAGCGGTACTAAGGCAGCCGCCAGCCGCACCAAAGCCCTCCCGCAATCGCGAGAGGGCTTTGGTTGGATGAGGCGCTCATCACTCCGCGGGAGGGTAAGGAGCGCGAGCCTGCCTCAGTGGGTTAAGATTGTTGCGTGACTACTCCCGCTAAGGCCCAGACTTCCCAGAAGCCCGTCCTGGTTGTGGACTACGGTGCCCAGTACGCCCAGTTGATTGCGCGCCGTGTGCGTGAGGCCAATGTGTACTCGGAAATCGTGCCGCATACCTATACAACTGCGCAGTTGCTGGCTAAAAACCCGGCTGCCATCATCCTCTCCGGTGGACCATCAAGTGTCTACGCGGAAGGCGCACCCTCCGTAGGTGCAGACCTGTTTGAAGCCGGAATTCCTGTTTTGGGTATTTGCTACGGCTTCCAGGCCATGGCTGCCGCCCTTGGCGGTACCGTGGCTGAAACAGGAGCGCGCGAATACGGTTCCACTGAAGTGAATTTGGTGGGCGAAGACCGCTCCATTCTCAGCGCCACCGGCGCTTCCCAGACCACATGGATGAGCCACGGTGACTCTGTTCAGCAGGCTCCCGAAGGCTTCGATGTACTGGCAACTTCCGCCGGCGCTCCCGTTGCTGCCTTCGCCAATGAGGAAAAGTGCCTCTTCGGTGTGCAGTGGCACCCCGAGGTCAAGCACTCAGAGTTTGGCCAGACGGTGTTGGAGAACTTCTTGTTCAACGGCGCCAAGCTGGAAAAGAACTGGACTGCCACCAGCATTCTGGATGAGCAGGTGGCGCTGATCCGCAAGCAGATCGGCAGCGCCAAGGTTCTGTGTGGACTCTCCGGCGGCGTTGACTCAGCCGTTGCAGCAGCCCTGGTTCAGCGCGCCGTGGGAGACCAGCTCACCTGCGTATTCGTCAACCACGGCCTGTTGCGCCAAGGCGAGGCCGAGCAGGTTGAACTCGACTTCGTGGCATCCACCGGTGCCAAGCTGTACGTTGCCAACGAGCAGGACCGCTTCCTGAACGCCCTTGCCGGTGTTTCAGATCCGGAAACCAAGCGCAAGATCATTGGCCGTGAATTCATTCGCGCCTTCGAAGAAGCCGAACGGGCCATCATGGCTGAGGCCGCTTTGGACGGCGAAGAGATTAAGTTCCTCGTCCAGGGCACCCTGTACCCGGACGTCGTCGAATCCGGCGGCGGCGAAGGCGCAGCAAACATCAAGAGCCATCACAATGTTGGCGGACTGCCCGAGGACCTCCGTTTTGAGCTCGTGGAACCGTTGCGGGCCCTCTTCAAGGACGAAGTCCGTGCTGTCGGTGCCGAGCTTGGCCTGCCCGCCGAGATTGTTGGCCGCCAGCCGTTCCCCGGTCCAGGCCTGGGAATCCGCATTGTCGGTGAAATCACCGGCGAACGCCTGGAACTGCTCCGCAAGGCAGATGCCATTGCCCGTGCCGAGCTGACCGCAGCCGGTCTGGACAACGAGGTATGGCAGATGCCTGTTGTGCTTCTTGCCGATGTACGCAGTGTTGGTGTCATGGGCGATGGCCGCACCTACGGACACCCGATCGTGCTGCGCCCGGTGTCCTCAGAAGATGCCATGACCGCCGATTGGTCACGCCTGCCGTACGACCTCTTGGCAAAGATCTCCAACCGAATCACCAATGAGGTGGAAGGTGTTAACCGTGTGGTTCTGGACGTCACGTCCAAGCCGCCGGGAACCATTGAGTGGGAGTAATCCCGTAGGCAACGCTGGAGAGCGCCAAAACCCGATATTTCGGGCCTAATTTGGCGTTCTCCAGTGTGCCGATCAGGCAAAAAGGGCTGGGCGCGATAGCCTGAATCACATGTCAGTATGGTCAAGACCGTTCCGCTCAAGTGCAGAGAAGAAGGCACCCGTGTCCGAAGTTGCAGGGCCCAAGGAGAGCTCCTTGGAGTTCCAAGCCTGGCTTGCGGGATTGGACTCATACTCCGGTTCCGACACCGCATTGGCGTTTGCAATGACCGCACACGGCAGCATCTCTCTTACACACGCCCACCCATCGGGTCTGGCCCAGCTGCTGGCTGGCCGCAAGACCCGGCTATCTACCTTGATCCGGGAACCGGAACACTACGGCGCTGCAAAGAAGGCTGCCGCCGCGCTGCGGGCAAAGATTTTTGAACTGAGCACTGACCGCGGAATCGACGTCGGTTACCTCGGTGCCGGGATGGCCCGTTGGCCTGCCCAAACCAGTAACGAAGACAATGTTTGCGCGCCTGTCCTGTTGGCCGCCGTGGCACTAACCGTCCGCCCGGGACAGGACGACTACGAGCTCCAACTCATGGAGCAGGCACAAATTAACCCTGCCCTGGTCAAATACCTGGGCCAGCACACCACCATTCATATGGACGCGCTAGCGCTGGGCCGGCTGGCCTACAGCACCGCACGCTTTGATCCGGCCCCCGTTCTGGACCGTGTCCGGTCATTGCTGGCACCCATTCCACACGCCACGGTGGATCATGAGCTGGTGGTATCCACGTTCGCCTTCCTCACTGATAACCTCAGTGACGCTGCATTGCTCGAGGGCACCGAACTTGTTGAGCTGGTACAGCGCCATAGCAGTGATGATGTCCTGCCTGTTGAGCTAGAACCCGACTTTTCACGCTTCGTCTCTCTGGATGATCGCCAGCCCGAGGATGAGATCCTGGTACTGGACGCCGATCCTCAGCAGCAGTACGTACTGGACATGATCCGCGCCGGCGAATCCGTGCTGGTGTCCACCCCGCCCGGTACGGGTCAAACCCAGACGGCCATCAACGCCATCGCCCAGCTCGTTCACGACGGCAAATCCGTCCTGGTAGTGGGTGAACGGCGCGGCACGCTCAATGAGCTGGCCCAGATTCTCAGCGAACACGATCTCGATTCGTTGTTGCTCCAACTCAGCGCCCAAAGCGGGCCGCAACAAATCAAATCGCAGCTGATCCGTGCCATCACACGCAACGAAAAAGCTGTGGAACCTACTGTGGGCAGCCTGCACGAAACCTTGGTTGATCACCGCCACCAGCTGGTGGATCATGTGGCGAGCCTGCACAACGTGCGTGAACGGTGGGGTTGTTCGCCCTACCAGGCCATGCAATCACTGGCCGAGCTGACCTCCATTCACCCGGCCCCCTCCACCACGGTGCGGCTTAAACGCAGCGTGTTGGATAGTATCCGCGACCGCAAGGATCTCAGCTCCAGGCTGCGCCGCGCCGCCGAGCTGGGTGCCTTCAGTCAGGTGGCTGTCAGCAGCGCCTGGCATGGTGCCCGCATGGTCACCCGCAAGGAAACCGAAGGTGCCTTCGCGTTGGCGGAGCAACTACATACCCAGGTGCCAGAGTTATCCAAGAAGATGCGCGAAGTGGCCGAATTTGGTCAGATCCGTCAGGGTAGTACTTTTGCCGAGTGGGGACGCCAGCTGAACATGCTGGTAGCCATCCGGGAAAGCCTCGATAAGTTCAGCGCCGATATTTTTGACTGGTCAACGGATGAGATGATTGCCGCGACCGCAACCACCGCATGGCGCAGGGAACACGGTATTGATATGCCTGCCCTGCAGCGGGCGCGGTTCCGCCGCAATGCCAAGGACTTGGTACGACCCGGCGTGCACATTGCAGACCTCCACGCCTCGCTGGTCCTTGTTAATGAACAAAGGGCCCTGTGGGCTGAAGCCGCCACGAGCAAGCGCCACCCCACCGTGCCTTCCGGCCTGGCGGAGCTGAGCCGCAGCTTCATTGCCCTGCGTGAAAAGCTGCTCAAGCTAGGTGCCGTTCTGGAACGCACTGTGGATGGCGGGGATCTGCTGAATTTCAACGCCAGAGAATTGGTTGGCCGGCTTGAGGCGCTGGTCGGTTCGCAGGAAACTCTGGAAACTCTGCCCGAGCGCACGCTGCTGCTTGAAGGCATGCGGGAACAAGGTCTGGGCGAGTTGCTTGAGGACCTTGCCCAGAGGGAGGTGCCCGCCTCACAAACCAGTTCTGAACTGGAGCTGGCGTGGTGGCAGTCTGCGCTGGAAGCCATGATCAGTGGTGATGAGTACCTTGCCATGTCCGACGGCGAGAACCTCCGCCGCTTGGAAGCTGAGTTCCGCTTGGCAGACCAGGCGCATGTTGCTTCCGGACCCGGGCGTATCCGTTGGGGCTTGGCGCAGCAGTGGAAAGAGATTTTGGCTGGCCGCAACCGTCAAGGTGAGATGCTTCGCAACGTCCTCAAGGATGGGCGGGTCTCGCTGGCTGCCCTAAGTGCTCAAGCCCCGGACCTGCTCCGCAACCTGGCTCCCGTATTTGTGCTCAGTCCACTGGTGGTACCGGCAGCCATCCCTGCCGGCTACCGCTTCGACACGGTTCTCATTCTCGACGCCGAATCAACGTCGTTGCAGTCAGCGCTTCCCTCACTGGCACGCGCCAGCCAAGTGGTGGCCTTCGGTGACGAGCAAACTGCTTGCCCGAAGAGTTTTACGGTGGCGGTGAGCGCTCCTGATCAACGTGAGGTTGAGCAGCATCCCCTTGAAAGCATCTTTGGGGCGCTATCGAGAATTTTGCCGCGCCACAGGCTGACGGTTTCCTACCGAGCAGTTGATGAAGAGTTGATTCGCCAGCTCAGCAGTGGTTTCTACGATTCACAGCTTGAACGTCTGCCCGACGGGCGGACCGTCACCGGGCTCGAACGTGCCATCACGGTGGATTATCTGCCCGATGGCAAGGGCCTGCCCGGCAGCGACAGTGGCGGCGTGGAATCAGTTGTGGCTGAGGTGAACCGCGTGGTTGATCTGGTCTTTGAACATGCACGTGTGCGCCCCCGGGAATCGTTGGCCATCATCACCGCCAGTGAACGTCACGCGGTACGGGTGGCTCAGGCAATTCGCCTGCAGATGGCAAACCATCCTCTCCTGAGCGAGTTCTTTGCCTCGGGACCGGAGTCCTTCCGTGTGGTCACTGTGGACAGGGCCGCTGGTTTGGTCCGGGACAGGGTCATTTTCTCGCTCGGTTATGGCCGTACCCCGCATGGTCGGGCCCTGCACGGCTTTGGCTCGTTGTCAGAACCGGACGGTCGCGCAAAATTTGCGTTGGCCATGACACGGGCTCGTTCGCACATCCACATTGTCACGTGCTTTAGGCCTGAAGACCTTGATGGAAGCCGTCTGAGCTTTGGTGCTGTTGATTTCTTTGAACTGCTGGATCGCGAAATGGCCGGTAACTCCTTACTCGGCAACCCTGCGAGCCGGGCAGTGGATAGCGAGAAGGAAACCGGGGAAGATCCTCTCGTGGCGGATCTGGCCGACAGGCTCCGGGCCCGGGGCGCCCGTGTTTGGCACCATTATGACGGTGCCTTGGACATGGCGGCTGCACCGGATAACTTGGCGCTGTTGGGCCGCGCCGACCACGAAATCCCCGTGCCCGTTGCTGTGGAATCCGATGGTACGGCCAAGTACCAGAAGATGAGTGTGCGTGAACGCAGCAGGCTCCGCCCGCAGATGCTCGAACGTCTGGGCTGGCGCTATGTGCCGCTGTGGACCATCGAAGTCTTTACCGACCCCTCGAGCTGCGCTGACCAGATAGCCCAATACCTCGGCATGGGATCCGGTGCAGGTGAAGCTGATCTGGCATCCCTCATGGGTACCACCTTGGACACCTCCATGACTGCGGTGATTGATTCGCCGCGTTCACGCCGCCGTCAAGGATCAGATGGTGAGCAGAGTGGCGAAACCGTAGAAGCAGCGCAGGAACAACCTGCCGTTGCCAGCACACCGAAAGAAACTGAAGAAGGAGAACGGCTCGTGGGTGAGCAAGCGGAGACTACTAGGGACGAAAACTTGGTATCCGCACCAGACGGGGCAACAGAAAATACTTCTGCACAGACAGCACCTGAATCAGAGCTGTTGCCCAAAATTGCGCGGCACGATGCCGACCACACCTGGGGCGATGACACCTCAGACCGTGGACATGACGCCTGGTTGCGAGAGAACAAACCCCCTCACTGGGGATAAAGAATGTTAGGACCACTATGGCCACGCCGCCAAAAATCCCCGGCCTGAATGCCTTTCGCCAGGACAAGCCCGGAACCCGCAGGCCCGTAACACCACGATTAGTTACAGCGGCTGCCAGGCTCCTCTGGCTTGCCGCGATCATGCAGATTGTTGCAAGCGTTTTTGCCCTGATACATGCTGCCTCACCTGATAGACGGGCAGCTCTGGAAGAGCAGATTGCTGCGATGGCCGGCAAGACGCCCAGCATCGAAGCCTACCAAAACATGGGTGTGCTCACAGTGGTCCTGGCGGGGCTGGTGACAGCCGGTGCTTATGTATTTTTCAGCTTTTACCTGACCCGTGGCAGAACGTGGGCACGCTCTGCTAGTGGGGTCCTCGTAGCGCTGACACTCATACAGCTGGTGGGCGTCAGCTACCCGGAAGGGTTTACTACCTTGGCCCAGGTGGTTTTGGGTGGCGTGGCAGTATCCCTGTGCTATTTGCCTGAATCCAGTAGGTTCTTCGCCCAGGTGAAAGCGTCCCGCTCCTAGCCGCGCCCTTTGCTAGGCTCTTTGATGGGCATTTTGAGCACTGGCGTGGGGGCGTCTTGTGGAACGATGATCAAAAATACCTTGCCGTAGCCGCTGGCGCCCGCAAGTTGCAGAGCCTGGTCAGCGGAAGCCGCCACAACTACCAAGCCCTCAACGTTCTGGGTAGCCAGAAGCGTGTTTGCCGGGGCCGAATCTGGTATCCAAAGAACAGGGACAGCCGCGGCTAGTACCTCGTTGCGCACGGGTCCGTCCAATGCTTCGGAGCGGCTGAGCACCACCGTCACTAATTGGCCCTGGCTCAACAAGGCAAGCGTTGAGGGATCGCTGACCCGCAAGGGGACAGCTGCCGTCCCCGGAGGTGAGCCTATGAGGAGTTCATTGCCCAGCAGCGAGGCATCTGTCAGGACTTCGCCCCGCCGTACAGGGCCAGAGAGTTGGCGGCCCTGCCATACACTCTGGCGCGAATCCTGAGTTAGAGTCTGCGCCGGATACTGCGCTGGAGCTTGTGGCCGTTCCTGTGGCAGCCCTGTGGTCTTACTGGGGCTCGGGGGCCCGGCCAGGTCCGGCGAAAACGCCCCGTCTGGCACCATGGCGTGTGCCACGGCTGCCGGCACTACATCGGCGCGACCAAGAGTGTGTCCCGCAGGTAGATCCCGCGATGCCAGAAGAACCTGGTCAGTTGCTGCTGCGGAGGGGGTCAGTAGTTGCACGCTCAACGCAGCAGCCAAGCATAAAAGTAGTGCTGCCAGTAGCCGTTTGCGGCGCTTGGCAACCCGCAGCAGCCTCGCAAAAGCAGTGGGCCGTGAGGAGTGATTCGCCCAGCTATTCCACTGCCACGAAGGGCCTGGGAAGGACATTGCTTTTGAGGGAGACCGGGCTGTCTTCATGAGTCCACGGTAGGGATTCCCAGGGCACTAAAAAAGGTGCGCTAACGGGATTGTGGAGAACTCAACCGCGGTTGCACCTGTGAGGGAAGTAGCAGTTCTAGTACTTGGGGCAGAGAATTTTTTGGCAGGATTCTAGCCTGGGTTTCACCCGCAGTGAGGTTAGCCCGGGTTCAACCAGTGCGCGGATTGGCAGCGAGTCTCAGCTGGTCGAGCTGCCAGAGCTGGCAGCAACAGGAGTCTTGGACGGGCTACTGGGAGCGCTTGCCGAGCCTGAGGAAGCAGATTCTGAGCCAGCTGAGCCGGCACTGGATCCGGTTGTTGCAGAAGCGGCGGCAGGCACGGAACTTGAGGTGCTGCGGGAATCAGTACGGTAGAAACCTGATCCCTTGAAAACCACGCCCACAGAGTTGAACTTTTTGCGCAGCGTGCCGCGGCATTCGGGGCAGACACTCAGGGAGTCCTCGGAAAAGGTCTGCTGGATGTCAAAAGCGTGGCCGCAATCTTTGCAGGCGTAAGCGTACGTGGGCACTGAAGTTCCTCCTGGATGCATGCTTAAGGACCTTGTAATTGACAGCGATTCGGCTGGCAATCCACGGTCCCTAACACTAATTCTATCACCGGCAGTCACAATGCCTTGTGGGGAGCGTTGCCTGTGGGAAACATTAGAGGAGGGCGTCATTGCTGTACCTCGTGGTTGGGCCTAACTAGCTGACTCGGGCAGTAGCTGCGGGCTTAGAGAATTGCTGCTCGGCCAAGGGGAATCCAGGCTGAGGGAGTCAACGCATAGTTGACGGGCATATCGAGGCTGTTGTGTGGGAGATCTCCGGCGGGCAGGAATTCATTGTCATAGATCACTGCAGCCAGCGGGACTCCGGGGGAACGGGCCAGTAACCTGTCGTAGTAGCCGCCGCCTTGGCCCAGACGTGCACCTGTTGCATCTACCGCCAACGCCGGAACAATGATTGCCAGGACCTGCGCCCCGGCACCTGCCGAAGCTGGCGCCCCAGAAGGTGCCGCCGAAGAGTCGCCTGCGAGTTCCTCGTAGGAGGCGCGGGGGCCGCACGGCTCCATAACGGGGGCGAGGGTGCTCCTGACGAGTTCGGACTGGGGGTCCCACCGGACCCAACTGAGCTGAAAATCGGGTTCGCACACTGGTACATGAACCTTGTAGCCTGCCGCAGTGCAAGCCCGCAGAAGCTCCGCAGTGGGGGGCTCGTGAGCTGTTGATATATAGGCAAGAACAATCATGCCGGGATGGCTGCCGTTCAAGGCGGCGAGCCATTCCAGAGTCACTCTTGCCAGGTGGGCGCCGTCTGAACCCACCGTTTCGGGGCCTACGGCGGAATTGGTGCCCGCTCGGCGTCGTGCTCTAAGGCGGGCGCGCAAGGAAACTTTGCTCGGGAGGGCCACTGCGCTCCAATCAGTGCGGGGGAAATGATGTCCAGATTACAATAGCGGGGGAATTCTGCGGAGTTCGGTTACTCTTGGGGCATGACTTCTGCACAGCATGTACGTAAAGCGGTAATTCCAGCAGCTGGTTTGGGGACCCGATTCCTGCCCGCGACCAAGGCCATGCCTAAGGAAATGTTGCCTGTTGTTGACAAGCCTGCCATTCAATACGTGGTTCAGGAAGCTGTGAACGCCGGACTGACCGATGTTTTGATGATTACAGGGCGCAACAAGCGCGCCTTGGAAGACCACTTTGACCGGGTTCCGGTCACCGAGCAACTGCTGGAGGAAAAGGGCGATCGCGAACGTCTCGCGGCGGTCCAGCATGCCACCGACCTCGGCGAAATTCA
The DNA here is from genome assembly GCF_032458965.1 of Arthrobacter sp. lap29. Lineage (NCBI taxonomy): Bacteria > Bacillati > Actinomycetota > Actinomycetes > Micrococcales > Micrococcaceae > Arthrobacter > Arthrobacter sp. lap29. Next base: position 73,762 of record NZ_JAUCEK010000011.1, read on the forward strand.
CTATGTCCGCCAGGGTGACCCCAAGGGTCTGGGGCACGCAGTGTTGCGCGCCAAGACTCACGTGGGCAATGAGCCGTTTGCGGTTCTGCTCGGTGATGACTTGATCGATGAGCGCGATGAACTGCTGACCACCATGATCGAAGTTCAGGAACGTACCGGCGGCTCCGTGGTGGCGTTGATTGAAGTTCCTGCGGAGAAGATTTCTTCCTATGGCTGTGCCGATATGACAGTGATCGAGGGGGAGAACTATGTTCGGGTCAACCATCTGGTGGAGAAGCCCTCTCTAGAGGAAGCCCCGTCCAACCTGGCCGTCATTGGCCGCTATGTGCTGCACCCGGCAGTATTTGAAGTCCTTGAACACACGGCACCCGGACGCGGCAATGAAATTCAGCTGACCGATGCACTCCAAACCCTGGCAACTATGGAGGGCGAAGGCGGCGGGGTCTACGGTGTGGTGTTCCGCGGCCGCCGCTACGACACGGGAGATAAGCTCAGCTACTTGAAGGCTGTTGTGACGCTGGCCTGCGAAAGCGAAGATCTGGGCGAGGATCTACGCGAATGGTTGGGCGAATTCACCGCCGAACTCAAGGCATAACTGCGTGTGGGGGCAGGCCATCTGGCCGGTGACTTTGGAATGCGGCGATTTGATCCTGCGCCCCATCAAGATTCGTGATCAACGTGAGTGGACACGGGTACGCACACGCAACGCTGCGTGGCTGGAACCTTGGGAAGCAAGCAGCCCCGCAGGGCCGGACCAGCTTCCCACCTATGCGGGAATGGTCCGCGTCCTGAACCAACAGGCGCGGCAGGGATCGGCGCTGCCATTTATCATCACGGAGCGGCAGCCAGGCACGCCGAAACCAGCAATTGTTGGGCAATTGACCGTTTCCTCCATTGTGTGGGGATCTGCACTGTCAGCCACCTTGGGCTATTGGGTGGATCAGGGCCGGGCAGGCCGGGGCATTGCGCCGACAGCTGTTGCCATGGCCACCGACCACTGCTTTAAGGTGATGGGGCTGCACCGGATGGAAATCAACATTCGTCCGGAGAACGCCGCGAGTTTGCGTGTTGTGGAGAAATTGGGCTTCAGAGATGAAGGTTTGCGTCCCCGCTACCTGCACATCAATGGCAAATGGGCGGATCATCGGAGCTTTGCGTTGACGGACGAGGAAGTTCCCGAGGGAATTCTTGCCAGATGGATGTCCCAGTTCCCCTGAGCTGGCCTGAGTCAGCCTGAGTTGGCCTAGCGTGCAAAGTGCGCAAGTATGAAATATGGCCTCTCTTGTGAAGCCGGGGCGTTCACATAATGTAAGAAATGTCAGTTTTTCTGCCTTGGCGAGCGACACACCGGCAGTAATGCTGGGAGCGTTCTGTTTCCCCTTTAGGGTTGAAATGTGGCCGGGCACGCACAACTGGTCCACACCAATCCAGCAGTTGCAGGAGACGTCAATGGAAAGCATTACTTCCGACGCCCACACCCACGTGGAGCCGGAACCTTCAACCGCCGTGCCCTCGGCAGCTGGGAATCCCCTGCAGATCCGCTGGGGCCGAACACTTTTTGCCTGTCTTGGCCTGGTGGCTCTTGTGACGGCAGGCATTTCTGGGGCGTTGACAGTTTTTTCCCTCGGCTCTTCCGTATTTGCCTGGACGTCACTGGCCGTTTTTGCTGGCGTGATCGTAACCCTGCGTTCTCTTGCTGTTAGGGATCAGACTGCCCGTAGGAATGCCCGGAATGCGGCACGGGCCATAGCTTCGGCGGAGTTCGAGGAGACCGCTTCGCCGGTCCCGGAACCCCGAGAAACAACTCTTTTTGATGGTGCCGAAGGTGCGCCGCCTGCTCCGGCGCAAAAGCCGCTTACTGCTGAAGAATTGCGGGCCGCAGCGATGCGCGTGGCAGCCAAGGGCAGCGCCGATGCCAAGCTGGCGCACACGCAGACATTGGCGGAAGGGGAGCTGGAAACGGAGACCTGGGAGCCCGTTGAAGTTCCTGTGCCTGGCTATGTCAGCGCTGCCCGGGCGCTGAGCCTGGAGAAGCCGCTAAATCTTCCGGAAGCGCCAAAGTCTGCCGGAACCTCCATCAAGGCCGATCAAGCCGGAGTGGGCACGGCTACCGGGCGCGAGGGTGTTGCGGTAGTTCCGGATGTTCCGCTCAACGAGGATGAGGTTGGCGCAAAGGCCGCCCCTGCACCGGGTGAACGCAGTCAGTACGCCTTGAACAACCTAGATGACGTGCTTCAGCGCAGACGCGCTTAACACTGAACCTAGTTAAAGCAGAACAGCCGAATCCTTTGGATTTGGCTGTTCTGCTTTAACGCTGTTCTGTTTTAACCCCGGGGGCGTACTGTGAGCAGCATGGTGAATTTGGCTGTGGCAGGAGGAACCGGGCTCGCCGGCCGGGCGGTGGTGGCCGAGGCCATTGTTGCCGGGCACAAGGTACGTTCCCTGAGTAGACACATACCCCCAGCTGATCAGCAGGTGGCGGGGGCGGACTATGTTCGCGCGGACTTTCGCTCAGGCGTTGGAGTGGCAGAAGCCTTGGACGGGGTGGAGGTCATCATTGAAACCATGGACGCCCGCTCCGGGGCGGCGTTGAAGGCGCTGCCGGGGATGTCGGTTGCGGTTCTCGACTCTGCCGCTCGGGCAGGGATACGGCGTTGCGTGCTGCTGACGATTATCAACGCGCGTGAATGTGCCATGAGTTATTATCAGGTGCAGGCGGCGCGGGCCCTCAGCTACGAAAAATCAGAGATGCCCACAACCGTGGTTGAGGCTACCCAATTCCATAACTTGGTGGCAGGGATTTTCTCGGCGGCTTCCAGAATGGGAATCATCCCTGCTTTCAGGGGAGTCTGTTTCCAAGCAATTTCGACGGCGGACGTGGCGGCTGTTTTGGTGGCGGAAGCGGGGCGTGGCGGCCAGGAAAAAGTGAGTGTCCGTGCAGGGGGACCAGATGTCCAAACTATGCATGAGATGGCCCAAATCTGGAAAAGCGTCACCGGCAGCAAAGCAGTTATCTCACAGTTACCGCTGCCGGGTTCCTTCGGCGCGTTCCTGCGGGCAGGGCGAAACTTGATCCCTGACGATGTTGCTGGGGCCGTGGAGTTCCGTGAATGGTTGGCTGGCCACGCGGCCGGCTGAATCTGGCAGGCCTGCGGCGAAGACTTTGGAGCCTGGCTCTTAGGTTCGTTCCGTGCTGTGTCCACAATGCGCGAATCCCTGCGATTCCCATGCGGGCTAATGGCGATTTTGTCTCCAGCAACATTATGGGTTTATTCTGGAAAATGACGGGATCCGCGTGCTTGTGGAACTTGCCAGGGGCTATGGCGCAGTTGGTAGCGCGCTTCGTTCGCATCGAAGAGGTCAGGAGTTCGAATCTCCTTAGCTCCACCCATAGAGAAGCTATCTGACTAGGCTAAACGCCAGTCAGAGGTGCTTTTTCATGCCGCAAATAGGGGAGCAAAAAATGCGGCGCACCGCAAACGTACCGCAAAGACTCCCGTGCGCGACGCAGAGAAGCGCCCAACCCACTTGAGTATGCAGTGGGCGCGGCGCTGTTATATTCTTCGGCGGAGCCACGGAGGCGGCGACTTGGCGGAGGTCAATGCCGCACGGCCACGGCCCAGCAGGATGGGGGTGATGCCTACGTGGAGCCGATCAATCAGGCCGGCCTTGAGGAAATCGCCTACAACGCTAGCCCCACCGCCAATCCGCACGTCCTTTCCTCCTGCAGCGCCTTGTGCCATAGCCAAGGCCTCGGCGGGCGTGGCTGAAATGAAGGTGAAGGTGGTTCCTCCCAGCATTTCCAGCGATGGCCGCTGCGAGTGCGTGAGTATAAACACCGGTGCCCTGAACGGTGGCTCCTCACCCCACCAGCCTTGCCACTTGGGATCGTCCGGGAAGTTGTGCAAGCCAAACATTCCGGCGCCCATGATCTCAGCGCCAATCCCCTCGAAATAAGCCTCTGCATAACGGTCGTCGACGCCGGTTGTGCCGCCGCCGCTCTCATCGTGCAGCACCCGCTGGCGGAACGTCCGGGTCGCCGTGTACGCCTGGACAAGCCGGCCCCAGTCAATGCCAAAGGGATTTTTCAGGGTTTGGTCGGTGGTGGTGGCGTATCCATCCAAGGAAATATTCAAATCTGCGCGAACAGTCATCACTTCTCCTGACAACTTCTCCTGACAAAAACTAGGGTGCTTCCATCTGAAATCACTGTAGTAGGGCGCGGGATTGAGTCAAGCGGGAGGGTCAACTCGCTCTCGGCCCAGCTTTCTGGCGGCGATTACCAGCATGAGCGCCGCGGCAGCCGTTGATGCGGCCACAACAGTCTCGGTCCACCGCGCCGTGTCATGAGATTGGCCCGCAATCATAGGCGCAATCAGATACGTGGCGATGAGATAGCCAACCATACTTGAACCAATCAGGAACAGGGCGGCGGCTGAAGCAGCTGGCGCACGGCGCAACCACCGTACTGCCAAAATAATCAGCCCTAAACCAGGCAGCCACGCCAAGTCGAGCCATTGATACAGCGGGGAAGCAATGCCTGCCATACCGGAGAGGAGAGCATGAGTTCCCATGAAGGTGAAAATTCCAGCCACCACAAGGACTACCATCACCTCCGCTGCGACGAGCGTGGCGGCGAAGACTGCGGCAATCACTTTGCCGGTCCCGTTGGGCGCCGTCGCGGCACTTCCGCCCGCTGCCGCGTTCCTTTGTGGCAGGACTCCCAGCAGTAGGACTCCTAGTGTCATGACGAGAATACCGACGGCCTGAATGAGGAGGCCCACCCCTAAAAGCTGGGCTGCCGTACCAATGGCTACCCAGTCGTACCAGGGGAAATAGTAGTCATAGACGTGGTCCTCAACTGAGAGGTCATCGGACCCCAAGGAGCCGCTAAAAATAACCCAGCGCTGGAGTGAGGCGGCGCATTGCAGTGCGGCAGAGCAGAAAAATATCCCCGCTGCTACGAGCAGGCAAATGTTCGAAGCCTTGCGCAAGCGAACCTTCCGCTCTGCCAGGGGGGAGGTGCCGTTATCCAGCATGTGCTCACCATAGCACCGGCCATAGTGACGTGACTCACAGCTGGTGTGCACCGCCCGTCAACCCCTCCGCCGGTGCGCTTTAGTCCTGTGCTTGGTGGCTCAGTAGACTTGCTTCTATGGAGGCCCTTGCATTGACCCGACGCGAGACGTGGTCAGTGGCCGGTTCCCCTCTTCTGCGTGGCAGCCTCATTGCCCTGATGCTGATCCTCGGGCTGCTGGCCATGCACGGCGTCCACAGGAGCGCCCCCGCCGCATTTCAAGCCACACCTTTTCACGCCACACCTTTTCACGGCACGACGGCGGACTCCTCCAGCATGCACGGAGCGGGCCCTGCCGTGATGAGTGCAGCCGCTGACACCGGAGTTTTCATTGCCCCGGATGCCATGTGTGCCAATTGTCCATCCGGGGCGCTTTCGATGACCGTCAGTTGCGTTGCCGCCGTGGTTCTTGCTTTCCTGCTGCTCCTGCCCGGAATCCTGACCGGCCGCCTCCGGCAAGCGCCGCGCGCCGGACCACCTCCGCACGTGCATGGCCTTCCCCGGCCCAGTACCCCTTCTCTGAATTTCCTTTGCATCAATCGATGCTGAGGGGTAGAGCTCTTGCGCCCTACTGACACCTCTTCATTGATCAACAAGGAACACTCATGAATCAGAAAATTACCCGCCGTGCCTCCCTTTCCGGAGCTATCGCCATGGCTGCAGCTTCAATGCTGTTGTTGGCAGGATGTTCCACCCCGGCACCCACACCTTCGGCTGTCAGCGCCCCACCGAGCGCTGCCACAGAACTCATTGCTGAGCTCGGCTTTGAAGGCAAGAGCGCCAAGGACGTCATCACCGAACTGGACACCCTGCCTGTGGCTGAGCGTTCCAGCGAGCTGATGGCGTCAATCCGGCCAGAAGCATTGACGCTGCGTGATGCCGCAAATCGTGAAGCTACCCTGCCCATGCCAGCCAACGAATTCTACGTTTCCGTGGCCCCGTATGTGAGCCAAACGCACGAATGTCATTTCCATAGCCTCACCACCTGTCTGGGCGAGTTGGCGAACCAGGAGGTGGAAGTCACCGTCACGAATGATGCCACCGGTGAGGTCCTCATCAAGGAAGCGCTGCACACCTATGACAACGGCTTTTTGGGGTTGTGGCTGCCGCGAGGAATCGACGCTACCTTGACCTTGAACCAGGGCGGCAAGAGCGCCACGCAGGTGCTGTCCACTAAAAACGCTGACGACCCCACCTGCGTCACCACCACGCAACTGAGCTAATAAAGAGATTCCTGGCCCTGTTCACGCACCCAACCGTGGGCATAACATCCTTCCATGGACTGGAAACTGGAACTTGTGTTTGCGCCGGCCTCTGACGTGGATAGGGCCAAGTATTTTTTATGTGAATAAGGTGAACTTCAACGCTGACTATGACGAGCGCCCCGGATGCGGATTTCGTTTTGTTCAGCTGACCCCACCTGGCTTGGCGTGTTCCATCTGCCTAGGGGAGGGGCTCACCAATGCTGCTCCGTGCTCCGCACCAAAGCTGCAAATGGTGGTGGCAAATATTGAAGCTGCTCATGCCCAGTTCGCCGCCACCGGTGTGGGCGCCACCGGTGTGGACGTCACCGGTGTGGACGTCCACACCTGGGGCAGCTTTGTTTACTTCGCCGATCCCGACGGCAACAAGTGGGCCGTGCAATCCATGGCCAGCCGGTCCAACGGCTGACTCTAACCCGCGTTATGGCGCAGAAGTGCCCTCTGCACGCCCGGGCAGGGAATCTCTGGAAGACTGCGGCTGTGATCCGGGCCTATAAGTTTCTTTCACTGCGCTCACATCATGTAGCATTACCAAGCCGTTACTTTTAACGGTTGTCATCGGGATTGTAACTTTCGGCAATAACCTGGGACGCCACGCCTCATACATCCATATGTAAGGGGCGATCCGTCTGTCTTTGCCCGAGGAATCATCCGTGACTTCGCCCTGTGAGGGCGCCGCCATTGCCGCCCGCCCCGCAACATGTGCGTCCTTTTTGGAAAAATTCGGTTCTCCTCGGCTCAGATGCTGGCTTCGACGACGTCGTCAAGCCTAGAGCGAAGGGAATTGTAGTGTTCAAGCAACTTTCAAAGATCGGCAAGGCATTTATGCTGCCGGTCGCCATTCTTCCGGCAGCTGGTCTGCTGCTGGGTATTGGCGGGGCACTGTCCAACCCCACCACGGTGGCCGCGTACCCGTTCCTGGACAACAACGTTCTGCAGGGCATCTTCGGTGTGATGTCTGCAGCCGGTGCCACCGTCTTTGACAACCTGGCGATCCTGCTCGCCGTTGGCCTGTGTATTGGTCTGGCCAAGCGAGACAAGGGCACCGCAGCCCTTGCCGGCGTGGTTGGGTACCTGGTCATGGTGGCCACCATCAAGTCACTGTTGGATATCTTTACCCCTGACGCCCCAGCCATTGACACCGGTGTTGTTGGCGCCTTGGTGGTGGGTGGCGCGGCAGTTGTTCTGCATAACCGCTTCCATAACATTCAGCTTCCGGCCGTGCTTGGCTTCTTTGGCGGTTCCCGCTTTGTCCCTATTGTGACGGCCTTTGCCGCCATCTTTGTAGGGGCCCTGTTCTTCCTTATCTGGCCGCCAGTCCAAATGGCACTGGTCAGCGCCGGCACCGGAATTGCCGGGATGGGCGCCTTTGGCACCTTCTTGTACGGCACACTGCTGCGCCTGAGCGGTGCCGCCGGACTGCACCACATGATCTACCCCATGTTCTGGTACACACCCCTGGGCGGCACTGAGCTTGTCAATGGTGTTCAGGTGGTTGGTGCACAGAAGATCTTCTTCGCCCAGCTCGCTGACCCTAACCATGTTGGCTTGTTCACCGAAGGGACCCGCTTCTTCGCAGGCCGCTTTGCCACCATGATGTTTGGCCTGCCCGGCGCCTGCCTTGCCATGTGGCACTGCATCCCCAAGGGCCGCCGCGCCAAGTACATGGGCTTGTTCGCCTCCGTTGCCTTGACCTCCTTTGTCACCGGCATCACCGAACCCATTGAATTCATGTTCTTGTTTGTGGCCCCGGTCCTGTACGTGGTCCACGCCATCTTTGACGGGCTCTCGTTCCTGATTGCGGACCTGCTCAACATCAGCATCGGTAACACCTTCTCCGGTGGCCTGATCGACTTCCTGCTCTTTGGCGTCTTCCAAGGCAATGACCGCACCAACTGGATCCTGCTCATCCCCGTGGGCGTGGTGTGGTTCTTCCTCTACTACTTCACGTTCAAATTCATGATCAAGAAGTTCAAGTTCGGCACACCCGGCCACCTGGAAGACACCCTCGGGAACGACGACGACGCCACGGCGGATGAAAAAGAGCTGGTTCCTGCCATGGCCGGTGGAATGGCAGCAGGTACTCCCATTCAGCAGGAAGCTGCACAGATCCTGATTGCTTTGGGTGGGGCCGAGAACTTAGAAGAGGTTGATGCCTGCATCACCCGCCTGCGGGTTTCCGTCAAGGACCCCGCCCAGGTGGACAAGGAGAAGCTGCGCAAACTTGGCGCAACGGGCGTCTTTGAAGTCAGCGGCGGCGTACAAGCCGTGTACGGCGGGAAAGCCATCCTTTACAAGAACGCAATTAATGAGAGTCTTGGCCTTGACGACTAATATCCTGGCCTCCCAACCATGCAAGGAGTCATTCACATGCTGAAAATGTTCAAGAAAAAGGGCGAGCAGATTTTCTCCCCTGCAGAGGGTACCGTGATGGCGCTTGCCGACGTTCCCGATCCAGTATTTGCCAGCGGCGCCGTTGGTGCGGGATTCGCCGTCGAACCGTCCGAAGGTTCCTTCCGCAGCCCTGTAGACGGCGAGTTGATCTTGGTGGCCAAAACCCTCCACGCCTTTGCCGTGCGCACAGATGCCGGCGCCGAAATTTTGGTCCACATTGGCATGGATACCGTGAAGCTCAAGGGCCAAGGATTCACCGGGCACCGAGTCAAGGGTGATCGTGTCCAGAAGGGTGATCTGATCATCAGCTGCGATCTGGCACAGATGAGCGCATTGGTTCCCTCCATGGTCACCCCTGTCCTGCTGACCAACGGCACGGCCTTTGCCATTGCGGAGACTGAAATCGGTGCGGACAACAGCGCTCCGGTGCTCACGGTTCGGAAAAAGTAGCATGTTGCCCCGCACGGGAACTGGCTGCGAGTTGGAGATGGCCGGAATCGCAGCATCATGGAACTGAAGCCGGGTGAATCCGCCACTATCAAGAGGGTTTACAACAACAACGTGTTGCTGGCCGGGCTCCCTGATGGCAGCGAGATGGTGCTGGTGGGCAAGGGCATTGGGTTCAACCACCGCCAGGGGGAAACTGTAGATGTTGAAGCGGCTGATCAACGATTTGTGCCCGACGGCAGCTTCGCCGCCAGCCATGGCGCTGGCGTTCTCGGAGACGCGCCGCTGGAACAAATTGAAGTGGCGCGGGAAATCATGGCGATGGTCCAGGCAGAGCTGAGGCTTGAGCCCCGGCTGTCATTGCTGGTGCCCATCCTCGATCACATGGGTTTCGCTGTGCAGCGCGCCCGTGAAGGGATCAAAGTTGACTTCCCGCTCCGCTGGGAAGTGGCACAGCTTTACCCGGCAGAGGGCAATCTTGGCCGGCGGGTTGTTGCCCTGATCAAGGAGCAGCTCGGTGTCCAACTCCAAGATGAAGAGTGGGTGGCGTTCGCCCTCCACTTCGTCAACCAGCAGTGGTCCACGTCCGACTTTTCCAAGACAGTTTCCATGACCGAGACCATCGCCAAGGTTTTCACCCTGCTATCCGTGCGGTGGCAGAGCAACATTGATGAAAACGCACACAGTGCCGCTCGCTTTGTCACCCACCTGCGTTTCCTCTTTGCCCGCTCGGCCAAAGCCACCACCTCAGCCGTACTAGGGGTGGATGTTTTTGAGTCGGTGCGGCAGGCCTACCCGGAAGCCGCTGAAGCAGCGCTTGAGGTGGCCGAGCTCATTGGAGAAGCCCTGAACCGGCACCTCGGAGCGGACGAAGTTTCTTATCTGGCACTGCACACGAGCCGGCTCTACGTCGAAATGCTTAAAACGGAGAACTCACCATGATTGACAACGCTAGCGCCATCACCGGAACCGGTGTTGTGTCAGGGCTCGCCTACGCTCCGGCACAGTGGGTGAATCCCGAACCCGAGCTGGCCTCCAAGTATGAAGCCTTACTCGTGGAGGACGTCCGGGATGCCGAGGCAGAGCGGTGGAAAGCTGCTGCCGAGATGGTGGCGGCACGTTTGTTCCAGCGGGCAGCCACGGTTTCTGGAGCGGCTGCCGAAGTCCTCAGCGCCACCGCAGCGCTGGCTGGTGACCGCGGTCTGCAGCGAGCCACGCTGAAGATGATCGCTGCCGGTTCCACGGCGGAGGCTGCCACCGTCGCCGCGGTAGGCGCGTTCATCGTCAAGTTTGAGAAGTTGGGCGGGCTCATGGCGGAGCGGGTTGCTGATCTAGGTGATATCCGCAACCGCGTGGTCTCTGAACTGCTGGGCCTGCCAGAACCTGGAGTTCCCACTCCGGCGAGCCCCATCATCCTCTTGGCAGATGATCTTGCCCCGGCGGATACGGCAACACTTGACCCTGCCCTGATCCGGGGCATTGCCACCAGATTAGGCGGGCCCACCAGCCACACCGCCATCATTGCCCGGCAGCTGGGCATCCCCTGCATTGTTGCTGCCGCAAACCTGGCAGATATTGTGGACGGTTCGGTGGTGCTCCTTGATGGTTTCGCAGGGACAGTGGAACGGGGGACCGTGCCGGCCGAGTCGGAGAGCAAGGTTTTGGCCGATGCCGAACGCCGGCTCGCCATCCAGTCCTGGCGAGGTCCGGGGCGGACCAAGGATGGAACAGCAATCGAAATACTGGCTAATGTTCAAGATGGTGCCGGTGCACGCATCGCGGCCGGATATCCCGCCCAAGGCGTGGGGCTATTCCGCACTGAACTGTGTTTCCTCTCCGCCCAAAGTGAACCCTCGGTGACCGAGCAGGCCAGTATTTACGGCGAAGTGCTGGCTGCCTTCCCGGGACAGAAAGTTGTTTTCCGCACGCTCGACGCCGGATCGGATAAGCCGGTGCCCTTTGTCTCGCACCCGGATGAAGAAAATCCTGCCTTGGGTGTGCGTGGCATCCGGCTCGGCAACGTGGAGCCCGGAATCATAGAGCGCCAACTTGACGCTCTAGCGCTGGCCGCCGAGCAGCAAGGTATTGCCGGCGCCAAAGTCATGGCACCCATGGTTGCCACCCTCGATGAGGCGCGGAACTTTGCTACAGCATGCCGGGCACGCAAGCTCTCGCCCGGGATCATGGTGGAGGTGCCCTCCGTGGCGCTGCTGGCAGATGCCTTCATGGCAGAGGTGGACTTCTTCTCCATTGGCACCAACGATCTGACGCAGTACACCATGGCGGCGGACCGGATGGCACCCTCCCTGGCAGCACTGACAGATCCTTGGCAGCCAGCCGTGCTGGCGCTGATCAGCTTGAGCGCCGCCGCCGGAATCCGCAGCCAAAAGCCTGTGGGCGTGTGCGGGGAGGCGGCGGCCGACCCACTGCTCGCCTGCATCCTGATCGGCCTGGGTGTGAGCAGCCTGTCCATGGCCCCGGCAGCACTTGCCGGTGTAGGCATCCAGCTGGGCGAGGTAACACTGTCCCAGTGCCAAGAAGCTGCCGAAGCCGTCCTGCGCACCACCACCACTGAGCAGGCCAGGGCAACGGCCCGCGAGATGCTTTCACCAACCATCCATAGCAAATCCAAGGAGTAAGAAATTATGGCCAAGCAAACAGTCACCGTTGGATCATCCGTGGGCCTGCACGCCCGCCCCGCAGCCGTCATCGCGACGGCGGCAGGTGCCTACGATGAGGAGATCCTGCTCAGCATTGACGGCGAAGACCCGGTGGAAGCCACCTCCGCGCTGATGATCATGACACTCGGCGCGGATTTCGGCATGTCAGTGGACGTTGAGTCGGAGAACGCTGACGCGGTTGCCGAAATCGCAGCACTTATTGCCAAAGATCTGGATTCCTAAAACCGTTCACCACTACACCCCCGGTCTGCAGACCGGGGGTGTAGTAGCTTCCGCGCAGGACGTGATTTGACGGGGCGCAGCTTTGAGTCAAACCAGAAATGGGGAGTCCCTGAGGCGCTACCGCTCGGTACGGAATATGTGGTGGAGTACGCAACGAAGCAGTCTTACCATTGCTTCTGGAAGCTATGGCAAAGTGCAGATAAGGCAGGGATCTCTATGATCTGGCTTGGGAGGGCTAGTTATGGAACCAACTCCATGCCAGGCGCAGACGCATCAAACGCTTGCAACTCCGCTCTTCGCCAGAGGTCAGGGGGTCGCGGTGTTAGCTGTACTTCAGGCAATCGTTGAACTGCCGTGTAACCCTCAGTTTCTTGATGGATGAAGAGAACGTCATCTTTGAATACAATGGCGGCCCACCGACTGCGCTGAGGTCTTCGCAGAGATGAACTAGCACCTAGATCTCACACCGGGTAGAGCTCACCCTTGTTTAGCCCGGAGATTGCCAAGTTTTGGTACCCGGCACTGGGCCACGCCCGCCACAAACCCCATCGCCGGGCCCGCAGATCAGCTCGGTACCGGAGGTCGGGGCACCATTTTTATGGGCTTCCGGTTCCGCGCTCGCCACAAAATCCGCATCGGCCACCAAGTCCGTGCCCGCCACCAAGTCTGGACCCACTACAAAAGGCCACATCCCTGAAGGTGGCTGCCCTCCATATGCCGCGAACTTCGGATCCACTGTGATACTCCCTGCCGGCCGCGCAGGCAGCCATCTCCTTGGGCGCCACAACAAATGTTGTGCCCAAACGTGTCTTCGGAGTCGGGCGCCTCATGGATTGCATTGGCGCCCAGGACCGCCTTGACCGCGGTGAGGTTGCCGTGGCCACGTCCTGCATGGACTGATGGCCCGAGCGGAAGGTGTACTTGTTGGCGCCGGTGACCGCGTCAGTGGCTGCGGGGCCGGAAATGTACAGGACCTTGTTCTGCTCGGCCTGCCCAACAAGTTTCAACGCAATGCCGAAGGAAGCGGTCCCGGCGAGGATCCTGTAATCCTTACCGATGAATTCCTTGGCAACAGTCAGCCTGGTCGGGATCCCCGCCGTCGTCGTGGTAGGCGATGTTCAAGGCGGTCTCGCCTACCCTGTTGCTCCCCTTGATGGCGTAGTTCAGACCAGCCTGCAGGCCCTCGTAGTTGGCGTCACCGTGGACGGAAAGGGGTCCTGTCTTGGAGTGCAAAATGCCGATGTTTACCGCTGCAGGGCTGTCGCTGCTTTGCGTCTCGGTGCCCGGAGTTGTGCTCGGTGCACAGGGGAAAGGGTGAGACCGGCGGTTAGCACCGCAGCGGTGAGGAACTTATTCGTTGCCGTCACCTCAGTGGCCTTTCGTTGCGGGTAGGCCCGCCGATGGAACTTTTCCCGGATGCAGATGGGACTGGAATAAGTCCGTAACCTCAAAGGTGATTCAGATTACGTAAAAGATAGCATGCGGCGCATCCATCCGGTCACTTGGCGCCCTGCCACGGGCCCTGCCACGGTGCCCAGCGAAGTGGTCAAGGTAGCCGGCCCGGCCCAAAAGCGTCAGGGGAACTGACTATTGTGGAGGTTATGGATCTTTCCCTTATCCCCTATGTGGAGTATGCGGCCCTCAGGGACCTTGTTGGACCGGCGGCAGTGCACCGCGGGCTTGACTACTCCAGCAATGGCTATGTTCACAACATTGCGTGGGTTGAAGAACGGCTCCAATTACAGTGCCGAGTCAGCGGAAGCCGGGGAGAGACCTACACCACTAGTGCTTCCTTTGCGGATGAGCCCAAGGGTGCCGTCCTCACCGGAGGCGCGTGCAGCTGCCCGGTGGGCTGGAATTGTAAGCACGTGGCGGCCTTGGTGTTTTCCAGCAACTTCATGCTGGAAGAAACCGATCCTGCGGGGCTACCCGGCACGGCAATCGCTCCCGCCGCCAAGCGAATCGCCACGAAGAAGCCTGCCACCGAGCAGACCGGCAAGGTCCAAGCGCTCATGCCCAAAACAAAGAAGCCGGTTCCTGTCCAGCCAGCGCTTTGGGAACAAAAGCTTGAAGCGATTCTCCACCCACCAGTGGTGGCTGCGCCCTCGTATTGGGGCCGGATGCAGGCCGTGGGTGCTGGGGAAACCACAAGTCCTCTGGCGCTGCAATTTGAGTTGCTCGAAGAACCGGTGGATCCCTACGCAGCCCGGAGCTCGTCGCGGAAGAAGTCAAAAACCGGCCGCGTCAAAACCGAGCAGAAGCCGCGTGTACGGCTCGGGGTGCGCCCCGTCATGCGCAACGAGGCAAACAAGTGGGTTGTGGGCAAGCTCGCCTGGGACTCCATGCACCAGTTTTATTACATGGGTGGTTTGAATCCGGAGCACAAGAAGTGGCTGCAGGTCTTTGACTCCCTCTTTAAAACCACCAGAACCGGTTATGGCACTGGCAAGTGGATGTGTCTGGATGACTACAATTCGCCCCTGTTCTGGAACTTGCTGGCCCAGGCCCGTGAAATTGGTCTGGACTTTCTCACGTCGCGAAAGTCCACCACCGTCACGTGGGCCGCGGAGGTTGACGTGAGCACGGAGGTCATCTCCACGGATGACGGCGGTATCCGCCTGGCCGCCCATGCAAACATCAACGGAACCGTGCTTGACACGGCCATGATGGGCACCCTCGGAACACCCGTTCATGGCATCTTCTGGTGGACCGGCGGAAACGAAAAAACCGCCCTCACCCAGCGCAATATCCATTTCGCGCCGGTCAAAGGAGCCGTGGGGGAAGCGCTGAAGTTGCTGATCGAGGGTAGGTCCCCGGTGGACATCCCCGCAGCCGCCCGGGAGCGCTTCCTCACCAACTACTACCCGCAGCTGCGCCACAGCATGGACCTGCGTTCTCATGACGGCAGCACAGGACTGCCGGAAATACGGGACCCGGAACTTGTCCTGACAGCCGTTCATATTTCGCCGGTTCCGGCCACTAAACCGGACCGGAGGCGCAAGGGCGCCACCCAGCCTGCCAGTCAGTCCGCCAAAGCAACCGGGCCCGCTGTGGAGTTGCACTGGCACTGGGAATACGTTGTTGGCCAAGCGACCACCAGATACCCCATGGTTCACGACGGCACCGGTCAACGTGATGATGCGTTCGAGACCCGGCTGCTCCAGAATGTGGTGGAGGCGCTCGTCGATTTCCCCGCAGCCACCAGGGAATCCTTTCCGCACCCACCCAGCATGCATCCGGGCAGCAACGAGCCGGTGCATCTGAAGGATGTTGCCGCGGCCAGATTCAGCACCGAGGCGCTGCCCGCCCTGGC
Source organism: Arthrobacter sp. lap29 (assembly GCF_032458965.1). Classification (NCBI taxonomy): domain Bacteria; kingdom Bacillati; phylum Actinomycetota; class Actinomycetes; order Micrococcales; family Micrococcaceae; genus Arthrobacter; species Arthrobacter sp. lap29. The sequence continues at coordinate 89,158 of NZ_JAUCEK010000011.1, forward strand.
CGGCCTCGAGCAGGTACGCGTGGACACTACCGGTTCGGCGCCGGACTATAAGGAGCTGACGGGGACCCCGCAGATTGGCATTAGCACCCGTGCAACGGGCGACGGCGACTGGTTTGATTTGGGTGTCACCGTCGCCTTGGGCGGGGCGGATATTCCGTTCGGCGAGTTGTTCTTGGCGCTGGCTTCGGAGGAAGAGCACCTGATGCTGCCCAGTGGGCACTATTTTTCACTGGACCAGCCCGAATTTGAGCAGCTGCGCCGGCTGATCGAGGAAGCCCGGAGCCTGCAAGAACCCGGGGAGTCCTTAAAGATCAGCCGCTACCAGGGCGGGCTGTGGGAAGAACTTAAGGAACTGGCCACCACGGCTGAGCAGGCGCAGGCGTGGGAGAAGTCCGTTTCCGGGCTGCTTGAACTGCAGGAGGTTGCCGCAGTTCCGGTCCCGGCAACACTTCATGCCTCACTGCGCCCCTACCAGCAGGAAGGATTCAGCTGGCTGGTGTTCCTGCATGAGCATGGCTTGGGTGGGGTTTTGGCCGATGACATGGGGCTGGGCAAAACACTGCAGACCCTGGCTCTGATCACCCATGCCAAAGCAACGGCGCCCCACGGGAACTCGCTGCCGTTCCTCGTTGTTGCACCTACCTCGGTAGTGTCCAATTGGGAGGCCGAAGCCCGCCGTTTCGCGCCCAGCCTGACCACTACGGCCGTCACCGATACCCTGCGCAAGAGCGGCAGCGATGCCGCAGCATTGGTGAGCGGGGCCGACGTCGTAATTACCTCCTATGCACTCTTCCGCCTGGACAACGAGGCGTACGCGAGCCAAGCGTGGGCGGGGCTGATCCTTGATGAGGCCCAGTTTGCGAAGAACCACCTCACTAAGGCAAACCAGTTGGCGCGCACTTTCCCTGCCCCTTTCAAGCTGGCGATTACCGGCACGCCCATGGAAAACAACCTAATGGAGCTGTGGTCACTTTTCGCCATCACCGCCCCGGGGCTGTTCCCCTCGCCCACCCATTTTGCCGACTACTACCGCAAGCCGGTGGAGAAGGACGGGGACGCGCAGCGGCTTGCGCAATTGCGGCGCCGCATCCGGCCACTGATCATGCGGCGCACCAAGGACGCCGTTGCCAAAGAGTTGCCGGCCAAGCAGGAACAGGTTCTGGAACTGGAACTCGCGCCCCGGCACCGGGTCATTTACCAGCGCCATCTGCAGCTTGAACGTCAAAAAGTCATGGGCCTGCTGGGGGACATGGACAAGAACCGCTTCGCGATTTTTAAATCTCTCACCACGTTGCGGATGCTCAGCCTGGATGCCTCGTTGGTGGATCCGAAGTATGCCAGTGCCCCGTCCAGCAAGCTCGATGTGTTGTTTGAACAACTCGAGGACGTGGTGGCTGAGGGGCACCGGGCACTGATTTTTAGCCAATTCACCTCATTTTTGGGCAAGGCCAGGGAGCGTTTGGATGCGGCGGGGATTGAGTACGCCTATCTGGATGGGAAGACCCGCAAGCGCGGTGAGGTGATCGAGGGGTTCAAGTCCGGGACGGCGCCGGTTTTTTTGATCAGCCTGAAATCGGGAGGCTTTGGTCTAAACCTGACGGAAGCGGACTATTGCTTCCTGCTGGATCCGTGGTGGAACCCGGCCACCGAGAACCAGGCCGTGGACCGCACCCACAGGATTGGGCAGACAAAAAACGTCATGGTGTACCGTCTGGTTGCCAAGGACACCATCGAGGAGAAGGTCATGGCGTTGAAGGAAAAGAAGGCAAAACTGTTCACTTCCGTCATGGATGATGATTCCATGTTCTCCTCCGCCATTACCTCCGAGGACGTGCGGGGACTCTTTGACGCGTAGCGGCCGAGGACAGGAAGGCCACCATGGGGAGCTCTCTCCATGGCAGGACTAGATCGGGGGATGTAGCCTCAGAAGCAAGATAGCTCAGTCTAAAGTCAGCGAGGCAGTGGTGGCGCAATTCCTTGGTTCCGACGTAGGCGAGCTACGTGGTTTTGCTAAAGACATCTCTTCTGCGGCAGATGATCTGGACCTGGTGAGCAAAAAGCTCACACAACTGATTGTGCAGAATCGTGGCTGGCAAGGCCCTGATGCCCAGCGGTTCACCAGCCAATGGCACGGTAGGAACCGTCCCACGCTGGCAAAAGTGGTTCAAGGACTTCTCACCACGAGCAGGGAACTTCGGGTGCAGGCGGATGAACAAGAACGCACCAGCCTGGCTGCAGACATTACGTCCCTAGGTGGCGCAACGTCCCCGGATCACTCAAGTTCGCGGTATCCGGACAGGGGCAGTGCCGATCTCAGCGAGCAGGCGTTGGCGGACTTGAAGGGATTGGTGGATAAGGCGGCGGATACCGATAATATTTTCCGAGGTAACGATGCAGACATTGAAAAGCTGCGCAAGGCACTCGATGAACTGACCCCCGCAGAACTGGATCAGTTGCTTGCGAGCCTCTCTGACCAGGACCTTAACGCCCTGGGCCAGGCGCTTGCCAAGGACGGCAAGGGTATCTTCAACTGGGAAGGAACAACTCCGTTTGAACGTCAAATGCTGCTGGAGAAGATCCTGTCCAAAGCGTCACCCGAACAAGTTGCCCGGATTAAGGAACAAATTCCGTGGGTCCAGCCAAACGCTGTTGCTCAAGGTGATGCTGCACGCCCAGGCGGTGCTAACAGCGATGATTCAAATGAGTGGATGAATCCCTCCGGGCCCGTAGTGGGCGCTCATCCGGGCAAGGATGATATCAGCCAAGGCGGTTATGGCGACTGTGTTGTTATGGCCGGACTTGGGACAATAGTGGATAGGGACCCAAACTGGGTCCGGGATCATGTGGTGGACAACGGCAACGGCACTGTTTCAGTCCAGCTGTATGACAAGAACGGCAATCCCCAATGGGTGAGCGTTACCAATGATCTTCCAGCCGCGGACGGCGGAGCGCAGAAGGGGGCCCAGCCAGGGGTCAACGGGAATTGGCCCGCGTACGTTGAGAAGGCCTTGGTGCAGGTCTATGGCGAAGATGACAGCAATGATGGCACCAACAGCCACGGAGTCAAGGACAAGATTTACGGGCCGGGCGAATACCGGGCTATTGAAGGAAACTACGGCAAGGATGCACTGTCGTATCTAAGCGGAGATGATATTTCCACCATCACTTCATCCCAGCAGTTGTGGTCTGCTGTGGAGAATGGGCAGCCTGCAATTGTGACAACCAAGTCCGAGTTACCCGACGGCGCTCCCGACGGATACGTTGCCGGCCATGCCTTCTTTGTTGACGGAATGGATGCGGAGGGCAACATTATTTTGCAGAATCCCTGGGGCCCAGACAGGCCGAAGGTGCACATGAGCCCCAAACAATTTGAGGAAATGTTCGGTAATGCAAGTATTGTGGCGCCATGATGGTTCAACACCGGCGTTTTCTGGCCACGGCAGTACTGGCTGCATGCCTGAGCTTAGTGGCATGCTCCACGGGTTCTGCGGCTGATCCAACAATAAAGGTAAAGGAATCTTCCATGACAGCAAGCAATGACGGCTGCACCGGTGAAGGACACTACACGCTCGCAACGTCCGCAGTGGGTCCGGTGCCAGCGCTTCCCGCGTCCACTCTTGGAGCCGGCTATACTCCAAAGATTGGCCTGGTCGGCACGAAAGTGAACGCGAAGGTGCCCACCGTCAGCCTCATGGTGTGGGCCAATGAACCCAAGCCCTCAACGGATGAAACTTTCAAGGATCTGGCACTCGGGGACGAACTGACGTTTCGCGGATACACCCTGAAAATTACCTCTATCTGCCCCGGCAATACCCAATTTGATCTACTTGCTCAGGCCGAACCGACAGACTAATGAAAGGGGCGACGGCGGTTGCCGCACCCTTTTACATCCAAGGTGCGGCAACCGCCGTCGTACTTCAGTAATTCAGGCTGCTGCTTAGAGCAGTTCGGCGCGTAGCTCGGCGGCGGACTTGGGGGAGAGCAGACCGGGTGCCACATCGAAGACCGTCTTGGCGCCGAACTGGCCGGCCTGGCTCATGCGGTGCACGGCGCGGGCGTAAGCAACCAACACGCTGGAGGTGAACTCCGGGTTGCTTTCCAAGGCGAGGGAGTACTCAATGACCTGGGCGTGCTCATCCGTAGTGTTGCCGCTGCGAATTACAAAACCGCCGTGCGGCATGGCTGCGTGGTCACGGGCCAGCTCATCAGCGGTGATGAAGTTGACAGTGGTATCGTACTGGTCAAAGTAGTGTTCCATGCCCACGATCTCAGCGCGCACGGCATCCTCGGAGGCGCCATTTGCCAACACCACAAAGCATTCGCGGGTGTGCTTCTGGCGCGTGGTCAAAACCGGGCGTGAGCCGCTACGGACCTCTTCAATGGCGGCCTCAGACGGGATGGTGTACTGGACGCCGCCGGAAACGCCAGCCACACGGCGGATGGCGTCCGAATGTCCCTGACTCAGGCCGCGACCCCAGAAGGTGTACGTTTCGCCGTCGGGCAGCAACGCCTCGCCGTAGACGCGGTTGATGGAGAACATGCCCGGATCCCAGCCTGCGGAGATCAGCGCGGTCTTCTTGTTCGCCAAGGCGGGGGCGTCCACCGCGGCGAAGTGCTCAGGGATGCGCGCGTGCGTGTCAAAGCTGTCCACCGTGTTGAACAGGGCAGCCAGTTCCGGGCCCTGCTGAGGGAGGTCAGACTTGGAGCCGCCACACAGGATCAATACGTCAACGTGGTCCCCGTGCCCGCCTAAGTCGTCCATGGAAAACACGGGAGCACCGGCATTCAACGGCACCAGATCTGAGGGGTTGCGGCGTGTGTAGATGCCCACCAATTCCATGTCAGCGTTCTTGGCAATGGCTGCCTCAACCCCGCGACCTAGGTTTCCGTAACCGGCAATTCCAATACGAATCGGCGCACTCATGAGTTCTCCATCCAGTCCTCGGGCCGCTCTGCGTTGACGGCCTCATCCACTGGCATTAACGGTACCGCCTACCGCCTTGCCAGCGCACAGTGGAACCGGCAGGCGGACAGGGAAGCCAAGTGCCGGCGTCGTGCCGGGGGCCGGCGTAGTGCTTGGGGAAAGTGGCGTGCCGGGGGATAACGGCGTGCCGGCCGGGAAATCAAACCTCGTTGAGCTGCTGTTCCAAGAACCCCAACGTCTTCTCCCACGCAATCCGAGCTGCTTCGGGGCGGTACATGGAGGTGTTGGAGTCGTTGAAGAATGCATGACCGGCACCGGGGAATACGGTGGGGCGGAAGTCAACCCCCGCTACCGCCATGGCTGCGGTGAGCTCCGGGAGAGCGCCCATCAAGCCGGTATCTTCCTCACCGTAGAAGGCAAGTATTGGGCAGGTGATGCTGTAAAGCTCGTCACCAGCGAACGAGGCATGGCCGTAGAAGGGCACTGCCGCAGCCAGCCGCGGCTCTTGCATGGCCAAGGCAAATACGTAGCTGCCGCCAAAGCAAAAACCGACGGCCGCCGTCCGGTCTGCACCCTCAGGTGTTGCCTCTAAGTATTCAAAAACAGCGGCAACCCCCGCCGTGATGGCCGCGGCCTTTTCTGGTGAGTTCAAGGGCGCCATGGCGGCCCGGATCTTCGGCTGCACCTCATCTTGGGCACTATGATCCTTGCGGCGTTCGCCCAGCTCCGCCAGCAGTACCGCATTCAAGCCTGCCAACCCCATCAGATCCGGTGCCACAGCCAGGTAGCCTTCCGCCGCGAACCGATCGGCGACCTCGCGGATGTGCGGGACCAAGCCCCAAATCTCGTGGATGACCACCACGGCACCCCGGGCGGGGCCTGATGGTTCAGCCCGGTACCCCTGAAAATCCTGTCCTGCTGCAGAAAAATCAATCATTGTGCCCATAGGTCAACACTGGCACGCTCGGGCGCAGCTTTCCAGAGGTCTGGGGAACTTTCGCACACCCACAATGTTGCCTATGCGCACGCGGGCGGCACACCGGCCACCAGACCCACCCCGCCTGGCGGTAAACTTGGTGTGGGTGTTTTCCCTGCCCCGCCTCACCACCAAAGGACCACACCCATGAGCTTGATCCGCCTCAACGACGTTTCCGTGCGCTTTGACAAGGTTGCGGTGCTGCGCGAAGCGTTCTTCAAGCTCGAGGCAGGGGACCGGGTGGGACTGATTGGGCGCAACGGTTCCGGCAAGTCCACGCTCCTGAAGCTCGTCATGGACCAGGTGGAGCCCGATTCCGGCACAGTCGCCGTGGAACTGGGCACCAAGATTGGCTATTTTTCGCAATTCTCTGAGCTCAACGGTTCTTCCACCATCCTGGAGGTACTCGAGGAAGTCTTCGCGCACGTTAAAGAGGTCGAGGCGCAGCTGGCCGAGATTGATGGTGCGCTCGCCGTCGATCAGTCCGAGACGGAGATGGACCGGCTCATCCACCGCCAGTCCGAACTTTTTGCCGACATGGACCGGCTGGATGGCTGGGATTACCAGCGTTCCATTGACAAAGTTCTGACCACGCTCGGCTTCAACGAGGCCCACCGCGTGTGCGCCATTGATGAACTCTCCGGCGGCTGGCGTAACCGTGCAGCGCTGGCCAAGATCCTGCTCGAGGCACCCGATGTGCTGCTGCTCGATGAGCCCACCAACTACCTTGACGTGGCCGGCGTGGAATGGCTGGAGGGCTGGTTTAAGAACTTCCAAGGCGCGGCCATCATCGTCTCACATGATAGGAAATTCCTGGACTCCGTGGTCACGCGCATCATCGAGGTGGAGAACTTCCATCTGCACGAATACCCCGGCAGCTTCAGTGAATATGTGGTGGCCAAACAGTTCCGGCTCAAGACCCTGGAGAGCCAGTTCATGCACGAATCTGAACTGCTCGCGTTCGAAGCCGAGGGGATTTCTGACCGCCGCGAGGCCTCCAAGGCGGCGTCTAAAGGTCTCGATTCCAAGCTGTCCAAGATTAAGAAGTCACGTGCGCCGCGTCCCGTGGACAAGATCATCACCGAGATTTACGGCGGCCTGCATGTCAAGGATGTGCTGTGCCGGGTGGAGTCGCTGAGCAAGTCCTATGGCGAGCGGACGCTGTTCAGTGACCTCAGTTTTGAGATTCGCCGCGGCAACCGGATTGTGGTGCTCGGCGCTAATGGTTCGGGCAAGTCCACGCTGCTGCGCGCCCTGACGGGGGAGGAAGAGGCCGACGCCGGTTATGTCACCTGGGCGAAGGGTGGCGGGCTGGTCTCCTACAACCAGGTTCTGGCGGATCTGGACCCGGAGGACACCGTCACGCACGCGGTCAACGCGATGCCTGACAGCCTTGCCCTGACAGCAACAAAGAAGTCCGTCAACCGTTTCCTGGCCATGTTCCAGTTCTCGGAAGCTGATTTGAAGCAGCGGATCGGAGCGCTCTCGGGTGGTCAGCGCGCCCGCGTTGCCATGGCCCAGTGCCTGCTCTCCGGCGCCTCGGTATTGGTGCTCGATGAGCCCACAAACCACCTGGACATGTCCAGCACTCAGGTCATGGAGCGGGCCCTCTTGCACTTCCCGGGCGCCGTTTTGGTGGTCAGTCACGACCGCTTCTTCACTGAGAAGATCGCCAACCGCCGCCTCGTTTTCAACCCGGACGCGCCCGGGCAGATTGACGTACGCATGGGCTAGCCGCCTGGTTTTCGTTGCCGGGCGCATGGGGTGGGTTCCCGTTCAGTGGATCG
>NZ_JAUCEK010000012.1:0-71069 GCF_032458965.1 Arthrobacter sp. lap29
GCGCCGGCTCTCATCAATTAAATCGTGATATCAGGAGCCCTGGATCTGGTGGTCGGAAAGGGCGGCAAGAGTGCCATCGCAACCCTCGTCGAGAGGAACAGCAGATTCTTGATCATGCTGGGCCTGCCCGAAGGCAAGAAGGCCGACGGACTCGCCGATGTCCTCATCAATCGGGTCAATGACCTGCCGGCGTTGATGCGAGGCTCCCTGACGTGGGACCAGGGCACCGAGATGGCCCGCCACGCCCAACTGACACTGGCTACAGACGTGCCGGTGTACTTCGCCCACCCCCACTCTCCCTGGGAGCGACCATCGAACGAGAACACGAACGGGCTGATCCGGGAGTACCTGCCCAAGGGCATCGAGCTGACCAGTCACCAGCCCTATCTGGACTCTATTGCCGACGAACTCAACGACCGGCCCCGCGCCGTTCTGGGATTCCTGACACCAAGGGAAGTCTTCACCAAGCTACTCAACGAGGATGTTGCTAAGACGGCTTGACACCGCCGACGCCCCAACAGCGGTGAATCATCCATGACCATAATGGAGTTCACCACGAACCGCGGAGAACCAATTAACCTTGAACCACGAAGAGCCGGCTTAACACCGCAGATTCAAAATTCATTTGAAACGAGCATGGATAAGATCAACTAACGCTTTCCCGCTTTCCCGCTGCCCTGGTGTCCTGCTTCGCGTGTACCTAAAAAGTGAAACGCCACGGCCAGAATTACTCCTTGGGCAACTGTCCCCAAGAGTGAGCCTCGAATTAGGATCAAACTGTATAGGGCCAGTGCGGGTGTGGCGATGAGACTTACTCTGGCGCCACCAGAACGAACCGCAACTCTATGTAAACGATCGCCGACACCAGCCAGAATACCAAAGAGCGCTGGATACAGAGGAGCACCAATAGGACCAAAATCAACGTAGCCTTCAGCCCATAAGGGGGCACTCAGATTTTCAAAGTGAAAATTTATTGCTTGAGCAATAACCACGCCCGTCGGTTCAGCTTTATCTGGCCACACAGATCTTGGAACGGCAAAGCCTATAGCCCCCAAAAGCTGATGACCGTATGCCGGTCCATTTGTCTCATATGTTCGAATGGCGTTGGATACCTGGGCAGAAGCGTCGTAATCCAATTTCTTCGCCAGGAACTCGTAGGGCGCGACAACTTCTACATTCGCATCGGGTGTCCGAAAGTAGTCAGCATAGGGAAAAATTATCGTTAGGGTAGCGACCAAGGCTATAACGGCAAGTCTATAGCCTCTAACTGTGCGGAATATTCGCCAGCATAAGATCCAACCAATAATAACGGTACCGAACCAAAAACGAGATACTCCTATGGGATTATTTACTAGGAAGTTCAAAGCCAGAATTAGGGCCGAGGTTACCCACCATGCGGGCCTCCGACGTAATTCTGGACTCTCTTGAAGCAAGAGAGTGACCCCGAACAGGGCAATGGCAGGAGGCACTTGAATAAGAGCCACGATAATTCCCTGTAGTGCCAGAGACGAACCATTCCCTAAATCGCTCAGACCCGAAGCCGTCTCGATTCGTGACTTGAGAAAAAACTGGAAGTCGCCGAGATAAGCTAAAAGTAGTGGTGTCAAAACTATTGCTATCCAAAAAACTGTGAGCACCCGACGGCGGCTAACGAACTTCAAATTTGTCAGAAGGAGCTTAGATCCATCTCGTGTCTGCTTCTCGCGAGTCGAAATATTATATAAAAAGTGCCATCCGATCATTCCACATAAAATAAGAAATGAATTCTTCGTGTCTATTGTAGGATCGATAACCTGCGCATATGAATCGCGGCCTGAGAAAGTTTGCGCCATGCCAGCTATGCCCATCCAAACGAAGCAAAACGTCCAGAACATGGTAGCGAACCATTTGGTTTCACCCCGTGCAAGCAACAGCGCAAGCATCCAACCCGAATACAGGATTATCAAGCACCTAAGGGTCAGCTGAATGGGCTGGAGAGCGCCAGGATTGACACTATAAAAGAGTATTATGGGGAATACAATAGAAAGCAGTAAAAACATTACAAACTGTAAACCATAAGTTCTTTGGCCTATGCCCGAATGCGAAGAAGACTCTTTTAAATACCGCATCGAGGTGATTTTTTCAAATTCGGTCATGCGCTAATTTCTTTACCGGCACAGATCATTGTAGAGATCACATGCCTGTTTGAAGAATAACTCGGATTATGTTGATATATCTGCACAGGCGAAATATACCTACCTTATCGTCGGTGACATTGAAATGATTGATTGAATAAACTCAGAAGTTTTTCTATTCAATTTATATGAATGTGTTGATTTGGACTGAATCATACTTGAAAATTCGGAAAGTTCATAACGCAGTCCGTCACCCTGGAAAGGTTCAACATATACAACGTTCTTACTGGCATCCTCGCCGCGGATCTCAATTCTCGAAGTTTTCCACCATGGAGAGGGGACATAAATGTAGCCCTTTGTACCAGCGATCCGAAGATCACCTTCAGATTTGGCTCCGAGTGCAACTGTTGCGGTCGCCACGGCTCGTTCGTACTTGAGGCTAACGCGAGTCAGAGCGTCAACGGTGCTATCGGATGCCACGATTGAATCGCAAATGACTTGTGTCGGTTCTGTTCCCAAGAGTCGGGCAATTGCTAAAAGAGGGTAGCTTCCAAGTTCCGTTAGGCTTCCAGAACCGGAGTCTCCACTCGTTTCTCGGAGTCCGGGACCAGTCAACCGGGTGAAAGTTGCGTCAACTGCCATGATTTCACCGATAGTTCCTGACTGCGCCAACGAGCATAGCCTTAGGAAACCAGGGGAAAAAGCTGTCTTTATTCCTTCCAAGAGGACGAGTCCGCTTATATCTGCCATGGAATACAGTTGGGAAGTTTCTTCGCAACTTAGTGTTAGGGGTTTTTCGCACAGAACGTGACGACCGGCAGCTAGGGCCCTTCGAGCATAATCATAGTGTGATTCGTGAGGCGTCGCGATATACACCGCGTCAATTTGGTCGAGAAGATCATCATAAGTTTTAGTAGCTAAACCCAAACTGTGTGTTTGCCGAAATTTCGAGGCCGTTTCGTAGCGTCGAGAAAAAACATGTTCCACGCTTACGCTTGACACAAATTTGGCTTCCTGAACGAAACGATTCGCGATACGTCCAGTTCCGACTATACCGATTCGCACTATTCCTGACTTGACAGCTCTACTCTCTGTGCTTGATACTCCTGCTGTCCGCTCCAGATATTGAACTTTACAGAGCTGGTTCAAATAGTCGAAATGTCCAGTCCAGTCTGAGCCGATAGCGAAAAGATCTATAGAATAGCGTTGAATATCGTCAACCTTTTGACCTTCGTACTCCTCGACAATTATCTTGTCAGCAAGACCAGTTTTCCTTACATTCTCGATTCGCTCCGCCAGTGAATCATGGACACTTAATTTCCCGCGTCGTTCATCGTATCTTTCGGACGTCACTCCAACAATTAAGTAATTACCCGCATTTCGAGCTCGCTCTAGCAGTCGTATGTGCCCGTCGTGTAGTAAATCAAAGGTTCCGTAAGTTATAACTCGACTCATGGGTATTACTTTCCGATTAGAGGATGAGACATATTTAAATTTAGAGTGGCTGTGCCTTTAGCTCGATAAGGATATGCCGGTGATACTGTTAGTGCAAGAAATTGCATACGCTAAAATCGAAATGTTACTTTGACCAGAAATTGTCGCGTTAGTCAGAATTTATTGTTTTTTGCATGCCATTGTAGACCAGCATATCGCAGTGGGAGATCGATACTTGACCAACTTATGATGATCGTCCTATCGGGTGAGCAGTCGGTGGATATACCTATCGAATATTGTATTTGATGAGCAATGGGTAAGATACTTTTAACCATTGGCACGATCACTTTGGGAGAATATTTTATATCAGTCTATTTTTTGTATACTCGAGATCCCAAGTAGGCGAGGATACCTTGAATAAAACTTAATTAGTGATGGAATTTCGAGTTTCCAAGCTCGCCAGGATAAGTTTTTTGTCTCTCGAGCCCATCCATGAACCCATTGGGCATCGCCAAGAACGATCGACCTGCCGTTAATTTTGGTATTACGAAGTCCCAAATCCGAATCTTCATAGTAGACAAAAAATCTCTCATCCCATGGTCCAAGCAGATCAAGCCGTTCGCGAGATCCTGCCACAACTGCTCCCATGAGCCATTCTACGGACTTAGTCTCCCCTGGTAAGGCAAATTTCAAATATGTTCCATTTAATTTAGGAGACAATCTTCGATTTCGAATTTTGTTAACAAGAGACGGATAACCGCGTCCGTTAGGCTGCAGGGAACCATCTTCGTTTATCAATTGAGGGGAAACAAGATCGTTTGGATTTGCATCAATGTGATTTTTAAGTAATACTAAATCTTCGGGTTTTACTGATATATCCGGATTCACGAAGGAGACATATGCGGTTGTAGCATAAGTGAATCCGATGTTGTTTGCTGCACCAAATCCTACGTTTTCAGACAATCGGATTACTTTAGCGCCCATTTTTTCTGCTATATCTGCAGATTTATCTTTTGATGCATTGTCCACAACGACCCAGTGATATAGGTCATTGTGTGTGTGATTTTCCCAGAATGTATTGAGCATCTTCTCACTGTTGTAAGTAACAGTTATTAATGTCCATTTAGGTGATTCGTGGAGCATATTATTTGCTGAGGGATACGTGCTCATTTAATATGTATAGCCTATTTTCTGAGTTTTTGGTTTCTTTGATCCGTTGATTGTAAATCTCTACTGATTTTTGTGGCTTCCAGTGTTTTTGTTCGAATATTGTATTTTCAGTACCACACTTCTTGTTGTCCGGTGGCGTCGGACTCCAGTCTGCCATTTTACGTAGAATTCTAACAGACATGTTTTTGTGGCGGAAATTCGGGTGATGCTTAAGTGGGTTTTTATGGCGTGAGGTCTATCGGCGGTGTCATACCCTCGAAGCAACAAGTTGGTTGATTAGATGAGTTGCTGGTGGGGCGTAGGCGATTGTCGTTTTCGGATCGGGCGGACATCGCCGTAGGCATCCTTGCTGGCAAGTCTGATCGTCAGATCGGTGCGGATCTTGGCCGTGACCACACGATCATTTGGCGGGAACGCCACAGGAACTCGACGAAGACCCGCGGCTACCGGCCCGTGAGTGCCGACTGTGCTGCTGAGCGCCGGCGCGGACGTCCGCAGGCACGGAAAATCGATACAGATGTGGTCCTTGCCGCCCGGGTGAAGGCTGATCTAGCTAGGTCCAGGACGCCGCGGCAGATCGCCGGCCGTTTGCGTTTAGAAGCCACAGACGCCAGCGTTGAGACCATGACGAAATCACCCGACGCCGAAGGCCGCACCGTGTCCCACGAGGCGATCTACAGGTGGATCTACGCGCTGCCCAAGGGCGAGCTTGCCAAGTCCGGAATCCTACTCCAATCCAAACGCACCAAGCGTAGATCAGTGAAGCCATTGGGTGAACGCACAGGTGGCCGGATCATTGGCACGGTCAGCATCGACGACCGTCCCGAAGAAGCAGCAGATCGCCGTGTTCCCGGCGCGTGGGAAGGGGATCTCGTCGTCGGCAAGGGAGGCAAGAGTGCCATCGCAACCCTGGTCGAGAGACACAGCAGATTCTTGATCATGCTGGGCCTGCCCGAAGGTAAGAAGGCCGACGGACTCGCCGATGTGCTCATCGATCGGGTCAAAGACCTGCCGGCCCTGATGCGAGGTTCCTTGATCTGGGATCAGGGCACCGAGATGGCCCGCCACGCACAACTCACGCTGGCTACGGACCTGCCGGTGCACTTCGCCCACCCCCATTCACCGTGGGAGCGACCGTCGAATGAGAACACGAATGGGCTGATCAGGGAGTACCTCCCCAAGGGCAACGAACTGACCAGCCACCAGCCCTATCTAGACTCCATCGCTGATGAGCTCAACGACCGCCCCCGGGCCGTCTTGGGATTCCTTACACCACGGGAGGTATTCACCAAGCTACTCAACGACAATGTTGCTAAGACGGCTTGATACCGCCATCTGCTCTCCGTGGTTCGTGGTGAATTTTGGTTTCGTGTCCTTGAACAAAGGTGGCTCGTAGGCCTGTTGTGATGGATGTTCTGACGCATTCATCTTTGACAGGACTACGAGCCTTGAACGAGCTTACTTTGGCGCACCCTGATGCTGCCACCACGATCTTCAACCTCAAGGATTACCGGGTTCTTGAGACTCAGATCCTTGATTATGGGAAACGCCGCGTTCATGTTGAAAGTACCGTCGAGTCAGGCTGCCCCGGGTGCGGGGTGATCGGTACTCGGTGCCAGTCCAGACGCTGGCAGCGAGTCCGGGACATCCCCGTCGCTGGCCCGGTCGAGGTACTCTGGCGCCAGCGCCGCTACTTTTGCGGTGAATCCGTGTGCGAACGAAAAACCTTTTCTGAGGCCACTGCCCAGGTTCCAGCCAGGGCTCGCTCTGCCCGCCGGCTCCATGGCGAACTCGTTGATGCGGTGGTCTCTTCCGGGCGGGCAGCGACAGAAAATGCTTAGGCATTCTAGCCATTCTGTCGATAGAAAACGGCATAAAACCTGGGTCGATTCAATGTTGAACCCTCACCGAAACCAGCCACAAGATTAGCGGCCACAATGTCAAACCCACATGCCAAAATCAGAACAATCAGGCAGCTCGTAAGCCCTGATCCACCCACCCAGTTGCCATCCGAACTGATTCAAAACTTACTAATGTGAATTCTCCCATGTGGTAATTTGTTGCACTGCTGGCACTAGTTGCCGTCGCATTTGTTCAAAGACGTAGTCGCCGCGGCGGTAAGGGTCAACCACGTCGTCATCGTCAGCTGATGCTCTGTGGAGGGTGCGGACGCGCATGGCCAAAGGAATGGCCAACTCCCAGCGTTCCGCAGGGTGGACACCGCGAGCCCCGTCAATGTGGGGGAGGACCCGTGCCAGTTCACGCAACGTGAAGGTCCTTTTTAGTAAACCTGGGTGCATCTCCACGATGCGACTGCGGTGCTCACGCGTTAGAGCCAGAACCAGATCCTGTTGATCTAGAATGTTGCGGGTGAGCTGCCTGGCTGAGAAGCCATCTGAGGATGCTCCAGATGCCCTGACAAAACCTTGGATGTGCGCCTCCATGGCGGATCCCACCATGGCTGCAGTGCCGGCACTTTCTACGGCGAAGACACCGGGGGATAACAGGTCAAGTTCACTTTGCAGCAACCGCTCAGCCATGGGCGAACGGCAAATATTTCCCGTACAAACGGTTAAAATCCTAAAAGGGGGCACAATGCTCATGACTCTTACCGTACAGCTCAACTTGCTCTTCCCTGGAAACGTGCTTTGTATGAGCCAGGTGGTAGGTTACAGCACCGATGCAAGCACCCGCAGTGTTCGCCACAATATCCAGTACGGAAGCGAAACGGTCAGCGAGGAAAATCAACTGGCCCAACTCTATGAAGCAGGAAATAGCAGCTCCGAGCACTGCGCCAAGCCACGCCCTCTTAGTCCAACCCGAGGCAATGATCCCCATGGGGACAAACATCACGATATTCGCGGTGAACTCGATGGTGTTGTAGCCAATGAACGTGGGAACGCCGTGGCTGTGTATCCACACCATAAGGCTGTGTAAGGTTCCGGCGGCCGGACGGTCAACCGGTGTGGGCCAAAAGACTATGAGAACCAGCGCTACAAGGTAGGCGCCAACAAGGTAAAGCGATATGCGGTGGAGAGTCTGATGTTTGGCGTTCACAACATAACGGTACGCCACGTTGAGGTGCGCCAACGGCAATTGGCTGGCAATCTCATTGCCTCGGGAATGTCAGTAGAGGTCAATTGCTGCCTTAACTTTCAGAAAGTACAGCAGTGAGATCAAGTGCTGTGGTGGCCGGACCTGTGACGACACAGCCCGGGAGTACGAAGGTTATGGATGTACCCAGCCCTCGCTCGCTGCGGAGCTCAATGGTCCCGCCGTGTTTGGAGATGATGGCCTTAGAGATCATCAGGCCCAGCCCGATTCCGGGGATGGAGCGCTGCATTGCAGATTTTGCGCGGAAGAATTTGGTGAAGGCCTCAGCTTGGTCAGCACTATTCATACCGATTCCTGTGTCCTTCACCTCGCACCAGAGATCCGAGCCCTGCGCCCACGCGCGGACGGTGACGGTGCCACCATCGGGAGAGTACTTGACTGCATTGGAGACCAGATTATCCAATACCTGGCCCACCCGAAGAGCATCGACGAACGCTTCCAAAGGAGCTTGAACTTGGGTTGAGAGTGCCACCTTGTTGGCGTCAGCGACCGGGGCTGCCGTTCCTAAGCTGTCAGCCACCAGCTGTGCCACATCAACGCGGGCAACGTTCAGAGTTACCGAATCGGTGCTGAGTAGGTCCTCCACCAAGGAATTCAGGCGATCCACATTCCGAGCGGCAATGGTCAAATACTTTTCAACATGTGGCGGTAACTCGGCAGGCTCTTCCAATGCCATGTCCAGATAACCCTGAATAGAAGTCAGTGGTGTCCGGAATTCATGCGAAACGTTGGATACAAAATCATTTTTGGCTCCTAGCGCTGACATCATGTCCGTAATGTCGTGGAAAGCGATAACAGCGCCATCGAATTTTCCCTGCTCATCCACCATGACGCGCGAAGCGGTGGAAACCGCACGTGCCGTTTCGCCGCTGCCCAGCCATAACTGGTAGTTGGTGAATTCCTCTGCATGAATGGCCCGGAGGACAGGACGTTCCTCGGTAGGCACAGGGGTGATGCCATCCTGGTTGAAGACAAGCAGTTCCTTTTCCTCCGGATCCGCAATTCCTTCAGGTAGGGCGTGGCTGTGCAGAACGCTTTGCGTAGCGTTCATGAGTACGTCATGGCCACCGGAATCTACCACCACCACGCCCACGGCCACAGTGTCCAGAATTGTGCTCAGAAGCCGTTCACGCTGCTGACTAGCCGCTAGAGCATCCCGTAACTGGCGGTCCTTGGCTTGTAACGTTTTCCTTTGCACGTTCATGGTGTTGGTCACAGCCGCCACCGTGGTGGCAAAGGCGAAAACCACCAGTGGGAAAAGCAGCGGCTTGACAAGCTGCTCGAATGTGAGCGCGCCTGATTGGGTAAAAATTGGCACCCACACGATGAGCAAGGCACCCACCACACTCACGGAAACTGCCGTACGTTTGGCCATGCCCGAGGCCGCCAGCCAAAAGACAGGGAAAAAGATCAGCAGTCCCACCGCAGTGAGGAATTGGTAATTTCCTCCACGGAACAGCCCAATAGCAACAAAATCGAGGTAGGGAATCACCAGGAATGACCCACGGGGGAGACGATCCCAGGGGACGAAAATTGCCGCCAGTAAAAGAAGCACATGCATCGCTAATGAAGTGACAAATAATGTCTCGCGAAAAGACTGCGGATAGAACGCGAGTGCAAGAATGACAGCCACAACCATCAACAGTGACAACGGCAACTGGGTGAGGAAGACCCTTTTACGCAAGCCCTGCAGACGGTAAAAGTGACTAGTAGTAATGCTTTTCGACTCAGACGGTGTCATGATTACTTTCATCCTTGAACGGTGGCGCACAACAGGCCAGCATATACCTCGCCAATTTGGTTAATATACACGGGCCACTCACGCGAACGCGTTTTACCTCTGATAGACGTCCGGTGTTCCGTCACCATCGTCGTCACGACTCTCTAATTCGGCAATAGTGCGGTAATGGCTATTCCTCAACCTGAGAACCACCGAAGCCAGAAGAGCGGCAATCACAGATCCAGCCAGGATGGCCACTTTCGCGTGATCGTAATGTGGGGCGTCATCACCGAAGCTAAGCTCGCTAATCAGCAGGGAAACGGTGAATCCCACCCCTGCCAAAAGTGCCAGACCGGCAACATCCACCCAAGCTAGTCCGTCATCGAGTTCTGCCTTAGTTGTTTTGGTGACCAGCCACGTGGAACCAAAGACGCCGATGAACTTGCCCACCACCAGGGCCAATACGATGCCAATGGCTACGGTGTCAGAGAGAGAGTTTTTCAGCCCACTCAAGCCACCCACGACCACGCCTGCTGAGAAGAAAGCGAAGAGTGGTACGGCAAATCCGGATGAAATGGGACGCATGACATGTTCAAAATGTTCGGCCATCCCGGGACCCGCATCCGGTCCACCCATCTTCTTGCTGCGAATCACGGGCACGGCGAAGCCTAGAAGTACACCTGCCACTGTGGCGTGGACACCGGAGGCATGGACCAACCCCCACGTTGCGGCAGCGAGTGGGATGAGCAAATACCAGGAGCGGATGCGCTTTTGAACTAGCCACGTGAAGACCAACAAAGGCAGGACGGCCAAGGCGAGGTATTGGAAGTGCATCTCCCCGGGGTAAAACACAGCGATGATGGCAATGGCGATCAGATCATCCACCACGGCCAGTGTTAGCAGGAACGTCCGCAGTGCACTGGGAAGGTGTGTACTGATGACAGCAAGAACGGCTAGAGCGAAAGCGATATCCGTGGCGGTGGGGATGGCCCATCCTTTGAGGATTTCGGGACCAGCGGAGATGTTTACTGCCACAAAGATCAAAGCAGGGACAATGACGCCACCAAAAGCAGCGGCAATGGGTACCACGGCCTTGGCAGGACTACGCAAGTCCCCTGCCACGAACTCCCGCTTGAGTTCCAGGCCTGCAACAAAGAAGAAGATTGCCAGCAGGCCGTCTGCGGCCCAAGTGCCCAGACTGAGATTCAGATGAAGGGATTCAGGTCCAATCTGGAAATCGCGCAAAGCGAAGTAGCCCTCGGACCACGGGGAATTCGCCCAGATCAGGGCCAAAACTGTTGCTGCCAGGAGTAGGGCCCCACCTACAGTTTCGGAGCGTAAAATTTCGCTGACACGCAGCGATTCGGCATAAGTGCCTCGGGTGAAAATACGGCGTTCGGAGTTTTGGGCCATGGGCCTGTGCCTTCTAACTTGGGGCAATCTTGTAAAGAACAATTGGGTTCGACAATTACATTGCCGACCAGACTTCCCGGCGCACCTGAGGATCAGTTTAGCGGGTGGAGACCATTCTGGACGATTCCGCAGGGAGTTCGGCGGTGAATTCGCCCAACCATTCGCGTAGATCCTCGCCCAGATCTTCGCTTTCGCAGGCCAGCGTTACAACAGCTTTCAAGTAGCTGAGCTTATCTCCCGTGTCATAGCGGCGGCCGCGGAACACCACACCGTAGACCCCGCCGCCTTCGCCCTCCATAGTTGCCAGGGTTTGGAGTGCGTCGGTCAGCTGAATTTCATTGCCGCGTCCGGGTGCCGTGTGTTCAAGGACTTCAAATACTGCCGGGTGCAGCACATAGCGGCCAATGACGGCCAGGTTGGACGGGGCTTCCTCTCTAGAGGGCTTCTCCACCAGATGGTTGACCCGAACATAGTTCTCCCCCTCGATCACTGTCATATCGGCACAGCCATAGGAAGAAATCTTCTCCGCAGGAACTTCAATCAACGCCACCACGGAGCCGCCGGTACGTTCCTGAACTTCGATCATGGTGGTCAGCAGTTCATCGCGCTCATCGATCAAGTCATCACCGAGCAGAACCGCAAACGGCTCATTGCCCACGTGAGTCTTGGCGCGCAACACTGCGTGCCCCAGACCCTTCGGGTCACCCTGGCGGACATAGTGAATTTCGCCGAGGTCGGTGGCATGCTGGACCGCCGCGAGACGTTCGCGATCGCCCTTTTCCTCCAGCAGCTGCTCGGTGACCGGAACCCGGTCAAAGTGGTCTTCCAAGGCGCGCTTGTTGCGCCCTGTAATCATCAAAACATCGGTCAGTCCGGCGTTGACAGCTTCCTGAACCACGTATTGAATGGCAGGCTTGTCAACAACAGGCAACATTTCCTTAGGCATGGCCTTGGTCGCGGGCAGGAATCGGGTCCCCAAACCAGCTGCTGGAATAACGGCTTTGGATACGCGCGGTAAAAGTGTCATTTCATGATCTTAACTGAGGATTTCCCGGGAAGTAGCTCCATGAAGCCCGGTTGACATGCGGTGGCGCAGTTCAGAGGGCAAGATCACTTGTTAGCCGGTGTTGCCGGACTAGGTGACGGTGCTGGACATCTCTGCACCTATGACACAGGCAGGAATGCGGAAACTCATGGTGGTGCCCTCTCCTTGGTGGATGGTAAAGGACAGGGAACCACCATGAGTTTCAATGATGGTTTTGGAGATCATCAAGCCTAAACCAATACCCGGAATTTTGCGGTCAACGGCACTTCGCGCTCTGAAGAATTTCACAAAGACCCCTTCTTGCTCGGAAGCGCTCATGCCGATCCCTTGATCGCTGACCTCGCAGCGCAAATCGTTACCATCCGCCCATACGCGCAATGACAGCGCCCCGCCGTGGGGCGAATATTTCACAGCATTCGAAATGAGGTTATCCAACACCTGGCCGATGCGCACGGCGTCAACGCCAATCATCAATGGCTCTTGAGGATCGAAGTTCACAGCGACCCCATTTTTCTTACATGCGGGAGCGGCGTTGGCTAAGCTTTCGGCACAGAGCTGGACCATGTCAGTAGGAGCGCGATCCACCGTCGTGGTTGTGGTGGACAAGAGATCTGATACTAGGCCACTGAGGCGTTCAGCGGTCCTATCTGTACTTGTCAGATAGTTTTCAACTTCTTTTGGATGCTATCCGGGTGATTCCATGGCGAGCGCTAAATACGACTTGATGGCGGTTAGCGGCGTTTGAAACTTATGGGAAACATTGGGAACTAAATCATTTTTTGGCGCACAAGGCGTTGACGATGTCAGTGACATCGTGGAAGGCGATGACAGCTCCATCAAACTCATGTTGGTCACTGACGGTATCCACAATAGTTTCCATGAGACGTTGGCGGGCATGACTTTCAGCTAAGGACGTTCGCTGTAGTTTGTCCTTGCCTCTCAAAGCTGCACGCTGTCCATCCGTGCCGGAGGTCTTTATCGCCACTGCAAGGGAGAAAATAAGCATCATGAAGGGGAAAGCTGCGGCCTGACCGGATCCTAGGCTGTGAGCGCCGTCACGAAACAGTGAAACGGCCAGAAGATCCAGATAGGGGATGACCAACAATGATGCCGGGTGCAATTTTTCCACGGAACTACAAAGCACGCCAAGAACAGCAGAGCGCTCAGCGACCAGCCGATCTGAAGCGATGGCTCCATCAACACAGCCAGGTCTAGAACCGCGATCAGGGTCTAGGGTCTGATCAAGGTTATGGTGACAAAGAATGGCAGCTGGGAAAGGATCACCCGCGTTCGGATAGAACGCAGATAAAGATGCCGGCCAATGAACTGATTGGGAGAGTTTACAGACAAGACAACTTCTAGGATTGCTGCTGATCGGGCAGACAATGCGTTGACCATCGCGGCGGTTAGTGTGATGTAACCCAAAAATGATCAAAGGACATGGTGATAACCCGTGGTCACCGCTAACGATGATGCCATACTGGATGTATGCAAAGGGTTGGGGCCCTGCCATAAACGCATCCGAAAGTTATTTCCAACGGTCTTAGCAAGTTAAGTGGAGTAAAAATGGACAATACTCAGGTAGCGGTAGTCATTGAAGATGACCAAGACATCCGCGAACTCATTGGCGTAATACTGTCCCAAGCCGGTTTTGAGGTTCATTGTGCATCCACAGGTGCAGATGGCGTAGAAGCGGTCCGAGCTCACCACCCCGACATTGTGACCCTAGATCTGGGCCTTCCTGATATCAACGGTTTTGAAGTGGCCCGGCAGATCAGGGCGTTTACTGACACCTACATCATCATGTTGACGGGGCGTGCCGATGAAATGGACACGCTCTTGGGCCTTGAATCAGGTGCTGACGATTATTTGACCAAACCGTTCCGACCCCGCGAGTTGAGGGCAAGAATCGGCACCATGATGCGCCGGCCACGCACTGATGATGAAGTTGAGCAGGGCCAGCATGGCCAAGATAGCAGCATTGCGTTTCCAAGTTCAGCTGCCTCTGCAGAGCTGGCGGAAGCGAAGCCTTGAGACGAGCGATTCAGTTCTCGCTCTGAGTGTAAAGCTGTTCCATAACTTTCGTGCCAGTAGGCAGGAAGCCCAACGGATCAGGCCTCTGGGAAGCTTCAGCTAGTGGGCTGCACGTACCGATCTTTTAGATCAGTCATAGTCTCTGTGCCGCACAAGGCCACTGCGTTGAGAGCTTCTTGAGCCTTGTCAGGATGTCCCTGCTTGATCCACTCCACCATGTCGCCGCTCATCTGGCCTAAGCGCTCCGCTCCTACCATCACGCTGGATGAGAAGATGCTCAAGGCTGCCTCCGCGGCGTCTTCTACATTTCCTGCGCCTAACGCGGTCTGAAGACGCGCATAGCGTTGCGGCCACATTTCCACGTAACGTCCCACGAAACCGCGGGAAAGCATGGTCTGTCCCTCGAGAGAGTCCTCCAGCATAGCCAAGGAGTCCATACACACCAGGGGTAAAGAAGAATAATTCACGATCCGCTTTCTCTTCCCGATAGTGTGATTAATGAGTTCAAAAGAATCGATATTGAGCGCATCACGCGCTGCCTAAGGCAGCACTAACCATAATACTCTGAGCAACGGGTGCACGGTGGCTTTTTGTTGATGCAGCCGGCGAAAATTTATGGAGCATGTAGAGACTGTCTCTAGGGTTGAGCCGTGACTGCAAGCCACGGTGCACCTTGGAAACTCTCAAGCCAAGATGAGGTGATGTCCGCAGCGGGAACGGGGCGGCCAAAATAATAGCCCTGCCCGGTCTCGCAGCCCAACTCTGTGAGCATGGCGGCCTGCTCTAGAGTCTCTACTCCTTCGCACGTGGCAGCAAGGTTACAGGACTTCACTAATTGCAAGATGGCTGCAATGAAAGGACGCGAGGCACCACCATCGGTGGGGCCCCCTATCAGTGACCTATCCAGCTTCACCCCGTCTACCGGAAGGGTCCGCAAGTAACTGATGGACGAATACCCTGTGCCGAAATCGTCGATGGCTAGGCCGACGCCTAGTTTGCGCAGGCCTTGAAATGAGTACAGATCCCATTCGTTGCCGGTGACCATGGAGTATTCGGTGAGTTCTAGGACTAGAGCCGAGGGATCAATACCCTCAGCCAGCAATAAGCGCTGAACGTCATCCAAGAGGTAAGGGCGTTGTAGCTGAGTGGCTGAAATATTCACCCGCACGGTGAAGCGAGGATCTAATTCCAACGTCTGCTGCCACTGACGCAACCGTGCCAACGCTGTCTGAAGGACCCAAGCTGCCAAGTTCGGCATAGCGCCTATTTCCTCTGCGAGGTCAATGAACTCGTCAGGCATGACAAGCCCACGGGTGGGGTGTTGCCAGCGAACCAGAGCCTCAACGCCAAGCAGTTTCCCGGTGGCGAGCTCGACAATGGGCTGATAGTGCAACACCATTTCATTGTTTTCGATGGAATCTTGGAGTTCTGCAGCAAGTATCCGGTGAAGCCGCCGTGCATTGAGAAGATTGGGCTCAAACAGGGCAACCTTGACGGCAGCTTTATTCTTGGCTGTGTACATGGCGGTGTCCGCATGGAGAATCAGATCTGCGGCGGAATCACCAGGCATGGCCGCAGCTATCCCGACACTTGCGCCCACAGATAGCTCCGTAGTTTCAATGTTCATTGGCTCGGCCAGTACTGCCACGATCCGCCTCGATACTGCCTTGGCGCGCTCTGCAGGTGTGTCTTGGAGGACCACGGCGAACTCGTCACCACCTAGCCGTGCCACGGTATCAATTTTCCGCACAGTATCTCGCAGCCTTTCGGCTACAACTTTCAGCACGGCGTCCCCTGCCGGATGCCCCAGAGTGTCATTAATGCTCTTGAAAGAATCCAGATCCAGCAGAAGCAATGCAGGAGATCCGTTGACGCCCTGCTCGGCCAGGCTCGATTCCAAAACCGTTTCGAGAGCCGCACGGTTGCGTAATTGGGTCAACGGATCAGTCAAAGCCATCAGCTCCATTTTGCGGAAGGCATCCGTCAACATGGTGGTTCTGGTTTTCATCCGAGTCTGCACTTGTTCCTGAGACCTCTGAAGATCCTGAGCCATCTGATTAAAGCTGTTGATGATGGCAGAGAGCGAATCCTGCTCCGTCCCGGCTGGGACACGAGTGCTCAGTTCACCTGCGCCGATCCCTTCAATCCCGGTCATCAGAGCGGGCAACCGCTTATCCGTTGGATCAACGATCATGAAGGCCTGCTTCCGGTGGTTGCCAGTATCACCTTTGCGCCACCCTACGGCGTCGGTCCGAGCCTCCACGCAAATCTCGGTTCAGTCTTCTATCTCCGTGGTACAGCAGAGCCTGCCAGTCGACTTCCTCAGCAGTCTTGGGAACCACGGGGGATACGACGGCACGAGGTACCCGTGGCTTGATGTACAGCCAGTTGATAGCACCCAGACTTATATCCACTAAGGAATTCTTCACACCGATATAGGCCTGGATTGCGAATGCCGCCAAGGTTGCATTGAGCGCTGCGAAAGCAACGTTGCCCCAGTTACTTACCACTGCATCTCGCCACAAGGTGAAGACCGAGAAGAACACAATTAAGTACGGGACTACAACGTACAGTGCCGGAGCTGCTGTACGGTCCTTAACTTTTGGTGTTCGAACGAAAGGAATCTTGTCTCCAGTGAACGCCTGCTGAAGGGACTTGAGCACGCCGGCCAGGTTGACCGGCAAGAGAACAAGGTTGAATCCGTAGATCCGGAAAATGTCACTAAAGCGGTGCCCGCAATCGCGTAGATCACTACCCATTGCCAGGAAGTACGGCAGGGCAGCAACCAAAACCAGCGGACTCAGCAAGCGGCTGTCATAGGGGTAGGCGAGCAGGAACAGCAAACCGAAACTTGCCCAGGCTATAGAGGACATGTAGTTAACGCGCAAGAGCAGTTCCCGGAAAAGAATTGTCTCGCGGCGCTGGCGGCGCTTACGTACTTGGTTCCAGAGCTTGGGCAGGATGAGCAGGCCACCGTTGGCCCAACGGCGACGCTGGACCACGAGGGAACCAAAATCCGGGGGAGTGGCGCTGTAGCTCAACCGCTCCGGATAGTTTGAGAGGGTCCATCCATGTGTACCCAAATCCACGCTGGACTCTGTGTCCTCGATGACAGTTCGGTCTTGAATGTAGGTGCGGACTTCAAAACCGCCCACCGTTTCGACTTCCACGATGTCCTCTAGCGCGACTTTACGAATGACAGCGTTAGCGCCGACCCAGAATGTGGCGCCGTAGTAGGTCATGCCCTGGTGGAGGATGTGCTGGATATCCGTGCTGGCCCCGGCAATCCGCTCGATGCGGGTGGGTGCGCCGCGGAAGGAAGAGTATGGTGTTTGTGCCACAGCGACGCGCTCATTGCCAGCTGATTCTAGGTAGTAGACCAGCCGCAGGCAGTAATCCCGTAGCAACAATGAATCAGCGTCAAGTGTCAACAAATAAGTTGTGTCCGGCGTATCGAGATCGTCAGCGCTACCTGGATCATCTGCGGCGCGGCGGCGCAGCACCACGTTTCCATCGGTGACTTGGCGCTGCCAACGTCCGCCCATCAAGGAAATGTAGGCATTGAGGTTCATAGCCTTATTGGCTTCGTGAGACAGGCTTGCGTACGCCTTGCGTTCAAAGTATTCGGTTTTGACATTAAAAATCCATGTCAGGCGGAGATAGAGTTCCTCAACTCGTTGGAGTTCAGGTCCGGTGGACTGAGCCCTAGCGGCTTCAAGCGCGAGTAGGACCAACCGTAATTCCCGGGCCAGGCCCATCAGTACTAGGTCAACAAAGAATTCATCAACGTGGTCATCCACGGCCTCTGCTTCAGCCATTTCCTCGAGCCAGCCAGCAGCATATTCATATTCCGCAATGACAGCATCCACCTCTGCTGCAGGGACTACGCCCGCGCTGGTGTCCCGGCAACGGAAGTTTGCCAAAGCTGCATTGACCCGCGCTGCAGGAATGGAGAGCGCCTGGGAAATCTCACCTGCTAGCGCTCTAGTGGCGTCCAATTTCTCCGCTGCCTGAGGATCCTTTGGATGGGGCGGATCATCAAGTAAGAGCACTACTTTTAGGTCAGGGAATTCCTGCAGGGCAGCAGACCACAGAGTGCCCCTCACCACCTGGACTTCCTCCGCATAGGAGGGCACCAATACTGTGATGCCTTCTTTGTAGTCGACAAAATGCCTGTCCAGTTCACCACGTGGAACGCGAGCATGGTCTCTGAAACGGTAGAGGGCTCCTTGGCGTGCCAAAAGATACATTAGGGCGGAGAACGTCAAAAATGTAACTACCAGAACATACGAGACTGCTTCAACCTGGAAACGGAACCCTGCGTTGGGGTTGTCCGCCAGTTGACGGACCACTGTGGTCACCAGATAGAGCAGCCAGGCTGTAATAGTGACAACAATGGCCAGCCTTCCCAGCGTAATTTTACGGCCGGAAGGCTTTGGGTGAACGATGGAAAGCGGCTCCGAACGCTTCTCCGAGCCACGCTGGCGGCGTGGGCCAGCCTTTGGCACAAGTGCGCGGTCTGAAGCCGTCATCTCAGACGGGACTGCACTGGCTTCTTCAGCCACAACAAGCGCCTCGGTCATAAATCCCTCATGCAAAGAAAATATGCGTGGATTCACGCATATTATAAACGGCCGCCCTTTGACCGAGTGAGACCGGACGACGGATGTTGATCAGTATGCTTAGGATAATACAGTCTGGCCGCTTCTAGCGGCAGCGGTCTCTGATAGCAACGCAGTGAATGGGGTTCTAGTGTCTCAACGCTTTCCTGGGCGCAAGCTCTCCTGGTTCCGGCTGACGGCTTTTATTGCCGTAGTGGCGTTGCTCGCGGGGGCGGGCTACGTTGCGTTGGGCAGGTATAACGATGCTAGGGCTGCTTCGGCAGAGCCTGCTATGTTCAGCGGTTACGTGGATGTTACGGCAACCCCGTCATACAGTTTTGAAAAACCGGTCTCCGAGTCTGCTGATTCCGTTGTTTTGTCCTTTATTGTCTCGTCCAAGGACAAAGCGTGCGAGCCAAGTTGGGGAACTTTCTACTCCATGGATGCCGCCGGGCAAGAACTGGACGTGGATCGGCGTATTGCACGCCTACTCCAGCAAGGCGGCTCCGTATCCGTCTCGTTTGGCGGCCAAGCGAATGATGAGCTCGCCGTGCGCTGTACGGATGTTGCGGAACTGCAGGCCGCCTACGCCTCAGTTGTGGAACGCTACGATCTTTCCGCGATTGACCTTGACTTAGAAGGCCCAGGTCTATCCGATACCGCTGCCCTCAAGCGACGAGCCACAGCAATTGCTGCGCTGCAGTCGCAACGACTTGCTGCAAAGCATCCGCTGTCAGTGTGGCTGACACTCCCAGTTGCTCCCACCGGGCTAACCACTGAGGGGACCTCGGCAGTTGCTGCCATGCTGGATGCAAAGGTTGACCTTGCGGGAGTCAACATCATGACTATGGATTACGGTGGAAGCAAGACGGCAGGAAGCACTAT
This sequence comes from Arthrobacter sp. lap29, assembly GCF_032458965.1. Lineage (NCBI taxonomy): Bacteria > Bacillati > Actinomycetota > Actinomycetes > Micrococcales > Micrococcaceae > Arthrobacter > Arthrobacter sp. lap29. The sequence continues at coordinate 19,531 of NZ_JAUCEK010000012.1, forward strand.
GTTAGAAGCTTCTACGGCGGCTGCCACGGCGACTCATGCGCAGCTCGGGGCACTCTATAAGGCCGACGGACAAGATTTTGGCGCCGATTGGTTGTGGCGGAAAATTGGGCTCACCCCAATGATTGGCCAAAACGATGTTGCTGGTGAGATTTTCACTTTGCAGGATGCCGTAGGTCTCCATGATTTCGCTGTGGCGAAAGGCGTTGGCCGAGTCTCCATGTGGTCCTTGAACCGGGATGCCACCTGTGGCCCCAACTACCCTGACCTGACTCGGGTTTCCGACGGGTGCAGCGGCATTGACCAGAAGGGCAAATTGTTCTCAACTGTGCTGGGTGAAGGGTTAAGCGTTCTGCCTACGCAATCTGCCACCAGTGCACCGGCGCAACCCACCGTTCAGTCCACCTTTCCCACGGATAATCCCGCAACGAGTCCTTATCCGATCTGGAGCGATCTGGCAGTCTATGTAGAAGGAGACAGGATTGTTCTCAACGGCAACGTCTACATGGCTAAATGGTGGACTCAGGGAGATGTGCCTGATAACCCAGTGGCAACGGACGGGCTGACTCCGTGGCAGCTGATTGGTCCTGTTCTTCCCGGGGACAAGCCGGCCCCGCAAGTGACTGCGCCGGCAGGAACCTATCCGCTGTGGAGTGCTGCGAAGGTATATGACCAAGGGGACCGAGTGATGTTTGATGGCCGTATATTCGAGGCCAAATGGTGGAATCGCGAAGAAAGCCCGCTAGCTTCCCTGCAGGGATCGCCCTCGGCAGCGTGGAAGTTGTTCTCCAACGCTCAGGTGGCGCAGATCCTGGCCACCCCGGATGGTAAATAAGGTCTAACAAAGCGAAAGGGCGTCCCGATCCTATGGGGCGCCCTTGCGCTTTGTTAGACCAGCCGTCGCTAGCTGTGTGTGGTAATCCATTCCTGCGCCAGCGTGGCCTGCAAGTTCAAAGCCCGGCCAATCACCGGCTCGGCGGCAGAGACGATTTTCGCGCCAAGGAACGGCACGCTCGACTTCACCTCACCAGTAAGCTCCACCAGCGTGGATTCGCCGTTCACGCTCAGTTTCTGCACAGCTGAAACATCCACCGGCGCCTTGGCCACGGACAACTTGATGGTGTTGGTACGTGAACCATCCAGCGCCGGTGCGCTCCAGGACTCATCCTGCGTCACGGTCAGCCATTCACCGACAAACTTCTGGACCAAGTCAGGCATTCGGGTGGTGGGCAAGGTGCGCACAGTTTGCGTTGTGAACGCCGCCGTGGTGGGGCCGCTGATGGTGAAGGACTTCAATTCCCCTCCCACGGTTTCGCTGACATGTTGGATGAAGGCTTCGTTGGTGAAGACCTCCGTCACTTTCTGAGCTGTTGCAGCAAGTGTTGTTGAGGCGGCAAGCGCCATGGTTCCTCCAAGATAAGGGGGTGTTTGGGGCAGCTCCTAGGATAGCAAGGCCGCTGGCGAGTAAGCTGGACAAGGTCCCCGAGGCGTTCACAGATTTCGGGCCTTCGTGCTGTCCCGGCACGGTGAATAATCGATTTTTTGGCCACGTATGGTCAAGCACCAAGGAGAACACCACGCATGAGCCTTGCAGGGTTGCGGAGCGCACTGTCAGCCGATCCACTCTTCTCCCGGGTACGCAGCTATGCGGCTGCCAACCCCGCCACACGCAGCAGTGACCTGGCCTTCAGTGCTCCCGCTGGCATGTGCGCGGTGCTCCTGGCCGAGGTTGCCGATGGTTTGGCCGCCAGTTCCTCCTCTGCCGAACGCCCCGGCATTGTCCTTGCCGTGACCGCCACGGGCCGGGAGGCGGAGGACACCGTTGCCGCCCTACGCTCCTACCTTCCCGATGCGGCTGTGGCCGAATTCCCCAGCTGGGAAACCCTCCCGCACGAGCGCCTTTCACCACGCTCGGACACCGTGGGCCGCCGGCTTTCAGTCCTGCGCCGCCTGGCTCATCCCGAGCACGATTCCGGTGAACACCTGCGCGTAGTGGTGGCACCCATCCGTGCTGTAGTCCAGCCGCTGGTGGCCGGCCTGGGTGAACTGGCTCCAGTGCGGGTCAAAGTGGGGGACGAAATTCCCTTCAACACCCTCATTAAATCTCTGTCAGAGGCGGCCTACGCACGGGTTGACATGGTCACGCGCCGTGGAGAATTTGCCGTGCGCGGCGGCATCATCGATGTTTTCCCGCCCACTGACAACCACCCGATCCGTGTGGAGTTCTTTGGCGACGAGGTTGAATCCATGCGTTGGTTCAGCATCGCCGACCAACGTACCCTGACTTCCAGCAGCGGGATCACACACCCGGGCGAACTCTACGCACCTCCCTGCCGGGAAATTCTCATCACCCCCACTGTCATGAGCCGTGCGGCCAAGCTCAAGGACGCCATGCCGGGAGCCGCGGCCATGCTGGAAAAGATTGCCGGCGGCATTGCAGTGGAAGGCATGGAATCACTGGCCCCGGCCCTCGTTGATGCAATGGTGCCCTTGTCCTCACTGTTGCCGCCAGCATCCATCGCAGTAGTTTTGGATCCTGAAAAAGTCAGTGCCAGGGCCCATGATCTGGAATCCACCAACGAGGAATTCTTGGAAGCAGCCTGGTCCACGGCCTCCGAAGGCGGCAACGCCCCACTAGATCTGAGCCAGGCCAGCGGGGGCGCCGGCGGTGTGGATCTAGCCTCTGCAGGCTTTAAATCGCTGGCGCAAACCCGCGAAGGAGCCCTCAGGCACGGTCTGAGCTGGTGGACCTTAGGCTCTCTGGCTCAGGATGAGGAGCTAGAGGTCAGTACCGATGTGCTGAACCTGCACGCTCGCGAACCCCGTGGTTACCGGGGGGATGTGGCGGAGATGATGGAGTTCATTGGCTCCCGGGTCAAGAACCAGTGGCGGATTGTGGTGGCCACCCAGGGCCCCGGCCCAGCACAGCGCCTGGCCGAGCTATTCCACGAAGCTAACATCCCGGCTTCACGCGTGGAATCCCTAGACGCCGAACCGCAGCCGGGCATCATTGAAGTGACCACCGCGGACACCGGGCGCGGATTTGTTCTGGACTCCCTAAAAATGGGCCTGCTAACCGAGGCAGACCTGTTGGGGCGTGCCTCCGCGGTCTCTACCCGGGACATGCGCAAGATGCCCTCCAAGCGGCGCAACGCAGTTGACCCGCTCCAGCTAGAGGCCGGGGACTATGTGGTCCACGAGCAGCACGGTGTGGGCAAGTTCGTGGAGCTGATCCAGCGCAAAGTTGCCGGAGCAGGTGTTGGCGGTGCGGCCGGGCTGCGCGAATATCTGGTGCTTGAATATGCCCCTTCCAAACGCGGTGCTCCGGGGGACAGGCTATTTGTACCTACCGACCAGCTAGACCAAGTGACCGCCTATGTGGGCGGGGATGGGCCGGCGTTGTCGAAGATGGGTGGCTCTGACTGGGCCGCCACGAAGTCCAAGGCACGCAAAGCCGTCAAGGAAATTGCTGGGGAGCTGATCCGGCTGTATTCGGCGCGCATGGCCAGCCGCGGGCACGCCTTCGGCCCAGACACCCCGTGGCAGGCCGAGCTGGAGGAGGCCTTCCCTTACGTTGAGACACCCGACCAGCTGGTGGCCATCAACGAGGTCAAGGCGGACATGGAAAAGGAAGTCCCCATGGACCGGCTGATCTCCGGAGATGTGGGCTACGGAAAGACCGAGATCGCGGTCCGGGCCGCCTTCAAAGCGGTGCAGGACGGCAAACAGGTAGCCATTTTAGTGCCCACAACGCTGTTGGCGCAGCAGCACTACGAAACATTCAACGAACGTTTTTCCGGCTTCCCTATAAGGGTGGCTCCGCTCTCACGCTTCCAGAGCGCGAAGGAGTCCAAGGAGATTGTTGAGGGTGTAAAGAATGGTTCCGTGGACGTGGTCATCGGCACGCACCGGCTACTCTCCAAAGATTTTGCGTTCAAGGACCTGGGCCTAGTCATTGTTGATGAGGAACAGCGCTTCGGTGTGGAGCACAAGGAAGCGTTGAAGAAGATGCGCACCAACGTGGACGTGCTGGCCATGAGCGCCACACCCATCCCACGCACACTGGAAATGTCCATGACAGGGATCCGTGAAACCTCCACCCTGGCCACCCCGCCTGAGGAGCGTCACCCCGTGCTGACCTACGTGGGTGCGCACAGTGACAAGCAGGTGGGTGCCGCGATCCGCCGTGAGCTCATGCGCGAGGGCCAGGTCTTTTATGTGCACAACCGAGTTAAATCAATTGAGCGCACCGCCGCACACATCCAACAGCTAGTGCCTGACGCCCGCGTGGCTGTGGCGCACGGGCAGATGTCCGAGTCCCGGCTGGAGCAAATCATTGTGGACTTCTGGGAGAAGCGCTTTGACGTGTTGGTGTGCACCACCATCATTGAGACAGGCCTGGATATCTCCAACGCCAACACGCTGATTGTGGAGCAGGCCAACAACTACGGCCTCTCACAGCTGCACCAGCTGCGCGGGCGGGTGGGCCGCGGCCGTGAACGTGCCTACGCCTACTTCCTGTACCCGGCCGATAAGCCCCTCGGCGAAGTTGCGCTGGAACGTTTGAAGGCGGTTGCGGCACACAACGAGCTCGGTGCTGGCATGGCCCTGGCCATGAAGGACCTGGAGATTCGCGGCGCCGGAAACCTGCTGGGCGGGGAACAATCGGGCCACATCCAAGGTGTTGGCTTCGACTTGTACATCCGCCTCGTGGGCGAGGCTGTGGCAGATTTCCGCGGCGAGGGTGAAGAGCGGGCAGCCGAGATGAAGATAGAGCTGCCCGTCAACGCACACCTGCCCCACGATTACGTACCGGGGGAGAGGCTCCGATTAGAGGCTTACCGCAAGCTGGCTGCTGCCGTCACGGTGGCAGCCATCAACGAGGTCCAAGAAGAACTCATTGACCGTTACGGTGAACTACCGCCCGCTGCCGTGAACTTGATTGCCGTGGCGCAGTTCAAGGTGCTGGCCCGTGCCGCCGGCCTCTCCGACGTGGCGCTGCAGGGGAACTTCATCAAGTTTGCCCCCGCAGATCTGCCGGAGTCAAAGCAGATGCGCCTGACCCGCATGTATCCGGGCGCCATGGTGAAGCCAGCGCTGAACTCGGTGCTGATCCCGAAGCCGAAGACCGCCAGGATCGGTGGCCGGGACCTGGCCGATGCTGAGGTGCTCAGGTGGGCGGAGGGCGTCCTCGAGGCAATCTTTGAGGTGACGCCGGAGACGTTGTCCTCACCCTAGCGGCACCTGGGGGCGGGAGAAACGCAAGGTTCCTCCCGGCGTCGTACTTGAGTCCGTGAACTGATTAAACAACAAACCCGCAGTAGTCAGCTTGCACCGATTACTGCGGGTTCGTTATACGCGGGATTATTCTCCTGCGGAGTCCGAGCGGCCCATGATGGTCACGGGGACAAAGATTGCCAGTGCGCACAGGCCAATGCCAACGCCAGCCGGCACAAAGGCATGCGCAAAGCTCTCAAGGCTCCAGTAGGAGAAGGCAAAAATGCCGCCAAGGAACAAGGCAAAGAAAATGACGAACAGAACGACGGACTGCACCAGGCTATTTTCGCCGCGGTAAGCGTTATTGGACACGGTTCCTCCTGACCCCGAGACCGGGGAGCTGAGTGGGTGCACCGGGGTGCCGGCGCTGATGATCTACCCACGATCTTAGTACGAATTAGTAAGAGCTGGTGCCCACAGCGCCGGTGACGATGGCAATACCTGAGCTGGTACCAATGCGGGTGGCACCGGCTTCAATCATTTCCAGGGCCTTTTCACGTGTTCGAACGCCACCTGAGGCCTTCACGCCCATCTCTGAACCCACGGTTTTACGCATCAGGGCAACATCTTGGGTGGTTGCGCCGCCGCCATTGAAGCCGGTGGAAGTCTTCACGAAATCTGCGCCGGCTTCGAGTGCTGCCTGGCAAGCCAGAACCTTCTCGTCATCGCTGAGCATAGCCGTCTCAATGATGACCTTCAGCAGTGAATCGCCCTCATGGACCACCTCGGCCACGGCGGAAATATCCGAGACCAGAGCCGCCTTGTCCAGTGCGCGGGCTGAGGCGATATTAATCACCATGTCCACCTCATCTGCACCGTCCATGGTGGCGCCGCGGGCCTCAAAAACCTTCACATCGGTGTTGTGGGTGCCGAGGGGGAAACCCACCACGGTGCACGTCAGCACACCCGTGCCCAGCAAGGCCTTCTTGGCTGTTTCTACCCACACGGGGTTGATGCAAACGGCTTTGAAGTGGTATTCAGCGGCTTCTTTGCACAGCCGCAGAACGTCTGCCTGGCTGGCGTCAGGAGCCAAGAGTGTGTGGTCAATGTAGCGAGCTAGTTCGTCGCCGGATTCGGCGGGGAAAGGGCTGTTGGATGTCATGCTGGCAATCCTCCCATGGGCAATTGTGTTTGACTATCCTGCCACAGCGGCGCGCGGTAATCAGGCTCGCCGCTGTGGCAGATGCTGTGGTAGCTGGTGTTAGAGGTCCGCAAGTCCCAAGGCACCTTTGATCTCTTGGACCACGGTGGCCAGCGCACGTTGCGCTTCTTCCCTGGCCGGTTGGAGTTTGTGGTGCCCGGAGACGGGAACCACCACTTCCAAATAGCATTTGAGCTTGGGCTCGGTGCCGCTGGGACGGACGATGACGCGGGTGTCATTCTCCGTCAGATAAGCCAGACCGTCCGTGGCGGGAAGATCTGCCGAGCCCAGGGCCAAATCGGTCAGTTCTATCACGGCAGAGCCATCAAGCACCGTTGGCGGTTGCTCCCGCAAGGTGGCCATCATGTTCTTGATGCCGGCGGGATCTTCTACCCTGATGCTGATCTGGGTACTCGCGTGGAGCCCGTGAGCTAACGCAAGAATGTCCAGAACATCAAAAAGTGTCCGTCCAACAGCCTTGAGCCCGGCTGCCATTTCAGCAATCAGCAGCCCAGCGGAAATGCCGTCCTTATCTCTGACCAGCTCCGGGGCTACGCAGTACCCCAGCGCTTCCTCGTATCCGAAGCCCAGGCCCTGAACGCGGGAGATCCATTTGAAGCCCGTCAGGGTCCGCACATGCTCATACCCGGCAGTAGCGGCAATCTTGGCCAACAGCCTCGAAGAAACTATCGAGTTTGCGTAGACGGGGGCCCCTGCACCGCTCTGAGTTGCCTGCAGACGGCCACCTCTGGACACCAGGTGGCTCCCGAGCAAGGCGCCTACCTGATCGCCATGGAATTGGTGCCATTCTCCGGTGGCCGGATCTAGGGCGCCCACGGCCACCCTGTCCGCGTCCGGATCATTGGCTATTACAAGGTCTGCGCCCACTTCCTTCGCCAAGGCGAAGGCCATGTCCATGGCCCCTTCCTCCTCTGGGTTGGGGAAGGAAACTGTGGGGAAGTCCGGATTAGGGGCTGCTTGTTCGGGGACGGCGTGAAGGTCTGTGAACCCTGCCGAGGTGAAGACGGCGCGGGCCATCTCATCACCCACACCGTGCATGGAGGTGTGCACAATGCGCAATTGACGTGCCGGGAACGTGGCGGGATCAGCCAACCCGGCAACGGCCGCCCGGTAGCCGTCAACAAAGTCTTCACCGAGCACGTTCCAGCCACCCTCAGCCATGGCAATCCCGGAGGTGTCGCCGAAAGAGGCGGTGTCTGAGACGTGGCTGATCTGCGTGGCGATCAAGGCATCATGAGGTGCCACGATTTGGACGCCGCGGGCCTCTGGAGCCACCGCACGCCCGCCCAGATACACCTTGTAGCCGTTGTCCTGGGCCGGGTTGTGGCTGGCCGTGACCATGATCCCCGCCTCACACTCCAGCGCCCGGACGGCATAGGCCAGAACCGGGGTTGGCAGGGGTGTTGGCAGAATAAAGGTCTCAATGCCTGCTGCGGTAAAGATCGCCGCGGTTTCCTGGGCAAAATCACGCGAGTTGTAGCGGGCGTCAAAGCCCACCACCGCCCGCGGCCGGTAGGGGCTAGTGACGGCGGTGGTTTGGCTGGCCTCGGTGGGATTGGCCTCGGGGGAGGCGACGGCGCTGTCCATCTCCTGTGTGGGATGCTCAGCCTCTAAGGGCTGCTTCATTTCCGTGGACTGCCCGGTTTCTAAGGGCTGCTCTGCCAGGGCCAGAAGGTGGGCGGCAACTCCTGCGGCTGCGCGGCGCACCACCATCCGGTTCATCCGGTTGGGGCCCGGACCCATGGTGGCGCGCAGCCCGGCCGTGCCGAACTGGAGGTTGCCATCGAAGCTGTCCGCCAGCTCGGCCGCCCCGTTGGGATCATTGATTAAGGACTGCAGTTGCGCGGCTGTTCCGGCATCGGGATCATGCGCTGCCCATTGCTGGGCAGCTGCCTGCAGTGCGGCTAGCTCGTTGGCTGCCGAGGACTCTGTGGGGCTTTCCTGTGCGTGTCTCACACCCCAAATGTAACCGCACCCACAGCTTTTGCCCTAGAGCTTGGCAATGATGGCGGCCAAAAGAGCCGAAATACGCGGCCCGGCAGCGGCCCCGGCTTCCAAGACTTCCTCGTGTGAGAGCGGCTGGGAGCTAATACCAGCGGCAAGATTAGTCACCAAGGAGATGCCAAACACCTCCATGCCGGCGGCGCGGGCGGCAATGGCTTCCAACGCGGTGGACATGCCCACCAGATCGGCGCCAATCCGCTTGGCGTACTGCACTTCTGCCGGGGTCTCGTAGTGCGGGCCCGTGAACTGGGCGTAGACGCCTTCGGACAAGGACGGGTCCACCTCGCGTGCCAGGGCACGCAGCCGGGCGGAGTACAGATCCGTGAGGTCAACGAACGTGGCACCCTCCAGCGGGGAGGACGCCGTCAAGTTGATGTGATCGCTAATGAGCACGGGAGTACCGGGGGTCCAGTCCGGGTTCAGACCGCCGCAACCATTGGTCAGCACCACGGTTTTGGCGCCGGTGGCAGCGGCCGTACGGATGCCATGCACCACGGCACGCACACCCTTGCCCTCATAAAAGTGCGTACGGGCGCCCAGGATGAGCACGTTCTTGCCATCAGGGGTGCGGATGGAGCTCAGGGTGGCCACATGCCCGGGAACGGAGGGGGCGTGGAAGCCGGGGACCTCTGCGGCATCAACGGTTGCGGTGACCTCACCAATGAGATTCGCCGCACCGCCCCACCCGGAACCGAGCACCACAGCCACATCATGCTGGGGGACACCCGTTGCGCGGGCAATGTAGTGGGCCGCCTCGGCAGCTAAGAGTGCGGGGGAGCCGGAAGTCTGTGAAGGATTCATGCATCAAACATAACCGCAGAGGCGGGCCAACGTCCTGCACAACACCTCAGCCGCATAACACTGTCAGAAGTTCATGGGGCGGAAGGGACACGTTCCGCACTGTGTGTTGCACCACTTAATCGGGGCAAAGTTGGTGCCTACGCACCGATAGGCGAGAATTGAGAACTGTGACCAGCAATCAGGATGTCTTCAAGCCCTTTGCCCTTCCCCGCCTCGCTATTCTTGGCGGTGGACCCGGCGGATATGAAGCCGCCATGGTGGCAGCGTCCATGGGCTCCCAGGTGACCATTGTGGAACGCGCCGGAATGGGAGGCTCCGCGGTCCTCACCGATGTGGTTCCCTCCAAGACGCTGATTGCCGCGGCTGAAGCCATGAACCGCAGCATTGACTCCACCGAGCTCGGTGTCAGTTTTAATGCCACCGACGGCAACCCCAAAGCCGCTATGAAGGCCGATCTCAAGCAAATTAATGAGCGCGTGATGCGCCTGGCCCGTGAGCAGTCCACTGATATTCGCCGCGGACTCGAAGCAGTGGGTGTCAAAATCATCATTGGCACCGGCCGGTTGCTGGATAACCGCACCATTGAAGTTGACCGCGGCGAGACCAAGGAAATCATCAAAGCGGACGCCATCCTCGTGGCCGTTGGCGCCCACCCCCGCGAGCTGGCCACGGCACAGCCTGACGGGGAACGGATCCTGAACTGGACTCAGATCTATAACCTTGAGGAACTCCCCGAAGAGCTCATTGTGGTGGGTTCCGGTGTGACCGGAGCCGAATTCGCTTCCGGCTTCAATGGCCTGGGCTCCAAAGTCACCTTGATTTCCAGCCGTGACCAGGTCCTCCCCGGTGAGGACTCCGACGCCGCCGCAGTTCTGGAAGACGTCTTTGCCCGCCGCGGGCTGCGCGTGCTGTCCCAGTCACGTGCCGAGGCCGTGGAGCGCACTGCCGACGGCGTCATTGTCACCTTGGGAGACGGCTCGCAGATCACCGGCACGCACTGCCTGGTGTGCGTGGGCTCCATCCCCAACACCACCGATATTGGTTTGGAAGCTGCCGGCGTGGAAGTCACCCCCACTGGCCACATCAAGGTTGACGGCGTTTCCCGCACCAGCGCCCCCAACGTCTACGCCGCAGGGGACTGCACAGGTGTCTTTGCGTTGGCCTCCGTCTCCGCCATGCAGGGACGCATTGCGGTGGCCCACTTGGGCGGCGACGGCGTGCGGCCCTTGAAGCTGAACCAGGTCTCCTCTAATATTTTCACCTCCCCGGAAATTGCTTCCGTGGGTGTCTCGGAGGCGGATCTGGCCTCCGGTAAATATCAAGGTGATGTCATCAAGCTCTCCCTGCAGACCAATGCGCGGGCCAAGATGCGTAACGTCAACGAGGGCTTCATTAAGATCATTGCTCGCAAGGGCTCCGGAACCGTCATTGGCGGGGTGGTTGTGGGGGCGGGAGCCTGTGAACTGATCTTCCCCATTGCCTTGGCCGTGACGCAGAAGCTCCACGTGGATGATCTGGCCAACACCTTTACCGTGTACCCCTCACTTTCAGGCTCTATTGCCGAGGCCGCCCGCCGCCTGCACGTGCACATGTAACGATGTTGCCTGGTTGTGCAGCGCGCTAACATCCCCTGAGAACGAGGCAAATCCGTTTGCCTGTTTCCACGACAGCAGCCTTCAAGCCGGTCATTTTAGTGCTCAGGCCTGCTCCGGGTTCCAGCGCCCTGTAGGCATCGTCCGTGAACGCAGACCATGGGGGTATCTTTGCTTGGCGGCTTTCGCGGGCGGCGCTTTTCCATGAGGTGGCACACGTTCCGGCACTGTTGCTCAGATCCCAGCCGTTCTTGAGCTGCTCAAGGGGATCGTAGTCAACGGTTGTGAGGGTCTTGTGCACTTGGGCGCCAGTGTCATAGAGCGCATGAGTGCAGTCCCAGAAGGCTTGGTGCGTGGGGGAACCTTCCGCCATGATTTCATCCAAGGCATCCATACCGTATTCGTTGAACTTCTTGAGAATAAAACTGCTTCCCGTCCAGGCCACGCTCAGGTCCGGGTGAATAGCCCAAGAGAGGCTCTGGTCTGCGCCGTTGACGGTGACAATTTCTCCCGGAACCATGTAGGTGGTGCTGTAATAGGATGGAAAAGTAGTGTGAAAGAGGGCAACTTCGGGGCTGCGTTTATCTGCCGTGATCAGGGGCGCAGGAAAAGAGTCACTGAAAGCCCACACCATCTCGCTATAATTCTGCAGTGAGATTGTCCCGGAAGTTTCGTTACTGCACACCGCTATATAGTTCAGGTATTTAACTTCGCCAGGATCGCTGGTCTCAACCGTTTCCCGGTGCGGGAAGCCAACCGTACATCCAGGATCATGCAGTGCCAGTGGCGGTGATGGGCGTTGGCTAGAGGAACAAGCGGCGAGTGGCAGAAGCAGCGTCAGCGCCACCGTGACCGCCGCGCTGCGCAGGTGCCGTCTCCTTGCTTTGTTCACACGTCTATTCGAGCTATAAAGCTCAGAGCCCGAGGATTCTAAACTGCCCGATGAAGCCATCGCTGCCACCTCAATCCTGCACAGAGCGGTGTCCCTGTGTAGCGAGTGTAAGGGAATCCCCAAGCCGTGGCACCAGTAGTGGTACCTGCATTTTTGCGGGCAAGTACTTGCTTCCAGCTGCGGTTGCTGAGCTCGCCGCGGCAGTGCCACTGGGCTCTCCAGGAACGTTTGAGAGCGCCAAGTAGTTCCCAAAATGACGAAACTTGCTCACGGATGGGTTAATGTGGCCTCATGACAAATTCACCCGCTGGCCGGAGTAGAGCGGCTGCTCCGGCCCGTCGAGAGACCTTCTCCTCGCGAAAACTGTTCATCCTCTCAGCGATCGGCTCCGCCGTTGGTCTGGGCAATATTTGGCGTTTCCCCTACATCGCTTACGAAAACGGTGGGGGCGCCTTCTTGATCCCTTACCTGGTGGCGCTGTTGTGTGCGGGCATCCCGCTGCTCTTTTTGGACTACTCCATTGGCCACCGCTTCCGCGGCTCAGCCCCGTTGTCCTACCGGCGCCTGCACCGCGCTGCTGAACCCATTGGCTGGTGGCAGGTACTGATCTGCTTTGTCATCGCCATCTACTACGCCGCGATCATCGCGTGGGCTGCCATGTATACGTGGTTCTCCGTGACAAAGGCCTGGGGAGATGATGCAGAGGGGTTCTTCTTTGGCGATTTCCTGCAGACGGCGGATACGGCCGGAGTCTCCTTTGACTTCGTCTCCAAGGTATTCTTCCCCATGCTCGCAGTATGGATTGTGGTCATTGTGATCATGGTGGCTGGCGTGAACAAGGGCATTTCACGGGCCAACGCAGTGTTCTTGCCGCTGCTGGTGGTCATGTTTGTGGTCCTGGTGGTGCAATCGCTGTTCTTGGACGGTGCCATGGTGGGCTTGAATGCCTTCTTCACCCCCGACTGGACAGCCCTGCAAAACCCCAGTGTCTGGGCAGCGGCCTTCGGCCACATCTTCTTCTCCCTCTCCGTGGCCTTTGGCATCATGGTCACGTATTCCTCCTACCTCAAGCGCAAGACCGATCTAACTGGCTCCGGCCTGGTAGTGGCCTTCGCTAACTCCGGCTTTGAACTTCTGGCCGGGATCGGCGTCTTTGCGGCTCTTGGATTCATGTCCGTGGCCTCCGGGGTGGCCGTGGATGAAGTGGCCTCCGGCGGTATTGGGTTGGCGTTCGTAGCATTCCCCACCATTGTTTCCGAGGCTCCCTTCGGCGCAGTTCTAGGCGTGCTGTTCTTTGGTTCGCTGGTGTTTGCCGGATTGACCTCACTGGTCTCCATCCTGGAAGTCATTGTGGCGGCGTTCCAGGACAAATTGGGCTGGAGCCGCAAGGGCGCCACCCTGGTGGTCACCATTCCCATTGCCGTGATTTCCTTGATCCTGTTCCCCACCACCACGGGCATCCAGCTCCTGGACACCTCGGACGCGTTTGTGAACCAGTTCGGCATTCTTGCATGCGCCTTGGTAGCGATCATTGTGATCTCCGCCGGGCTGGGCAGCCTCCCACGCCTGCAAAAACACCTCAATGTGACCTCCACCCTGAAGGTAGGTACCGTATGGCGCATTCTGGTGGGCGGCGTGGTGCCGGTGGTCCTGGGCTACCTGCTCATCAATGAGCTCCAGTCCAAGAGTTCCGAACAGTACTCCGACTACCCTGCTTGGTTTAACGGAGTGTTTGGCTGGGGCATGGCTGGTGCCCTGATTGTGGGCGCACTGCTGCTCTCCCTGATTCCCTGGAGCGAGAAGTCCAAGCTCAAGGATCCCGAATACGAAGCATTCAATGCCGCCGCGCACGCGGAAGGCGATGTTGACAACAACCTTAAAGAGGTGAATTCATGACCCCTGTAGCCATCACCATGATGATTATTGCCGTGCTGACCATTGGCGGCGGGTTTAGCCTGGCCCTATGGAACCTTGCCCGTCACCCGGAAGAGGACGAGCAGCTTCCCGAGGATCTGCCCCACGAGCTCTAGCCTTCCTGCAGCTGAAGCGCTGCCCTGAAGTACTGCAGCTGAAGCGCTGCACCTGAAGTACGACGCCGTAAGGTTCCCTCCGCGTGGAAGGGCACCTTACGGCGTCGTACTTTTTTGTGCCCAAAGCCGGGCAGGCAATTGACAGAAGTGTCCACATAATGGCAGAACTTGTCCATCAGTTGGACATCGGATTAGGATTGAGCGCTTGAAAGAATTGAAATCGCCGCGCCGGGTATGCAAACTCGGCACAGTCCGGAAAGAAAGCACCTCATGAGCCCCTCCCACAACGCGCAGACCGTGGAGACACCACCTGTCAACAGCCGCGGCCGGGTCATTATTGCCAGTCTCATTGGTACCACCATTGAGTTTTACGACTTCTATGTCTATGCCACTGCGGCCGTACTGGTTTTCCCTGCCTTGTTCTTCCCCACCGCAGACCCCGCCACGGCGCTGTTGAGCTCCTTCGCCATCTTCGGTGTGGCGTTTGTTGCCCGCCCGCTGGGCTCCATTGTCTTTGGCCACTTCGGTGACAAGGTAGGCCGCAAGGGAACCCTGGTGGCGTCACTGCTCACCATGGGTGTGGCCACGTTCCTGATTGGTTGCCTGCCAACAGCGCTGGTACCCGGATGGACTTTTTGGGCACCGGCACTGTTGGTGGTGATGCGCTTCCTGCAGGGCCTGGCCCTGGGCGGCGAGTGGAGTGGCGCGGCACTGCTGGCCACGGAGAACGCACCCGCAGGAAAACGCGCCATTTGGGGCACGTTCCCGCAGCTGGGCGCACCCATCGGCTTTATCCTGGCCAACGGAATCTTCCTGTGGTTGAGCTTTGGTCTGAGCACCGAACAATTCCAGGCCTGGGGCTGGCGCGTGCCGTTCCTGCTCAGTGCCGTCATGGTCATTGTGGGCCTGTATGTCCGCCTCAAGCTGGTTGAGACACCGGCATTCCAGAAGGTCATTGACCAGGGTGAGGTCTCCAAGCTGCCCGTGGGCCGTGTCTTCAAAACCAGCTGGCGCCCCCTGATCCTGGGTACCTTTGTCATGCTGGCCACGTACGTGTTGTTTTACTTGATGACCACCTTCACGCTCTCCTACGGCACGGCTCCGGCAACAATTGAAGCTGCTAAGGCGAAGGCGGAAGCAGCCGGCAAGCCCATGACGGCTGATGCCATTGCCTCCTGGGTGCCCGGCCTGGGCTACACCCGTAATGAATTCCTGATCATGCTCATCATCGGTGTGGTGTTCTTCGGCATCTTCACGCTGGTATCCGGCCCGCTGGCCGAGAAGTACGGCCGCCGCAAGACCTTGCTGTGGGTCACCGCGGCAATTGCCCTGTTCGGGCTGACCTTTGTGCCGCTCTTGGGTGCCGGAACGGCGGGGGTCATGGCGCTGCTGATTCTGGGCTTCACCTTGATGGGGCTGACGTTTGGTCCCATGGGTGCGCTACTGCCCGAGCTCTTCCCCACGAACGTGCGCTACACCGGATCCGCCATCAGCTACAACATGGCAAGCATCCTCGGTGCCGCCGTGGCCCCGTTCATTGCCGTTGCCCTGTGGCAGGCTGCCGATGGAAGCCCCGTCCTGGTGGGCATCTACCTCACCTCAATGGCGGTGCTGACTCTCATTGCCTTGTTCATCATGAAAGAAACCCGCGATCTGGAGTACACCTCCAACGTCAGCTAGCCTCGGCTAGCTTGAACGCTTCTCTTGCGAGGCGTGCCGGGTACGCGTGCCGGGTATAAATAAGGGCCCGCCGGGACCGACCATTTCTGGTTGGTCCCGGCGGGCCCTTACTTATGAGGATTTAGTGTGATTCCTTGCAGAAGTCTGCCAATTGACCGGCGGTTTGATTTCCGCAGGACTGCAGCGTGGCCAGTTTTGTCATGGCTAAAGCATGGCTGTGGGATTCCAAGAGAAGGATGAGGTCTGTGGTGAGTTCACCGAGCCGGGCTGCCCCCACCATGACGGAAGAACTTCTCAGGCTCAACGCCGCATCAAGGGCGGCCTCGTTATTGCCGGTTGCCACAGCGGCATGAATGCGAGCAAAGCGCCCAGGCCACATTTGCAGATAGCGGCTGACAAAGTCGTGGCACAAACTCTTTTCGCCACCTAATGAATCCTGTAAATCAAGCAGCGTATCTACGCACATTAGCGGCAACTGGATTATGACCATAGGGTTCCCGTGCCTCCAGACTGATGTGTAGTGCGGCTCCATGCCAACGCTCTTAGACCTAACGATAGCGCGGGAAAAGCCACAATCAGGCGATTTTTCACTGCTGAGCAACTACTTGCGCGAAGCTTAAGTAAGCAAGGGAAATGTGAGCCTTAGCGCTAGCCTTTCGGATAGGAAATTCGCGTCTCCTGCTGCATTTCTTGAGCTTTTCTTGAGCATTGAGCGGATCTTTGGTTCTTGAGACTAACTTGTTCAAACCTTCCAGATTTCCAGTGCCCTTCCTTAAGTTGGTGACGGCAGAGTAGTTCTCATCGGCAGGAACGCTTGCCAAGAAGAACACGAACAAGGGGTCTGGCAATGAACAAGATGACAAAAGGCGTAATCGCAACCGGTGTTGGAATTGTCCTGATGGTAGGCGGCGGCGGCACGTTGGCTACCTGGAACCAAGCGCAGAGCGCCTCCATGGGCAAGGTAGTTTCCGGTGATCTGAACCTGGTTCCTGCTACCGCCGGTGTGTGGACCAATGCTTCCAACACCGTTGTTGACATTGCCAAATACAATGTGGTCCCCGGTGACACACTGACCTACACGCAGCCCCTGACTGTGAGCCTTGATGGTGACCTGATGGTTGCCCGGCTGGCAGTAACCGGCGCCTCTGCAGCAGATGGCTTTGGTGCTAATGCCACCGTCTCAGCAACCACCTTGACCAAGGCCGACAAAACGGTAGTTTCCGCCACTACAGACTTGGTCCCCGCTGATAGCGGCGTTGTGACGGCCTCCACCACCTTCACCTTCAACAAGTCCACCACCGGACGCACGGCCACTAAAGCCTCAGTAGACCTCAGCGGCATTGGCTACTCCTTGGTCCAGCAAGCCCCCGTAGCTAGCAACGCCAAGTAACAAAAGCTCCCAGACCCCGGTGGTGTGCCGGCATGTAGCCGGCACACCACCAACCCCTGCCGATGGAAGCAGCCATGAAGAGCATCAACGCATTGAAAGCAGCCGGCCTTGTGCTGATTGCTGTCATGCTGGCAATGTTCACCGTCCAGGGGAGCTATGCGCTGTGGAACAAGGCGGTTAGCTCCAACGCCGGTACAGTGCAGGCCGCCGATTTTAGGATCAGCTTGACTGATACCAACACCAGTAAAGTCACGGACATGACGTTGCCCAACGGCACCTCAGCCACACTTTCATTGAGCAGTACCGCCATGGGCGTCATCATCCCGGGGCAAAGTAGTTATGCGGGGGTAGAAGTGAAAAATATTACTAACGCCGGCGGAGATTTTACCGTCCGGGCCAGTACCTCCACTCCCACCATTGGCAACACCGCTGGATCATCCCTGGCACCGTATCTGAGCGTCAAAACCGCTACCGCGAGTTCACTGTCCCAGTGCAGCCAAGCAACACTTTATGACGGGGTCCAAGACTCCGAAACACCAATAGTTGACATCATCAAAAATGGTTCCGGAGTGTTCTGTTTCCAAGTCAGCCTTGCCGCCACCATGCCCGCTTCCCTGAGTGGGCAAAGCGCCCAGGTCACCATCCCGATCCTCGTCAACCAACTCTAAAAGGGACTCGCCATGTCTGTCATCAGCCACTCTGCCATTGATCTTGCGCCCCGTAATGACGCGGCTGCCGCAGAACAAGGCCGTCGCGGCGTGCTACCCCTCCTGGGCCAGGCACTGAGCTACGTGCTGCTGCTGACCGTGGCCATGGCCGCCCTAGCAATGATTGTCATTCCCCTGGCCACAGGATCACAGACCTACTCAGTGCTGACCAGTTCCATGGCCCCGAAATATGCTCCCGGAACCTTTCTGGTAGTCAAGCCCACGCCGTTTGAGGCGTTGCGGGTAGGTGATGTTATCACCTACCAGATTGAATCAGGCAAGCCCGGGGTCATCTCACACCGCATCATCTCCATTGGAGCTAGCCAGTCCGGTGAACGCGAGGTTCGAACCCAAGGCGATAACAATTCTCTTCCGGACCCCAACCCAGTCCTGGGAGTTCAGGTCAAGGGCAAGCTGTTCTACGCCATTCCGGTGGTGGGTTTCATCGCCAACAGTGTGGGCCAAGAACGGGACAGCATTATCCCCATTCTCGCTGCAGCATTCATTGGTTTCGGGGCGCTGAGCATGGTTCGCGGGGCTCTCGAAAAGAAGCGGTCCGGGCGTAACCCCAGGCACAGCCAGTGACGGGAGCCAAGACGCGCGTCTTCACCGGCTTGCTGGTGCGGCGCGGGATTCGGACAACCGCCGTGGTGGTGATGGTTGCTTTGTCCGTAGCTGCACCAGCTCAGGCCGCTCCAGCACTGACTGCACCTGCTCAGGTTGCTAATAGGCCTGAGCCACTGCTGGAGCTTAGCGGTGACGGCATCCATTACAGGACGGAAAAGTCCCTCACAGTGCTTGAACCGCACAGAGGCTATGTCCCTGGCGAATCACGAACCGGTGTTATTTGGGTTCGCAATACCAGCAGCCAGGCCAACAATTTTGCTCTCGCGGTAGCTAATACGGGCTCGGGAAAAGATTCTGCCATAGCCAGCTATTTGCAACTCGAGGCACGTTCGCCCCGTTGGATCTCCAGCGCAGCTGTTCCTGCCAGATCCGGAGCCTGCACCACCATAATTGAAGGCTGGAAAATTGCCAGTGGTGAATCCCTGCGTATTGAGCTCAGCCTGGCGTTGAACATCAACGCGCCGAATTCCACCCGTCACCAAGAGAGCCTCCTTGATGCCATTTTCCTTTTGCAGGAGCCGGGCGGGGGACAAGCTGTATCTGCCTGCGCAACGCAAGAGGAAGCCCTCGGCGCCGGGGCTTCCATAGGCAGGGTCCCGGTCAGCGGACGCCCCGGGGACAGCGCTAGCGCCGCCGCGGGTGCCACTCAACTTTTCATTCAGGAGGAAGCGGACCTGGGGCCCCTGTGGGAGCTAGCGCAATGGGGACAAAGTAATGTTGTCACTACCAGCCGCAGCCCTTGGCCGTGGCTGGTAATCCTTAGTGCAGGTACGTACGTGGTGATTTCACTGAGAAGGCAAAGAAGGAAAAGAAGAACTCAATGAACCCCCATCAGCTAGATGTTCCTGGCCAAGCCAGTGGTCCGGATGAGAAGAACCGGCGCGTGTCTAAGCTGCCCGGAATGAGGGTTGCCGGCGTTGCCTTTGTCCTGACTCTGGGTCTGGGAGCGGGCGGCATTGCGGTAGCAAACTGGAACCAAAGCGCCACGGCCACCATTGACATCACCGCTGGTGCGGCGCCCGCTCCGTCTCCCACGCCGTCGGCCGTTCCTTCAGTCTCTCCCACGCCCTCGGCTTTGCCCTCCGCACCCAGCCAGCCGCCAGCGGTAGATGATGGCACCGGGACCATTGTGGTCAACCCTGCCATCAGGACATTGCCGGCAATGGTTGATGCCGGCACCATGAGTTGTGAGAGCTCCGGAAGTTCGGGACGTGTGGATGTTAGCTGGGAAGGGAAACGAACCAGCAATATCAGCTATATGGTGACGCTGAAGTCCCAGACTTCTCAGACAGTTTTCCTACAGACCCAAACTGTCACGGCCAAAAACGCTATTTTTACACTGGGAAACACCAACTCCTCCTACGGCAACTACTTGCTGCGTATCCAGCCGGTCAATACCGCAACGGGGGCTGTGGGGGATCCGAGCTATAGAACCATGCGCTACTTCGGGAAAAACAATTTTGGTTGCGACTACGGTGCCGCCAACATTCAGCCGCCTTTGGGCGCTTTGGTTCTCAGATCGGAGCCCCCAGCCTCCCGGCCCAATGACAATGTTCTGAAACTCAGCTGGACACCCAGTGAAGCTACCAGCTATGTGGTGACTCTTGTGCTCTCCGGCTCTACTCCCAAGTACGGTACGGAATTTACTACCTCGAACCTTGGAGCAACACTGATTTTCCCTCCGCGGTCCTATAACCAGGCCGGAACTAGTGTCTCCAACGCCGCCTTCTTTGGTCAGTACTCCCTGCGAATCCTGCCCATGAATGGCAGCCAAGCTGGAGACCCTGTCTATAAGACGGTGCAGTACGGGCAATACAATTTCAGCGTTTGGTGAGTGCTAAACGCTCACGAAGTGTGCGCCCAGCACGCACGCAGGGATGACAATCTTCATGGTGGTCCCTTTTCCTAGGTGACTCAGAACGGACAAGGTGCCGCCATGCGTTTCAATGATGGTCTTAGAGATCGTCAAACCCAGGCCTATCCCGGGGATGCCACGTTCCACAGCGGTGCCTGCGCGGTAGAACTTTTGGAACAGGCTCGCTTGCTCCGATTCGCTCATACCCAAGCCCTGATCACTGACCTCGCAGTGCAAGTCAGTGCCATACGTCCACACCTTCACCGTAAGGGTGCCACCATGGGGTGAATACTTGATGGCGTTCGAGACCAAGTTATCTAGCACCTGACTGATCCGTACGCCGTCGAGAAATGCCACCAGCGGTTCCTGGCATTGCTGCTCCAAGAGCACATTATTGGCCGCGGCGGATGGTGCAGCAGAGGCAAGGCAATCTGAGAGCAGCTGGGCCACGTTGGCCGGTGCGCGCTCCACAGTGATCGCTGAGTTGGTGAGCAAATCTGCCACCAGTCCGCTAAGACGGTCAGCATTTCTTTCG
The DNA here is from genome assembly GCF_032458965.1 of Arthrobacter sp. lap29. Lineage (NCBI taxonomy): Bacteria > Bacillati > Actinomycetota > Actinomycetes > Micrococcales > Micrococcaceae > Arthrobacter > Arthrobacter sp. lap29. The sequence continues at coordinate 40,080 of NZ_JAUCEK010000012.1, forward strand.
GCAATGCCCAAGAAGCGGGCTACATCCTGTGGGTCCATGTCCGGTTCTTCAAGAACTAAGGAAATGTATGATTGGATGGCCGTCAGCGGAGTGCGGAATTCATGGGAAATATTGGCCACGAAGTCATTCTTGGCGTTCATCGCCTTGACCATGTCAGTGACATCGTGGAAAGCAATAACGGAACCTTCGCTGGCTCCATCGCCGTGGCGGATCATGCGCGCCGTGGTGGACAGTGCCCGGGCCTCTTCACCAGTGCCGATCCAGATCTGGAAGTTGGTGAACGTTTCTCCATTGATGGCACGGCGCACAGGGCGTGATTCTGGCGCCAGCGGCTCTCGGTCCGGGCTAAAGAGCAGAAGCTCACTCTCATTAGGATCGGCATTGTCCACAGGGCTGCCCAAGGAGTGGATGTGCCGTTGCGCTGCGTTCATCAGCTGATCATTGCCGTCAGCATCCACCACCAGTACGCCCACGCCCACCGTGTCCACCACAGTCTCCATAAGACGCTCGCGGTGCTGGCTCTGCGCCAGTGCTTCCCGGAGTTGCTTGTCCCTGATCAGAAGGGTGTTGCGCTGGTGCTCCATGTTGGAGGTTATGACAACCACAGTGATGGCGAAGAGCAAAATTATGAGGGGGAAAAGCAGCGGTTTAGCCAAGGCCACAGCAGTGACATTTCCGGAGATGAAGACCGAAACCCAGACAATTGACAAGCTTGCTACAGTACTGGAAACTACGGCGGTTTTAGGGGCAATTCCAGAAGCGCATAGCCAAAAAACTGGAAAGAGTCCTAGTAGACCGGCCGACGAAAGCAGTGTCTGGCTGCCTTCACGGAAGAATGCCACCACGATGAAATCGAGGTAGGGAATTACCACAATGGAGGACGGATGCAGTTTATCCCACGGGACTACGAAACAAGCTACCGCCAGGAGAGCGTTGATAGTCAAGCCGATCAGCAGACGTGGGTTGCCCCAGAGGCCCGGGTATAGAGCGGCAATCAAAATGCCGGCCAAGGCTACCGTGAGAAAGAACGGGAGCTGGGCAAAGATCATCCGCCCACGCAGGGTTCGCCGGTAGAAGAGATTGCCAAGGAGCTGATTCGGGTGGGTGTCAGGCACAATTACTTCCGCTAAATTTTTTTATCACTTCCCGTGTAGAGGTGAGAGTTGCTCCGGACCAATGTGGCGGCGCTCTCATGCAATTGCTGTCCGGAACGGGAAGAACCAAAGTGTCACAGCTTAAGATGATGTCATACTTGATGTATAAACGGGTCTGTGGGCTCGCAGGACGCCATCTGTGGCGTCATGTTCTAGTTCTCAAAGTGATGTGGTAGGGGAAAAATGGACAGTCCACGTGTGGCTGTAATTGTAGAAGATGACCAGGACATTCGGGAACTGATCAGCGTCATTCTGGGTCAGTCAGGTTTTGAGGTTCATGCAGCCAGCAACGGAGCTGATGGTGTGCGGCTGGTTCGGGATAAGAAGCCTGCAATTGTGACGCTGGATCTGGGCTTACCAGACATTGACGGGTTTGAAGTAGCCCGGCGAATCCGCCTCTTCAGCGATGCTTACATCATCATGCTCACGGGGCGTGCCGATGAAATGGACACGTTGATGGGCTTGGAAACCGGCGCCGATGATTACCTGACAAAACCGTTTAGGCCCCGTGAACTACGGGCCAGAATTAGTGCCATGATGCGACGCCCGCGCTCCGCAGGCGAGGCGCCGGTGGCCGCTGCCGCCGTAGAGAATGTCCCGGTGCTGGCTCAAATGAAAATGCCGCAATCACAGCCTGCACCTGTCAACGCAGCGCAGCCTGTGAGCGCTGTGCTACCGGTGAACGCGATGGAAACCGCCCCAGTATCCACGGCCGCTCTCTCTGTGAACGGACTGGTGCTCAATAGTAGGGACCGTACGGCGGAAGTGGACGGGACGGAACTTGAGCTGACACGCACCGAGTTTGATCTGCTCCGCGCCATTGTGGACAGTGGGCGGGCGGTACGCACTAAATCGGATCTGGTCCGCTGGCTCCGCGGTGAAGAATACGATGCGGGAACTTACATCAGCGATGCTGACGAGCGCACCATTGAGGTTCATGTAGCAAATTTGCGCCGAAAATTAGGTGACAACCCCAGGGAACCCCGGTGGATCAAGACGGTTCGAGGCGTGGGCTACCGGCTAGTTCACTAGCGCAAGCTCACAGACAAAAAGGCCTCGACGGGGCTGACCAGTGCTGGTCAAGCCCGCCGAGGCCTTTTGCGCGTTTGAGCTGTTGGCTGTGTGTGGGTGGGGACTAGTCCTCGATGGTTGCCAGCACTGCACCGGCCGAGACTGTGTCTCCTGCTGCTGCGCTGAGGCCCGTGACGGTTCCGGCGCGGTGAGCTGTGAGGGGCTGCTCCATCTTCATGGCCTCCAGAACCACGATCAGATCGCCCTCGGCCACCACATCGCCGTCGGCCACGGCCACCTTCACAATGGTTCCCTGCATGGGGGAGGTCAGAGCGTTGCCGTTGGCAGCCGCCGGGCCGGAGGTGCGGTTGCGTCCGGCTTTCTTTGTCTTCTTTCCGCCGTTACTTGTTCCATTGGCCACCTGGAACGAGGCAGGCAGCGTCACCTCAAGGCGTTTGCCACCCACCTCAACGGTGACGCTTTGGCGCGTGCCGGAGCCGTCCGCGGAACCGGCGGCACCTACTAAGTCAAAGGCCGGGATGGTGTTGTTGAACTCGGTCTCGATCCAACGGGTGTGCGTGGTGAACGCGGAGCCGTCGGTGGGGGCGAACGCCGGGTCCACCACCACGGCGCGGTGGAAGGGCAGCACCGTGGGCAGACCGCCGATCTGCATTTCCGCCAGCGCGCGGCTGGAGCGTTGCAGGGCTTGTTCTCGGGTGGCGCCGGTGACGATGAGCTTGGCGAGCATCGAATCGAAGTTCCCACCAATGACCTCTCCGGCGGTGATCCCGGAATCGACGCGGACGCCGGGGCCGGTAGGCAATTCCATGGTGGTGACGGTGCCCGGTGCGGGCATGAAGCCCCGGCCCGGGTCCTCGCCGTTGATGCGGAATTCGATGGAGTGGCCACGGATTTCGGGGTCCCCGTAGCCGAGTAGCTCACCGCAAGCCAGGCGGAACTGTTCACGGACCAGGTCAATGCCGGTGACCTCTTCGGAGACAGTGTGCTCCACCTGCAGGCGCGTGTTGACCTCCAGGAAGGAGATGGTGCCGTCGGTGGCAACCAGGAACTCGCAGGTGCCGGCGCCTAGGTACTTGGCTTCCTTCAAGATGGCCTTGGAGGATTCGTAGAGGCGCTTGTTCTGCTCCTCGGTGAGGAACGGTGCCGGGGCTTCTTCAACAAGCTTCTGGTTGCGGCGCTGCAGTGAGCAATCGCGTGTTGAAATTACCACCACATTGCCTGCAGCATCTGCCAGACATTGGGTTTCCACGTGGCGCGGGGAGTCCATGAAGCGTTCTACAAAGCACTCGCCACGTCCAAAGGCTGCCACAGCCTCGCGGACGGCTGATTCGTACAGTTCGGGTATTTCCTCACGGGTGCGGACCACTTTGATACCTCGGCCGCCACCGCCAAAGGCTGCTTTGATGGCCAGGGGAAGGCCAAATTCGTCGGCGAAGTCCAGAACTTCCTGGGTGGATTGCACCGGGTTCTTGGTGCCAGGAACCAGCGGGGCGCCCACTTTTTCGGCGATGTGGCGGGCCTGGACCTTATCTCCCAGGGCAGCGATGGCCTCGGGGGAGGGGCCAATCCAAGTCATGCCTGCGTCAATGACCAGCTGGGCGAACTCGGCATTTTCGGCCAGGAAGCCGTAACCGGGGTGCACGGAGTCGGCTCCCGAGCGGCGTGCGGCGTCGATGATCTTCTCCATCACCAGGTAGGAGTCCGCTGCGGTGGTGCCGCCCAGGGCAAACGCCTCGTCAGCCATCCGCACGTGCAGTGCTTCCCTGTCCGGTTCGGCGTAGACGGCAACGGAAGCGATGCCTTCATCGCGGGCCGCCCGGATGATGCGGACGGCAATTTCGCCGCGATTGGCGATCAGTACTTTGCTCAGCTTTTTTGCCGGGGCAGATGGTGAAATGCTCACTGACGGACTCCTTCTATTCTCAAGAGAGCCTAGCGTGCATATGTGGATTTTCCTCACACATCATGCCCTTTATGCGTGTGGGCGCGACTTCTTTTGTGGGATTCCTACAATTATTGCCTTGGTTACTCTCCGGCAATAAGGCGCAGCGTAGCCAGGTGGTGTTCCCACGCCTGCGTTCCTGCTGCTGTGAGTTTCACTGATGTGCGTGGAAACTTGCCCACGAACGCCTTCTTGATCTCCACAAATCCGGCCTTCTCCAATGCGGAGAGCTGCTTGCTCAGGACCGAATCGCTAACTTGGATGGTGTTGCGTAGGTCCTTGAAGTCCAAGCTCTCTGTCCTGGACAGGGACGCGGCAATGGAAAACCTGACAGGCTGGTGTAGGACCTCGCTGAGCTCATGGCGGGGATGAAGTGGGGCTTCTTCATGTGCTGGCACGCTTCCCGCTTCCTGCTTACTTGCCTTCTGGCCACCTGCCTTTTGTGCCGGTGACCCGTTCATGCCCGCAGCTCCCTGAATGCGGCGGCCAGGCCAAGTACGGCTAAGGCGGCGGCGGCCGGAATGTAGTAGGCGAGGCTGCCGTGCGGGAAGACGAAGGCACCCACCAGCAGTGCGATGACGTAGAGGCCCATGTATCCGAACATGGATGTCAGGAACCGTTTGCTAAAGCCTGTTTTTGTGGTGCGCTGCATGAGTGGCCAGATGGTGGCGTTGATGGCAGCCCAGATGCCCACTGTCACAGCAAGTAAAGGTGCGCCATAGCCGGTGTGGGCCACGATGTGCAGGCCAATCATGAGCATGGAGCCAAGAATTGCCAGGGAGTTGAAGACCATGGCGGCGGGCCAGCCTGCAGCATTCGTGGCGGTGGTGCCAATTCCTTCGGCCCGGGCGAGAAGTTCGCGGGCTTCCTCGGCGGAGGGGGAGCTGTTCTGGGCTGACATGACCGTCCCTTTCATATACGTGAGCCTTGCTTCTAGCCCAACTATACGAAAGTACTTTCCGCCCCGTCAAGTGGTTTCTTAGGCTCATGGGGCCTGCGGGCGCGGACCTAGCTGCCCCAGAAATCCGTAATGGCTACTCCATGTTTGGCCAACAGGCGGCGCAGCGTTGAAATTGACAGCCCCACCACCGTGTGGGGATCGCCCTCCACGCTGGTGATGAACGCGCCTGCCAGGCCATCGATGGTGAACGCGCCCGCAACGTGCAAGGGCTCGCCAGTGGCTACATAGGCGTCAATTTCAGCATCGGAGACGTCTTCAAAGGTGACCGCAGCGCTGGTGAGCTCTCCGTACCCAACGGGAGTTTCGGCGCAGTCCGTGGCTGTATTGCCTAAAGAAATGAGCCAATGCCCGGTGTGGAGAACTCCCGAGCGCCCGCGCATCAACTGCCAGCGCTCCTTGGCAATGGCCGGCTCCCAGGGTTTGCCGTACGGGACGCCGTCGAGCTCAAAGACGGAATCGCAGCCAATCACCAGTGACCCGGACGGGGCGGTGGCAGCGACGGATTCGGCCTTGGCCCGGGCCAGTAGGAGTGCGGTCTCCGCGGGGGTGATGGGGCCGGCGGCGGCAGTCAACGCATCCTCATCGGTGTCAGAAACCTGGACGGTGTGGGTAATGCCGGCGTCGGTGAGTAGTTTGGTGCGGGCGGCAGAAGCGGAGGCGAGGATCAGCTGCAATGTCATGCTCCCAGCCTAAGTGGGGTTCCTCTCTTTGCTAACTTTTGGGGCAGAAAGATCTTGACGTGAGGTGGTGAACGGTGATTCACTAAAGGAGTGAACGAGCGTTCACCATATTCATTTTCAACGCAAGAGGCAGTACCTGCCAGTGCAATTGCGAGTCCCTCAAGGGAACCAGGGAACCGCCAAGCCAAAGCGCACCTCCCTTGTCATCACCATCTTGTGCCTGGCGGGTACCGTGGTGGCGCTGCAGCAGACCATGGTGGTGCCGCTGCTGCCGGACTTCCCTCGAATCTTGAACACCTCCCCGGAAAACACCTCCTGGCTGGTCACCATCACGTTGCTGACAAGCGCCATTGCCACGCCCATCATTTCCCGTCTGGCGGATATGTACGGCAAGCGCCGCATGATGGTGATCGCCATGATCACCATGGTGATTGGCTCTGTCATTGCAGCCGCGGGCGGTAGCCTGCTCACACTGTTGGTGGGCCGCGCGTTCCAAGGGCTCGCCGCTTCCTTGATCCCCGTAGGCATCAGCATCATGCGTGATGAGCTCCCACGCGAAAAGGTGGCCTCCGCGGTGGCGTTGATGAGCGCTACCTTGGGTATTGGTAGTGCGTTGGGCCTGCCGCTGGCCGGGCTGATCTACCAATCCTTTGGCTGGCAGGCAATTTTCTGGGTTTCTGCCGTGGTGGGCGTATTGCTGATCATCGCCGTCATCATGGTGGTGCCGGAATCTTCCCTACGCACCAAAGGAAAGTTCGACGCCGTCGGTGCTCTCTTGCTCACGGCCGCACTGACATCATTGCTGCTCGCCATCTCCAAGGGTGGGCATTGGGGATGGAGCAGCGAGCCGGTGATTCTGCTGTTCTTGGGAACGGCCGTCCTCCTCGCCTTCTGGTTCCCGTATGAGCTCAAGGTCGGCCAGCCCATGGTGGATTTGCGCACCTCCGCACGGAAACCAGTCCTGCTGACCAACATCGCCTCCATCCTGGTGGGCTTCTCCATGTATGCGAACATGCTCAGCACTACCCAGCAACTCCAACTGCCCAATGTTGGCGGCTATGGTTTTGGGCTCAGCATTGTTATTGCAGGCCTGTGCATGGTGCCCTCCGGGCTTGCCATGGTGGCCCTGGCACCCATCTCCGCGCTCATCACCAAACGCTACGGAGCCAAAATCACCCTCATAGTGGGTGGCCTGGTGCTGGCAGTTTCCTATGTGGCACGGGTGTTCCTCACAGGGGAAGTGTGGATGGTGGTTCTGGGCGCCACGTTCGTCAGCATGGGAACGGCCATTGCCTACGCCGCGATGCCAACCTTGATCATGCGCTCGGTACCCATCACCGAGACAGCGTCCGCCAACGGTTTGAACTCCCTACTGCGCGCCGTGGGTACTTCCACCATGTCCGCCGTCGTCGGTGTTGTGTTGACCTCAGCGGTGGTTCATGTGGGCCCCTTGGCGCTGCCCACCGAGGACGCCTTCAAGACAGTGTTCTGGTATGCGGCCATCGCCGCCTTGCTCTCCATTGCCGTGGCCGTGTTCATTCCGCGTGTCCAGACCGCCCCGGGAATGACACCGGGTACCGTGAGCGGGATATACGCGCCGGATCCCAGGGCCGTCAGTAGTAAACCCGTCACCGAGCGCGTCACTGAGCCCGCCACTGAGAACGAAATTCTTGTCAACGGCACCGTCACCGGCCCGCATTTGAGGCCGATCAAGCAGGCCGTGGTCAATGCGCTGCACACTAACGGGGAACCTGCGGATTGGAGCCGTGCGGACAATGAAGGGCGCTATTCCTTGATCCTGCCCGATTCCGGCCGCTATCTGCTGGTTTCCAGCGCCGATGGCTGGACTCCGAGTTCGCAGGTTTTGGAGTTTGCCGATCCGACCAGCTGGCATGACATTCACTTAGCGCACCGGCTGATGCTCTCCGGTAGGGTGAGCGATGGTGCTGTGCCACTGGCAGGTGCCATGGTGACATTGACTAAGACCACAGGGGAGTTTGTGATGTCCACGTTCAGTAACGATGAAGGCCTCTACGAGGTTCCGCTGCCACCGGTTGGCCGCTATATTCTGACCGGACTGGATCCCCAAGTGCAGACCAGCACGTCACTGTCCGTGCTGCTCACAGCACGCTCAGCAACTATTGATTTGTGCCTGCCGGCCGCCGGTAAGCCGCCCGCCTTACTGTCAGGAAATGCCTCGGTGCGTCCCTGATGGGCCGTCCCAGTACACGCGAGGCCATCATCGAAGCTGCCAGAAAGCTCTTCGGCCAACGGGGCTACTCCGCCGTCACGGTTAAAGATGTTGCGGCGCTCGCAGGATATTCCCCTGCCATGGTGATGAAAGTGATGGGGAGCAAGGCCAAACTCTATGCGGCGGCCGCCCCCCAGGTGCCGAGTTCAGATTTGCAGTCAGGTCTAGAGGAGCCGTTGGGTTTTTCCCTGGTGCGGCGGATCTTGTTGCGGCGCCAGACTGAAGAGTCCGAGCCTTGGGCCATGGTGGCTCTCTTAGTCCAGGACGCCCCGGATCATGAGGCCGGTCAGCGCGATTTACGTGAACGGTATGTCCGCTGGATTGCGCAGCGGATCGGGGATACCTCACCCACCCGCTATAAGTCCCAATTAGTGGTCTGCATTGTCATGGGGTTGGGGGCCGGAATCCGGGTCTTGGGGCTCCTGCACCCGGATGAAATGGCCGAGGAATTGCTCATCCAGCAATATGGCGCCCTTGTCCAGGGCATCATTGACGATCCCGCCCTGCCCTAAAACCTGCCCAACCCGCTCCCGAGTATGGAAGTGTTCACGGAGGGGAACCACAGCGCCGGAGCAACTCACCTAAGCTGGGGGATGGACACCGCAGGGATCCAGGTGCCGCGAGGCTTCACAACAAGGAAACAGGGGGCGTAGATGGAAATCGCCATGGCAGGAGCCATCATGGTGGCAGTAGTAGCAGTCATTGTGCAAAAGAGCCGGCAACGCCGGAACCGGCGGAAGTAGCCGCCGCCGTCGCCCGTTCAGCCGGCGTCGCCCGTTCAGCCGCCGTCGCCCGTTCAGCTGGCGGGACGGAAACCGTCCACGAGGCGGGAGCGAATCAAGAATCGTTTGCCTTCAGGGGCTTCCACGGAGAAGCCGCTGCCACGCCCGGCCACCACATCAATGCTCAGATGAGTGTGTGACCAGTAGTTGAATTGTTCCTTGGACATCCAAAATTCAAGTGGCCCACAGCCGGGCACCTCAAAGAGTCCCAGTAAAATGTCAGCCTCAGCCGTGATGAACTCACCTGCCGGGTAACACATGGGGGAGGAGCCATCGCAGCAGCCACCGGATTGATGGAACATCAAGGGGCCGTGCTTCAGCCACAGTTTTTGCAGCAGTTCCACGGCGGTGCCGGACATGGCCACGCGTGAGGCTCTCTCGCCGTCGATGGTGATGGCGGCAGCCAAGGTTTCGGGTGTGGCGTCCATGGAAATGCTCCTGCGCTGAAGGGGATGAGGGGTGGATCCTGGTGCCGGGACGCAATGGGAGCAGCGGCCCGGAACCAGGATATTTTTTAGTACTTGATGACCACGCGGCCGTCAATCTTTCCCGCACGCATTTCCTCGAGGACCTCGTTGATTTCTCCCAAGCTCCGGGTGGCGACTGTGGGGTGGATCAGGCCGCGGGCGTAGAAGTCGATTGCTTCTTCCATGTCCTGGCGAGTGCCAACAATGGACCCGCGGATCGTTAGACCCTTGAGTACCACCTCGAAGATGGGTGCCGGGAAGTCACCCGGGGGAAGGCCGTTGAAGACGATGGTGCCGCCGCGGCGGGTCATGCCGATCGCCTGGCCAAATGCCGCCGGGTGAACTGCGGTCACCAGCACGCCGTGAACGCCTCCGGTTTCGCGCTGAATGGCCGCAACCGGATCCTCGTTGGCGGCGTTGACGGTGATTTCGGCACCGTGTTTACGGGCCAGGGCGAGCTTGTCCTCGGCAATGTCCACGGCGGCCACGCGCAGCCCCATGGCTACGGCATACTGGACCGCAATGTGCCCGAGCCCGCCAATTCCTGAGATGACAACCCACTGGCCAGGACGGGCCTCGGTCATCTTCAGGCCTTTGTACACGGTGACGCCGGCACACAGCACTGGAGCGATCTCCACAGGGTCAAGTCCGTCGGGAATACGGGGCGCAAAGTCAGCATCAACCAGCATGTACTCGCCAAACGAGCCGTCCACACTGTAACCGCCGTTTTCCTGCGATTCGCACAGGGTCTCCCACCCTGTGCGGCAGTATTCACAATCCCCGCATGCCGTCCACAGCCAGGCATTGCCCACCCGGTCACCCACCGCGAGGGAAGTGACACCCTCACCAATTGCCACAACATCGCCCACACCCTCGTGGCCGGGGACAAAAGGCGGGCTGGGCTGTACGGGCCAGTCTCCCTCAGCCGCGTGGAGGTCGGTGTGGCAGACGCCGGTGGCGATCAGCTTGACCAGTGCCTGCCCCGGGCCGGGAGTGGGAAGAGGGTACTGCTCAATACGCAGAGGTGCGCCAAATTCGGTGACAACTGCTGCTTGCATCGTAGACATGAGGATCTCTTTTCTGTGGGTGGGGCAGGGTGGCTGGGTGCGCCGGGTACCTGCGGGAGGTGCCCGGCGTCGTGCTTGGCATTGCTGGGATAGGGATCCCAAAAAACCAACCATTACAGCGATAGCGTTCCTAGGAAACACGCCATTGCTGGGATAGCGTGCGGGGAGGGTTAGAAGAAGCCGAGCTTGTCTTCGCTGTAGCTGACCAGCAGGTTCTTGGTCTGCTGGTAGTGATCGAGCATCATGGCGTGGTTCTCACGTCCTATACCGGAGGACTTGTACCCGCCAAACGCGGCACCGGCAGGGTACGCGTGGTAGTTGTTGACCCACACGCGCCCGGCCTGGATCTCCCGGCCGGCACGGTAGGCAACATTGCCGTTACGGGACCAGACGCCAGCGCCCAGACCGTAGAGGGTGTCGTTGGCAATGTGCAGGGCGTCGGCATAGTCATCAAAGCTGGTCACCGCCAGCACTGGGCCAAAGATCTCCTCCTGGAAGATGCGCATGTCATTGGTGCCCTCAAAGATGGTGGGCTTGACGTAGTAGCCGCCGGCAAGGTCCCCTGGCAGGATGTTGCGCTCGCCGCCGGTGAGGACCTTGGCGCCTTCCTGCTTGCCGATGTCCATGTAGGAGAGGATCTTCTCCATCTGGTCATTGGAGGCCTGGGCGCCGATCTGGGTGTCCGTGTCCAAGGGGTTGCCCTGGATGATGGCTTCGGTGCGTGCTACGGCGTCGGCCATGAAGGCTTCATATATGGAGCTCTGGACCAGTGCGCGCGAGGGGCAGGTGCAGACTTCACCCTGGTTGAAGGCGTACATGGTGAAACCTTCAAGTGTCTTGTCGTAGAAGGCGTCATCCTTCTCCATCACGTCATCGAAGAAGATGTTGGGGCTCTTCCCGCCCAGCTCGAGCGTGACAGGGATCAGGTTCTGGCTGGCGTACTGGCTGACGAGCCGGCCCGTGGTGGTCTCACCCGTGAACGCGATCTTACGGATGCGCTTGGAGGAGGCCAGCGGCTTGCCGGCTTCCACCCCGAAGCCATTGACTACGTTGATGACGCCGGCGGGCAGGATGTCTGCGAGCAGTTCCATCAACACCAGGATGGAGGCGGGGGTTTGTTCTGCCGGTTTCAGTACCACGGCGTTGCCCGCAGCGAGTGCTGGGGCCAGCTTCCAGACGGCCATCAGGATGGGGAAGTTCCAGGGGATGATCTGGCCCACCACACCGAGCGGCTCGTGGAAGTGGTAGGCGGTGGTGTTCTCATCGATCTGGGTTAGGCGGCCTTCTTGGGCGCGGACCACGGAGGCGAAGTAGCGGAAGTGATCGGCGGCCAGCGGGATGTCAGCGTTGAGGGTTTCACGCACTGCCTTGCCGTTATCCCACGATTCTGCAACGGCGAGCAGTTCCACATTCTCATCAATCCTGTCAGCCACCCTGTTCAAGATGGCTGCCCGCTCCGTGGCGGAGGTGGCGCCCCAGCTTGGTGCCACCTTGTGCGCTGCATCCAGCGCCAGCTCAATGTCCTCGGCCGTGCCGCGGGCCACTTCACAAAAGACCTTGCCGGTCACGGGGGTGATGTTCTCGAAGTATTCGCCCTTGACGGGGGCAACCCATTCCCCGCCGATCCAGTTTTCATAGCGGTCCTTGAACGTTACTACTGAACCCTCGGTACCGGGTTGTGCATAAACAGCCATGGTGGAAACTCCTTCGCGGTGGGGGACATCGGTGTCCTTGACCAGAAGCGTACGGGGAGCCACGTTGCAACCACGTTGCATGAGCTAGATCACACGGGCGCGAGGGGTTGGTAAAAAAGCTGGATGGAACGCTGAACAAAGCCTCACTCTCGCCCACAGAAGCAGACGCGGTGAACAGCAAAGAGTTGGCGGCTGTGGCTTGGGGCGGCGTTGGAGAGGCAGGGCGTCCTCGCAACTTAGCCCTCCAGTGCCTCCAGCGCCTCAAGATGAGCCACCACGGCGGAGCGCTTGGGTGAGCGCGGCGGCAGCAGACGCAGTGCTGTGCGCCAGGCATCGACGTCGTCCGCGGCTTCGCGAAGCTGGAGGTAACCCAGCAGAGTTTCCAGGCTGGCATCGGTGAGAATGGCCTCACGCACGTGGATCGCCAACCTGCTCCGGAGCGCCTCAATGGCGGGCGCCAGGGAGCGGGGCATGAGCTCGCCCGGGTATATTTTCAGGGCCAGGCGGTGCGCGCCACGGTCAAGATAATGACGGACCTGCTCGGCGTCCACCACGAGCGCGCGCGGCAGCCTGTAGGGGCGAGATTCCGGGACAAGGCTGGGTGCGGCGGACAGCAGGAGTTTGCGCAGCCGCACCATTTCCGCCCGGATACTACTCAGGGATGAGCCGGCGGGATAGATCTTGCCGGTGAGTTCTTCGGCAGTGAGCCCGCCGGGGTGCAGGGCCAGCATGGTCAGGATTTCGGTGTGCCGCTCGCTGAGAATTACAGCCTGGCCGGCCACGTGCAACAGGCCCTGATCGCGCCCTAAAATTTGCAAGCTATCCCGGTACAGAGGCTTGGTGGTGCTGGGCGTGTTGGTGGTGCGGGTGCCGGTGTCCCTGATTGCGGCACGTTGTTCCAGCCGTTCGATCCGCAGCTGGGATTCTGCGGCAGCCACGGTGGCTTGGACCAGGGAGAGGGTGTTGGCGCCCACGGCCTCGGCGCCGCCCGTAATGTCCACAACTCCCAGCAGGGAGCCGGAATCGGGATCGTGCACGGGAACCGCTGTGCAGCTCCACGAATGGACGGCGGAGCTGAAATGCTCTTGGCCGGTGATTTGCACACTCTTTCCCAGCACCAGGGCGGTGCCAGGAGCGCTGGTTCCCACCACCGTCTCAGACCAGTCGGCCCCCGTAGCAAAGTTAATGATTTCGCCGTTGCGCCGGGCACTCGAGTCACCCTCCACCCAGAGGAGCCGGCCATGCTCATCGCCCACGGCCACCAGCAGCCCGGTATCGCGGCTGGGCTCTACTAGCAGCTTGGTGATGACGGGCATGATCGAGGCCAAGGGGTGATCTTGGCGGATTTCGAGCAGTTCACGGCTTTCCCACACCAGCGGCGGGGTGAGCCCGGCCGGCGTGGTCAGGGTCTTCAGAGAACGTAACCAGGATTCACGCACCAGCGCACGCATGGCGGGCAGGTCCTCAACAAGGTGGCGTAGGGGGGACATTTACTTCTCCATTGCCTGCGTGTGGGTGGTAACGGCCGCGCTAATCCCGCATGAATGTGCCGTAGATCACCACTCTAGTGCAGTGCGCACTGCGGTTGCACGGGCTGTGGTTGCACGGCTGCGGTTGCACGGGCTGCGGTTGGTGACACTGGGCCATTGTGCAGAAACGCAATCGAGTACGCAGCTGGTGGGCCTCTTTGGCTGGCCAACAGCTGCGTACTCGATTTTTAGATGACGATTTGTGCCCGCCGGCGTGCGGTCCTAGCCGTTGACCTGCACCGGCTCCAGCTCTGAGGCATCCGAAGGACCGGTCAGGTTGGCGAGTTTGGCACCCTCAACATCAACGTCAGGCAGGATTTTATCCAGCCACTTCGGGATCCACCATGCCGACTTGCCCATGAGGTGCATGGCGGCCGGAACAATGGTCATGCGGACCACGAACGCGTCAATGAGAACACCAAATGCCAAGGCAAAGCCGAGGGGGCGCACCATGGTCAGGTGGCTGAAAATGAAGCCGGAGAACACGCTGACCATGATGATCGCTGCGGCGGTGACAACGGGTGCTGCATGTTTGAACCCGGTGCGCACAGCCTGCTTGGCATCCTGTCCATGGGCGTACGCTTCCCGCATTCCTGAGGAGATGAACACCTGGTAGTCCATAGCCAGTCCAAACAGCACACCTATCAAGATGATGGGCAAAAAGCTCAGAACCGCAGCTGGGTTGGGCACATCGAAGATCCCACCGAGCCAGCCCCACTGGTAGACGGCTACCACGCCGCCAAAGGCTGCCACCAGTGAGAGCAAGAAGCCGGCCGTTGCCAGCAACGGCACCAGGATGGAGCGGAAGACCAGGATCAACAGGATCAAGGACAGTCCCACAACAATGGCCAGGTAGGGCGGAAGCGCCGCACCCAATTTCTCGGAGACATCAACATTGGCAGCTGTTTGGCCCGTCAATCCAATGCTCACATCATGATCAGCCAAGATGGTGGCGCCTTCGCTGCGCAGATCATGAACAACCTGGACCGTGCTTTCACTGGCTGGTCCTTCCTTCGGGATGACCTGGTACACAGCAGTGCGGTTATCCGCGCTGAGCGTGACTGGAACTGCCGCGATGACGTTGGGAACAGAACGCAACTGATCAGCAACATCCAAATTCAGTACGGTAGCTTGTGCTTCATCCAGCCCTGCCGGGAGTGAAGCTACTACGATGATGGGCCCGTTCATGCCCTCACCAAAGTTCTTGCCCGTAATGGAGTACGCCTGGTAGGCGCTGGAATCGACAGGCTCGGAGCCGCCGTCGGGCAGGGCCAAACGCAGACCGGTAGCCGGGATCGCGATGACTACTAGTGCTAAGACAGCGGTGATGAGTGAGATCAGGGGATGCCTGGTGACAAGGCCACCCCAGCCTCGGGCGCTGCGAGCAATGTCCGCGGCTTCATCGGCGGCGCCCTGCTCAGTCTTAGTCAAGCCCACCAACGTGGCCTCATGCTTGGCAGTGGCAACAGTATTTTTAGCCCACGCCTTTTTGGAAATGATCCGGGTGCCAATCAGTGAGAGCAGGGCAGGTGTCAGGGTCAGGGCAATCAGCACGGAAACTGCCACGGTGGCCGCCGCGGCCAGGCCCAAGATGGCTAAGAACGGCAATCCCGTCACCGAGAGTGCTGCCAAGGCAATAACCACGGTCAAACCGGCGAAGGTCACTGCATTACCTGAGGTGCCTGTGGCCTTGGCAATGGATTCCCGCACGTCCATGCCCGCCAACAGCTGCTGGCGGTGCCTGTTCACAATGAACAAGGAGTAATCAATGCCTACCGCAAGCCCCAACATCAAGGCCAGCATGGGGGAGATGGAGGACATTTCAATAACCGTGGTCAGGGCCATGGTGCCGCCAACACCAATGCCTACGCCCACAACAGCCATGAGCAGGGGCAGGCCTGCAGCAACAAAAGTACCCAACATGATCAACAGCACGGCAGCGGCAACCGCAATACCTAGCACCTCGGAGATCCCAAACAGCTCCGAGACGTCTTCGACGATCTCCTTGCTGTAGTTCACCGTTACGCCGTCAGTCTCCAGGACGTTGAGCTTGTCCTGAACCAGCTGCCGGTTGGCTGGGGTCACAGCGTTCATTGACTCGGAGAACTGAATCTGGCCAATGGCGGCCTTGCCGTTTTCAGACACAAAAAGGATACCCGCGGCCGCATCTGCCTTGCGCTGGCCGATCGAAAGTTCGGCCCGCTTGGCAGCCAAGGTGGCCTGCCCGGAGTCGTACTCGGCTTGCCCGGCGTCAACTTTATCCTTGCCGGCCTGCCACTGTGCCTTTTGCGCATCAAGTTGGGCTTGACCGGCAGCGAGCTGCGCGGCAGCCCCTTGGGCCTGAGGGGAGCCGGCCGGAAGGGCCGCAATTTGCTCCTTTTGGGCATCGAGCTGGGCTTGGCCGGCATCTAGTTTGGCCTTAGCTGCGGCAACGCCCTTCAGGCCTGCGTCCAGTTCAGGCTTTTTGGCGGCAGCTTGGGCCTCTCCAGCGGCAAGTTTCTTGGCGCCGTCGGCTAGTTGCGCTGCGCCAGCTTCCTTCTGTGCCGTCACCAGGAAGGGGTCAATGACACCCTTGACGCTAGGAACGGAGGTCACGGACTGCAAGGCCGCGGTGATGTTCTTCTCCTGGGCGGAGGTGAACTGCAATCCGTCAGCACTGGTGAACACCACTGCCCCGGTACCCCCGGAGGCTTCCGGTAGCTCCGCCTGGAGTTTATCCGCCATCTGCTGGGTTTCAGTGCCAGGAATTTCGAAGTTGTTGGACATGGGGCCCATGAACAGTGCAACAGCGCCACCCACCAAACCCATGATGACCGCCCAAGCGGCAATAACCAGCCATGCGCGGCGGGCGGCTAAGCGCCCTAATCGATAAAGCCAAAGGGCCATGATCAATCCGTTCTTTCATGTAGTGCCTGCGCAGAAACTGCGCCAGCGGGTAGACCTAGTTGGGGAAGCCTTGACGAATAAGGGAAATAGCGGCCTGGAGTTTGTTGCGTAGATCGCTCAACGATGCTTGCGTGACATCGGTTCCATGTTCTAAAAACCAGACCAGGAAGGCGGCCCGCCCACCGCCAATAACAGCACCTACCAAGGTGAAGAGGAACAGCTCATCTGTGCCTGCAGGCATCCTGTCCCGGGCGAATTGGGTGATCTTGGTGCTGCATTCATCCCACGCTTGAAGTTGGAAACGGCTGAGCTGAGGGTCCTGGGTGAGTGCAAAAGTTTCTGCCAGTATGCCCAGATCGTGGGCATTACCTAGGGCGGAGAGCGCAATTTGTGCGGACTCCAGAAGCGGCTCGCCAGCCGGGCGGGCTTCCAATTCCACAATGACTTGATCCAGATAGTTCTGGGTGAAGCTTGCAACGGCCGCTTCCACAGAGGAGAAGTAGTTAAAGAAGGTGCGCCGGGATACTCCGGCAGCTTCAGCTACGTCATCCACAGTGAAAGTGTTCAAGTCACCGCTGCGAAGAAAATCTAGTGCAGCTAGTGCGATTGCTTCACGGGTGGCTGCCTTATTGAGCTCACGCCGGGACGTGGGCGCCACCGTGAGAGGGAGAGATTCAGGAAAACTCATATTGCTACACTAAGTGCAAAGATGCACTAAGTGCAAGTAGCCATCCAGGGTGCGGTGAAAGTTGCTGTGGAGGAGGCTGGGTGCCGGCTGCGGTTGGCACCCAGCCTCCTGACCTGGGGGTTCTCAGCCCGGCAGCTCTTAGCCCTGGGGGTTCTGGGAAAGGTAGACCGACTGGCCGGTTGCGCCGGGTTCGCCCGCGCCCAGCGGAATGGCAAAGACTGCGGTGCCGTAGACGCAGACCTCTGTCCAGGTGCCGCCCATTTCCGAGGTGTCAAAGCGGGTGGCAACAATGGCGTTGGCACCCTTCTGCTGGGCTTCGGTAACCATGCGGGCCACAACTTCCTGGCGGCTTTCGTAGAGGGCCTTGGTCATTTCGGGCAGTTCTCCGCCGCCCAAGGAGCGGAAGCTGGCGGTGAACTGTGCGCCCACGTGGCGGGAGCGCACGGTGAGGCCCATGACCTCACCAAAAACTGCGTCAATCTTGTAGCCGGGCAGGTCGTTTGTGGTGACGATGATCATTGCTGGTCCCTAAATGTTCGGTGCTGAAAATTCGTTGCGTTAGGAATCATACGGGCCAGTGCTGTGGGGAACTGCCACAGGTGACAGCGCCCTTACGCAAACATCCCGCTAAGGCGAGGTCAGCAGACCGGCCCTAACGGGATGTGTACACGAACAGCGAGCTTGCTTGCGGCTTAGACGTTTGCCGTCTGGCGCTTCGGATCAACCTCATCGGTATCCACGCCGGTGTCAGCCGCGGTGGTGGCGCCGGTCACATCCTGGAGCAGATCATCGGAGTCATCAGCGAACGGGTTGCCATTGCGGGGTGCGTTGTACAGCGCCTCATCCAGGATGTTCTGGCGTTTGGAGACGATGGTGGGGACCAGGGCTTGGCCTGCAACGTTGACGGCGGTACGGCCCATATCCAAAATCGGGTCAACTGCCAGCAGAAGTCCGACGCCGGCCAGCGGCAGTCCCAGCGTTGACAGTGTCAAGGTGAGCATCACAACAGCGCCCGTGGTGCCTGCGGTTGCTGCTGATCCGAGGACGGAAACCAGCACGATGAGCAGGTACTGGCCCAGGTCCAACTGGATACCGAAGAACTGTGCCACGAAGATGGCTGCAATGGCCGGGTAGATGGCAGCGCAACCGTCCATCTTGGTGGTGGCGCCCAGCGGCACGGCGAAGGAAGCATAGGCGCGAGGAACACCCAAGTTACGCTCGGTCACACGCTGGGTCAGGGGTAAGGTGCCAATGGAAGAGCGTGAGACGAAGCCCAGCTGCACGGCAGGCCAAACGCCTGAGAAGTACTGCTTGATGGAGAGCCCGTGTGACTTGATCAGGATCGGGTAGACCACAAAAAGCACCAGTGCCAGGCCCAGGTAAATAGCTACTGTGAACTTGCCCAGTGAGCCAATGGTGGTCCAGCCGTAAGAGGCTACGGCGTTTCCAATCAAGCCGACGGTGCCAATCGGTGCCAAGCGAATGATCCACCACAGCACCTTTTGAATAACAGCCAGGGCTGAACCGTTGAGTTTCAGGAAAGGATCAGCAGCCTTGCCAACCTTCAGTGCCGCAATACCGATGACAATGGCAATGACCAGGATCTGCAGGACGTTGAAGTTCACGCTGGTCACAAGGTTGCCGGATTCGGCAGCCTTGGTGGTGGCGCCCAGACCTAAGAAGTTGGACGGGAACAAGCCAATCAGGAAGGCCCACCAATCACCAGTCTTGCCGGTGTAATCCTTGGGAGTGGCTGTTCCGGTGCCTGCTCCAGGCTGGATGAGCGTACCCAGCGCGATCCCGATGGTCACTGCGATCAGAGCCGTGATAGCGAACCACAGCAGGGTGTTCCACGCCAAGCGTGCGGCGTTGGTGACCTGGCGCAGATTGGCAATCGAGGAGACAACGGCGGTGAAGATCAGCGGAACCACAGCTGCCTTCAAAATGGAGACGTAGCTGGAGCCAATCAGGCCCAACGTGGTCATGAGCCCGTTGCTTTCGGTCTCAGGGTCAGTGCCAAGCTGACGGGCGATCAGGCCCAGTACTAGGCCGGCAATGAGGCCGGCAATGATTTGTACGCCGAAGGAACTCGCCCACTTGGGCAGTTTTGAGACGCGTGGGGTGCTCGCTGTGGAAGTCATTTCTCTACGGTATGCGGCACACAATAACACTTGGAAATTTGTGTGTCCCTCTGTTACATCGGGCAAGGTATGGCTGCCGCCGGTGCCAAACGGCGTCGCCAGTTTCTCTAGAGCCTGCCAGCTTGGATCACACGGCTAAGAAATTGCTGTGTACGTTCCTCCTGCGGGTTTTCAAAGACCTGCTGGGGTGTTCCACGTTCAAGAATCTTCCCTTGGTGCAAGAAGCACACCTGCGAGGCAACTTCCCTGGCGAAACCCATCTCATGAGTGGCCAAGAGCATCGTCAGCCCATCCACGGCAAGTTCCCTGATCATCTCCAAAACATCGCCAACAAGTTCCGGGTCCAGGGCAGCGGTGATTTCATCGAGCAGCAATACCTGGGGGTCCATGGCCATGGCACGAACAATAGCCACGCGCTGCTGCTGGCCGCCGGACAGCGCGTCAGGGAAGGAGCCGGCCTTGTTCCGCAGACCTATCTTCTCCAGTAGCTCCAGGGCCCGCTGCTCGGCAGCCTCGTTGGATACGCCCCCCACCATGGTGGGGGCCAAGGTGATGTTCTTCAGCACTGACATGTGGGGGAACAAGTTGTAGGACTGGAAGACGATTCCCACATTGCGTCGCAGTGCGTTCAAATCCACGCCCAGTCCCGTGACCTGATCGCCGTTGACCAGGATTGTGCCCGAATCAATGGGTTCCAGGGCGTTGATGCAGCGCAACAAGGTGGACTTTCCGGAGCCGGAGGCGCCAATAAGGCACACCACCTCATGCCGTGCCACATCCAGGGTGACCCCCTTGAGGATTTCCAGGGAACCATAAGACTTGTGAAGATCGCGAATCTGTAGAAAATGCATGGTTATCCTAACTTGATCCTGAGCGCTGGCGGGCCTGGTCTTTTTCTAGCATCCGGTCAACAAAGCGTGACTGGGGGATAGTTACCACAACGAAGATGATCGCCACCACGGTCACGGGGGACAGGTTGAACACCGCAGAACCAATCAGCCGGGACTGGGTGAAGGCATCAATGACACCCATGACACCAATTAGGGCGGTGTCCTTTTGTAGACCAATGAAATCGTTCAGCAACGGAGGAATGACGCGCCGGACCGCTTGGGGAATGATGACGGTGCGAAGGGCCTGAGGGTATGAGAGCCCCAGGGAGCGGGCGGCAGCCCATTGGCTGCGATGAATTGAATCAAGCCCAGCCCTATACACCTCGGCTACATAGGCGCTGTAAGTCAAGGTGAGGGCAAAGATCGCCAACCAGATCGGTGGCAGATCCTTGAAGAAGGGCACCTCAGCCAAGGACAAACCAAAGCCGACAAGGTAGAGGACAATGATTCCGGGAATAGCGCGGAAGATGTCCGTATATAAAATTGCCAGCACCCGCAGGGGCCGTCCGGCGCGCCCTGGCAACATGCGCATGATGGCAATACCCAAGCCCAGGACAAGGACTAGTACCTCGGCTCCGAGGGCAACACGTACGTTGACCCAAAATGCAGCGAGAACATCTGAGAAGGCCTGTGCGATGAATGCTGGCCGCAAAAATGTTGAGGCGATGGCACCGTCTTTGGTGCTGACAAAGGCAACGAGTGTAGCGAGAACCAAAATGGCTGCCGAATAGCCCATGCTCGTCAAGGCTGCTTCCCGCCCAAGGGCGGCATGGTGCCGTGCGCCCACTACATCATGGGAACGCAAGAGCGCGTTGGCCTTTTGGGATCTACCCATGGCCTGCACCGCAGGAATCAGCGGAATGAGAGCCGCCAACCACAGCGCAACAAAGAGTGCCGTGAACAGCCCGGACGCACCGTTGGGATAAATGTAAGCAAAGAGCCATATCAGGGCGTAATAAGACACCGCGGCGGTCAATGCCACCACAGCAACCGCGGCAATAGTAAAGGGCGTTACGGTGGGCGGGGGTGCGTGCAAACTACTCTTTTGCAGGCTGTCACCGGCCGTGGTGGGGTTCGTGGTGCTCATGGGGTGGGGAACACTGGAATCTTGGCCGGATCGCCACCCAACGTGGGTCCAAGCCAGTCCGCTGAGAGCTTCTCAAGCGTGCCGTCCGTGGACATGGATTCGATGGCGGCATCCATGGCCGCCGCGTTCACTGAACCTTTGGGATAAATGGCGCCATATTGTTCACCCGTTTTGTACTGTCCTATAACCTCGAGGGCGCCGGAGGAACCGCTGGCAAAACCAAGCATGATGGCAGTGTCCTGAAGGGCGGCGTCAATTTGGCCGGAAGCAACACCTGTCACCATGGCGTCGGTTTCTTGGAAGACCCGTGCCGGTGTGCTCGGATTGATCTTCTTCTGGACAAACTCCACAGCTGTTGTTCCTAAGGCCACGCCCAGTTTCTTGTCCTTCATGTTCGCAGCTGTCACATCCGCACCCTTTTTGGCCAAGATTGCAACATTGGAATCAAAGTACGGTTTGGAGAACTGGACCACTTTTTCCCGTTCGGGAGTGATGGAGATCTGGGCCATGGCGATGTCGTAATCCTTGGTCTGTCCGGCAACCAGGGCATCAAAAGAGGCATTGACTACTTTGAGTTTGCTCAAGCCCGCACGGTGGGCAATATTGGCGGCCAGGCAATATTCAAACCCTCCGGTGATCTTTTCCGGAGAGATACCCTTCCACCAGCCGGGTGAGGGCAGATTTGTCTGAACCGTGAGCGTATCCGGGGTGACCGGTGTGAGGGATATTGACCCGGCATCGCCGTAGAGCTGGCATTCACCAAAAGCTGCGGGTCCGCCGTCGTTGGCCGCTGGTGTTGAACTGCCACAAGCCGTCAGCGCCAAGCTGGCGGCAGCTACCACCGCTGCCAGAGTTGTGAGTCGATGTTTTGCCATGTGAGACTTCGCCCTTCATTCTTGAAAGAAGACCATGATTACTGACTGGCCATACAGCTAATAAGTAGACTGTGCCGTGTGTCACAGCCAATGTCAACGGCTTGTGTGTAACTTTTTGTTCGCCACCAGTATTTTCGTTGTACGGGATAGGGTTTCGGTTATGAAGAGGATGAATGCCCAGGCGCGCCGGGTTGAGGTACTGGCAGAAACTGTCAAGCAAATTCGAGAAAAGGGAATGCAGGCAGTTCGGATTGCTGATGTGGCTGACGCTATGGACGTTAGTTCTGCACTGATCATTTATCACTTCGAGACCAAGGAAAGGCTGCTGATTGACGCACTGACTTACGCAGCGGAAAGGGACCTGCTCAAACTAGGGCGGATCATGCGAGGTTCTGGCTCTCCTGCCGAACTCCTCATGGCGGCCTTGGAGTGGTATGCCCCAACAGGGCAGGCTAGGGGGTGGCAGATTTGGGTTGATGCATGGTCCGCCGCCATGCGGGACGTGGCGTTGGCGGAGGTTTTGGTAGACCTTCATCGGCAATGGAATAAGGCGATTTCCAGCGTCATTGATGCGGGGGTTTCGGACGGGGTCTTCCAGTCCAGTAATTCCCTTGAGGCAGCTACGCGCTTGACGTCTTTCCTGGATGGGCTCGCCGTGCGGATGGTGGTCCATAAGGAGCCCATTAGTCGCGCAGATTTGCGTGCGTGGCTGGTTCGCCAAGTTGCCTGGGAACTGGCTGTGGACCAGTCCGCGTTAGGTGCTGTGGCGCCTGAAAAATAGGGCTCTTGACAAGCTTCTCTGCTGCGTGAATACTGACTAATCATTCAGTAAGAATGTTCTCAAAAAGCGAGGAGCCATCTCATGCCGGTCAGTGTCCAGGATGAAATGCGCCCAACACCGCGCCCGCCGCTGATGGAAGTGACATGGACCGATCCGGTAACCGGCTGTAAGGGTTTCTTGGTGATTGACAGGTTGGTCCGGGGCGTCTGTAGTGGCGGGCTTCGCATGCGCAAAGGCTGCACCTTGGAGGAAGTTCGCGGCCTTGCTCAGGGGATGACCCTTAAAGAGAGCCTGCACTACCGTCCGGACAGCGCTTATGTTCCGCTTGGTGGGGCGAAGGGCGGCATTGATTGCGATCCGCATGACATGCACATGCGTGGCGTGCTCAAGCGATACTTACAAAGTGTCAGTGCCCTAATTAAAGCCCACTGGACCATGGGCGAAGATCTGGGGTTGCAGCAGAAGCTCATCGATGAGGTGCTGAGCGAGCTCGGCGTTGAAAGCTCCGTTCAGGCCATCTACCCATTGCTAGAGAATTGTGAGGAAGCCATAGCGCGGCTCAGTCAGGCATTCACCATCACAGTGGATGGGATTGGTCTGGATGAGCTGGTTGGTGGGTTGGGAGTTGCCGAATCCGTATTGACGGCCTTGGATAAAATTCAGCGCCCCCATGCTGGATCACGGGTGGTGATCCAGGGGTTCGGTTCCATGGGCGGTGCAACGGCTAGATACTTGGCGCGGGCATCAATGATTGTTGTGGGAATTGCAGATGCCAACGGCGTGATTGTGAATCCGGCGGGGCTGGATGTGGAAGCCATGCTCGCCTCACGAAATTCGTTCGGCGAGATTGACCGTTCATGCCTGCGGGCCGAGGACACGCAGTTGCCGCCCGAGCAGTGGCTTTCCATTCCCACAGATGTTTTGGTGCCGGCTGCCATCTCCTACGCCATTACCGCTGAGAATGCGCAAGAGGTGGGCGCCTCGTTGATAGTTGAAGCAGCCAATATGCCTGTGCTTCCTGAGGCGGAGAGCCTGCTGATTGCGCGCGGCGTCCACGTAGTGCCTGACTTTGTTGCCAACTCCGGAACTAACGCCTGGTGGTGGTGGATGCTCTTTGGTGACATAGACGCCGATGCCGAACAGTCAGAACGGAAAATTCGCACCGAGATGCGCAGAATCGTCACGGACATGTTTGACCGCTCGGCAGCTGAAGGCATTACTTTGCGTGAGGCTGCGTTGGCCTTCACTGCCGATCAATTGCTGGCCATTGAGACGGCGTTCGCCCCAGTCTGATAGTAAAAAAGCGGCGGTTTGACTACGCCTTCCTCTGAGTAGCAAAGATGCTTCTCACTTCTAGCATGCGATTGGACCTTAGTGACACTGGTTGAAGGACAGGCCGTGCAGCCTGATGTAAATCAGCAACCCACAGCCGTGACACCGCGAACAGGGCCTGTTGCCGTCACAGTGGGTGTGGGATTCGTTCTCCTCTCGGCTGTTGCTTTCGCGAGCACTCCAGCGTTTGTCAGACTCGCCTACACCGCGCAGCTCAACGGGCTCTCCCTTGTGGCGTTCAGATGTTTGATCGCCGCCATTGTCTTGTGGCTGGTGTCACGGCTCATGCGAGAGAAAAAAGTGGCCAGAAGTATTGCCTGGCGGCTGATACTGCTCGGTGCGCTGCTGTTCGGACCGCAGATGTGGGCGTACTTCGCTGCACTGGAGCGGCTGGATACCTCGATCACGGTGGCGATCATCTACATATATCCGGCTCTTGTTGCCATACTTGTGGCTCTGCGCGTGCATCGATTTCCCAGGGTTGCAGAAATCTTGCTGCTAGCCCTTGGCTTGAGCGGTGTGGGGATTATTGTTTTATCAAATTCCGTGGGGATCGGTTCTAGTGCTGGGATGATGTTGGCCGTGGTGACCGCGGTGGGGTATGCATTCTACGTTTTTGCGGCAGGTGCAACGGTGGGGGACACTCCGCCGTTGACGGCAGCCAGCCTGGTATTGCTAGGTGCTGGCGTGTCTAGTGTCATTGCCGCGCTGTTGACTGGGCAGCTGGAATTTCCCTCGTCTGGTCTTGGCATGGGATACCTTGCCCTGCATGGGGTGGTGATTGTCCCCATCGGGTTGGCTGCTTATTATGCTGGGCTGAAGCGGCTGGGGGCTACATACACCTCACTTGTGGACACTTCACAGCCGGCACTTGCTGCCCTGATTGGAGTTGCTGCGTTGGGGGAGCGGCTGTTGCCTGTACAGATACTGGGTATTGTTGCCATTATTGCGGCAGTGCTGGGCCTGCCAGTGATGGCACTCATCCAGTCTCGAAAAAGCAGGAGGAGGGGTGCTGGCACTAAGAATATGACCACGAAGACGTGAACCTTGAGCTGTTTGTTGCGCAGCTTGCGTGGCGCTTCCTGACACCTTCCGTGTCCGCTGAGGGTACGGCCTTGTGCTTACGCCCCGGAGAATTTTGAATCTACCCTGAACAGCTACTGCTCTGGCGCGGGTTAGAGTCAAAGCAGTATCCACATTGTGAGAGAGAAGATTGAGGCTATGGCTCGTCCAAGTGCAGTTGCAGAGCGGCGTCACCAGATTCTGGAGGCAACGCGCTTAGTGATCTCCGAACGCGGATTTCGTGATCTGAGAATTGCGGACGTGGCCAAGATTGCCGGTTACAGCACCGGCACGGTGCATTATTATTTTGCCTCCAAGGATGAGCTGTTGGTTGAAGCTTTCCGTTTCCAATATGAGCAATCTGTGGAGCGCCGGGAGAATTACCTTGCGGAGGACGACGACCCGGTTCAGCGGCTTCGCAAACTTGCCAGCGGCTATCTCCCCAGCTCTGATGTCACCATTGAGTCATGGCGAGTGTGGCTTGAGCTGTGGGTTTCTGCGTTGCGTTCGCTGCCGCTGGCCGCCATCAATGATGTCTATTACGGTGACTGGCGCCGTGCCGTCCTTGAGGCTGCCACGGAGGCCCGCGACGAGGGCCTTCTGGATATTCCTGATCTGGCGGCATTTTCAGACGCCTACGTGGCTATGATGGACGGTTTGGCAATCCAGGTTCTGATTGGGTCCGCGCACATGACCCTTGATCGGATGCAAGCCACCTGCACGGCGTTTATTGACAGCTTTCTCCCGCGGTAGCAATGGTAAGTGGCGTGTTTTTCGCAGTGCTTCAAGGCCGATGAGCAGGGCCTGCCGCGCTGTGTCGACAATCTCGGGCGTGAGCCCGGTGAGGCTGTTGACTGTTTGCACGCGGTCGATCTGGGTCAGTAACCTGTCGACGAGACGGAAGTTTCCACCGGTGATCCTGACGATGGTCGCGATGGCTGTGGCATGGGTGATGCCGCCGTCAAGTGCCTCACGTTCTGGTGCGAAGCGGTTGGTCAGCACGGCGGTGAGCTCTTCGAGGGTGAGCTGGCGGTATTCGTGGGCGAAGCCAATGCGGCTGTAGAGCTGCGGGTAGCGGGCTAGGCGTTTTTCAATCCCTGGCATCCCGATGAGGATGACGCCCATGGTGTGCCGGTCGAAATAGTCGCGCACTTGTTCAAGGCCGGCGGCCTTGAGACGGTCGGCCTCATCGATGATGGGCAGTTCGGCGTGCCCGCTGGAGCGTGACTCGCAGTGCACGTAGGGGTCCACGACGCCGTGTTCGGCATAGTCGAGGGTATGGGAGATCTGTTGGCAGGCTCGTGGCAGCCCACGGTCGATTTCTCTGACGCTTGCTGAGACCATGGGGGTGTCCCTATTCGCGGGGGTGGCTTTGTCCATGACCCACCGTTCTCCTCGAAGTGCTCCTGTTCAATGTTCCCGCCATCGTTGCAGAATTAGAGACGGATTTGTTCCAATCATGAATATGGGAAGTGATGGCTGTGGCCAAAGCCTGACGGACCATTCTGCACAATATTCGATGCGCCCGTGTAAGCCAGCGAATCGACCGCACCTGGACCCGGGGTCCGGACGGATGTTAGCGAATATCTCTACCCTCAACTGCACTACAGAATTCAATCGTAGGAAAGTCACCCTGTTGAACTCAATGGTGGGGTGGGCTGCGACCAAATTGCGGGTCATGACCCTGCGAGCTGCAAGGTAGGTCCCAAACAAACTGCGAAAGTGGTATTCAATCAGACGCGATAATCAGGCACAGGTTTGAGCATTCTTAGCGACCGGCGTTGTAGTGGCTAAATATTTGGGTGGGTGTGAGTTCCATGGGGTAGACGGATGCGAACCGAAGGCTTCCATTGAAGAAGAAGTTGGTGGGTTGGGTGGCGCCCCAGCCGTTGAGTGTGTCGTAGCCTATGCGCCAATGCCCGTTGAAGTCTTGCGCGGTAGTCGTTGTTGGGTCGGAGGCGACGTTTTGACCGTCGAGGTAGAGTTTCATTCCTGCCGTTGAGAGCGTAGCAATTGCGTGGTGCCAGACACCGTCGTTATAGGCTTGTGGGCTAATAATAGTTTTTATTGTTTTGGGGTTTACGCCGAAGACGATTTGTCCGGTATTGCTCATGTAGAGATGGCGATCGGATTGGACAGAGGCGCCTGTTTGCGTGTTACCAAAGCCGATGAGTCTCCCGCCTGCGTTTGTGGTTTTGAACCAAATCTCTAGGCTGAATGTGTTAATCCCTGTGCGCCAGGTAGTGGTGAGGTAGCTGGTGGTTCCATTGAGCACGTAAGCACCGGGGGAGTCGCGTGGGCAGGCACCGTTGGTGCGGTTGCTGGTCATCGATCCTTGGTACTGACCGGGGGTTTGCTGTGGGGAGAAATCGGCTGCGGAGGTTGAACCCGAGGCTTCATCGAGACGGAACGCGAAGAGAGCGTTTGTGGAGTCGGCCTGAACGGCCCCGGTGCAAGTGAAATAGGTGGCGGTCACGGCCTTGTTTGTGCTGTTGGTTATTTTCGCTAGGTAGGCGGCGGAACTAGTCGGTGTAAGGATGGCTGCCAGACATAAACACGTCAATACTGCGACCAGCGCGATAGCTGTGATCCGCCGCTGATTTCGTGCGGGTGTGGTGCGGAGCGATGGTTGGGACGCGCTCATGCGGAGCCCAGGCGTTTTGCCGGTGTCGGGGGTAATCCTACGAGTAAACACCACAGTAGGGGCAGTAAACATACGGTCGCGAGTATGGCCCACCCTAAAGGAGCGAGGTGGAGTGTTGAGGTAATTTGGTAGGCGCCATTTTCGGACAGAGACGGGATGCTGAGCTGGCCCACACCGCCGCTTGCCAAGTCTGTGTAGGAACCTCCTACGGCTTGGACACGTATGGGCAGCAGCCCTGTGGAGACTACTGCGGCGTTTGCGCCGGAGGAGGTGGCATCGGTTGCCAGAATCGTCATGCTTACGAAGGGCTTGAGGATGAATGAGGTACTGGACACCACGAAGGGGATCCCCATGATCCGCAGCGGAGCTCGCCACATGTTGTGAGTGTAGAGGCGGGTGAGGATCCACAACAGCGCTATTCCTATCAGGAGGATTGGTAGGGCTCGTATGAGCCAACCAAGACCGGGTAGCAAGATAGAGCGGCCGATGAGGTCGCCCTGACTGATGGTCCACGGATCCGTCGCGCCATTGATGTCCCCCTGTGTGGTGAGCTGACCGTCCCGTGAAGTGCTTTGAACCCGGTGGGTATAGGTTTCCTCCGGTGTTGTGGGAGGGTGAAAAGTAATGACCTCCCCAGACAAAATTTCTGAGGCTTGAGTGGGAAGTGTCAGAACAAGTGTCCCTACCGGAGCGCTTTCACCCATTGAGGGTGTAGTAATGATGAACCATCGCCCCCCGATGAAGAAGAACACGATGGCTGTCAGTAAAACTCCGACCACGAGTGAAAATGAGATTACTGAAGCTACTACACGGGTCTTGGGGTGGCTGTGAGTAACTGGTGCAGACCGGGCACGATGGCCCGGCCTGTTGGTCTCCTTTCGGAGAAGCCTCTTGGTCTTTGTTTCCGTCATCCTAGCGTGAACCTCACAATGAAGCAGGCGCAGGCCGGTGCCTAGGAGAGAATAGACAGCCACCGGCACTGGCCATGGATAGTTAGTTTGCGAAGGTCCACGTTAGAGGAAGAGAAGCGGCCAGACCTTGGTAGGAATTACCGGAGTTTGCGTTCAAAGTCACGGAGATAGTGAACGGAATGGTGGCACCTGCCGCTGGTGCGGCGGGCATCGTCAGTGCCGCGGGGAGCGCGCCAGCAAGGGAAGCGGCCGTACCTGTGAACACGGTAGTTGCCCCTGAAGTGATCACTACGTTGATCTTTGTGCACAAATCAGTCGCAGTGCCGTTGAGGCTTCCATTGGTGGACTGAGTGCAGGTGGCGCCCGGAGTCAACGTAAATGTCTTGGCATCAGTGGTACCGAGGTTTTTGATCGTGATCGCTGTGACAACTGCGGGCCCACCCGGAACCATAACCTTGCTGCCACCAAATTTATTAATAGTTGAGCAAGTGGCGCTATTTGTGGAGACGCTGCCATTGTCCGTGCTCAGACACGTCGTGGTGACTGTATCGACCGTGGCCTGTTCCTGCATAACCAAAGAGCCTGAAGCGGCAGTGTTGGTGTTGTTGGTGATGCTAGCGGTAAATCCGGACAAGGATCCGGTAACCGACAACGAGAGCAAGATAACCCCTACGGCCCCCGTTATTAGGGCAAGGGGGGTAAAGCGGCGCCTCGTGCGCGATGAGTGTGCTGCGCGTTCAGACATAGAGATTCCTTTGCTAATCAGAGGAGAGACCTGGTGGAAGGCGGCGTGTTGACCTCTGAGCAACTCCCGCATACACGATGCTAACAGATATTGCTTCTATATTAAGATACTTCATTTGAACCCTAAAAATCTCTAAGATTATTGAAAATGTTGCAAAGCTGAAGGGCTTTTACTGTCTTTTTCGGATAAAATATTCGCTTGATAAGTAAGCTATTTTGGATTGTCTATCCTCTGGAGGAGATAGAACCCATTCCGACACGATGCTGACATCTGGCACATGTGTGGTCTCCACCGGTTGTAGAAGACCTCAATGTAGCGCATGGTGGCCCGCATGGCTTCTTGGCGGGTGTCAAAGCTGTAGTGGTGGTAAAACTCGTTCTTCACGGACGAGAAAATGACTCAGCCACGGCAATCCCAACACCCGCCCTTGGCCCCGGCGACTGGCGGCTATTATTTCCGGTACACCAAGCCGCCAGTTCGCGCGGGGTGTATTGAAATCCATGGTTCGTGTTAAACCAAATTGGGTATAACGCGGATTATGCTGAGGAATCCGCTAAGCCGAGGTTGTTCGCCCCTGTAATTCAGGGGTTTTGAGTCTGTTCCTCGGCTTATTGTTTTGGACTATTTCAGGGTGTAGAGAAGTTGTAGTTCGTTGTTACTGAGCGCTTGGGTGCTTGCTTCGCTGATGGCGGGTGTGGCCGCATTCATTGCTTCGCGCATCATGTCGAGGGTGGCGAAGGCGTAGAACGCTGAGGTGGTGCTCATGCTTTCGTGGCCGAGTAGCTGCATGATGATCGGCAGCGGTACGCCTTGTGTGTAGAGGTCCATGGCTTTGGTTTTTCGCAGCATGTGGCAGTGCAGCTTCCCCGGGATCGAAGGGCACCGTTGGCGGGCGAGGTCCCCGGCTTTGGTGAGCACCGCGGCGACGGTGTCGATGGAAAGGGCGGTTGCTTGGCCCCGGTGGTAACTGTAGAAGAGCGGACGTGTAGCGGACTCGGTGGCGTGTTGCGGGTGGAATTCCGCGAGGTAGACCAAAAGGTGTTCGAGTGTTTTGTTACCCAGGGGAACGGCGCGGCTCTTGTCCCGTTTCCCTGTGAGGATCAGGTGGGCCGGCTTCGACAGTGTCAGATCGCCAAGTGTGAGCGCGGTGATCTCACCAACGCGTGCACCACTGTCGTAGAGCAGGATCAGCAGCATCCGATTCCGTCGTGACTTCAAGTCATTGCCGTTGTGGGCGGCCAAGACCGCTGTCGTCTCGTTCTCTTAGAGGTATTCAATGGGTTTGAATCGTCCCGGGTTTTGTGCCGTTTTCTATTGAGAGAATGGATAGCATGCCTAAGCAGTACACCCCTGAAGTGAAGAGCCGTGCCGTGTCTTACGTGATGGACC
>NZ_JAUCEK010000013.1:0-54966 GCF_032458965.1 Arthrobacter sp. lap29
CACAGCTTGCACCGAGTCAGAACTGGCAGCGAAGAATTGGACAGAGCGGTGATCTCGTCGACCGGCTCGAATCCGTTCCGCTCATATAGTGCTGCCAACTCCGCGGCAGTGATGGGCCCGGTGTTGGTTGAAGTTTGCTCGACCCAGAGTCGCCAATGGCAAAGGCGGCAAGCGGGCTCGTCGCGGGTGTGGAGTTCCAGGAGGTAGTTCAGTAGATAGTCGCACTCGGCACCACAGTCTAGGCACCGTGTTCGCCAGCGCTCCTTGATCCCGGGAAACGGGACGACTGATTTCATGCCAATCTCTCCAAGGATTACTTCGAGGCATTCGAGGCACCATGCTGGCTTCGTTGTGGTCCGAAAAGCTGCAGTATTCCCGCATGTGCCAGACCAGCAAGGTTTCATTCCGGGTGCCATAGGCCCTCCATTGTTCATTCGCGCGGACCCAAAGGCAGCCCGTGTAATCAAGATGTCAATGCTAGCCGCTGCAACAGTGGATTCGAGCCTTGTCATTCACGTTGCGTATGGAGTCAGGTAGGCCAGATTGGACTGCCCCGAGAGTCAACGAATCCCGGGGCAGCGCCGAGTCGGAGGAATGCGACCCGGTGGAAGCGTCCTCGCCGTATAAGTGCCCTTGTCGCGTCTAGGCTTTCGCCTCCCAATTGGCGATTATCTCGGAATGGCGGGCCGCACTGACAGGACCCGGATGCTCGGCGACAACCAGAACAGGGTCAGTGGCATCCGAAAAGTAAGTCCCTAGAATGTCTTGGCGTCGCCTTCAAGGTTGCACTCTCTTCGACGGGCTTAGGCGCCACCGAACGATAAGATCATTTTGTGGCCGTGCTAAAGATATTGGACACGCGCTTAGTAGTCTCAGAGAAACATTTGCTGCTGGAATTTGGGGGATAACGACGTGTGGATCACCGGTGGCGTGAATTTGCCGCAAGCCGTTCTTGACGCGCAGGCTGCAGGGCGACTGGTGCTGTTCGTTGGCGCGGGCGCTTCAGTCGATCGTCCGTCCGGGCTGCCGCTCTTCGACAAGCTAGCAAGTCAATTGGCGGAAATGGCGCTAGTGCCGTTCGACAAGGATGTTGCGATCGACTTCTTTCTGGGATCAATGCCGGAGGGTTTTGACACTCATCGGCATGCGCGCGATATCGTCACCCGCGCCGGCTCAGCCCCCAATGCAACGCACGCGGCACTTGTCCGTGTCGCTTCTTCCCATGGGCAGTTGAGGATCGTAACGACGAATTTCGATGACCATCTATCGACGGCGGCAACTGCCGATGGCATCACCGTATCTGATACTTGGGTTGGACCGGCACTTCCACTCGGAGGAGACTTCACGGGAATTGTCCACCTTCACGGGTCCGTGCTTCGCGAACCTCCAGAGCTTGTTCTTGATGACCGTGACTTCGGGAGGGCATACCTCACCGATGCGTGGGCGACCCGCTTTCTATTACCCATGTTTCAAGGGTTTACCGTGTTGTTTGTCGGCTACAGCCATGATGATCCGATCATGCGCTACCTCGCACTTGGCCTCCCATCGGGAACGCCACGCTATGCCTTCACAATAGACAACGAAGCAAAAAACAGTAAATGGGTTCGGCTCGGGATACAAACGATCGGCTACCCCGTCAAAGACCATGATCACAGCGCACTCGTGGCGGCTCTGGAAGCGTGGGATCTCCGCGCCCGCATGGGACAGACTGACCACCATGCTCGAATCGTCGAACTAGTTGAAGGCGGGCCGACACTGACTCCGGTGGACCACGACTATCTCGTCAGCCAGCTGGACACTGCAAGCGGTGCTCGCGAATTCGTCCGGGCTGTAAATGCCGCTGAATCGGCCCAGCAAGTCGCATGGCTCCTTTGGATAGAGGACTTACCCGAATTCAAAGTGATCTTCAATGGACAAGACGGAAATGCCACGGCTAACGTCCTTGGAAGCTGGTTCTGCCAGAGTTTCATAGCTGTACCTGAACTTCATGGTGCTGCATTGCAGACAGTGCAACGATTGGGGCAGTCGCTCGGTAAAGAACTCTTTCGTGACGCCTGTTGGGCTGCCGACGAACTATTCAAAGCGGATGGTGACGCTGGCAGACGATGGAAAGTGCTGCTTGCAACCTCAATCCCTGGCCACTCCGCACCGGTCACTTCGGAATCCCTTCTTCCTTACGAACCAGCCGGGCGCCTAGAAGACTCGACGGTACTACGTGCCATTCTCAGACCCTATCTCGTGCTCAAACGGCGATGGAATTTTGGAGGCTCCGAGGAACTGACACCGTTCCCGGATGCAGAGGTGTACTGGACCACAGACGAAGGAAGTCTGACCGCGCACGTCTTGAAAGCCGTCGAAGCATCGGTGTCCGGGGATTTGATGCTCGGAATGCTGCTGGAAAGCTCTCTCCATGAGGCCTATGAACTGCTTGACGCCTACCACGGTCAACGAACCTGGGATCCTTTGAACTCAGGGCGTTCGGCTATCGAACCACACGAGCAGGACGAGAATCGTGACCCAGTAGATGCAATTATCGATGCTCTGCGGGAGTACGGTGCCAAGAATACGCTTGCACTAGCTGACCTGCCTGAACGATGGTGGTCACTGGATCGAATTCTCTACAAACGACTCGCCTTACACCTGGTAGCACTAGACACTTCCCGGTCGCCCGACGAAAAGATCTTGTGGTTGCTGGAGCGAGCGGCACTCTATGAGTATGACCTCAAACACGAAGTTTACGGCGTCCTTAAAATGGCGGCAGAAACAGCCACTAGCGATGCTCGTGACAGCTTACTGAAGGCGGCGCAGGCTGGACCGACCCTCCCTGAAGCCCTTCCAAATTTCGATCGACAATTTGCCTACTCGACTTACAACTTACTTGTGTGGTTGACCCAAGTAGCACCAGAGTGGGCAGAAGCTATCGTGGCGAAAGAAGAGGTGCAGTCCGCCAATACTGACTTTGCCCCCCGGGCCAACCCTGACTTCGATATGTGGTCGTCAAGCGGAACATGGGGAGGAAAGCTGCCAATGGAACCCGAAGCGTTAATTGCATCTATTGAAGACGACCTTACGGCTGCTATGGACGACCTGCTTTCCATGGATTACTCGGAACGGAATTTCGGTGAACCTGAATGGAGGGACGCTCTTTCCCTTGTGAATCAAGTTGTTGAGTCCCGTCCAGAACTTGGTGAAAATATCTGGTCGTTCATTGATGGGCGGTTGGAACTTGGGGCACAGGCAAACGATCTTCGTGGAGCTGTCATCGAAGGCTGGGCAAAAGCTCCATTGGATGGGATTGGAGACTCCATAGTTGCCAGAGTTGCGACACAGATACCAAGTATTGAATCGGCGCGGTCAATCAGCAGCTTCCTTTTGGAGCAGGGGCGCAAGCGAATCGACAGTGTTGAAGTTCCAGCTATTGTCGCAATGCGGCGCATGGCTCTCGATCTCTGGACGGCTCATGGACAGTCGTTCACTCACTATGCTGAATTGGACCCCAATTCGTCCGCAGCACTCTATCTAAATTGTTGGCCAGGGGATCTCGCCCAATACTGGTTGGTCGAAGTAGATCGGCGGTGGCGAAAGGATCGTGACGGCTGGTCCGGTCTTAGCCTAGAAGAACACGAAGCACTGAATCAGCTACTCGACGGGCCGCCACTCGCACTCCACGCGACGCAACCTGCATTGGCCAGCCAATTGTTCTTCTTATTTGGGGCGGACCCGACCTTTGCGACCGAACGTGTGATCCCACTATTTGGCGAAGAAGAAACAGCGGCGCTGGTATGGAGCTCCTACTTATACGTACCTCGATACAATGACAAGATGCTTGAGGCTGGCATGTTAGACGCCACGATCGGGGAGTGGAAGCGACTAAGCGAATTGAGCGGTGGTACACACCAGAATCAATTTTTCTCCCTAGTCACTTCAATCATCTCTTTTGCCGGCATTACCCCGGAGTCGAGGCAAAAGATGCTCGACGAAAGTGTGCTTGCCGCTGGTGGTAAGTTTGAAGCGAAGTTTGCCCAGGCTGTTGTACGTTTCATCCGCGCGGACGCAAAAGTCGGAGCCAAATTATGGAACACGTGGCTTCACGAACACCTGACTGCGCGCATGAACGGAGTGCCACGAACCCTAGCCAGCGAGGTCCTTATTTGTTGGTCGGAGATTGTTCCTTACCTCGGTGATGGTATTCCAGAGGCAACTGAGCTGCTTGCCAGTAGGGGCATCGGCCTTGGTTTGCGGCCTGTCCAGCGGGACATTCCAGAAAGCGCGCTATCCGCTCACGGCGAGACTCTGGCATTGCACTATGCAGAACGAATACGTAGTTCGGCACCGAGTCACTACGTTGTCACTCACCAAGTGAAGAAACTGATAGATTCTCTGCGGAGCAGCCTTGGCGATGCCGGAGTGGAAGTCCTCATTCAAGCGGCAACTGAGAGAGGAATCATCAGCAATAGGGGTGAGTGAGGGGCCGACCAAGATTTGGTTGACGCCTGGTCAGAGCAATGGAGCCTCCGCGTTACTTGAGTTCAGAACACGTTCTGAATTGGAGCTAGTGCATGAGCACACTAACCCCACCCAGAACGACTTTTCAGTCATCTGAGCTGAGTCGTGCATCTGCTGATGTGTTTGCGGCTGCTGCGGATCATCCTGTTCGGGTCACCCGGCGCGACAGCGAAGCGCTTGTGCTGATGTCTGAGAGTGCAGACCAGGCCCGTGCCTCGCTGTTGGAGCTTGCTGCTCAGCTTGTCGCGGTGTCGACGAGCTCGGATGGAAGTCTTGCGTCTCGAATGAGTGACCGCTTCCCGTGGATGCTTGCCCTGAGACCAGTTGACCAGGAAGCCTGCGCGAACGATATATTGACAGCGGCTCGTGCCTCCTTTGCAACGAACCAGCCTCACTTGGCCATTGCGGAACTCACGTCGTGGCGTGAAACTGCGACTGCCATCGCGGCGGGTCTTGGCCAGGAGCCTGTGGAATGGCTCGATGACTAAGAAGCGGTCGAGCGTCCTTAGGGCAGGGCAAGAAGCGCATAGGTTGAGCGGCCGACAAAGAAGAGCGAATACAAGCTTCGCTTCGCATCTGTGCAGGCGAAGCGTGGCTGGACCGCACTGAAAGCTACGGCCAGGAACTCCTTGGCCGTTGCGTGGGACTTTCTGACCAGAACACCTCAGTCCACTACCCCCACCAACTACCGCCTACGCGGTGAACTGGGTGGTGTGACCCGAGATGGTTCTAGTCATGAGCGATGGCAGCACAAAACAAACCAACACTCAAAGGTGACGCGCGGGTCTGCTCCAATAGCCACAGGCATCGTTAACATCCGTCCCTGAGTACCAGTTCGCCAGGTCGAGTACTCAACGAAACCGGGGGCAGACATATTCGATGTTTAGCACAACATAAATGACAGGGGTGCCAATTGCGAATATGCTCCAAATCATGCCTATACACGCATCTCACTTCGGACCATTCCTCTCCCTCGGGCTCGTTGCAGCTAATTCGAGCAGGCGGAGCGTAGACAGGCTACTCAAAGAGATTCAATCTGAAGTGTTTTCTAAGCGTCCGAGTTCCGAGCAAGGTAAGCCGGGCAGTGTGAAAAAAATCGAGAAGTTCACTGAAGGTTCAATCGAAGGGCAGGGTTTTGTGTATCGAGTACAGGAAACCCCTTCATGGTGGCGAGGCCCATCGGATAGTACTCCAAACGGCAAACGTTATGAGTCTCCAATTCTCAGTGACGTCCATCATTTAGTGCTGTTGCTGAAACTGAAAGAAGTGTTCGCGGTTTACACATCTCACCCCTCCGATTGGAGGAGAATCAAGCGAGGAATTGATGATGGGCGCGTGTCAAAGATAAAGCTTGTGCCCGCTGAACTGCTAAACGGTGCGTTCACCCACAATGATTGGGCAATGGGTGCCGTCTGGATGAAGGGATTGCACAACTCTGTAGAAACGAAGGCCGATAGCAAGCAGTTGACTGGCCTCAATGTGCGATCGGCCATCGATCCCTTCGGGGACCAGACATACCATTTTTCGTCGGGGCGCTCGAAGGTTCCATCTGGAAATGACCATGAGACACTGGGCCTTTCTCCGGGAAAACACCGGATTTGGTTGGGCCAGTCGGCCGATTTTGCAGATTTTTGTGAAAGGGCATCCTGGGCAATGGGGCTACTTTCTGGCGCGACTGAACTGGCGACACCTATCGAGCAACTTGCGCAGCCTCTAAGTT
Organism: Arthrobacter sp. lap29; assembly: GCF_032458965.1. Classification (NCBI taxonomy): domain Bacteria; kingdom Bacillati; phylum Actinomycetota; class Actinomycetes; order Micrococcales; family Micrococcaceae; genus Arthrobacter; species Arthrobacter sp. lap29. The sequence continues at coordinate 6,227 of NZ_JAUCEK010000013.1, forward strand.
CTCTTGACAAACTTGGGATCCCGGACGAAGTCAGCTGGGCACCGCAGGGTGATCGCGATTCATGGCCCCCAGAAACGGTGGAAGCTGTTGACCTGCTTGACGAGATGAGCATAGAACTTGTCACTACGAATTCGAACATCGAGAAGGTTGAAGGAGGCAGGAGGCTCGACGTCGTCATAAAGATAATTGATCAGGGGGCTTCCGTTGCCGACGTTACGCTGGAAATTCAATATTCTGGCACTTCGAGCCCGGTCGCAATGACTGTGAAGCGATCCATTTCTGCAGATGATCCTTCAATTTGGGAAGTCGCTGTCGAGACCATCTTCTTGGCCGAAGGGTGGGGAAAGCTCCGTTATGGCAATGGCTGCGTGGTCTCAGGAGACAGAGCGTACCTGCCGCATTATTCAGCAAAGCCATTCACGGCCTGGACTTGGGTCGATTCCTTTTCTCTTGACGGCATCGATGTGACGAAAGAAAAGCCAACAATTGGTGGCGGGACAGATAAGCGAAAAGTGGATCTTGATCGCATAGGCAAAACCGGCGACGATTCCTTGTTTGCTTGGATACACAAACATTGGGGGCGTGAGCGTGAGGGGATATTGCTTTGCGACGATGGTAGTGGCGAGATCGCCGACTTTTTGCACCTAGCGAAGTGTGACCAGGACGGGGAGAGTGTGCTTACTCTAATCCATGCAAAAGCGAGTAAGAGCGCAGATGCCGGGCGAGGCCTATCGGTTAGCGAGTACGAGGTTGTTGTGGCTCAGGCCGTCAAAAACCTTGCCTACGCGTCCACTGAAACGATAGTTGAGAAGCTTCGCAATCTCTCCAAAAACGCCAGAGTGTGGGTCAACGGGAATAGGCAAGACGGAGCATCATATTTTGCTGATCAGCTTAAAGATAGGGGGCATAAGGTGCGTCTTCGAATCGTCGTGCTTCAGCCTCACACCCTCAAGATTCGATACGAAATCGATCCCAAAGCGGCGACCGCTTCGTTGAAAGCTCGTCACGCTCAACTCAGCACGCTTCTCTTGGAAGCCGAGGCGGCTTGTCGGAGTATCGGTGCAACCTTTAATGTCTACGCCTCTAAGAATTGAGCGCAGGCTGGAGCAGTGACCCATTGTCAGCGGCCATGAGAACCTGCCCATAGGCGGCCACGAAAGGGTCTACGGCCTGCTCGTGCCACAATGGCCCGCGCGATTTTGACGACGTAGTGGTCGGCCGCTCCGCAATGACCGGGTGTGGGTAAAAGAATTCGTTCTGACGCGTCCTGGAATCACGTCGCTCAAAAAGCGACGGCATGATTCGTGGGATGGCTCACAAAGCCTATGGACTTGTAAATGGGATCAACAATGCTCGCATATACACTTGGTCCATGGGAGATTATGATTTTCGGGCGTTATCACCGATCGACTTCGAAGTTTTTGTTCGTGATTTGCTTAATGCGGACAAGGGGCTAAAGCTTGTAACTTTTGCCGTCGGTCCTGATGGCGGCATCGATCTCCGGGACTCTGAATCCGTTGATCTTCCTGTCATAGTTCAGTGCAAACACATGCCAAGCGCAACCAAAAGAACACTTGTAGCTTCAGCAAAGGGTGAGGCTATGAAGTTGGCGGGCGTCAAGATGCACAGCTACATTTTCATAGTTTCGGCGCCTCTGACACCTGATGCCGAAGACGAAATTAGAGAAGAACTGGTGACCCTGAAAACCAGCAATGTTGAAGTCTGGCATAAAGGAAAGATCAATGAAGCATTGCAGAGATTTAAGCAAGTTGAGCAAACACATTTCAAGCTATGGCTCTCAAGCTCGACAGCGCTCGTACGCATAGTTAACAGCGCTGAATGGCTCCGCAGTGAGGAGCTCGTTCAGCGAATAATCGATAGAGCGAAACTTTTTGTTGCAACACCGTCCTACTCCCTTGCACGTGAAATCTTGGCAAATCAAAACGTACTCATCATCACGGGGCCACCGGGCGTCGGAAAGAGCACGCTCGCCGAGATGCTGTTGTTGGATCATTGGGAACAAGGCTGGCGGATCGCGAATATTGACTCTGATGTCAAGGAAGGGTGGAAGCAGATCAGAGAGGGGGAACAGCCAACGATCCTGTTCTACGATGACTTCCTTGGGCAAGCGAGCAGTGCTGAACTGAACAAGAACGAGGCCGGCAGCCTCACGGCGCTTCTTGAGAAGATCCATCGCGGCAAAGGCAAATATAGAATAATCCTTACCAGCCGGGAACAAGTTTTTGGCGAAGTGATTCATGGCCTCGATGACCGGCTAAGACGGCTAGGAACGATCGAAGGCAAGCTGACAATTGACCTTGCGCAAATTAGCCGCCTCAACAAAGCTGAAATCTTATTCAACCACCTATATTTTGGTTTCGAAAATGACTCAATTCGGCGTATGCTCGCATCGGATGTTCGATATCTCCAAGTTGTAGATCATATTGCTTTCAATCCCCGAATTCTCGAAACTGTTGCAATTGTCAATACTCACATTGATGTCGATAGTTTTTATGTACGCCTTTTTGAATCTTTAGAAAATCCAGAAGAAATATGGTCCGTGAGTTTTAGGCAATTGCCATCACTTGCTGTGGATATACTTCTACGGCTTGCAAGCGAGCCGGAACGCCTAACACTCGATGAGCTTAGATTCCATATAAATATTAATGAAGAACGCGAGTGGATGCCCACTCTACGCATCTTAGATGGGACTTGGATTACGCTGAACCCAAGAACTGGCCCAGTAACTTCCGTTGCACTATTCGATCCAAGTCGCCGCGACTATCTCCTTAGTCAATTTGAAGAAGAGCATTTCTTGAAGCGGCTACTAGAGAACCTGGTGAAGTGTAGTCAGTTAGCATACCTTCTTCGCTTGGCGGGCTACTTGCAGAACACAGTATCCGGCGAGCACTTCAAGAATCGACCAGTGTTGGGTGGGAACCTTGCGGGAGAGTTGCATAGTCTTGATTACTTGATAGTTAAGGTCGCTGGGCGGAATCTCGAACTTGCTTCCGAGAGTGAACGTAAGCGGAGCTCCGCTAAGTTGCTACGGGAGGCAGGGATCGGCACCCGAACAGTAAGTTGGCAAGGTGAGAAACTTTCGGAGCGGTTGGACACTCTGCTGTCACTGGCTGCACTAGCGTTCGGGACTCCAATGGCCCAGCCGCTAGCAGAGAATCTTCTTTGTGAAAACGTCAAGGAATTTCTAGAGATGTGCCATTCTCGCGTCTATCCTGACTCGACTTCCCTATTTCGCCTTGGCGCTTGGCTGGCAGAGGACATTCGACCCTCGTGGGCTCACGATTCTGCGGCGGAAATACTCATGCTCGCGTTCGAGCATGCGGAACAGTCCAGTGACCTCTTGGAATACGGAGAGGTTTCGCAGGCTTATCGAGAAGGGGAATTTATTGTAGTTGGTGAAAAACTTTTGGTTGAAGCCATCGAGCGTGAAGTGGATGCAATTCGTCAACAGTCTCCTGATTTTGAGTTGATGGAGTCTATATTGAGTGAGCTCGAGCATGTCATTGATGAACTTGGAGTAGATTATTCTCTCGATTCAATTTTGAATGAAATTGATGAATTGAAATCCACATATAGGGAATCGTCAGGCTATTCTGGTCAATCTTATCGTCGAACGACTACTGTTGCTGATGCCTCGGACGCAGATTTATCTAGTTTATTTTCTAAGCTAATCTAAATAAAATTATATAAACTACCTTGTTGTGCAATTTCAATGCTCTAGAATAATATTGGTAAGATCTAGATCGGTGGATCTTGATTCTGTTCGGATAGTACTTCATTGCGGCCAAAATGCACTCCACTGTATTTGCTACTCGATGATAGGTACTTCGGATTCTCGGTCTTGGATGGAGTGCTTTGCCGAGAATCGTCGTGACGGGGGGCGTTCCCGTCGTGAACACTTGTCCTTTAGATCTGGTCAGGACTACGCCAAACCTGGCCGTACTGCCATAGAAATCCTTGAGTCCGCAGTGTTTTCCAATGTTGGAAGTTGGTTCGTCACCGTGGTCAATGCGGCTGCCCGAATCAGGTTCATCTACGGGGAGGAAGGATCCACGCAGCCAGTGAACATGCTATCCAGTGGTTTGTAATCCTGGAATTCACGGGCGATCCTGCTGGCTTCGTTGAGTTGGTCCCCGTGAACTTTGCTCCAGTCGATGAACCAACCGGCATCGGCCGCTACTCGGTTCCAAAATTCCCGCTGTGTCCTGCCGTTGCCCTCACGAAACGGGTGGATGTGGTTGAAGCCGTCGTAGTAGTAGGAAAGTTTAGCCACGAAGTCCACGTGACCCAAGCCCTGCATCGAGGCATCGTCGTGGAGTTCTCGAGCTGTATTTGCGGCCGCTCGCTCTATTAGATGTACTGGGCAGAATGGTTCATTGCCGGGGCGGGCTAAGTCAGTTGTGCGGATTTGCCCAGCCCAAGGATAGATATCTCCAAATAGATGTCGATGGATTGCCTGGAACTCCAATAGATCTCTGGTAGGTTCTATGCTGACACTGTCGCGCAACTGGATAAGACGGGCAGCTACAAGATCGGCCTCGATAGCTGCCAATTCGGTGTTGGTCTTAGCTCCTACGAGGTTTCTGAGGATGCCAGATATCGGATCCATATAGGGATCCGGAGCTGAACTGTCGAATTCAGTCGAGTCCAAAACGTGCACGTGCTTTTCTTACCAATTCATCAGATGTCACTTTGCCGGCCACGTACTCTTGGGAATCCGCGCGGTAGTCGGCACTGACCTCAAGCCCCTCAAGACTCATACTATGGGCGGCCTCGTTGACCCAATTGGCTCGCTGCTCGTTCATCGTCATGCTGGTCCTTTCCAACTTCGGCACACTATCCATCTAGGGCCCCTTCGGTTCCCTGAGTCCAGAACAGAGGGATAACTAAGCATTGGACTCTTGAATCAATTCTACGTGCATTGGCCCTGAATGGTCGTTCAAACGGGGTGTTTTGCATATATGTCCGCCTGACCTGAGGCTGAGGGCAACCAATGTCGTCGTATGCACCGGATCTCGTTCCTGACATCCCACGCATGCACGGTTCCGTCACTCTGGTGTGCCGCCATCACGGTCGGGACATTCGACACGAGGTTCGATGGCAGTCATTTCACGCTCATTTCTTATCTCCGAAATACCGTACTGAGACTCCATGCCTTGGCGAATCCAAATCGGGGAAGTGTTCACAGCTCCTCTCACATGGGTGTGTTGACAGTGTCAACACGTTTCCTGCCGGACTGGTCCGGACTGCGTCGTACTGGGCCGTATTGGCGAGGTGGTTTGCGAGTTCCCTGTGTTTACGCGGGTTTAAATCACTTTCAAGTCCCACCTCGGGCACATTTCATACAAAGAATGACCTCCTGGAGACAGGGGGTCATTCTTGTTTCCGCCTGGTGCTGTCCGCGTAGCTCCGCTGGTGAATGGGAGATGGGGGGGGGGCAGTGCCCTCGCTGGGGCCGGTATTTCCTTGCCAGCATCATTGTGTCGCAGATATGTCCCCCAGTTCATGCATGGTCCTGTCCTGGCTTTGGGGCGTGGACAATGAGCACGGGACAGTGGGCGTGGGAAACGCAGGCGGAACTGACCGAACCCATCAGCAGGCCGGTGAATCCGCCAAATCCACGCCGGCCCAGAACCAGCAGTGAAGCCTCCTTACTGGCCTCGATCAGGCTCTGTCGGGGAGGCCCCATTTTCAGTCCGGTAGTCAGGTTTTCGGGCCAGTCCATGCCAAATGCGGCCTCGATCGCAGTGTCCAGAATCCCCTGTGCCGCCCCCTTGAAGTCGAAGGTGCCCACAGAGTAGGGGAGTTGGTAAGAAGTGGGAATTGTCCAGCACAGCAGAGCGTGGACGGGTGTGCCCAGTCTGGTGGACAGTCTGACAGCTTCCTGCAGTGCCGCAATGGAGGGTTGGGATCCATCGACCCCCACCACGATGGCTGTAGGGATCAGTTTGCCGTTCATGATGCATTCCCTTTGCTCTTTGGAGGCGTCCAGACCCAGTCGCGAATCTCCGGTAGATCCTTCCGATGCTCCCGAATACAACTTCCGTGCTTCTTGAACATCCATTGGCAATGGCCCGCCTGTTCCTGTGCCTCGTCAAAGTGCAGGCCCACCCGGTCCACGGCCTCCAACGCAAGGTTGTATGGGCTCATCAGGTTCAGGTGGCCGTGCAGGAGTTGATGGAAGGCGCGGCCGTAGCCGTGCAATGCCACTATCACCTCACCGTCTGGCGTGAATAGACATTCAAAGTCGGCGTCAGGTATACCGCGCGGATGCTCTTGCTTGTCCACGACCACCAGGTTCAGGCTGGGAACGGGGGTTCCGCCAAGGAAGTTCACGGGCGTGCTCCAGCCATTTTTCTTGTTGGATGGTCATGGAAGCACTCACCCTGGCAGACGTCTCGTAGGTGGCAAGAAGCCCGGGGTGGACCAGGACAGGATCGTTGCCGGAGACAACCGCCGGGGCCTGCCAGGCGCCCTCCAAGGGAGCCGCCTCCGCTTCGCCGTCCCCCACAACACAGGCCACGACGGCGGGACCGCCATGGCCGGGGCCCATTACGAAGGGCATCCTGGCCCGGTATTGCGAATCAGCCGGTTGAGGTGGACGCAAATCAATAAAATCCCCGGGCTCGTATCCCAGTGCCCGAGCAAGCGATGTTTGATGTCCTCTGCCGCCAATGGTAGGCGCAGCACGGCATTGTCCTGAAGATAGATTTGCGCCGCAGTCAGGTAGCTGGCGGCATTCCAGTACCGGCGCAAGAGGGAGAATTCTGCGGGCAATCCGGCTTCACTGGACCCTCGTTGGGTTTGGTGGTTGATTCCATCAAGGTCGCTGTTCAAGGCAGGCTCCGTGTTCATTTCGCTGATTGTGTGCCGGGTCGACCGTCGTTCCGACGCAGGCAAACAATGTCCGTTACTCTCAGCGTGGCACGCACGGATTCATACCGTTAGGGCCCTTAGACTCTGTCAGGGCACGTCAGTGGCCGTGAAAGATGGAGGGAAGGCGCAGCTAGGCTGAACTGCTCGAAGCGCACACGAAAACTAACGAAAGATGGTTCGAGTCATGGAAGACCAGACAACCCGTGGGGGATCACACATTGTGGTTGGTGTCGATGGCTCACCCGAGTCTGGGCTGGCCCTGCGATGGGCACAAACGCTGGCGGGCACACTTGGGGCAACCATCACCGCCGTCACAGCCTGGCACTTTGATACCTCTTTTGGCCCCTATACGCCGTCTGAATGGAATCCCGAGTCAGACGCCCAGCAGGTTCTGGCGGACGCCCTGGCACAAGCGTTTGGGGATCAGTTCCCTCCAGGATTGAAGGCACAGGCAATCCGGGGCCGTCCGGCACAAGTTCTCATCGATGAGGCAAAGTCCGCCAAGATGCTCATTGTCGGCTCCCGTGGGCGTGGGGGATTCGCCAGCTTGTTGCTGGGCTCTGTCAGTTCGGCGTGTGCTGAACACGCAAGTTGCCCGGTGTTGGTGGTTCATGGAGCGGAAGATGCTGCGGAGGTGGTGACTGTGGGCGAAATCCATGAGGACGTCGATGAGCCTAGCCGTATCAGCTGAGCCGGCAGACCTCACACAGATTTCAATTGCCGGCACAGCCCGACTGAGCGGTGAGCAAGATCTTCGTGAACTACAGTCCGCGGAAAGTGGCTTGAGTGGAGGGTTGAGCTAACGTAAGTTTCGCTGTCCGTGAGTTCGCGTCAGCGCTTACGCGGCGACAACCCCTCCGGTTTGTCGATCACGGTCCGCCCGTGTCATTCCACGAGTGGACGGCTCTCTAAGGAAACGCCATGGCCATCCTCGTTGGTAGCATTCTGGCCATCGTCATACTGCTCTTGATCGTGGCAGTGCTTGCCCTCCATGTAGTCAATCAGCATGAAATCGGCCTATTTTTCGCCTGGGCCGCGTTACAAACGTCAAAAGGCCCGGCCTAGCCCTGACTATCCCCGTGATCGAAAGGATGCCGTGAAATTACTGATTGTCATTGAAAACGTGTACTCCGTGATCGACCAAATTGCCCAGACCACCTTGCGGAAAGTCGTTGGGCAACACACCCTAGATGAGACGCTGGCTGCGCTTAAGGACATTCAGCTCCCTGACAGCATGAAACGTGCCATGGCACGCCAAACGGAAGCAGAGACGGAAAGGCGGGCAGAAATCATTGCCGCCAAAGGCGAATCATTGGCCGGCGGCGCGCTCGTCGACGCCTCGGACACCATGATGGCAGACCCGCTGGCGCTCCAGCTCAGGAACCCCCAGACGCTGGTTGAGTTGGGCGTGGACAAGAACACCACTGTTGTATTCCCCGCCCCGCTGATGAGCGCCATCAGCGAACTGGGTGCTTTCATGGCCCGCGAGACCGCATTGGCGAAAGCTGTGAAGACACCTGGCGTTGCCGCGACGGGAATGCCCCGCGGCCTCGTTGACCCGCTTGCTGCCGTCCTCGAGAACCAGGCCAGGCAGACTCCTACGGACTTTAGGACTCTTTGATTTATGCGCGCCGGGCGGAGCGGCTCCACCTTGGCCTGCTTCTGGTTCATGTGATCCCTGAGGATCTGGTGTCACATGGGAATCCCGAGTACCGAAGTGTTCACGACGCCATTGCCGGCCTCCTGGAGAGTGAGGCAGGCAGGGCTCGGGAACTTGCGCCAGCCGTGCATGTGCAGACCAGGCTGGTCAGTGGTGAGACGGTTCCTGTGCTGGTCGAGTTGTCAGCCAGTGCCACCATGGTGGTGGTCGGAACGGACCGGATGGCCACGCGGGACGATATGGAGGGGCGTATGATCCTGGAGTCAGCCGTCTCCTGCCTGCGAGCCCGCCAGATACATCTGAGCGTTTCCGACCGCTTCGACTCTGCGATACTCGTGGTGGGAAGCCGCGGCCTGGGAGCGGTGCAGCACGCGATCATGGGCTCAGTGACACAGGTTCTGCTTTTGCACGTTCCCTGCCCCCCTATCCTGACCCGACCAGCCGGGTGAGGATGACTTTGAGGGCCTTGGTTTCCGCCGCCCGGGAGAACGTGTCGTACGCTTCAAGGAACTGGTCAAAGGTGAAGTGGTGAGTTGCCAGTTTGCTGGCCGGGATCTTGTCCTGGGCCACGAGTTTGAGCAGCATCGGGGTGGTGCTGGCGTTGACCAGGCCCATGCTGATGGTGATATTTCTGATCCACAGCTCCGCCATGTTCAGGGTGACCGCCTGCCCGTGGACGCCGACGTTGGCCACGTGGCCGCCGGGCCGGACCAGATCCAGGGCCATGGTGAGGGTTTGCGGGGTGCCAACGGCTTCAATGGAGACGTCGACGCCGGCACCGTCGGTTAGGGCGAGTACCTGGGCTTTCCAGCCCGGGGAGCCGGAAACTACTGTGTTAGTGGCCCCGAAATCGAGCGCCTGATCAAGGCGGTTTTCATCCAAGTCGATGGCTATGATCGTCGCTGCTCCGTAGAGTCCGGCCGTGGCAATCGCGGCCAGGCCTACGGGGCCGGCCCCGATGACGGCGACGACGTCCCCCGGGGCGACGTGCCCGGCCTTGACACCAATTTCAAAGCCCGTCGGGAGTATGTCCGAAAGCATGACACCTTGATCGTCGCTGACATTCTCTGGCAATTTGTACAGCGAGTTGTCCGCATACGGGACCCTGACATACTCTGCCTGGGTCCCGTCAATGAGGTGGCCGAAGATCCAGCCAATGCCGGACTCACCTTCATCTCCAAGGCAGTGGGAGTACAGGCCGATTCTGCAGTTGGTGCAATGCCCACATGACTTGATGCACGAGATGATGACGCGGTCGCCGACGGTAAAGTTGCTGACCGTCTGGCCCAGTTCGATAACCGTCCCGACCCCCTCATGGCCAAGAATGCGCCCATTGTGCACGGCAGGAACGTCCCCCTTGAGGATATGCAGGTCAGTGCCGCAAATGGTGGTTGTATCGACGCGCACAATGGCGTCGGACGGATGAAGTATTGCCGGATTAGGGACATCGGTCCAACTGATCTGTCCTGGACCGTCGTAGACGAGCGCTTTCATTGTTTGTCCTTGCGTTGGGGGTGGTATTCGGACACGTGACTACTCAAAGGTTGAGCGTCGTGTATCGGCCAGTGGTGTAGTCCAAATGTCGGCCCTGGGGACGGGAAACCGCCGCCCATTGAGCGTCACTGTGTTGATGCGCACCACGTGTTCCTTGTTGCCGCCCTGCCACGGTTGAAGGGGCGGGACTGTGGGTTCGGCGAGCCCGGAGTCGTGGTGGAGCTCTTGGCCGATGCCGCACAGGACCACGCTCCAGGCTTGCTCTGTTGTCGCCTCGTAGCCATCAATTTCAAAGGCCACCTGGGAGTTGGAAGTTACGGCAGGGAATTTGGCTCCTTCGGCGGTGCGAAAAATGACCGAGACGTTGTTCACCGCGTAGTTGACCGGAAAGATTTCAGCGTGAGCTTCAATGACAACGGCCGGGGAATCGGGGGTAGTCACTGCCGGATTTGATTTCATCGTCATGGAACCGACTCTAAGGGTCTGGTGCCGGGGGCTGTAGGGCACAAAGCCCCCAACGGCGTGAGCTGGGTGGCCATACTTGAGAGCCGAACTTCGGCCAACCAGCGTAGTCTGTCGATAGTGGCCCAAATGAGGTGGGCCAGTGCCCGAATACCGATGGCCGATCGAAGGTGGGTCTATGGAAGAATTTAACGTGGATTCGGCTGAGCCATTGCTGCCGACTGCAACAGGCACAAGGATTGAGGATCTGCTCAGGGAATTTGTTGATCGAGCGGGCGAACTGCTCTCAACGCAGGAACGAATGAGGGGCTTGTTAGCGGCTGTCGTTTCAGTGGCCGAAGACCTCAGCCTTGATGCAGTTTTAGAGAGGGTGGTGAAATCGGCCTGCACGCTCTTGAACGCCCGCTATGCCGCGCTGGGAGTCATCGGTGAAGACCAGTCATTGAGCCACTTCATTACCGTTGGTATTGATGAGGATATGATTCGCAAGATTGGTCCCTTGCCCACTGGGCACGGAGTCCTGGGCCTGTTAACCAGTGACCCGCGCCCGTTACGCCTGCATGATTTGAATGCTCACCCGGCCTCCGTTGGCTTCCCTGACAACCATCCGCCCATGGTGACTTTTTTGGGTGTCCCCGTACGTGTCCGGGGGAAGGTCTTTGGCAACCTGTACTTGACTGAGAAGGCAGGCGCCGAAGACTTTACGGTCGAGGATGAGGAATTGGCTGTAGCCTTGGCGGCCGCGGCCGGGGTTGCCATTGAAAATGCCCGTTTGTTTGAGGATGCCAGGCGCCGTTCTCGTTGGCTGGAAGCGTGTATGTACGTCACGGGCCGAATGATGGATGACGAACGGAACATCACCGAGAGTAGTCTGGACATGATCGCGGAGTCCGCTATGGCGGAATCGGACTCCGCCCTGACCATGATTGTGGTATCTGCGGAGAATGGACCTGAGCTTTATGTCGCAGCGGCCGTCGGGGAACGTGCACCGCTGCTGGTCGGGCGCACGTTGGCGTTGGACTCCCCGGCAATCGCAGAAGTGTTGCGGTCAGGTGTCCCGACGGAGTTTGAAGATGCCACTGATCTGCTTGGCGAAGCGGACGGGACTGGCTTTGGGCCAATAATGGTCATAGCGTTGGGCCCGCAGGGAACAAATCAGGGTCTTTTGATCTTCGCGCGGAGCCAGGGTTCAGCCAGCTATTCCCGGATCGAAATGGAAATGAGCGCCGTGTTTGGATCCCATGTTGCGTTGGCCTTGGAACTGGCCCGGACGCACAGGTTGCGTGAACAGCTCATGGTTTTCACCGACCGGGACCGCATCGCCAGAGACTTGCACGACGTCGTCATTCAGAGGCTTTTTGCCGCTGGGCTCAGCGTCCAGAGTCTGCAGCGGTTCATCACGGACAAGACGGCCTCGAAGAGGATCAGGGCCGTCACAACCGAGCTTGATGAGACCATTCGTGACCTGCGCAACACTATTTATTCACTGAGGGTCAGTGCCGGTGAAACGGAGCTGCTCAGCGATTTGATCCTGCGGGCCGTTCGCAATGCTGCCAGGCCGCTGGCCTTCGCGCCGCGGTTGAATCTGGCTGGCCCCATCGACTCTGCGATTTCCGAGGAGACGGCCAAACACCTTTTGGCAGTCTTGTCCGAAGGATTGAGCAACGCGGTGCGCCATTCCGATGCCGGCGCCATCGAAGTTTCCGTTGATGTTGTGGGGGAGACGGTGACCATCACTATTGACGACGACGGCGTGGGGTTGGGAGTCCCGGGTCAACGAAGCGGGCTTTCCAACATGGAACAACGGGCCAAAATACTCAACGGGACATTTGAGATTGGTAGTACAAACGGAAGGGGAACCCGCCTGAGGTGGTGCGTACCGGTGGCAGGTCCTCAATGATGTTCTGGAGTGCTCTTCCACCGCGTGTCGGTAATGAATACCGCCGCCTGGGTGCGTCGTTCAAATCCCAGCTTGGCCAGCAGCGATGAGACGTAGTTCTTGATCGTCTTTTCGGCGAGAAACATTTCGCGGCCAATATCCCGGTTGGTTAAGCCATGCCCAATGAACTGCAGGACGCGGGCTTCCTGCGGGGTCAAGGCCGAGATTCGTGGATCCATGCGTTCTGGTTCGGCCAGTCCCTGGATCACTTTCGCCATCACCTCGGGGCTAAAGAGTGATTCGCCTTTGGCGGTCCGGTGAAGGGAGGTGAGTAAGTCTGTGCCGTCAATTTCCTTCAACACGTAGCCAGCTGCGCCGGCAAGAACAGCGCCACGCAGCGCCTGTTCGTCGTCGTAACTGGTGAGAATAAGGCATCGCAGCGTTGGATCAACGGACCGTACGTCACGGCAGACTTCTATGCCCGTACCATCGGGCAGGCGGGCATCCAACACGGAAACGTCCGGATGCAATGCCGGAATGTGACGGGTGGCCTCCTGAGCCGAACCGGTAGAACCAATGACCCTGAAACCCTCGCCCTCCAGGAGTTCCTTCAATCCCCGCCGGACGAGTTCATGGTCGTCGAGAATGAAGACCGTTATGGGAGCTGCAGGCTCGCGCGAGGTCAGTCGATCAGGATCAATTGGCCGATCCATGGTCCTCATTCTCCGTTCGTGATGATGGTTCCCACTGAGGGTTCTCTTGAGGCGTTGAAGTAGTCTTCCTTCGTTTGTATCAGTATTGCCAGTCTTTCTTACCCACCAAGGTCCAACAAGGGTACAAAGTCATAGGGGATCAGCCCGAGTTCTGTGTGTCCAGATCCGCCAGTTCCTGACCTTCCTGGCAGGCCAGCAACCTGCCCTTACCTCATCGATCCCTGCTAGGGCTGCGATATGTGCCGCCGAGGCAGTTCGGAACTTTTAGGGAAGGAGGTTCAAGGACGTGTCCCAGTTGAAGTTCTCATGGGCGGGGCTGACTTGCAGGCCCATGACCAACAGCATCATGGCCTCCAGGTCGCGCGCCCGGCGAAGCGGCCCAACATCGATGGGCCGCAACCCCGACGCGGCAACAACGGAGCTGACCTTGAGCTTGGCCTGTTCCGAGTCACCAGCAATGAAGACATCCAGTGGCACTCTGGCCACCGATCCCAACTCCAGCGGCTTCGCGAAACAGGTGTTGAATGCCTTGACCACGAACGCATCGGCAGTGGTGTGAAGAGCGATTTCTTCGGCGGCTGAGGTTCCCACGGGGGTCACTAGGCTGTCGAAGGTGGCCAAGTCAACGGGGTTGCAAATATCCACCACTACACGTCCTGCCAGGGCATCACCGTAGAAGATCACCGATTTCTTGGCCTCAGCAAACGGTACAGCGAGGAAAACGATGCCGCCTTCGACGACGGCGCCTTCCCCGCCACCCTGAGCCCCGGCTCCGAGAAACTCGACGAGCTCGCGGGTCTTTTCCCCGTTGCGTCCCAGAATCTGCACGGAGTGCCTGGCACTGATCATCCGTACAGCGATGGACCTGGCCATATTGCCGCTACCAATGATGGTTATTTGTTCCATGGCTTTGCTGTCTTTCAGAGGGAGATGCGTGTGTAGGTGAATCTTGATGTGGTGGTTCTCATTCGGCTGAGGCGTGGGTGGCATTCGCTTGGGGGGTCCACCACTGCGCTGGATCGATCACCTTGAATTTACGGCCTGTGACTAAAGTTGGAACAATGCGGACAAAGGCATTCTTGTGCCCGGAGTGCCAGGGAAAGAGCATAAGAGAGTAGCTATCCAACACATCCTGGGTCGAACTGATGAGCGCGGCACTGCCTTTCACAACAACACTCCACGCAACGCCGCTGGCGGGGTCGACGCCGTCGGCCTCAAGGGCTACAGGCGTATCACGCTGGGCTGCGGCAAGCTTTGTTCCTTCGCCGGTGCGAAAGACAATGGTGCCATGGTCAACGGTGAAGTTGATGGGAAAAATATCTGGGTGGTCAGTGACCCAGACGGCCAGACGCCCCACGGATACTCCGCGAAGTAGGGCCCAGCACTCATGAACGGGTAGTTCCTCCGTGCGGGCGGCAGCTGGTTTGTTCATCATGGAATCGAGCCTAAACGGACGGCGCCGGTGGCACTAGAGTCTAAAGACCCGCAGCGGTGGCGATGCTCAAATTGCACTGCGGAAACGTGGAGTGGAAAGGTTTATGGTCCTCCCTGGACATCGGTATGCGGGCTGCGCTTTGTTCTAGGCCAAAGTCCTGAGCGGAACAAGCGGCTGCCCGATGTGCGGCGGAACGTCCAAGCCGGCAACCAGTCGGTTACCGATTTGTTCAGCCCGGGCCGTCAGCGGAGCCAACTGCTCTGAATGCAAGTGGACTTCGACACCGTTGTCCAGACCGTCAATCAAAGGTCGTATCTTATCGGGGAGCTCGGCACCCAGACCGAGCGCCGCCTAGACCCCATTTAGCACCTACCGGAGCATGCTGGCTGGGTGGTGTCCTCGGACGGGTTAGTTACTGCTGGCCCACCGGGGACCCGCAAACGGTCAAAGCGCTGGCAGCTCGGACAAACAAGCCGCATGACCACGATCTTCACGCATAAGTCGAGAGTCGAGCGCCCCCAGGTCAAACTGCGGACGATCCAGGCTCAGGACGCACCCGTGCTTCACCGGCCGCTTCAGGACTCCGAAGCGGCGATTTCTACTGTGTCAGTGCACTCCGGGAGCCAGAGAAGATTGCCGTGGTCTATTGATGAGCCCCGCTGCAGCAGTCTCGTTCTGGCGGTGATTGATAAGGCTAGGAACGCAATGACTGGAACGAGTTGAACTGGACTTTAGGCAAGGGCGGACCTTCTGCTAAATGACCCGCCCCGATTTTAGCTTGTGCACAAGTAACTTGTGCACAAGCTTTTAACGTGCAAGACTGTAGATATGAGTGAGAGTGAAGAATCAATGGAGCCAAGTTCTGAACCTCTGGACCGCATGGTGTGCTTCGCACTGTACGCAGCAGCGCGAGCCACCAACCGCCGCTACATTGCCCTTTTAGCGCCTTGGGGCCTGACCTACCCGCAGTACTTGGTCTTAGTCCTGCTGTGGACGCGCCGTTCATTGTCCGTCAAGGAAGTTGCCGAGCATCTCATGCTTGACTCCGGCACCGCATCTCCACTGATTAAAAGACTCGAAGCCCGCGGCCTTCTCAGGCGCGAGCGGTCAGCTGCGGATGAACGCGCTGTCATTGTGTCCTTGACTGACTCTGGACTCGGCCTGAGGGAAGAGCTGGCCCATATTCCAGGCTGTATTGCCCAGTCCATTCACCTGACTCAGGCTGACGGACAAGCTGCACTTTCACTACTTCATGATCTGACTCAACGCCTCTCCAGCGCACTCGCCCTTGGAGAGAACCCCACTGAAAGGTCCACGCAATGAACCCCCTCTACACAGCTGAAGCCCTCTCCACCGGCGCAGGCCGAAATGGTCGCGTCAGGACAACTTCCGGAACGGTGGAACTGGACTTGGCTCTCCCTAAGGAAATGGGCGGATCTGGAAAGGGCGCAAACCCTGAAGAGCTGTTCGCTGCCGGATATGCGGCATGTTTCCACTCGGCCCTGCAGATGGTGGCACGCACCCAGAAAGTTGCTATCTCAGACACCTCCGTAGGGAGCCGCGTGAAGCTTCTTCCCAATGGCGAGGGCGGCTTTGTTCTCGCCGTCGAGCTGGAGGTTGTAATCCCCGAGATTGACCGGGACAGCGCCCAAGCGTTGGTGGATGCCGCCCACCAAGTATGCCCCTACTCCAATGCGACCCGGGGCAACATCGAGGTCACCGTTACCGTCGTTGACGACTAATCCTTCAACACTTCAACGCTGCACTTCACATCACCGTGGAGAGCAACCCATCAAAAATCACCGCTTCCTCGGGAGCAACACAGAATCACGATTGAGAGAATCATGCGCGCCCTAATGCACACTACGTTCGGCGATCCCTCGGAAGTCCTCACCGTTGAGAACGTCCCCGTCCCAGAACCCGGCGACGGCGAAGTCCGGGTCCGGCTGCTCCTATCACCTATCCATAACCACGATCTATGGACGATTCGCGGCACCTACGGGTTTAAGCCTGAACTTCCCGCGCGCGCCGGGTCCGAAGCCGTGGGTGTCATTGACTCCATCGGGGCTGGGGTCACGGAGCTGAAGGTTGGCCAACGCGTTGCCACCGGTGGCACCTTTGGGGTGTGGGCCGAGCAATTCATCGCACAGGCTGCGGCACTCATTCCTGTGGATGACAGTATTTCCGACGAGGTGGCTGCACAACTAGTGTCAATGCCCTTCAGCGCTATCAGCCTTCTAGACTCCTTAAAGCTGAACACGGGCGACTGGTTTGTGCAGAACGCCGCCAATGGAACCGTAGGGCGCCTCCTAGCGCAACTCGCCCAGGCCCGCGGGATCAACGTTATTGGTCTTGTCCGGCGCAGTGCTGGCATTGCCGAGCTTGCCGCACAGGGAATCAACAACATCGTTGCCACAGACACTGACCAATGGCCCGCGCAAGTGCGGGCCATCGCAGGCGATGCACACCTTGGAGTTGGTATTGATTCCGTTGGTGGACGTGCCAGCGGGGAAGTCCTCTCGCTCCTGGCAGAGAACGCCACGTTGGTTGTGTTCGGCGCCATGGCCTCTCCCATCATGGAGATCGGCTCCGGAGATGTCATTTTCAAACAGGCAACTGTTCGCGGATTCTGGGGAAGCAAGGTCAGCACGTCCATGCCTGCCCCACAGCGCGGTGCGCTGTTAGGTGAACTGGTCGGGTACATCAGCAGTGGCGTGCTGACACTTCCCGTGGAAGCGAGCTACTCCTTCGACGAGGCCAAAACTGCAGCCAAGGCAAACTTCACACCTGGCCGCACCGGCAAAGTCATGCTGCACCCCTAACACTATGAAGCTTTGGTCTGCATGAGCTCGAAGTTTTTCTGCGGTGAGGTGTTGCTCTGTGGCGCAGCACTGGTGCCCGCTAGGGTGGGTTTATGCAGATTGAAGTGATCATCACCGGGTGGGAGCAAGGCTGTTGTGGGGCCCCTTTTCAGGTAGGTTCTCCCATGACATGGAAGCTCCAGGCCGAGGATCCAGCACAGAAGCACGCGGATGCTCTTCCTCGGTTCCAGGAGGAGCATCATGAACAGACCCCAGAAGACGTACCTCAGTGGGATGTAACAGGTGTGGTTGTTGCCATCACGGGCATCAACTATCCAAGCCTGCCCATCACGGGGGAGCCACGGTCTTTCACCCCGGCCACCGAGCATCCACAAGACTGTGCCATTTCTTCTGTAGGCGAGCCTGCTGAGCCTGATTTTGAGCAGTACAGCGTGGTCTTTGAGGTGGCTGAGGATGCCGAACTGCCTCCCTATGCCCCGGAGGAAACACTGCGGCAGATTGAGTTCGAGGCCATAGCTGAGGAACTCAACCACGCACGCATGCATGACGGAGTTGGTGTGGTGCTGGAAGCTCTCGCCGATCATGCCCAGAACAGCTACGGCACAGTTGCCCGCATAACTCGCGAAGCCAATAGGTCAGCGGTTACCGCGGAGCCTCACAACACGGAGGCCACGGCCATTCGCTGGGCGCGCAGCAGCGCGAACGACGACGGGATACTGGTTACCGTTGGCGATGGAACCTGGCTGCTACCGGCCACGGCCGCTGATGCCGATTCTGTGGGAGAGTTCCTTCTTGCTGCTGCGCAAGGACGGGTGGCAGAACACGTCAGGCTTGGCGAGGGCAAGGCCCAATATCTCGCAACAGAGTTTCAGGGAACAGATGGGCATCTTTGGTCAGTGAAAACAGAGTTCGAACCCTTCGATTCTGGAAATGGAGTCTTTGCCTTTGTTGGCACGCTCTGGGAACGCGTGCAACGAGGGGAACACCGCTACCAGAAGTGGGAGCGCTGACACACTTCCTCTCAAAAATTCTCGGCTCCTGGCAAATAGGGAATGGGGCAACTCCGGTGGACTGGCGAGCCATGCCGTCAACGAATAAAAGGCAGCTCGCCGGGCCGCCTTCAGCGAGGCCGAGCGGTTGTGGCAAGAAGGCACCGCCGCCCGCGCCGGCTTCGACCCCAAGTTCGGTGGCTGGGCCGTGCTCATCTTCGCTGGAGGGATCCGGAAGCGGCCTGAGGAATAAAGCGGTTCTGCCGAGACTTTCAGCATCCCACCAAAGAGTCAGTCGTTGGGTTGGTCCGTTCGCCTTCCAGCACCATCTCCATCTCCAGTTTCGCCCTCTGTATCGGCAAAGGTGCGCTGGTAGAGGTCCTTGCCGTAGCTGGTGGGTAGCGGTGCTGCGGGGATGAGCCGGAAGGGTCGTTGCCCGTCCGTGCCGCGTTCGGCACGGAGGAATACGGTGGTGTCCGTATGCTCCTGGTGGTAGCGGTGGGCAAGGGTGTAGAGGTGGGTGACAAACACCATCTTGATATCGATGTCCCTCATGGCGTGAATAAAACCGTCCGCAATCTCGGAAGCTTCCCTCTCATTAGTGGCGGCGAATGACTCGTTGCACAGAAGCATGGCGCCAGGAGCCATCGCCGGGACGAGGGAGCTCATCCGTGCCAACTCTTCGTCGAATTTCCCACTTGTCATGGTGGCGTCCTCCTCACGCTTGTAGTGCGTGAACACACCAGTGGTGACTGTGGCAGAAAATGATTCAGCGGGGGCAGCCATGCCCGCTTGCATCATGATTTGTGCCAGACCAAGGCTGCGCAGCAACGTTGATTTCCCGCCCTGGTTGGCGCCTGTAATGATCAGCAGCGGTTTGTTTTCTGCTCTGAGCTCGTTGCCTTGCACCCGCCCGCGCACACGCAGCGAGAGGCACGGATCGAATAAGGCTTGCGCGCTCCAAACGTTACGTCCCAGCGGGTGGGGATCGGGTAGGCATTCCGGTTCGCCTTTGGCCGAGAGTTGCTCGTGGAGGTTTAGGGATCCCAGGTAGAAGCCGAGTTCGTTGCGTAGGGAGGTGAAGAAGTTGAGGATATGGTCTGTGGATTGTCCTAGTGCGTTCGCAGCAAGATTCACTCCGCGGTCCCGAAGCCGGCCCAGTGCTTCTCCTCCGGCTTCATCACGTGGTGCCACGGTGTAGCTGTAGGTGGGCTTGCCAAGCATAGAGTGCCGTAACCGGAAGCGGCGGTTGTCTGGCTGCGGGGATCGCAGAACGTACTCTATGCCTTGACCGCCTGTGCCAAGGCTGGCACTCATCAGAACACCGTCGTTGAATCGAAGGTAGCGCAGGTGCTGGCGCATCTCATCGAAGTAGTCCTCGTCCAACTCACGGCGGACAGTTTCGAAGAATCGGGTAAACCCTTCAGAGTTAAACAGGTTGGCATTCTCTTCGGTGAGTGTCCGCAACCGGCTGAGCAAGGGAAGGAATGTTTCGGCTCTGGTGATCGAGGTATGAAGCAGGGAGGAGCTGTTGTGCGTCATGAAGAAATTGTTGTGGAATATTTTCCGCTCCTCCACGATGGCCTGCACCGCCAGTTTGTAAAACTCGCGGACTAGCTCAGGCTGTGCCAGCACATCAGTAAGTATCGCTTGGCGGTAGCGGATCGCCTCCACATTGCTCAGGCCGGTGAGCATGGCGGAACGGGCCGCAACATAGATCACTGGGTCATCAAGTGCCATCGCATGCCAGAGGGTCTCCAGTTCGAGATCGGAAATCAGGTCTTGCTGACCGAGGGGTGGCTCATCCACGCGGCCTTGGCGGCGGGCATAAGGCCTTTCCAAGGATTCCAAAAGGTCAGCGTCTATCTGAAAGTCTTGGTCCTTGAACATCAGCAGGGCCTTCATGATGACCCTGCCTCGGTGCCACGGTTGGCTGTTATTCTCTCGTAGGTCAACCCGTATTTATCCGCAATGGCATGGGCGTAGGCTCGCCCGTTTGCTTTGATGCGGATAACTTTGTGTGTGCGGATGGCCGGGTCATGGGGATCTACTTGGCTGACCATGCTGACAGTCTTGTGGTTCAGGGTGGAGAGTTCGTCAAGGAAAGTGACGCACACTCCCAGCGCGTCCAGCTCGGTAACCCGCTGCAGGATTTTGCTACTCAGATAGACGGCATCGGCCACCGTGGTGGAGTTGAACACCTCATTCAGTACCATCAGGCTTGCCGGCGTAGCCAAGGCCAGATCGGCGTGCAGCCGGTTCAGTTCATCCTGTAGCTTGCCTGCCAGGGTGGCGAGATCCTCTTCCTTTTCGAAATGGGTGAAGATCTGATCACACAAGAACAGACGCACCTCCCTCCCCGGAACAGGGCAGCCAATCCGCGCCAAATGATGCAACTGGCCAATGGTTCGGGCCAAGGTGGTTTTGCCACCGTTATTGGGACCGGAGATGACCAGAATGCGTTCAGGCCCACTGAGAGTGATGTCGCTGGCGACCACCGTATTACCCTGGCCGATCATTTGGGCGGCTAACGCAAGATCGAAGGTATCCAGAACCTGCTCGGCCTTGTTTATGAGTGAAACACGGGGGTAGCTGAAGTTGAGCCCGGCCTTGCGCAGCGGGCGAATGTATTTCAGGTAGCTTAGGTAGAACTGGAATTCGCGGTCGGCAAGGGCCACAGTCTCATCCATGTAGTCATGGTGCTGCTGGCAGAAGGTATCAAGTGCGGCGAACAATTCTGGATACAGCTTGGCAACCATGCCCAAGATATTCAGGTTGGCGAAGTCTTCTTCCTTCCAGTCCGGGCGTGTGTCGCGGTAATCGCTCTGTGCTCCCTGCTGGAAACGCTCGAATGTTCCAGTGACCTGATCGCTGTAATTTGCCTGGTCTTCGAAGCGGCCCACTGTGACCTTGTCACCCTTCACTAAGATTGCGTACTCCACGGAATCCAGTGCTTCCTTTAGTTTCCGTGATTCCGAGAGCATCAAGGTAAAAGCCGCCGAGGCCAGATACTTTTGGAGGTGGTCGGACAGCCCGAGCAGGCCCAAAGAGCCCACGCCTACCGTTTGCAGGCCCTCCGAGAAGGTCATTACACTCTGGCAGTACTTTTCAACGGCGTTGAGGAACCACAGCGCCCGGTGGTAGTGAGAGTAATCCTGATGCTCCGTCGCCATCTCTTGGGTGCGGTATGTGAAGTCCGCCACCAGTGTCTGGGACTCGAACGCTGACACCAGCTCGCGTACCTCGCGGCGCTCCAAATCCTCAAACACACCCTGCCGGTAGCGCACCGCATCAACGTCCCGCAACGGACGGTAGAAGAAAGGTCCCAGCCTGTACCGGTCTTTGCCGGTCACAGCTGCCACCACCTGATCCAGGTTCAGATCGGAGAAATACCCGGGCTGCGTACCCTGATCCACACCTAGCGGCACCCGTCCAGTGAAAAGGATGCTGTGCGCATGATGACCCAAGGCTGAGGAGCGAGGAACTTCGCCACTAACAACCATCACGCCACCGCCTACATATCGAAAGAGCAGGGCCGATCAACTCTGTGCCCATGATAGGCACAGTCCAGCGGCATAAAGGAGAGCTGAGTGAATTTTCGCCCTAGGATAATAGGAAATGCCTTTCAAAGACCAGCTCAAGCAGTGGGCCACGCAACGGCCAGACCACCCGGCAGTGATTGCCGGGGCGCAATCCATGAGCTATTCCCAGTTGCTGGCCAGCCTCCAGAGCCAACCACAGCCAGGACGGCAGGGGATTTCTGTCATCAATGAGCCCACCGGTGCAGAGCTGGTGGTGCAGTTTTGCGCCGCTGTCTTTCAGGGGCGCACCGCTATGGTGCTCGACGCCGGATGGCCGCAAACGCACCAGCACCAGCTCCGTGAGCTGGCACTGACCTGGGCCGGGCACATCGGCTCCGGTGAGCGACCTTTCCTGCTAGGCCTATCCTCGGGGACCAGTAACATCCCCAAGGGTTTCCTCCGCAACGCGGCATCCTGGCGGGAATCATTTGAAGAAAGCTCCCGGTACTTTTGTCTCTCAGATTCAACGCGCACCTTGGCTCCGGGGCCGCTGTCTGCAAGCATGAACCTCTATGCGCTGGGCGAGTCTCTGTTCACCGGCGGAACCCTTGTTGTCCTCCCACAGTTCAGCGCCGATGCTGCCATAGAAGCCATCACGGACCACGCGGTCAACCGGCTCGTGCTGGTGCCAGCAGTGCTGGACATCATAGTGCGGCGCGCACTAGCAACCGGTGCGGACGGGGGAATGCTCCAACACATTCTCTGTGCCGGTTCGGCACTCTCTCCAGAAGTCATAGAGCTGGCACGGACGTGGGCTCCCAACGCTAGAATCCAGCAGTACTACGGCGCCGCCGAGCTCGGTTTTGTCACCGCTTCTCCACTGCAAGCTCTCGAAGCCACACAGCCTCCCGGCACTTCAAGCACTGACGGCGGTGCCGTAACTAGCGGTGGGGTGGGCCTGCCCTTTCCTGGGGTTCAGCTGAGCATCCGCGGCGAGGACGGTGGGGAAGTTCCGGCCGGGAAGGAGGGACTGGTCAGTGTCAAGAGCCCCTATATCGCCCAAGGCTACGCCTGGGGTGATGACGGGCTCGCCTTCCGTGCATTGGGAGACAACGGCTGGCACACGGTGCACGACCGTGGCAGCATCGACCCGGAGGGTTTCCTCCACCTAGCCGGGCGGGCCAGCGATATGATCATCACCGCCGGCAACAACGTTTATCCGCATGCGGTGGAACAGGCCTTGCGCAGCGGGGTTGATTCAGGGGCGCAAATTCTCGTGGTGGGCATTCCGGACACCGTCCGGGGGCAAAGGGTGGTGGCCGCTTTTTATCCAGCGAGGCAAGCACAGGGCCATGCCAGCGCTGGGATTCTCCCGTCTCTGCGTGCGGCTGCCGCTTCATTACCGGCAAGCCACCGCCCCTTGCATTTCTATGAGCTGGGTGAGTTACCGCTGACAGGCAGCGCCAAGATCAGTAGGGTGCGCTTGGCCCAATGGATTGTAGAAGGAGACCCCCGTGCCAGACGCCGG
Source organism: Arthrobacter sp. lap29 (assembly GCF_032458965.1). Lineage (NCBI taxonomy): Bacteria > Bacillati > Actinomycetota > Actinomycetes > Micrococcales > Micrococcaceae > Arthrobacter > Arthrobacter sp. lap29. Next base: position 29,627 of record NZ_JAUCEK010000013.1, read on the forward strand.
ACATGATGGAATACACAATGATCCACGGAGAACTCCTGTGGTGCTGCTGGCTAGGCGGTTGCCTAACGCCAAGGCCGGGGGAGCCTATAAGAATCACAGGGCACATGATCTCGCCGCAGCGGTGATCAGCCACCTCGTGATGGAATCCGGGATCAACCCGCTGGCCATCAACGATGTCATCTTGGGCAATGCCACCGGTGGTGGAGGAAACGTTGCGCGGCTGGCAGCCCTGACTGCCGGGCTGGCCGAGAGTGTGCCGGGGTTGAGCGTTGACCGGCAGTGCGGATCCGGTTTGGAAGCGATCATTTTGGCCTGCCGTCTGATCCAAGCCGGAGCGGGTGAGCTGTATCTTGCCGGCGGCGTGGAAAGTATCAGTACCGCTCCCGCCAGGGCGCATAGGAACGCAGAGGGCGCCTTGGAGTTCTATGACCGCGCCCAATTCGCCCCGCTGGCAACAGGGGATCCGGATGCCGGTGTGGCTGCGGAAAATGTGGCCCGCCACTATGGCATCACCCGTGCACGGCAAGACGCCTACGCCATGGAAAGTCACACACGAGCACTCGCTGCCCAGCGCAACGCCGCCTTCGCCAGCGAACTTGTGCCCTTCGCGGACCTTGCTGCGGATCAAGGCATCCGTGGCAACCTCAACGCGAGGCTCATGGCACGCTTCCCACCGGCTTTTGTTGCGGGCGGAAGCGTCACAGCCGGTAACTCGTGCCCGTTCAGTGATGGGGCTGCAGTGGCTGTTGTCACCTCGCTGGAGCATGCCAGGACACTCGTGGCAGCGGGAGATACAGATACTGGTGCCAGTGTGGGGTTGGCGTTTCGGGCAAGTGCCGTTGCCGGCAATGATCCGAATCTATTGGGAGTGGGTGCGGCCCGCGCCATGGAGCTTCTTCTTGCCAGTACTGGTCTGGGGATCGAACAGGTGCGCCATTCCCGCGTGGAGTTCAACGAGGCCTTTGCCGCCCAAGTACTTGCCGTGGCGGACCTGCTGGATCTGGACCCGGTGCTGTTCAACCACGACGGCGGTGCGTTGGCTTTGGGGCATCCGTACGGCGCCTCCGGGGCTGTCCTTGTAACGCGGCTGCTCGCTCAAGTGCAGGCAACGTCCCAACAAACCCCGGAGGCCAGGTCCCAGCCTGCGCTGCAGACCGGGTCCCAGGCTGGGGCGGCCGCCGGTCAGGACGCCTTCGCGATGCTCAGCATGGCAGGGGGGATGGGGCTGGCTGCCCACTTCCAAACTGTGGATTTGCGTCCACAACGCTAGGGCTACGGCTGCAACACTGGGTTTGCGCTCATCACGCCCGCTTGCGCCAGTAGCGCTAGGGGAGGGATTCGCCGTCGTGCTTGAGTGTGTTGGGCTTGCCTGTGTTGGGCTTGAGGGAGTTGTGCTCGCTGGCGGGGAGCCCAGGGGTGTGGGGTGCAACGTCAAAGGGTTCGGGATCGCCGAGGCCGCGGGCCGCCAGGGCTTCTCCGGTGGCCCGTGCGTAGGCCACGGTGGCAATCACCACGGGCAGTGAACGGGCCAGTAAGTTGCGCTCCAGGCCGCGGGCCCGGGCTGCGTCGCGCACGTCGGCAAAGGCACCAATGACAAACGGTATGCTGCGCAGCATCAGGGCCACCGTGAGGGAAAAGCGTTCGGGATCGGCGCCAAAACGCTGCAAGGGCTGGACCAGTGCCGAGAGCCCGTCAAGAAGTTCGTCCACGGGCGTGGTGGCGGTGAGAATGTTGGAGGCCAGGACGGTGGCCACAATGGCCGCAACAACCTGCCACGCCACCACAGGCCCGTGTTGCCACCACTGATATCCGCCAATGAGTACCAGGAACACCAGCATCATCCGGATGGCACGCCACAGTCGTTGCCAGGACAAACCCGCCACAAAGTGCGCGGCCGTGACAGCCACCAGCGTTGCCGTGGTAATCCACGCACCCACCAGGGTTGAGATCATCGGCGAGGCCAAGCACAGTACCGCCACCGCCAAGAGCAGAACAGCTTTGGCGGCGAGGGGCATGCGGTGGATCACGGAGGAGCCACGGACGTACCCGGCCACCATGAAGGCGTGCCCGCGCACTAGCTTGCCATCTCGCGGTACGCCGCAATGGCTTCCTGGGGTGCGCCGTCGAACGCCACCTGGCCTGCCTCGATGACCAGGACTCGTTCAAAGGTGGCGGCCAGGACAAGATCATGCGTTGACATGATGATCTGTTGGTCCAGGGTGCTCAGGCGTTGCATAAGGAGCTGGGTATTACGCAGATCCAGCAGAGTGGAGGGCTCGTCCAGGACTAGGATGCTGGGGTCAACGGCCAGCACCGTGGCCAGCGCCGTCAGTTGGCGTTCGCCACCAGAGAGTTCGTAAATACTGCTCTGTGCAAGATGGTCAAGACCGTAGCTGGCCAGGATGTCCAGGGCCTTCTCCTGCCGCTGTTTTTTGCTCAGTTTTTGCCGGCGCAAGGAGAGCTCAAGGTCCTCCTGTGGGGTAGGCATGACCAGCTGTGACAAGGGGTCAGTGAAGACGAAGCCAACACTGCGCCGAACAGCAGACGCTTCGCTGCGTGTATTGCGCCCCTGGACATGAACTGTTCCCGAGGATGGCAGAACAAGGCCGTTGAGCAAGCGGAGCAGGGTTGATTTCCCAGAGCCGTTGGCGCCAATAATGGCAATGCGTTTTTCGGTGAGCTCCAAGGTCAGCGGCGCCAGTATCTGTTTTGCCACTTGGGTGCGAGGATCATCCGGGGCAAGGGTCAGCCCAGCGTCAGCTAAGACTATGCCTTGGCTTGGGGCGCCGCCTTGGCTTGGGGCGCCGCCTTGGCTTGGGGCGCCGCCTCTGCTTGAAACACTGCCAGAGTTTGAGGAGGCGCTCACCGTTGGCGGCGGACCAGGAGGTCGGGGAAGGCTCTGTGCAGGCTCAGCGCAATCACCACGGCGAGAACATTTTTTAGGACATCTCCGGGAAGATAAATCAGATCCGCTGCAATGGCGGCCGGGACGCTCATGCCCTTGAAAACAAAGCCCGCAATGCCACTGATGTGAATAACTACGGTGCCGGCCATGGCCGCCATAAACAGTGCGGCGGGGCGCCACCGGCTACGCACAGCCCAGGTGGCGAGCAGGCCAATCACGGCAGCCCCGAAGATGAATCCCACAATGTAGCCGGCTGAGGGGCTGGCCAAGACGGCCGGGCCGGCACGGAAACCGCTGAAGATGGGCAGACCTATCAAGCCCAGCAGCACGTACAGGCCTACGGCTGCTGTGCCGCGGCCTAAGCCAAGCACCAATCCGCACAGGGCCACCACCAGGGTTTGCAAGGTAATGGCCACGCCCAAAGGGCCCACATTGATGCCGGGGACGGCGATGGAGGCTGCCATGAGGGCGGCAAAGACGGCGATGAGCGAGAGATCCATGGCACCCCAGCGCCGCCGTGGGAGGGCAATGGGGAGGATATCTTCGTCCTTTGCTGGTGCTTTTGCTGGTGTGACTTTGCGTGATGTTTGATGCATTCTGCGTGCTTTCTTCGTGGAGGGATTCTCGTAGTGCCTGAACGTCGTTAGACTAAGGAGGTTGTCCAACGCCATGGCAAGCAAATTATGCTCGCGGGTGGCGTGTTCGGCACCTACCCATTCTTTGAAAGGTTACTACGTTGATTACGGTCCAAGACCTTGAGTTACGCGCAGGAGCGCGGTTGCTCATGGGCGAAGTGTCATTCCGCATCGACAAAGGTGACAAGGTTGGGCTGGTGGGGCGCAATGGCGCCGGCAAAACCACGTTGACCCGTGTCCTGGCCGGGGAAGGTCTTCCGGCCGGTGGCAAGGTCACCCGTTCCGGTGAAATTGGTTACCTGCCGCAGGATCCGCGTACCCCTGACATGGAGCAGCTGGCACGGGATAGAATTCTCTCCGCCCGTGACTTGGACAAGGTCATTACGAAGCTGCGTAAAGCTGAAGCTGACATGGCCAGCGATGACACCAGCATTCGTGACAAGGCCATGCGCCGCTATGACCGTCTGGAGGTGGAGTTCCTCGCCGGTGGCGGTTACGCTGCCGAAGCCGAGGCTGCTGCGATCTCCTCAAACCTGGCCCTGCCCGAACGTATCTTGAACCAGCCGTTGAAGACACTCTCCGGTGGTCAGCGCCGTCGTGTGGAATTGGCTAGGATCCTGTTCTCCGGCGCCCAGACCATGCTCCTGGATGAGCCCACCAACCACTTGGATGCCGACTCGATCGCCTGGTTGCGTGACTTCCTCAAGAGCCACCAGGGCGGGCTGATTGTGATCAGTCACGACACCGAACTGCTAGAAGCCACCGTCAACAAGGTCTATCATCTTGACGCCAACCGTGCCACGATCGACCAGTACAACCTTGGCTGGAAGAAGTACCTTGCCCAGCGTGAAACGGATGAGCGGGCCCGACGCCGGGAGCGCGCTAACGCTGAAAAGAAGGCTGGCGTCCTCATGGAGCAGGCCAACAAGATGCGCGCCAAGGCTACCAAGGCTGTGGCCGCACAGAATATGGCTAAGCGGGCCGAGCGGCTGCTAGCGGGGCTAGAAGACGTGCGAGCTCAGGACAAGGTGGCGGCGCTGCGCTTCCCCGATCCTTCACCCTGTGGCAAGACCCCGCTGATGGCTGAGGGTCTGAGCAAGTCATACGGCTCACTGGAAATTTTCACGGATGTCAGCCTCGCCATCGACAGAGGATCCAAAGTGGTCATTCTGGGTCTCAACGGTGCCGGAAAGACAACACTGCTGCGCATGCTGGCAGGTGTGGCCAAGCCGGATACGGGTGAAATTATTGCCGGTCATGGCTTGAAAGTTGGCTACTACGCGCAGGAGCACGACACCCTGGACGTGACACGGACTGTTCTGGAAAACATGCGCTCTGCCGCCGGTGACATGAACGATGCCGAGGTGCGTGGCATCCTTGGCTCATTCCTGTTCTCCGGTGATGACGTCAACAAGCCTGCAGGTGTGCTCTCCGGTGGCGAGAAGACCCGCCTAGCGTTGGCTACCATCGTGGCATCCAGCGCCAACGTGCTGCTGCTCGATGAGCCCACGAACAACTTGGACCCGGCCAGCCGCGCCGAAATTCTTGGCGCACTGAAGAACTACACGGGTGCAGTGGTACTTGTCAGTCACGATGAAGGCGCTGTCGCAGCTCTTGATCCCGAGCGTGTGGTGCTCCTGCCCGATGGTGATGAAGACCTCTGGAACCAGGACTACCTGGACCTCATCACGCTGGCATAATTTCCGCCGTACTAGTTCCCACCGCGCAGCGTTCCGGCTGTGCAGAAACTGCCGTGTGCTTGGTTTAGCGCACGGCAGTTTCTTTTGCCCCTGTGATTCTCAGAAGCTGGTCATAGCTGAGCGAGAGCATGGCCTGATGGCTGCCGGCCCCAGCCCAAAGCACGGGGTACTGCCGTAGTTCGGTGTCGAGGAGGCAGCGCAGTTGCTGCGGGTGCCCGAGAGGCGCAACACCGCCCACCGGCTGGCCTGCGTGCTCGAGCACAAAGTCCGGGCCCGCACGGTTGATCTTGGAGAGCCCGTTTTCACGGGCCACCTTTTTCGTGTCAACCTTGGCAGCACCGCTGGCCATGATCAGCAGGGGTGCCCCGCCACATTCAAAGATGAGGCTATTGGCGATGGCGCCCACCTCGCAACCTAGGACTGCTGCAGCGGTGGCTGCAGTGGCGACGGAATCCGGCACGAGCAAGACAGTGTCGCGGAGCCCAGCCTCTGTCAGGGCGCGGCGGACATTTTCCACCACAGGATCGGACAGTTCGGCAGCGGCATCGCTTTGCAGGAACACATTCACGCTTCTTAGCCTAGGCCGGAACCGGGGTTGGTCAAGGTGCTAGAAGCCCTGGGCATCCAGGAGTGCGTCTTCGGCTTCCTCAGCGCTGGGCTTGGCACCGGGTTTGCGCACCTTGACGTGGCGTCGCGGGTGGAACGCTGAACCGCGGCCGTAAAGCTCCTCAACGGGCACACCGGATTCTGCGGCTTCCAACGCATCGAAGTCATCGTTACGGCGTTGCATGCGCGCCGCGTAGCCGAAGCCGATAAAGGCCAGGATGCCGAAAGCTATCCACTGCAAGGCGTAGCTTAGGTGTGAGCCTTCGTCGATGGACGGGGCAGGGAAGGCGACGGGGTTAATCGCGGCTGCGGGGGATTCACTCGCAAGCTGGCCGTAGGAACCAGTCTTGATGGGATACCCCACCTGCCCGGCATACTCCTTGAGGTCAATCGATGCCAACTGCCCTTCCGGGGCGCCACGGTCCAGTTTGGGCTCGGCAGGTTTGAGCCGGGCAATGACCTCAACAACTCCCGGTTTCGGTTGCGGAACAGTGTCCGGATGGCCGGCCTCGTTGTTACCAATGGGCAACCAGCCACGGTCCACGATGACCGTATCGCCATTCTCGAGTGTCAACGGCACCAACACTTCATAACCCGGAGCGCCATTCAGGGGGCGGTTGCGCACTATCCGCTGGTCCGAGTTCTGGTAAGTCCCCTTCAACCGGACCTGAGTCCACTCCTTGGCAGGATCCAGCTGATCAAAATTAGCGGCAATATTGGCATAGTCCACCACTGCACCCGCATAATTTTGCTGAATCTTGTGAATGTTCTCAACCACAGCGTTGCGTCGATTCATCTGCCAGTTACCAAGAGCCACACAGGCGATGGCAAAGACCACCGCCATGGCGAAGTAGCCCAACCACCTACTGGTCAACAGAAACTTGTACGTCTTCATGAACTAGGTGGAATCCTTAGGGCTCAAGGGCAGTGGGGGAGAGGGGCAGTGTTTCTTTCCACAGCAAGCGGCTCTGGAGATAATCCTCTAGCCAAGCCGTGTGATCGGCGCAGGCCAACCAGATCTTACGGCGCTCCTCTGTGTGTATCTTGGGATTGTTCCAGAGCAACTGCGTGGTAGCAGAGGCGCGGCAGCCCTTGCGGGAACAAATCGGTGTTTGCACCACAGGCGATTCAGGCTGTTCTTCCCCGCCCAGCATGTCAAAGATATTCAAGGTCCCTGGCCTCCCATTTCATCGGACGTGGTTTCATCCGGCGTGGCCTCGACGGGGACTGTTGCGTCCGGCTCAGTTACGTCAGTGTCCGCGTCGTCGGGGACGATCTCACCCTGGAGGATGCCTTCAGAGGAGGAGTCGGTGCCGTCCGTGGTGAACTCTGCGTCCGTCACGGCATAGAGGGGAGCCTCATCGAGCAGTTCCACAGTTTCCTGGTGGACGGTGTCCGCTCCACCATTGGCGAGCATGACAGCAACCCAGGGCAGCACCACGGCGCCAACAATGGGGACGATCTTGAACCAGCCGTCAAAAACGAAAATAAGAACCAGGCAGACCATACGGATGCCCATGGTCAATGAGTACTGAATCATTCTGTGACGCATGTCTTCGCTATGGGCGATGGCTGCGTTCGTAATGGCTTGAACAGGGGTGCTGGGTTCGCCGCGGCGGGACTTGCTGCGCCGGCGTGCACCGAATTTCGGTGTAGCTGATTGTTCTTTCATCACACTCCAAGGGACCTCTTTATTCTCTCACTGCCGCCGTGCACAACCAAAAGCTCGAGTGGGTACCGCCGCGGCTTTCACGTAGGATTCCTTAACTAGGGTGAAACTTCCACATCATTTACTTTCAGGAGGAATATATGAGTGCATCGGTAGGCGCGCAAAAGCAGGCTCGCAGTGTTTTGGTCACGGGTGGCAACAGGGGAATTGGTCTGGCCATCGCGAAGGCATTTCTGGCCAATGGCGACAAGGTGGCTGTGACCTTCCGTAGCGCTTCGGAACTACCCGAGGGCATCCTGGGTGTCCAGGCGGATGTTACTGACGCTGCGTCGATCGACGCTGCATTCACGGAAGTAGAAGCCGCCCATGGTCCCGTTGAGGTGCTCGTTGCCAATGCTGGCATCACGAAGGACACGCTCTTGATGCGCATGAGTGAAGATGATTTCACCTCTGTGGTGGACACGAACCTGACCGGTGCGTTCCGTGTGATCAAGCGTGCCTCCAAGGGCATGATCCGGATGCGCAAGGGCCGTGTGGTGTTGATTTCATCCGTGGTAGGGCTTTACGGCTCTCCTGGCCAGATCAACTACGCCGCGTCCAAGGCCGGCCTGGTGGGCATTGCCCGCTCACTGACCCGGGAGCTAGGTTCACGCGGGATCACGGCTAACGTGGTGGCCCCCGGTTTCATCAGCACCGATATGACGGCGGCGCTGCCCGAAGAAACCCAAAAGCAGTACCTATCCACCATCCCTGCAGGCCGCTTCGCCTCGGCCGAGGAAGTGGCCGATGTGGTCCGCTGGATTTCCAGCGACGAGGCGGCCTACATCTCCGGGGCAGTCATCCCTGTTGACGGCGGATTGGGCATGGGCCACTAAAGCCCGACGGCGCGTGCCCGACCCGGCTGAACAGGCACAGCCTGCTCAACGTGATGGGCTGCTTGAGCGGCACGGTCTGCTCAGCAGTACGGGCTGCTTGAGCCGCACACTGTTCGCACATGCTTGGCACGTACTCGGTAGTACGTTAGGGCAACGCTAAGATTCGACAAGAGTAAGCCTGCGCGGGAGCGAAAGACAGCAGCCGGCGCAAGGCAGAGAAACATGAGAAAAAAGGAAAACTTGCATGGGAAAGCTCGATGGAAAGACAGCCATTGTCACCGGATCTTCACGGGGCGTAGGCGCTGATGTAGCCAAGTTCCTGGCTGCTGAGGGTGCAGCCGTTGTGGTCAACTACCGCCAGAAAGCGCCGCGCGCCAACAAGGTAGTTGCCCAGATTGTGGAGGCAGGGGGACGGGCCGTGGCCGTTGGCGCTGACCTCACCACCCAGGAAGGGGTGCAGGCTCTTGTCAGTGCGGCCTTGGAGAACTTCGGTTCACTGGATCTGGTGGTCTTGAACGCCTCAGGCGGCATGGAAGCCGGTATGGCGGAAAACTACGCTCTGCAGCTCAACCGCGACGCGCAGGTCAACCTGCTCAACGCGGCCATGCCGGTACTTCCCGCCGGATCTCGCGTGGTATTTGTCACAAGCCACCAGGCGCACTTCATTGAAACTGTCCCCACCATGGCCGAATATGAGCCGGTGGCCAAGAGCAAGCGTGCCGGAGAAGACGCCTTGCGTGCCTTCATTCCTAACTTGGCTGCGGAAGACATCTCTTTGGTAGTTGTCTCGGGGGACATGATTGAAGGCACCGTGACAGCAACTTTGCTGGACCGTGCCAACCCGGGTGCCATCGAAGCACGACGCGCGGAAGCCGGCAGGCTGTACACAGTTGCCGAATTTGCGGCTGAGATCGCTGCCATGGCCACGGCCGATGTCCCCTCGGGTCACACGGAATACGTGGGCGGCGCAGACTACTTCAAGTAGCAGCGGAGCCTATTTCAGGCTCGAGAACAAAAAACAGCAGCGGTCCTCCGGCGAAAACCGGGGGGCCGCTGCTGTTGTGGCGCCGGAACTATGTTGGGCCGGAACCGTCTGCTTGATGAACTATTGCTTGGTTTTAGATGTTGGCCAGGACCAGTGCAACATCTAGGTTGGCGATGTTGATTTGGGCATCGGCCGCGGCGCGCACGGCGGGCTTGGCGTTAAAAGCCACGCCCAGAGCGGCTGCTGCCATCATGTCCAGGTCATTGGCGCCGTCGCCAATGGCCATGGTGGCCTGTCCGGGGATGGTCGCTTCTGCACTCCACGCCCGGAGTTGAACGGCCTTGGCTGCTCGGTCCACCACGGCCCCGCTGACCTTCCCGGTCAAGTATCCGTCAACAATTTCCAGATCGTTGGCCAGGGCGTGATCCAAGCCCAAGCTTTCGGCCAGAGGTGTCAAAATTTGGGAGAAGCCCCCGGATACTGCACACACCACATGCCCTGCAGCCTTCGCCTCGGTCACCAGCCGTTGCGCACCGACTGAGAGTTTGATCTTTTGGCCCACATCGGCCAGAACGCTTTCGGGCAGTCCGGCGAGAGTGGCAACCCGGTGGTGCAGGCTCTGCTCAAAGTCCAGCTCTCCCCGCATGGCAGCTTCCGTGACACGGGTAACCTCCGCCTCCGTCCCGGCATGGGCTGCTAGCAGCTCAATGACTTCCTGCTGAATCAGAGTCGAATCTACGTCCATGATGATGAACTTGCGTTTCGCCGCCCGCAGCGAATCAGGCACGATGGCGGTGCTGATGCCTTCCTGTGAGGCTTCCGCGAGAGCTGCGCGCAGACGGGCAATACGTGCCGCTCCTTGGGCCTCAGTGGTGCCACTGGGTTCGAGTGCGCCCAGCTCAAAAATGGCAGCTTCGAATCCGGAATGGCTTTCCATGCGTTCCACGGCAACGGTGTAGCCGTGCTCGGCCAGGATTGTTTTGACCGAGGCCAGAGTCTTGGGGGAGAGCGTTTGGCCATAGCTGACAGCAGTAAATGTGGAGGGCATGAGAAGTATTCTAGCCAATCAAGAGCTGGCCCCAAACGTCCAGGGTTCGAATCCTGTGCCAGATGCCTGCCAACAGTTGGAATCAGCGTTGTCATGAAGGGCTCGGCAGCGTTGGTCCGGTTAGCGTTGGCCGCCTTCCGTGCCCTAGGCTCACTAGTTATGAATGAAGTTTTGGGTTTGGCCGGTGTCAGCGTAGTCCGCGGCACCAAAACACTGTTGGACAACATTGATTGGCGGGTTGCTGAGGGCGAACGCTGGGTGGTGCTGGGACCGAACGGTGCCGGGAAGAGCACCCTCATGCAAATTGCTGGTGCCCGTATGCACCCCACCCGGGGTGTGGCTGGCATCCTCGACGAAGTGCTGGGCGCAGTTGACGTCTTTGAACTGCGTCCCCGCATTGGTGTGGCCTCTGCCGCACTGGCGCACCAGATTCCGGAGCATGAGAAGGTCCTCAACGTGGTGGTCACCGCCTCCTACGGTGTGACCGGACGCTGGCGGGAGGATTACGAGCGCGACGACGAACGCCGTGCCTTCAATCTCTTGGATCAGTGGGGTGTCTCCACCTTCTTCAACCGTCCGTTCGCGTCCCTCAGTGATGGTGAGCGCAAGCGTGTCCAGATTGCACGAGCCCTGATGAGCGATCCCGAACTGTTGCTCCTGGATGAGCCAGGTGCCGGCCTTGACCTTGCCGGACGTGAAAGCCTAGTGAAACGGCTCAGCGAACTGGCCGCGGACCCCCTGGCCCCGAGCACGGTTCTGGTCACCCACCACCTAGAAGAAATTCCTCCGGGCTTCACGCACGCGCTGCTGCTGCGTGAGGGCGCCGTAGTGGCCCAAGGCCCGTTGGCCGAAGTACTCACGGAAGAACACCTCAGCGCCACGTTTGGCCTGCCACTGTCTGTAACAAGTAACGCGGGTCGCTACACGGCGACTGCTCGCAACTAACCGGCGTAGTACCAAACGGTGAATACGCTCGATTCCTTCTTGATCCTGCTGGGCGGGTTATGGGCCGGAACCATCAACACAGTTGTTGGTTCCGGCACGCTCGTCACCTTCCCAATCCTGATTGCGCTGGGGATTGCCCCCGTCATGGCTGTTGTCAGCAACGCTATGGGCCTGATCGCTGGGGGAATCTCCGGAACGTGGGGGTACCGTCACGAGTTGCTAGGCATGGGGCGCAACCTTGCCCGCCTCATGCCCGCCTCGCTGCTGGGTGGAATCACCGGCGCCTACCTGCTGCTGCACCTTCCTGAAACGGTGTTCTCCGTGGTGGCGCCGCTGTTGATTGTGCTGGCACTGCTTTTGGTTATTTTCCAGCCTCGCTTACAGGCGGTCATCAAGGCGCGCCGCGAGTCAAACCCCTCAGCCCGTTCCCATGATCTAGCCATGATGATCCTGGTCTATTTGGCTGGCGTCTACGGCGGCTACTTTGTGGCGGCGCAGGGTGTGCTGCTCGTGGGAATCTTGGGGATTTTCATGTCCGGAACCCTGCAAAACGCCAACGCCGTCAAGAACGTGCTCTCACTGACGGTCAACGTTGTGGCGGCAATCTCCTACCTGCTGTTTGCGCCGGAGAAAATCATCTGGGTGGTGGTCGGTTTAATCGCCGTCAGTTCACTGATTGGCGGGTTCATCGGCGCAAAGATCGGGCGCAAGTTGCCGCCGCTGGTACTGCGCTCCGTCATTGTTACGCTGGGCCTGGTGGCACTTTACTTCATGATTGCGAAACTCCTAGCCCTATGATCATCCATCTCGAAACCGCCAACGACCCCCGTGTGAGTGACTACGTTTCCCTCACGGACGTCCAATTGCGCAAGGTCAAGGAGCCTGCCGAGGGCCTGTATATTGCCGAAAGCCCTAAGGTGGTGCGCCGCGCTCTCGCTGCCGGACACCAGGCTCGCTCCTTTTTCCTCGCGGAGAAAAGGATGCCCGAGGTACTTGACGTCCTTGAAGCGCACCCTGACGTCCCCGCGTTTGTGGGCACCGGGGCCATGCTGGAGGAAATCACAGGCATCAACCTCCACCGCGGAGCCATGGCCGCCATGCACCGTCCCGCACCCGTGGAGATCGGCTCCTTACTGGCAGGGGCGCGCCGGGTAGCCGTCCTTGAAGACATCAGCGATCACACCAATATTGGGGCAATCTTCCGCTCCGCCGCCGCCCTGGGTGTGGATGCGGTGCTCATCAGCCCGCGTTGCGCAGACCCTCTATACCGGCGCAGCATTCGCGTGAGCATGGGTGCCGTTTTTCAAATCCCATGGGCCCGCCTGCCAGAGGGGCCAGGCGCCCTGGACGTGCTGCATGAGGCCGGATTTACGACGGCGGCACTGGCCTTGGAGCCGGATTCGCTGTCCATCCATGAACTCGCGGCGCGCAACGAAGCAAAATTGGCTCTCATTCTCGGCAGCGAAGGGTATGGGCTCAGTCCTGAAACCCTGGCATCCGTCAACCATGCAGTCATGATCCCCATGTATGCAGGAGTGGACTCACTGAATGTGGCTGCCGCTAGCGCCGTTGCCTTTTTCGCCACGGACCCGCGCCGGCAATAAGCGCCCCCAGAAGCCATGCGCGGGTAGTGTTGAACCATGAAGATAGCCGAGCAAGTACCCGACTTCGAACTCTCCGACCAGCACGGTCAAGTTCGTAGCCTTACTGAACTCACCGCAGAAGGTCCCTTGGTAATTTTCTTTTACCCCCTGGCCAGCAGCGGCGGCTGCACCAAGGAAGCCTGCCATTTCAGGGACCTGCAGCAGGAATTTGCAACAGCAGGTGCCTCACTGGTGGGTATCAGTACCGACTCAGTGGCCAAACAGCTCGATTTTGCGAACAAGAACCACTTTGACTACCCACTTCTGAGCGACCGGGACGGCGCGGTGGCGGATGTGTTTGGTGTCCGCAGGCGTTTGCTGGCGAAGGCGCTTCCCACTAAAAGGGCCACGTTTATTGTTGATTCGAACCGAATCTTGCGTTTTCAGATTTCCAGTGAAACCAACATGGACGTGCACGCGAACAGCGCACTTGAGGCTTTGTCACAGCGGGCTTGGTGAAATGGGATTGAGACGGTAAAGTTTCTAGCTGGTCCTCGTGACCATAACATTCATCCGTCTGGCAAAATCCAGGCAATAACATTCTGAGGTTCATTGTGAAGCAGAACACCCACCCGAAGTATGAAGCCATCGTATTCAACGACCTGGCTTCCGGTACCAAGTTCCTGACGCGTTCCACCGCGACGTCCAAGAAGACCATCGAATGGGAAGATGGCAACACCTACCCCGTCATCGACGTTGAAATCTCTTCCGAGTCGCACCCGTTCTACACGGGCAAGCAGCGCATCATGGACAGCGCCGGCCGTGTTGAGCGCTTCAACGCTCGCTTCGCAGGCTTCGGCAAGAAGTAATACTTCTTACCAACAGTTTTTTCTAAGGCAGGGTCCGCACGGAAAGTGCGGGCCCTGCCTTTTTTGCGCTTCCCCCCGCCAGCTTGGGAAGATAGAGCCATGGCTTCTGAACTGCACGGTGAAAATTCTGAACTGCATGGTGAATATAAGGTTCACGGCGGCAAATTGGTGGTGGTAGATTGCCGCGTCATTGATGAGACGCTAGCGGATGTACACGTCAGCGGCGACTTCTTCCTGGAACCTGACGAGGCACTTGATGACATTAACGCCGCGTTGAACGGCTTGCCTGCCAACCTTTCTGCCGATGCGCTGGCAAATGCCATCACGGCAGCACTGCCCCCGGAGGCCGTGCTCTTTGGTTTCTCCGCCCAGGCCGTAGCCATCACGCTCCGCCGGGCGCTGACGAAAGCAACGAGCTGGCTCGATCACGAGTGGGACGTCATCGCCCCAACCATTTTGCCAACGGCCCTCAACGTGGCATTAGATGAGGTATTGACGGAGGAAGTGGGTGCGGGGCGCCGCAATCCCACCCTGCGCTTCTGGGACTGGGACGAGCCATCCGTGGTGATTGGCAGCTTTCAGTCCGTGCGCAACGAATTGGAGCCGGCCGGCGTCGAAAAGTACGGTATCAAGGTGGTGCGGCGGGTCAGCGGTGGTGGCGCCATGTTCATGGAGGCCGGAAACTGCATCACTTACTCCCTGTACGTGCCCCAGACGTTGGTGGACGGGCTGAACTTTGAGGACTCCTACAAGTTCCTTGACGCATGGGTTTTGGCCGCCCTTGAATCCATGGGAATTGAGGCGTTTTATGTGCCCCTCAATGACATTGCCACGGGCAAGGGCAAGATTGGTGGTGCAGCCCAGAAACGGCTCAGCAATGGCGCCATGGTGCACCATGTGACAATGAGCTATGACATTGACGCAGACAAAATGGTGCAGGTGTTGCGGATTGGCAAGGAAAAACTTTCGGATAAGGGAACCCGCTCGGCCAAGAAACGGGTGGATCCGCTGCGCCGCCAAAGCGGCATGAGCCGGCAGGAAATTCTAGAACGCATGGCGGCAACGTTTAGCGCGCGTTATGACGCCCGCCCAGCCCTGCTGACCGAGGCGGAACTGGCGGAAGCAGCACGCAGGGTGGAGAGTAAATTTGGCACAGAGGAATGGCTGAACCGGGTTCCATGAGTGCCCTTGCCCGTGTGAGCTCCCGTATCAAGGGTGCCTGGCCCAATCAGCCACCAGCGGCCTTTGCCTTTGTCATGGCTACCGGCATAGTCTCCTCGGCTCTACTTGATGCGGGATGGGGCCTAGCTGCAAGAGCACTGCTGTGGATGGCCGTTGGCGCTCTTCTGGTGTTGCTTGTTGGACTGGTGGGCAGATTAGTGATCCATACCAACGACGCCGTGATTGACTTCCGTGACCCCCACAGAGGTTTCGGATATCTGACCATGGTTGCGGCCATCAACGTGGTGGGTGTGGGTTTCCACCCTGTGGCGCCAGCCGTCACGTGGGTCATGGCTGCCATGAGTATTCCCTTGTGGCTTTTTCTGGCCTATGGTGTGCCGCTGTCCATGATGCTGCGCACCGAAATTGGTGAGACGTTGCGCCCACGCCTGCTGCCCGTGGATGGGACCTGGTTCCTGTGGGTGGTTTCCACCCAGTCACTGGCCATGGTGGCGGCGTCCCTGGCCACCGGTGGCAGTCAAGTACGGTTCCTAAGCGATGCGGCGGTGGCGTTTTGGGGCATTGGCATCATGCTTTATTTGACGCTCACCACCCTCGTCATGCTACGTCTGCTCACGGGCGGTGAGAACCATGGCGGGATTGTGCCCACCAACTGGATCTTCATGGGGGCCACGGCCATCACCGTCCTGGCCGGTTCTATGATCTTGCACCTGCCAGCAGAGGTGCCCGTCATCCACGTAGCCGGCCCCACCGTGGGCGGCATCAGCTATCTGCTGTGGGCTTTTGGCTTGTGGTGGGTTCCCCTTTTGGTGGCCTTCGGTTTCTGGCGGCATGCGGTGCGGCGCGAACCCCTGCGCTACTCAACGGCGCTGTGGTCCATTGTGTTTCCCCTGGGCATGTTCGCTGTGGCAACCTACCGTTTTGGCACGGTCAACCACATGCCCCTTGTTGCCTGGCTGGGAAACGTGGCCACGTGGACGGCCGTGGCAGCCTGGCTTGCAGTTCTTCTCGGCATGACGCTGACCTTTATCCGCTGGGTGCGGCGTGGGAATCCCGCCGGTTAGGCCCCAGCCTGTGCCCTCAGCGCACGGAGCATTTGGTCCCGCTGTTCCAGCACAATTCTACGTAGCCCTGCCGGGGCATCCGCATGCCCGGCCAGCCACGTGTCCGTGCGGTGCACCACGGGATGGTGTTCCGGGCTGGTGCCGGCGGCCAAATCCTGGCGCGAAGGGAACAACCCGCCCACAATGCGCCCGGCAATTTCCAGGCTCCGACTACGCCATACATCCTCAATAGACTGGAAGTAGGGCTCAGTGAACGGCGCCAACAACACGGCCTCACCCACCATGAAACCTGCGATCGTGGCACTGAGGAGCTCGTTGCTCAGTTCCTTGCCCTCCACAGCCTCCGCCCAGCGCTCTGCTTTAAGTTCAGCGACTGGCAGAGCCGCGACGGCGGCACAATGGTTGGCCCGGTGTTCCGCCGTGGTGTCCTGTGCCAATTCGGCATCCAACTCGGCGCGCGTAGCATTCCCGCGCGCGGCAAGTTGTTGCCACAGCAGCCAGCGCAAGCTCCCATCCACGACAAGACCCGGCGGCACGTTCACCCCAGCCAGAAGTTCCCGGCTGCGCTCATTGAGCTCATCGCTGCCCCGGCCCAACAAGGCCAGCGTACGGGCCCAGACCAGCTGTTCATCACTGCTGGGGGCGGCTTGCTGTAGGAGCTGTTTGAGACCGGAATGCAACTGTTCCCCAGCCCCGTCACGGTCACGGATGGGGCAGAAGTGTTCAAGTGCGTACAGGGCATTCTCTGCCAGGGTTTGCAACAAGCTGGTGTCGGCCTCGCCACCAGCATGAGCCACCACCGTACGCAGATACACGGCTGCGGGCAACAGGGCATCCCGTGTGGCGTTCCACAACGCAGACCAGACAAGGCTGCGGGCCAATGGGTCAACTATGCGGCCCACCCCCGTCAGCGCCGTGCTCAGTGAGCCGGCATCCAACCGAACCTTGGCGTAGCTTAAGTCCCCATCATTGAGAAGGACCAATTCAGGGGCAGGGCACCCTGTGGCCTCTGGCACCTGCGTCTTAGCGCCCACCACATCGACGGCGAACGAGGCGCTCCTGACCAGGGCACCGGCGTCGTACGTGAAAAAGCCAACGTCAAGGCGGTGGGGGCGCACGGCCACACTGCCGGTCAACGGATCAAAGGCTGTTTGTGTGATGGACAGTGACGTCACGGCGCCCTTGTCAACATCCAGATCCGGGACCAGCGTGGACATGCCCGAGGTGCCAAGCCACTGGGCTGCCCACGTCTGAAGGGCGCGGCCCGATGCCTTGCTGAGCGGGACCAGCAGGTCCTGCAGGGACGTGTTGGCGTATGCGTGGTTCTTGAAATACTCGCGAGAACCGGCGATGAAGGCCTCCCTGCCCACGTACGCCACGAGTTGCTTCAACACGGAGGCACCCTTTGCGTAGGTGATGCCGTCAAAGTTGGACTTGGCGGCTTCCAGATTCGCGATGTCAGCGAGGATGGGGTGTGTTGTAGGCAGCTGGTCCTGAGTGTAGGCCCAGGCCTTGCGACGGCTGGCGAACATGGTCCAGGACTTCTCACCCCAATCGGTGGCCTCCGCAACTGCGAGGTGGCCCATATAGTCGGCAAAGGACTCCTTCAGCCACAGGTCATCCCACCACGCCATCGTGACAAGATCGCCAAACCACATGTGCGCCATCTCGTGCATGATCGTATTGGCGCGTTGCTGATACGCGGTGTCTGTGGCGCGGGAGGAGTACAGATAGGCCTCGGTGAGAGTCACCAGACCAGGGTTTTCCATGGCGCCGAGATTGTATTCGGGCACAAACGCCTGATCATACTTGCCGAAGGGGTACGGATAGTCGAAGAGCTCGTTGAAGTATGCCAGCCCGGACTTGGTCACCGCAAAAATGGCCTCGGTATCAAAGTGGCTCGCCAGTGACGCCCGGCAATAAGCGGCCAAGGGGATGTTCATCTGCAGGCCGGCATGACTGCTCTCGGGAGAGAAAACCATGGAGAAATGATCTTCTGCCTTGAAGTACGGTCCGGCCAGTACGGTTGTAATATATGTGGAAATCGCTAAGGTGGGGGCAAAATCCCAGCGGCTTAGCTCAGCGCCCGCCGCTGTCTTTGTAGCCACTGTCTTGTTGGCCACGGCTTGGTTGGATGCCACCAGCCAATGCGCTGGTGCCGTGACATGGAAGGTGAAGGGGGCCTTCAGATCGGGTTGCTCAAAATTGGCAAAAACGCGGCGGGCGTCAGCCGGCTCGTATTGGGTATAGGTGTAGGTTTTACCGTCCGCGGGATCCACAAACCTGTGCAGTCCCTCGCCGCTCGTGGAGTAGGCGGCCGTGGCGCTCACCACTACCTCGTTCTGGGCGGCTAGGGCGGGCAGGATAATCCGCGCCCCGTCAACCACCTCGGCTACGGGTAAGTGGTGCCCGTTCAGGATCACCGATTCAACAGATAAACCTATGAAGTCCAAGAAAGTGTGTGATGCTCCGGGGGCGGACATGTCAGCCGCGAAGCTAATAGTGGTTCGGCTCGCGAAGCCAGGAACGGCAAGGTCTTCCGCTTCGCTAAGATCCAGTGCTACATCGTAGCCATGGACGGTGAGGAAGGACTTCCGGAGGGCGGCTTCACTACGCAAAAGATTTTCATTGGACACCAATTCATTCAATCATGTACCGCCACCAAAGCAAGCACGGACTAAAGGAAGCTGGGCGTCCAAGGCCACGAGGCGCCCAGTGTATCAAGACACCCAAGGATGTTAGGGGGTCATCAGGTGCACGGCGCCAAAGGCCAACGCTGCAATAAGGGCCCAGGCGCACATGGCCATGGCGGTTGCGCGCAGTCCGGTAGCCAACAGGTCCCGGACCCGGACGCTGGAACCCAGTCCAAAGAGTGCAGCACCCAAGGCAATGTCTTGAGCCAGGGCGCCCCCTTCAATGACGCTCTGCGGCAACCAGCCCGTGGTTCGAATCGCGGCCAGCAGAAGGAAGCCCACCACAAACAGGGGCACTACGGGCGGAAACCGGGTAGCCTTCGCCGTGCTTGTATCCGTTGGGGCTGCGTCTGAACGGCTTTGATGTGCTGCCAGCTCACCCTTCTGGCGGCGGCGTTCCACACCCCCGGCTACTCCCACAATAGGTGCCAGAAGCACTACGCGCGTGAGCTTGATAACCACGGCCGCACTGAGCGCAACGTTTCCCGCCGTCTGTGCCGTCGCCACCACCTGTCCCACGTCATGAACGCCAGCGCCCACCCATTGGCCAAACTGCAGCGCGGAGAGACCCAGAGGATGCATCAGCAGCGGCAGTACACCAATCGCCAGTGTTCCACACAGTGTCACAAGGGCCACTGGCAGCACCGTGTCTTCATGTTTGGTCCCCTTGACAGCGGCCATGGCGCCGATGGCGGAAGCTCCACAGATGGAGAAGCCGGTGGCAATCAGAAGAGGTAGATCGCCGGCCAGCCTAAAAAGCTTCCCCAAAGCGTAGGTGCCAGCAAAACTGAGCAGCACCACAGTAACCACCAGTGCAACACTGAACCAGCCCAGATCCATGATGTCTCCTAGGCTGAGCTTCAGACCTAAAAAGACGATTCCCACGCGCATCAGATGCTTCCCGGCAAAGTTCAACCCGGCGCGCCACGATCCTTGGCACAGTGTTGAGGTGCCTGGGAGGTTGACGGCGGCAATGCCCAGTACCACTGCTACCGTCATGGCTGGCAGCATCGGTATCAGGGCATGAACAACCAAAGAGAGCGCCACGGCCGCAAAAGCTACAGCCATTCCAGGCCCCAGCTTCCGTATGCCGTCCCCTAAGGCTTGCCGGCCGGCGTCGGGCTTCACCATGGGCTGGGCTTGTAGTCCTTGAGGAAGACACCGTATTGGTCTTCGCCAGATTCGCCCATGACGATGGGATCATAGACTCGGGCAGCTCCGTCCACCAGATCTAGTGGCGCGTGGAAGCCTTCCTCGGCCAGGCGAACCTTGGTGTAGTGCGGGCGTTCGTCAGTGATCCAGCCGGTATCAACTGCCGTCATCAGAATGCCGTCGGTCTCCAGCATCTCCTGGGCGCTGGTGCGGGTCAGCATGTTCAATGCGGCCTTGGCCATGTTGGTGTGCGGATGGCCCGGGCCCTTGTAGGCACGGGAGAACTGGCCCTCCATGGCGGAGACATTAACAATGTACTTGCGGTGGGCTGCGGAAGCCTGCATGGCCGGGCGAAGACGCGAAACCAGCAGGAAAGGTGCCGTGACGTTGCAGAGCTGGACTTCAAGCATTTCCAACGGGTCCACCTGGTCCACTACCTGGGTCCAGCTGTTGATTGCCGCCACATCAGGAACCAGGCCTCCGGCGTCGATGGCTGTGCCTGCTTCGATGCGATCCAAAGAGGCCGAGCCCATGGAGAGCGCCAAAGCGGCAATTTCATTGCCAGCCAGTTGCGGGTGTTCCATCATCTGGGTGGCCAGGGCTAGCGGATGTTTGTCGTGGGCATGGCCAAATGTGACCAGTTCTGGCATGGGGGAGTCGGTGGGCAACTCCTCAAGTTCAGCGTCAACGAGCGGTTTGTAGGCGTTGCCGGAGCGGCGAACTGTCTGTGCAGCATTGTTGATGATGATGTCCAGCGGGCCGGCTTCGTTGAGGGAATCAGCCAGGGCCACAACCTGGGTTGGATCACGCAGGTCTATGCCGACGATGCTCAGGCGGTGGAGCCATTCGCTGCTGTCTTCCATGGCGGCGAAGCGGCGGGCAGCATCCTTGGGGAAGCGAGTGGTGATGGTGGTGTGGGCCCCGTCGCGCAAGAGGCGCAAGGCAATGTACATACCGATTTTTGCCCGGCCTCCCGTGAGGAGGGCGCGTTTGCCGCTGAGGTCGGTCCGCGCGTCGCGCTTTGAATGGTTGAAAGCGGCACAGTCCGGGCACAGCTGGTGATAGAACGCGTCTACCAGGGTGTAGTGCTGTTTGCAGATGTAACACGGGCGGGAACGCAGAAGCGTTCCCGCCGTGTCACCAGTCGTTGAGGGTTTGAGCTTGTTGCCCCGAGTCTCATCGTCAATGCGATCCGGAGCCGCGGTGGCGGTCAACGCGATCACTGCCTTGTCGGCGTCGTTGATCGCATCACGCTTGACCACTCGACGGTGCCGTTTGACTGCCTTGAACATTTTTCCTGTAGCTCGGCGAACCGAAACATAGTCAGGGTGCTCTTCGTCGTAGACATGGATGGACTCCAAAACCTTAAGACAATTTTGGATCTCTTCAGGGGTTAATTCGGGGGCGCTCACCCATCAATGCTAGCCTCTCCGTCATATGACATTGACCCAGCATGAACGGGGGTGATGGCAGAAAGTTGATTCTCCACTATTTTCATTGCCGTCTCCTCGGACAATTGGTTCCTGTCGATGGCGAGGGCGAGAGCCTCGGGCAGCTCTGCCGCCGCTTCTAGAGCGAGTTTTCTTTCATGCTCGTCAGGCGGCGAAACGAACTGTCCCTTGCTCAGGACCGTGAGCCCGGACTCGGTGATGGTGAAACCGCGAGCCCTGTCCAATTCGACGTCTACACCGATCGTTGCTCCGGCTGGGATCTTGACGTTCTTATCAATGATGGCGCGGCGTATAACGGCGCCGGCGCCAACCGATACCCGATCCATGAGCACAGATTCCTGTACCCGTGCACCTGCGGCTACAAAGACGTCGTTGGAGAGGACAGAATTCTCCACTACACCGCCGGAGACCACAACGCCAGGGGCGACTATGGAATCCAGAGCTGTTCCCACCGAGTTCTGTTCCCCGCGGACAAACTTCGCCGGTGGAGAGGTTGTATTACGCGTGAAGATAGGCCATGCCCTGTTGTACAGGTTAAAGATCGGCATGGGCGAAATCAGATCCATATGCGCGTCATAGTAGGAATCGATGGTTCCTACATCTCGCCAGTAGTTCCGGTCCCGGTCAGTGGCATCAGGGATGTCATTGGTGGAGAAATCGTAGACGTAAGCCTCATCTCGGCTTACGAAGTACGGGATGATGTCCCCGCCCATGTCATTTTTCGTGTCTTCCTTGAGCGCGTCCTGTTCCAGGGCTTCGATCAGGGCATCTGCGTCAAAGACATAGTTTCCCATGGAAGCAAGGAACTGGTCAGGGGCATCCATCAGCCCCGGAGTCGATTCAGGTTTCTCCACAAAGGCTGAGATCTTGTGGGCGCCAATTGCCCCGTCAATGGGGGTTCCATCAATTTCGATGACACCAAATTGGTCAGCCATCTCCAAGGGCTGGCGCACGGCGGCAACTGTTGCGCGGGCGCCAGAGGCGATGTGGCTTTGGACCATTTGTTCAAAGTCCATGCGGTAGACGTGATCGGCTCCCACCACCACCACAATATCGGGCTCAGCATCGCCGATGAGGTTCAGAGACTGGTAGATGGCGTTGGCACTACCTAGGAACCAGCTCTTACCACGGCGCTGTTGTGCGGGAACGGAGGCAACATAGTTACCCAATTGTGTTGACATGCGCCATGTTTCCGAAATATGACGGTCAAGGCTATGCGATTTGTATTGTGTCAACACCACAATTTTGAAATACCCTGAATTTGCCAAATTAGACAATGCGAAATCGACTAACCTAAATCCGGCGAAGGGAACAGCCGGTTTAGCGCGGTCAGCTGTCAAGGGCATTAACCTTTTACCCTCACCACCTGCTAAGACGATCGCCAGAACCTTCTTGACTGACATGATTCAACCTCCGACAGCTTGTATGGTGCACCTCGCGGTGGCCTGATCTGCAGGTCACAACAACTTCACACTAGAACAAATGTGTCCCGACAGACTACCTTGTTAGTGTGCGTATCGACATTGTGACAAAAGAGTTTCCGCCCGAGATTTACGGTGGGGCCGGCGTGCATGTAGCCGAGCTCAGCCGTGTCTTGGCAGCCAAAGCAGATTTGCATGTGCATGCCTTTGGAAAGGAACGGGACAAGGACTTTCATGGCGCAAATGTGACGTCATATGAGAATCTTCCTGAACTTTCACAAGCAAATGCAGCAATACAAACATTGGGTGTTGATTTACGGGTTGTTTCGGCCATCGCAGGCTCAGACTTGGTCCATTCACATACCTGGTATGCGAACATGGCCGGGCATATTGCTGCGCTTTTGCATGATATCCCGCATGTCCTCAGCGCCCACAGCCTCGAGCCGTTACGGCCCTGGAAGGCTGAACAGTTGGGAGGCGGTTATGCCGTTTCCTCGTGGGTTGAAAAGACTGCTTACGAATCGGCAGCAGCGATCATCGCGGTATCAGCGGGCATGCGAGCAGACATCTTACGCAGTTATCCCGATGTAGATCCGGCCAAAGTGAAAGTCATTCATAACGGTATTGATGTGGCTCAATGGCAGCGGGACGAGGAAGACGGATTTGTCCGCTCGCTCGGTATCGATCCAGACCGGCCCAGTGTGGTGTGGGTAGGGCGGGTGACGCGTCAAAAGGGCGTGCCCTACCTGTTGAAAGCGGCTGCGTACCTGCCGCCGGAGGTCCAATTGGTGCTCTGTGCCGGCGCTGCTGACACCCCGGAGCTCGGGGCTGAGGTCAATGAGCTCATTGACGGTCTCAAGGCTCAGCGCGATGGCGTCATCGTCATCGAGCGCATGTTGCCGCGTGCTGAGCTGATTCAAGTTCTCAGTCACGCGACTGTGTTTGCTTGCCCGTCCATCTATGAACCCTTGGGAATTGTGAATTTGGAGGCCATGGCGTGCGGTGCTGCCGTGGTTGCCAGCGCCACGGGCGGCATCCCAGAAGTTGTGGCACACGGCGAGACAGGTTTGCTGGTTCCTCTCGAGCAGGTCAGTGATGGAACTGGAACACCGCTGGACCCGGAAAAGTTTGTTGCTGATTTTGCCGCAGCCATGATCGAAGTCGTCAACGATCCTGCTCGGGCACGTGAGATGGGAGAGAAGGGCCGCCAGCGGGCCAGGGATAACTTCTCTTGGGAGTCAATTGTGGAGCAGACTCTCGATGTTTATAAGAGCGTTCTTCCAGAGTAGTAGTTGTAGCTAAGTTGTAGCTAAGACAGAGGAGGCCCGGTCAATGACCGGGCCTCCTCTGTCTTCTTACGGCGGTTGTGGGGATGATCTGGCATTTTTGGTGATGCGGCCGTGCTGTGGCTTAGTTGGTGTTTTTTGGGAGGCCGTGGTGGTAGTTGTTGCGGCGTTTGGTTTGGGTGGGGTCGATGGTGAAGGGGGGTGTGTACCAGGGGGTGCCGTTGATGAGTTGTAGTTGCCATTGGCTGTGGTGGAGGAGGGTGTGGTGGTGTTGGCAGAGGAGGGTGGCGTTGTTGAGGTCAGTGGGGCCGCCGTCTTGCCAGGGAGTGATGTGGTGGGCTTCGCACCAGGTGGCGGGGCTGGTGCAGTCGGGGAAGGTGCAGCCGAGATCGCGGGCGTAGAGGGCTTTGCGTTGGGTGGGGGTGAAAAGGCGTTGGGTGCGGCCTAGGTTGATGATGTTTTGGCCGGTGCTGTAGGTGATGGTGGTGATCTCAGGGTCACAGAGGGTTTGTGCGAAGAGGTTCAGCGGCATGGGGCCGCTATGGGTGGTGTAGATAGTGCCGGTGCCGGTGGCGGTGTTGTTGCGGAGTTCTGCTTCGGTGCAGCTGAGGATGAGTTGGGTTTTCAGGCCGCCGTTGAGGGGGAGTTTTCCAGTGCGGGCGGCGAGTTTGACGCAGGAGATGAGTCCGTCGAGGAGTTTTTGTCCGTAGGTGCGGGTGTCTTTCACGGCCGGGTCGGTGCTGTTCGGGTCGATGGAATCTAGCCCTTCGAAGGGTTCATTGCTGCCCGGGGCTGGGACGTTGATGCCGTAAAGCTGATGAGGCCACGGCACTGTTTCCTCAGCATCCACTGGATCCGCAGCATCCACAGCATCCACTGGATTCGCTGGGTCCGCAGGGTCCGCAGTTTTGGCTGCGTCCTCTGCAATATCGGTAGATGCGGTAGTCACTGGGTCCGCTGCTTGTACTGGGTTATCTGTTGCGGCTGGGGCGAACCAGAACCAGGTATCGCCGTCGAAGACGGGGGCGATGGCGTTCTCGGGGGCTTGTGGTGGCCGTGGTGGTATTTCCCCGGGTTCTAGCTTGCGTCGCCATCCGTTACCCAGAGGTGGTGGTGTGGCTCTGGCCGGTTCTGGTGGCTCTGGTGGGTTGGGGGTGGTGAACTGGGCGGAGAGATCGCGTAGTTGTTCTAGAAGTGAGCTTTGCCCAGCACATTCTTGGTTCCGGGTGGTGTCTGTCCCGCCGCTGGTGTCTGTGCCGGCAGTCCCGCCT
>NZ_JAUCEK010000014.1:0-50474 GCF_032458965.1 Arthrobacter sp. lap29
TCCCAGCAGTGACCGCACCAGCAGTGCCCGTCCGCATAGCGATCGGGAAGACCGCGGTCCCCGCGTAGCACCGGAACGCAACGCAGCGGACCTGCGCAGTTCCAACCGCCCGGACCGCGACCGTTCACCGGAGATTGATCCGGATGTGACAGGCCAGGAACTGGACAAGGTAACCCGCGCCCAGCTTCGGATCCTCGACGAGCGCAACAACGAGTGGGTATCCAAGCACTTGGTCATGGCCGGGCGTTTGATCGATTTTGTTCCTGAGCTGGCTTTCGAGCACGCGCTGGCTGCAAGCCGTCGCGGTGGCCGTCTGGCCTGTGTCCGTGAAGCTGTTGCCATGACAGCCTACGCGGCAGGCAAGTACGGGGAAGCCCTGCGTGAATTGCGCACCTTCCGCCGCATCAGCGGTTCCAACGTCCACTTGCCGCTCATGGCTGACTGTGAACGCGGTCTGGGCCGACCCGACAAAGCTATTGACCTCATCCAGTCCGAGGACGCACAAACGTTGGACACTGCTGGCAAGGTAGAACTGGCCATTGTTGAATCCGGTGCCCGCGGCGACCTTGGCGAAATGGAAGCAGCCCTCTCAGCCCTGGAAATCCCGCAGTTGGATATCAACCGCGCCTTCTCCTTCAGCCCCCGCCTGTTCCGTGCCTACGGCATGGTGCTGCGCGCAGTCGATCGTAAGGATGAAGCCAAGACCTGGGAGCGCCAGGCACTTGTTGCTGAGGAAGCACTGGGTGTGGACGAGGGATTTGACCAGCTCATCATTGATCTGGGCGACGATGAGGACATCCCGTTGGAATCGCCGCGCGTTCGTGTTGCTGATGTCATGGAACCGGCCACCGCGCCGGTCATGGACGACGACGCCAAGGTACAAAGCGCCGAACTCACCTCAGAGGATGGGAGCCAGGACGAGGTCGATACCGATGACGCCGAGTCCTCCTACTTCGAATCCGATGATGCTGAATCAGACGCTGACAGTGTAGAAGAAGATGAGTTCAGCGCTGCTGAAGGCGAGGAATCAGATAATCCCAGCAGTGAGCACTAATATCTTGCTGACTGATTTTGATGCGGTATTGGCGGATCTGGATGGCGTGGTTTACGCCGGTCCAGCCGCCATTCCCGGGGCCATTGAGGCTCTGAATGGCCTTGCGGCCCGCAACGTCAAGCTGGCGTACGTAACGAATAACGCTTCACGTACGCCAGCGCAGGTTGCCGCGCATTTGCGTGAGCTTGGAGCTCCTGCCGAGGACGGCCAGGTGGTCAGTTCAGCCCAAGCTGGAGCGGCCCTTCTGGCCAAAAAATTCCCGGCTGGCACCAAGGTTCTGGTCACTGGCAGCACGGCTCTGGCCCAAGAAGTTCAAGCCTTAGGAATGAGTGTTGTTGCCAGTGCTCATGAGGCACCCGAGGTGGTTATTCAGGGCTTTGACCCGTCCCTTGGCTGGGCAGATCTGGCCGAAGCTACCTACGCCATCAACGCAGGTGCTGTGTGGATTGCTACCAATACCGACATGACCATTCCTCGTGAGCGTGGCATTGCCCCGGGGAACGGGACCTTGGTCGCAGCGGTTCGGGCCGCCGTCGGGCATGATCCGTTAGTTGCAGGAAAGCCTGAGGCGCCCTTGTTTCATACTGCGGCGAGCCGGCTGCAGGTGCTGGCTCCGCTGGTTGTGGGCGACAGGCTGGACACGGATATTCTCGGCGGTAACAACGCCGGTATGGCCACGGCGCTGGTCCTTACCGGTGTTGATTCAGGGGACTCGGCGCTGCGGGCCCGTTCTGCGGAACGCCCGCACTTCATCATTGCGGACTTGGGTGGGCTATATGCCCCCTATCCGGAGGTGACATTCCACGCCGGCACACTCACCTGTGGTGCTGCTTCCGCACGCGTAGTTGTGGATCAAAGCGGGCGCCAAGGCGTGCAGATTGCTGGGCGTGCCGACGATCTCAATGCTTGGCGTGTTGCCTGTGCTGCATGGTGGCGGGCCGTTCCTGAGGCTGCACAGTCCACTGATCCGTTCCTTGACTGGTGCGTGGAACTCCCATGATTGAGCCCGTAACTGAGCCCACCACTGAGCGCGTGACCGTGCCCACTGGAGATCCGTCCGTGGACGCCCTCGTGGACCTGGCTGCATCAACAAGCCAGCTCTCCGCCGGTGAGCACAAAGCGGTGTATTCGGCCGTCATTGAGGGGCTGGAACGCGAACTGGATGCCGATCCCGCAACTGCGCCGGCCGGCACTCCCAGTAAGAACCGGGAGCTACCATGACCAGGCTGGATCAAGAACTCGTTAACCGCGGGCTTGCGCGCTCACGCACCGTGGCGGCAACGCTCATCAAGGCCGGGCGCGTGCAGGTGGGCGGCGCCACGGTCCGCAAGTCTGCGCTGAGTGTGGATGAGCACAGTGACATTATGGTGCTGCCAGGAACGGAAGAGGACTACGTCTCCAGGGCCGGACACAAACTGGCCGGTGCTTTGGCGTATTTCCCTGATGTGTCCATTGCCGGCAAGCGCTGCCTGGATGCCGGAGCGTCCACCGGTGGCTTCACCGATGTGCTCCTACGCCGGGGTGCCGCCACCGTGGCCGCCGTGGATGTGGGGCACGGACAATTGGTGGATTCGCTGCGCAATGATACTCGGGTGGCCGTCCACGAGGGGCTAAACATCCGCTACATGCTCCCGGAAGACATTGGCGGTCCAGCAGATCTCACGGTCTGCGATCTTTCCTTCATTTCCCTGACCCTTGTCATGGCGCCCTTGACGCTCTCAACCAAGGTGGGCGGGCAATTAGTCTTAATGGTCAAGCCACAATTTGAGGTTGGTAAGGACCGGCTGGCCCGGACAGGCGTGGTGAGTAGTGAGAATGAACGACGCCGGGCCGTGGCCCTGGTTGCCTCCGCTGCGGTGGCCAGTGGGCTACTTTTGGAGGGCATTGGGGTGAGTCCGCTGCCCGGGCAAGATGGAAATATTGAGTATTTCCTACTGGCCAGCCGTCTTGTGTCGGCGCCTGCACCTAAGATCGAAGAACAGGACCGCTCCGTGGAGACGTTATTGTCGCTACTCTGGCCCTGAGCCCTCACTGGGCGTTTGGAAAAACGGGCACAACAGCCCCACCAGAACAGCTACACGAGGATGAGGAAACAGCACATGACTCGGCGCGTCTTGATTCTGGCCCATACGGGCCGTGAAGAGTCGATGCTTGCAGCCCTTGAGGCGTGCGTGGAACTACATGCCAACAACATTGTTCCCGTCATGTACGGCGATGAACTTGCCGATATGACAGGTTACTTGGGTGTTTCCAGCGTCAACATGGAAATCCTTGACAGGGATGTCACGCTCGCCGAGATTGAACTTGTCATGGTGTTGGGTGGGGACGGAACCATTTTGCGCGCCGCCGAGATCGTCCGGGATTATGATGTCCCCTTGCTCGGGGTCAACCTGGGCCATGTGGGTTTCTTGGCGGAGAGTGAGCGAGAAGAGCTCATTCAGACGGTCTCCGCTGTTGTTCAACGCAGGTATTCCGTGGAGGAACGCATGTGCCTGGACGTTATTGTCAGGGTGGCCGGCAAGGTCATGGCTCATACCTGGGCGTTGAACGAGGTGGCTCTGGAAAAGGGCAACCGGGAACGCATGATTGAAGTTGTTACCGAAGTTGATGGACGTCCGCTGACCTCCTTCGGTTGCGACGGCGTGGTCATGGCCACCCCCACAGGGTCCACGGCCTATGCTTTCTCCGCCGGGGGACCTGTTGTTTGGCCCACCGTGGAAGCCCTGCTCATGGTCCCCATCAGCGCCCACGCCTTGTTTGCAAAACCACTCGTGGTGGCTCCCACCTCCACACTGGCCGTGGAAGTTTTGAGCCGCAACGGCGCGCATGGGGTCATTTGGTGTGATGGCCGGCGCACCGTGGAACTCCTGCCAGGGGCACGCATTGAGGTCACCCGCTCGGCGAAACCGGTGAAGTTGGCCCGAACCCAGCAATCCACCTTTTCCGAACGCCTGGTGCGCAAGTTTGAGCTCCCTGTCCAGGGCTGGCGCGGGCCCTCCGTGGAGGAGTCTTCGGTACCCACCACACAATTACCCATCATCAGAACGCCCAAGCCCAAGAGTCCTCTTGAGGGGCACCCGGCCGGGCAGATTCCCCAGCCCCCGGACCTGACCATTGTGACCCACACAGAGAGCTATTCAGGAACCACGGGATACTACGGGCAGGACAACGCATGATCGAAGAAATCCGGATCCGGGACTTGGGTGTCATCTCCGAATCCACCCTGCCGCTGGGACCTGGGCTCAGTGTGGTCAGTGGTGAAACCGGGGCCGGAAAGACCATGGTGGTGACCGCCGTCGGGCTCTTGTTGGGAAACCGCGCGGATGCCGGGGCCGTGCGCACAGGAGCCAAAACGGCCTCCGCGGAGGCAACTGTGACCCTGCCAGCGGGGCATCCGGCCCTGCTACGGGCTGTGGAGGCCGGCGCGGACCTTGACGAGTTCGACGGCGGTGCCGAGCTGATTCTGGCCCGCACCGTCAGTGCGGATGGACGCAGCCGCGCCCATGTGGGCGGACGCAGCGCCCCCATTGGTGTCCTCAGCGAAATAGGGGAGACCTTAGTTGCCGTGCACGGGCAGTCGGATCAGATCAGACTCAAGAATCCCTCAGCTCAACGTGTTGCCCTGGATAAGTATGCGGCGGAGGCCAACAAGGGCTTTACCGGAAAGCTGCGCAGTTACAAGAGTGTTTTTGAGCGGTGGCGGGCCGTCCAGGTCCAACTGCAGGAACTGCGTTCCGCGAGCCGGGAACGTCTGCGCGAAGCCGACTCCTTGACCACCGCACTGGCCGAGATTGATGCCGTTGAACCGCTTCCGGCGGAAGATGAAATCCTCAAGGCACAGGCCGTGAAGCTGGGCAACGTGGAGGAACTGCGCAAAGCTACTCTCGGCGCTCATGAGGCGCTCAGTGCTGCTGACTACGGTGACGGGTTGGATGCCATCACCCTCGTGGACAGTGCCAAACGGCAGGTGGAAGCGGTAGCTGACGCGGATGAAGAACTGGTGCAAACCACTAAGCGTCTCTCCGAAGTGGGCTTTTTATTGGCCGATATTGCCCGGGACCTTGCCAGCTATGCCACGAACCTGGACACGGAGGGCCCTGGCCGGCTGGCCGAGGTGGAGGACCGCCGCGGGGAGTTGGCCGTTCTGGTGCGCAAGTATGCTCCCAGCATTGATGAAGTCATTGAATGGGCAGATGCTGCACGGCTGCGCCTGAGCGAGCTCAGCGATGATTCTGGCCGGATTGAAACGCTGGAAGCCGAGGAAGTGGCTGCGCTGGCCGAACTGGGCGTGTTGGCGGGGGAGGTGAGCGCGTTACGGCACAAGGCTGGGGCGAAGCTTGCCAAGGCTGTCAGTGCCGAGCTGAAGGCTCTCGCCATGCCCGATGCCAGGCTGGTCATTGAGATTACTGGTGCCGAACGGAGTATCCACGGCGAGGATGACATCGCCTTCCTCTTGGCACCTCATGCCGGGGCTCTGCCGCGCCCCCTGGGTAAGGGGGCCTCCGGTGGTGAACTTTCCCGAGTGATGCTGGCGCTGGAAGTGGTGTTGGCGGCCGTAGACCCCGTTCCCACTTTTGTGTTTGACGAAGTTGACTCGGGGGTGGGTGGCAAAGCTGCGGTGGAAATTGGCCGCAGGCTTGCCATGCTCGCCGAGCACGTGCAGGTTCTGGTGGTGACGCATCTGCCCCAAGTGGCCGCGTTTGCGGACCATCACGTGTTGGTGACCAAGAGCTCTGTGAGCAAAAACTCAACAGGGATTACCACCAGCAATGTGAAGATTCTCAGCTATGAGGAACGGGTGGTTGAGCTGGCCCGTATGCTGGCAGGACAGGAAGATTCCGCCACGGCACAGGCCCATGCCAAGGAACTGTTGGCACAGGCCGCAAGGGTAGCAAAGTAAAAATAAGGGGTGGGTGCACAGAAATTGTGTACCGTTCGCGAACGTTTATTGGTTCATTAGATGATAGGCTCAAATCCCGTGGTGCAACGATCAAATTCCCGGTTCAGTGGTCAGTCCAAGACGACCAAACATATCTTCGTCACCGGCGGAGTCGCTTCCTCGCTCGGGAAGGGACTGACGGCTTCTAGCCTCGGTCACCTCCTGCGCGCACGCGGCCTCTCGGTAACAATGCAGAAGCTCGATCCCTACCTCAATGTGGATCCAGGCACAATGAATCCCTTCCAGCACGGTGAAGTCTTCGTCACTGACGACGGCGCCGAAACGGACTTGGACATTGGCCATTACGAGCGCTTCCTTGATGAAAATCTTGAAGGTTCTGCCAACGTCACAACAGGACAGGTGTACTCCACCGTTATTGCCAAGGAACGCCGCGGCGAGTACTTAGGTGACACGGTGCAGGTCATCCCGCACATCACTGATGAGATCAAGCGCCGCATGCGCCTGCCATCCGAAGGGGAGAACGCACCTGATGTGATCATCACCGAAATCGGCGGCACGGTGGGAGACATTGAGTCTCAGCCGTTCTTGGAGTCCGCACGCCAGGTGCGCCAGGACGTGGGCCGTAACAACGTGTTCTTCGCCCACGTCTCACTGGTGCCTTACATTGGCCCGTCGCAGGAACTCAAGACCAAGCCCACCCAGCACTCAGTTGCTGCGCTGCGCTCCCTAGGTATCCAGCCTGACGCCATCATCTTGCGGTCAGACCGTATCCTGCCCGACGCCATGCATGCCAAAATTGGCCGTGCCTGTGACGTGGATGTGGAAGCCGTCATTGGCTGCCCGGATGCTTCCAGTATTTACCAGATCCCCAAGACCTTGCACGAGCAGGGACTTGACTCCTACATTGTTCGCGCCCTGGACTTGCCCTTCAAGGACGTTGACTGGACCAAGTGGGACAAGCTGCTCGAAGTAGTGAACAACCCCGCACACCACATTGAGATTGCCCTGGTGGGCAAGTACATCGATTTGCCTGACGCCTACCTGTCCGTGACTGAGGCGCTGCGTGCCGGCGGTTTCGCCAACGCCACCAAGGTCAAGATCCGCTGGGTCCCCTCCGATTACTGCGCCACCGAGGCCGGTGCCCGCACGGCCCTGGCAGATGTTGACGCCATCTGCGTCCCGGGTGGGTTCGGCATCCGCGGTTTGGAAGGCAAGCTGGGCGCTTTGAAGTTTGCCCGCGAAAACCTGATCCCCACCTTGGGCCTTTGCCTGGGGCTGCAGTCAATGGTGATTGAGTACGCACGCAACGTTGTGGGACTCGAAGGGGCTTCCTCCTCCGAGTTTGACGAGGACCCGAAGTACCCGGTCATTGCCACCATGGAAGAGCAGCAGGACATCGTGGACGGCAAGGGAGATCTTGGCGGCACCATGCGCTTGGGACTCTACCCGGCGGTGCTCACGGAAGGTTCTGTTGTAGCCCAAACATACGGCACCACTGATGTTGCAGAACGTCACCGCCACCGCTACGAGGTCAATAACAAATACCGTGAGCAGATTGCAGCTGCTGGTCTTGTCTTCTCTGGAACGTCACCGGATGGCAAGCTTGTTGAATACGTAGAATTGCCTCGCGAGGTTCACCCGTACTACGTCTCCACCCAGGCACATCCGGAACTGAGCTCCCGGCCCACCCGCCCGCACCCGCTCTTTGCCGGACTGGTAGCGGCGGCCCTGGAGCGCCAGAACGCCACACGGTTGCTGGAGGGCTAGATGAGAGACCCTGGTACACCGCTGGCAGGGCCGGGTTCAACTCCTGAACAGGAGGACGGCTCGGGGCCCGTTGCGGATAAATTTAGCACCCGCACCTTGCGGTCCTCCTCGACGGTGTACCAGGGAAGAATCTGGGATGTTGTCTCAGATACCTTCAGTCTCACGCCGGACTCGGAGCCGCTGACACGGGACTATATTGCCCACCCCGGCGCCGTGGCAGTTGTGGTGCTCAATGAAGAAAATCAGGTCCTGTTATTGAGCCAGTACCGCCACCCGGTGCACATGGTTCTCTGGGAAATCCCAGCAGGACTCCTGGATGTTCAGGGTGAGGACTTTGTTGTTGGGGCTGCCCGGGAATTGGCTGAGGAAGCCGATCTTGTAGCAGCGCAGTGGCACGTCCTGACTGACTTTTTCAACTCACCCGGATCCTCCAGCGAGGCCATCAGGATTTATCTGGCCCGGGATCTTAGTCCCGTGCCGCAGGATCAACGCCATGTACGCACGGATGAGGAAGCCGAGATTGCATTCCGGTGGGTTGACTTAGCGGAAGCGGTTGAAGCAGTCCTGTCCGGACGCATCCACAACCCGTCCGCCGTCGTCGGAATTTTGGCGGCAGCACAGGCTAGCGCCGGCGGTTTTAGCCAGCTGCGTGATGCCCATGCGCCGTGGCCGGAACATCCGGCCCAGCGCGGTCAGTGAGTGCCACTGCACCTGCTGACGGGCCGGCGCGTCCGTCAGCGGTAGACCGGCACATCAAGGACTATTTACTGCACGTGAGTGTGGAGCGGGGCCTGGCTGCCAATACGCTCCAAGCCTATGAGCGCGATCTTCGCCGCTACGGACTTTTCCTGACAGCGGCTGGCGTGGACCAGGTGGAACAAATCACCCGGCGGCACATCAGTGAATTTTCCCAAGGTTTATCAGACGGAGCCGACGGCGGATCAGCCCTTGGTCTGCGCTCAGTGGCCCGCACCGTGGTTTCGGTGCGTGGCCTGCACAAGTTTTGGGCTCTCGAAGGCATCAGCACAGCCGACCCGGCCGCTGATGTCCACCCGCCCCAGGCCGGGCGCCGCCTTCCCAAAGCTATTAGCGTGCACAGTGTCACCCGCATTTTGGAAGCTGCCGGGTCGGAGACTCCTGCCGGCTTGCGGGATGCGGCCATGCTGGAATTTTTATACTCCACGGGAGCCCGCATCAGCGAAGCTGTGGGGTTGGATGTGGATGATCTTGTGCTGCCCACGGAATCTGATGCAGGGCCTTCCCTGGTCCGGCTCTTTGGCAAGGGTTCCAAGGAGCGGATAGTCCCGCTTGGCTCTTACGCTCTGCGGGCGCTGGAGGCATATTTGGTCCGGGGGCGGCCCGCCCTAGTGGCTAAGGGCCTGGGGACTCCTGCGCTTTTCCTGAACGCCCGGGGCGGACGAATCAGCCGCCAAAGCGTGTGGACCATCTTGAAAACAGTGGCAGAAAAGGCCCAGATCGAAGGTGAGGTCTCACCCCACACCTTGCGTCATTCCTTTGCCACGCACCTGCTTGAAGGTGGCGCTGACGTCCGGGTGGTCCAGGAGCTGCTAGGGCACGCCTCTGTAACCACCACCCAGGTGTACACCTTGGTCACGGCGGAGACGCTGCGTGAAGTGTACGCTGCAGCGCATCCACGCGCGCTAGGCTAAAGGCTGGCGCGCGCGAATGGGCTGCTGAAAATCTCGCTAAAAGTCTCCCGAGGTAACGTTGCTACGCCGTGACGGCCAAGGCATCGATTTCCACCAGCATGACCTCGTGCGGCAGGTCCACGAAGACAGTGGTGCGTGAGGGCAGTGCGCCGCTGGGCACATTTTCCTTGATGAAATCGCCGTAAACCTCGTTCATGGCGGGGAAGTCCTCACGCTTTGTCAGGTAGACACGGAACATGATGACGTCCTCCACGGAAGAGCCGCCGGCCGCCAGAATGGCCTTCACATTTTCCAGCGTGCGGCGGGTCTGCACCTTCACATCCCCTGCACCAATGTACTCATTGGCAACAGGGTCCATGGGCCCCTGCCCTGAGACCTGGAACATATTGCCCTTCTTCACACCTTGCGAGAAGACGTAAGCAGGTGCCGGCGCGTTGGTGGTCAGTACTACTGTTTTTTCACTCATGGAGTGTTCCTTTCGGTGGAACCCAGCCCAGGTCTTTCGAAACGGCCTCGGTTGCGGTTATTAGTGGTGGCAACAATTTCAGGAGATCTTCATAGCTGAGCAGAACTACGGGCACGGAGATTGACGCTGCCGCCACCACCCGCCCGGAGGCGTCTCGGATGGGCGCAGCAATGCAGTGGACAAAGGACTCGTGCTCGGACTTATCATGTGCCCAGCCTTGTTCACGGACCAGCTCAAGTTCTGTCAGTAGTGCTTCCGGGCTGGTCAGCGTGTTCTCGGTCATCTGTACGTAGTCCAGTCCGGCGGCAATCTGTTCTTGTTGCTGGCGCGGCATATCGGCCAAAATCACCTTCGCCACGGCTGCTGAATGGAGGGCCGCCGTCAGCCCGATCCGTGAGTACATGCGCACCGGGTG
Source organism: Arthrobacter sp. lap29 (assembly GCF_032458965.1). Classification (NCBI taxonomy): domain Bacteria; kingdom Bacillati; phylum Actinomycetota; class Actinomycetes; order Micrococcales; family Micrococcaceae; genus Arthrobacter; species Arthrobacter sp. lap29. The sequence goes on from NZ_JAUCEK010000014.1 coordinate 10,273, forward strand.
GTGGGATTCGTACTTGTCGACGTACACCACTTCGGCCCCTTCCAACTGAGCCAAGTGAATGGTGTGGCCTGTGGTCTGGTTGATGGCGGCCAGGTGTGGGCGGGCCGCCAGGCGAATGTCGCGCTCCTCAAGGGCCTTGGCAGACAATTCGAAGAGCTTGCGTCCCAGCTGGAATTCACCGGCCCGGTTGCGGACCAAAAAATGCTCACTCTCAAGGGAGTGCAGCAGGCGCATGACGGTTGTCTTGTGGACGTCGGCGTTCGTGGCCAGCTCATCGAGCGTGGCTGGCCCATTGGCTAGTTGGGTGAGCAGGCCAAGGGCCCGGATTAGGCTCTGGCTCATGCCAGTCCCCCTGATAGTGCGGGGGAGTCGATCCGCCCCGGCGCCACATGGGTGCCCGCCCAGTCCGCTTCCGAGCAGGCCAGGATGCGCTCCAGTACCTCTGCCTCCGGTAGCGGGCCGCGGTCGCCGGGGACGGTGAGGGTGCAGGCCGCGCTGAGATGCCCACGCCGCAGCGAGGAGCGTTGGTCCAGGCCGCTGAGCATACCGCTGAGGTAACCGGCCGCAAAGGCGTCACCGGCACCAACAGGTTCCAGCACCGTGACGTTCAACGACGGCACTTCCACCCGTCCGCCGTCGCGCATGAGTGCAATGGCGGAGCTGGCAGCATTCTTGAGCACAATCACCGCCGTGTCCGGCAACAGGGCCCTGAGCTGCGCCTCGTCATTGGTGCCGAAGGCGGGCAGGGCCTCATCCGTACCAACAAGCACGACGTCGGACTGGTTGGCCAGGGTGCGCAGCACCGCCTTGTCCGTGCGGCGCCACAGTGCCTCGCGCCAGTTGACGTCGAAGGATACCAAGCGGCCGTGGCGCGGTGCGGTGAGGACGGCAGTGAGCATCTGGCGGCAGCCGGGGGAGAGGGCCGCAGTGATGCCACTGAGGTGGATCAGGCCGGCCGCTTCCAGCAGGGACGATACGGCCGGGTTGGTCAACATGGCCGGACTCATGGCGGAGGCGGCCGAGCCTTGGCGGTAATACAGCACCGAGCTTTCTGCTGTCGCGGAATTCAGCGCCGCCGGAACTTTCACATAAAGGCCGGTGGGCAGTTCCTCATCCATTTCCACCCCGCTGACACCCACTCCGTGGGAGGCGAGCTCGGCCAAGATGCGAATGCCAAAACCGTCGCGGCCGGTCCGGCCAACCCAGTGTGCCTCAACACCCATGGCGGCCAGTCCCATGGCCACATTCGACTCAGCGCCGCCCACTCCGTAATAAAGCTCCGTGGCTTCGGCCAGTGGCACGTTGCCAGTGGGGGTGAGCATCGCCATCGTCTCTCCGAGGCATACAACTGATGGCATGAACTGGTGCACTTTCTCTCTTGGGTGGGATGGTTCGCCGGGTTAGGGCAATGCCCGGCACATATTGTGGCCCGAATCTCATGGCCGCCTTGACTGGCGAATCCTGACCATGTTAGACATGTTCGTGGTGAGTTTGCAACTAGCGTTGCAGAATACGCAACCAGGCCACAGGGTTGGCCTGTGAAGGGACTATTGACAATGGGCAGCAACGCACCGTCATCGGACGGCACGAACATTTCAGGCACTAGCGCACCAGGCGCGAACACCTCAGGCATCAACGACGAACTGGTGGATGCCCTGGGTGCGCGGGAACTGGGGTGGTGCTACAAGGCCCTGCCTGCCGCCGCGCACGGCCGCAGCGCGGGCGACTACGTGGCCTCCGGAGTCTCCCTCGCCGAGCTGCAGACTCCCTTGCTGACACTTGACGCAGCAGCCATGGCAGCCAACGTAGCCCACATGGCTCGCTGGTGTGCGCAAAAGGGTGTGCTGATTGCCCCGCACGGCAAGACCACCATGGCCCCGCAAATGTGGCGGAACCAGCTCGAAAGCGGTGCCTGGGGGATCACGTTGGCCAACGCGTCCCAGCTGCGCGTGGGCCATGAGTTTGGCCTGCGCCGGGTCATGCTCGCCAACTCCCTGACGGATCCCCAAGCCATCACCTGGCTAGCCGGGGCACAGGGGCCCGATTTCTCTGTGGTCTCATGGGTTGACTCCCTGCAGACCGTGGCGTTGCAGGAAGGCGTCCTGGCCGGTAGCCCCGGCGCCGTACTGGATGTCATCGTTGAGCTTGGTGGGGCAGGCGGGCGCACAGGTGTGCGCAGCATTGCCGGGGCACTTGAGATTGCCCGTGCCATCCGCGCCGCCACCCACCTGCGCCTGGTTGGCGTGGGCGGCTACGAGGGCTCCCTCGCACACACGGCCGACGTCGGAGACCTCGCCACTGTGGGCGGCTACCTTTCGGGTGTGAAGGAGCTGCATGAGCAGCTGCTGGCCGAGGGGCTATACGCTCCCGGTGCCGAGCTCATTGTCACGGCAGGCGGCAGCGCATACTTTGACGACGTGGTGAACGTGCTGGGCTCCTGCCGTGCCGAGGCAACAGATAGCAGCCCCCAGATTGATGTCATTATCCGCAGTGGCGCCTACATGGTCCACGACGACGGCTTCTACAGGGGCATTTCACCCTTCGCTCGCGGCGGAGAAGCAGCAGCCGGACAGGCCCCCTTTGCTTCGGCCATGCACGCGTGGGCGCGGGTTGTCTCCCAGCCTGAACCCGGCCTTGCCATCCTTGACGCCGGCAAGCGCGACCTGCCTGTTGACGAAGGACTGCCGGAGCCACAAATGCTCGGCACTACCCTGGGCGGGCCCCTGGAAACCCTGCACGGAGCCTCCATCAGCGCCGTCAACGACCAGCACTGCTTCCTGCGTTTTGACCCCGCCACAACCACCGTCGCCCTTGGCGACGTGGTCCGTCTGGGCCTCTCCCACCCCTGCACGGCCTTCGACAAGTGGACACTGATCCCCGTCCTGGCTAACACGGCGCACCCAGAGACCGCGCACCCAGAGGCAGCAAATTCCAACGGCTACCAGCTCGTGGATCTCATCCACACCTTCTTCTAAGCCATGGATATCAACAACAACCAGGCCAGCACTGCCGAGCGGACCATCATCAGCAATGCCACTGTCGTGGACGGGAGCGGGGCGCATGGGTTTCTGGCAGACGTGGTGCTTGAAAATGGTGCGATCCACCAGATAGCCGCACCGGGTAGCCATGCCGGCCAAGCGGGCGTTATCGATGCCACTGGCCTTGTCTTGAGCCCCGGATTCATTGACATGCATGCCCATTCGGACCTGCAACTTTTCCTGGCACCGGGCCACTATGCCAAGCTCAGCCAAGGCGTCACCACCGAGCTGCTGGGCCAGGACGGGCTCTCCTACGCACCCATTGACGACGCCACCCTCACAGGTGTGCGGGCGAAGATTGCCGGCTGGAATGACAACCCGGAAGACTTTGATTTCTCGTGGCGCACAGTGGGGGAGTACCTGGACCGGCTCGATCAAGGCATTGCCACGAACGCCGCCTACCTTGTCCCACAGGGCACTGTCAGGGCCATGGTTCGCGGCTTCCACGACGGTGCAGCAACCCCGGAAGAGGTGGCAGCCCAGCAAGGGATCATCCGCACCGCCATGGAGGAAGGCGCCGTAGGCATGTCCTCCGGGCTGACCTACACGCCCGGAATGTACGCAACCACGCAGGAGTTGGCACATCTGTGCTCCACTGTGGCGGATTTTGGTGGTTTCTACGCCCCGCACCACCGCTCCTACGGCAAGGGCGCGCTCGAGGCTTACGGCGAAATGATCGAGCTCAGCCGCACAACCGGCTGCGCCCTGCACCTCTCCCACGCCACCATGAACTTCGCCCCCAACAAGGGCCGTGCCCCCGAACTTCTCGGGCTCATCGACCGAGCCTTGGACGAGGGCGTGGACATTACCTTGGACACGTACCCCTACCTTCCCGGAGCCACAACCCTCTCGGCTATCCTGCCCAGCTGGGCGTCCGCCGGCGGGACCGAGGCGACTATGGCGCGGCTGCGTGATGCGCACACACTGGCCCGCATCCGCGAGAACGTGGAAATCTACGGTTCGGACGGTTGCCATGGGGTGGTTGCGGAATGGGGAACCCTGGAAATTTCAGGAGTCAAAAATCCTGAGCTGGATGCTTGCGTAGGTAAAACCATTGAACAAATTGCTGCGGAGATGGGGGAAGACCCCTTTGACACCTTTGTGCGGATCTTGCTGCAGGACAGCATGGCAACCGGCATCCTGCAGCATGTAGGGCACGAGGAAAACGTCCGGGACATCATGGTTCACCGTACTCACTGCGGCGGCAGTGACGGCATCCTTGTCGGGGCGAAACCGCACCCGCGGGCCTGGGGCACGTTCCCGCGCTTCCTTGGCCACTACAGCCGGGAGCTGGGACTGCTCAGCCTTGAGGAAATGCTCCATCACCTCACAGGGCGCCCCGCAGCACGGCTGAAACTTGTGGACCGCGGCTTGATCCGTGAGGGGTACGCCGCCGATCTAGTCCTTTTTGACCCAAAAACCATCAATGCCACAGCAACATTTCAAAACCCGCGGCAGCCCGCTGCGGGCATCCACTACGTCTTTGTCAACGGCATTGCCGCCATCGAAGCGGGCACACCCACCGGCGCCCTCGCCGGCCGGGCACTGCGCCGCACTCCAGAAGGAACCCGCCCCACACCATGAACGCCACCGAATTCATTGCCCGGCTCGAAGATGACCGCACCCTCGCTGTGGTCCGTGCCCCCAAAATTGCCGATGCCGCCGAACTCTGCCATGCCCTCGTGGCTGGCGGCATCAACAGCGTCGAACTGACATACACAACCCCGAACCTGCTCCAGCACCTTACGCGTGCGGCCGGAACTGCCTCCCAACACGGCGCCGTCGTCGGCGTGGGCACAGTCTTGACGGCCGAGCAGGCCAAGGCTGCAATTGACGCTGGCGCGCAATTCCTGGTCACCCCGGGGCTCCGGCCCGAGGTGGCCCAAGTGGCCGTCGCTGCTGGCATCCCCTTCGCCATGGGGGCTATGACCCCCACCGAGGTGGCCATGGCGCTGGACCTAGGCTCCGCCGTCGTGAAGATCTTTCCCGCCAGCGCCATGGGCCCGTCATACCTGAAGGACCTGCAGGGCCCTTTCCCCGGCATCAAGCTACTGCCCTCAGGCGGCATCAATTCAGCCAATGCCAAGAACTTCCTCGACGCCGGGGCACTTGCCGTCTGCTGCGGCACGGCCGTGGTGCCGCCTGCCGTCGTAGCCGCCGGCACATGGACAGAGATCACAGCCCGCGCCGGCGCCTTCACCGCAATCCTTTCCTAATCAACTATTCTTTGGATAATTTCATATGACAAGTTTCATCAACTGGCTCCACCACGACACGGCGGGGCTGTTGCTTCTTGCTGCCGTGGGCATTGCCGTCCTGCTCATCCTGATCATCAAGGTCAAACTCGAACCCTTCATTGCTCTGCTGGTGGTGGGCGTCCTCGTGGCTCTGGCCGGCGGAGTTTCCGTGCAGGATCTGGTGGGCTCAGCCACCAAGAGCAGTGACGCCATCATTGAGAAGGGTTTCGCCGGGATTCTCGGTCACATCACTGTCATCATTGGTTTGGGCACAGTGCTGGGCGCCATCCTGGAACGCTCCGGCGGCGCCGAGGTCCTCATGGGCCGACTGGTAAAACTCTTTGGCGAAAAGGGCACCCCCCTTGCCATGGGTGTCACCGGCTTTGTGTTGGGCATCCCGGTCTTCTTCGACATTGGCATCTTTGTACTGGCGCCTCTGGTGTACGTTGCAGCGGTTAGGGGCGGGAAGTCACTTGTGCTGTACGCCCTGCCTCTGCTCGCGGGACTGTCCGTCACGCATGCATTCCTGCCGCCGCACCCCGGCCCGGTAGCCGCAGCCGGTCTGTTCCATGTGGACTTGGGCTGGCTCATCATCATGGGCCTGGCCTGCGGTATCCCCGCATGGTTTGCCTCCGGAATCCTCTGGGGAAGCTGGATTGGCAAGCGCGTCATGGTCAACGTCCCCGAAGACCGCGTCATTGATGAATCCGATGAGGCAAAGCGGATAGGTGAACCTGCCCTTGGCACCGTACTGCTCGCCATCGGCATGCCCATGCTCCTGATTCTCGGTGGCACGTTCGGGAACATCTTCGTGCCCGACGGCGGATTGCGCACCGCCCTGCAGTTCGTGGGAAACCCGGCCATCGCCTTGACCATTGCCGTGCTGCTGGCCATGTGGTTGCTGGGCACCCGGCGTGGCATGAGCCGCGAAGAGTTGGCCGAGCTGACCTCCAACTCCTTGCGCCCTGTTGGCATGATCCTGCTCGTTGTGGGCGCCGGCGCATTCTTTGGTGCCGTGCTGGGAGCAACAGGTGTGGGCACCGCCGTTGCGGATTCTCTTGCCACTGCCGGGTTGCCGTTGCTGCTCTCTGCCTTCGTCATAGCGGCCGGCATGCGGATCGCTCAAGGTTCGGCCACCGTTGCCATTGTGACCACGGGCGGCATCTTGGCCCCCAGCGTCCTTGCAGCCGGGTATTCACAGCCGCAACTGGCGCTGCTGGTCATGGCCATCGCCTCCGGGTCAGTCATTGCCAGCCACGTGAACGACGGCGGTTTCTGGATCATCTCCAAGTACTTCAACATGTCCGTCAAGGACACCCTGAAAACCTGGACGGTGCTGGAAACGGTCCTGTCCGTAGTTGGCTTCGGTATGGCTGCACTGCTCTGGCAGTTCGTCTAACAGAACACAGAATACTGAACGCGAAGGCTCCCGGACACATTGTGTGTCCGGGAGCCTTCGCGTTCACGCACTTGTTCAGGTGTATTGGCCAGAGGGCCACGCTTATTTCAGTGCAGCATTGCTGCGGCCTTGCGTGAGCCGAGCTTGACGGAGATCTGCAATCCCGCCTGTGCAGCCATGGGACCCACCTCCCGCACCTTGGCGGGGGTCATGCGTGAAGTCAGTGAGGACACGCTCAGGGCAGCAACAACCATGTCATCGTGGTTGAAAATGGGCGCGGCCACGCACCGGACCTCGGGCTCGTTTTCACGGTCATCAATGGAGTACCCGCGGCGCCGCACCGAGCTCAGTTCAAGCCGGAGCAGTTCCGGATCTGTGATGGTTTTCGAGGTGATGGCTGCCAGCGGTACCGAAAGGATGGGGGCCACAACTTCCTCCGGGCTGTACGCCAAAATAGCCTTGCCCACGGCCGTGCAATAGGCGGGCATTGAGGCTCCAATCCGGGAAGCCATGCGCACTGTGGCCTGGTCTTCAACCTTGTCCAGATAGACCACGTCATGGCCTGAGAGAACCACCAGGTGGACGGTGTTCGCCGTCATGCGCATGAGGGCACGTAGTTCTTCATTCGCGGCGCTGCGCAGATCCAGGGAGTCAAGATAAGACTGGCCCAACCGCAAACTGCCAAAACCCAGCCGGAACCTACCGCTCACCCTGTCCCGCTCAATGAGGTTCTTTTCCATGAGCGGCGCGGCAAGGCGCAGCACGGTGCTCTTGTTGACGCCGGAGAGTTCCGCCAACTCTGCCAAAGCCAGGCCCTCCGGAGAGGGGTGGTCCGAGACAACCGCTAGCAGCAACAGAGCCTTACGCAGTGAAGAAGAGTCATTGCGTTTCTCGCCTACTGTGCCGCCAGTTGCCGCTGTTCCCGCAGCGTCCACGGCAGTCATGATGTTATACCTTCCACGCCAACGGCAGCATGGCTCGCACGGAGTTCCTGCTCGTAGTCGCGCTTCCAGCCGGCTATCCCGGGGCGCTGTTGCCACGGGTGGGGGCCGTCCAAAGGACGGAACGCCACTCCCATGGCTGCCAGCCGGTCCAGGTGGCTGGACTCCAGCCGGTGCCGGAAGTCACTGAAGTCACGGTGATCGGGATTGGACCAGAACACCTCGGCTATGGCACTCAACCGTGGGTATGCTGCGTAGTCCACATGACGGGCAGTGGGCAGGTGTTCGGTCCAAATGTTGGCTTGCGCCCCCAAAAGACGGCCCGGGTAGTCCCGTCCTGCCGTGTCAGGCATCGGCTCAAATCCGTACACGGCTTCCAGCGAAGTAACGAAGCCCACCGGGACAGGTTCGCCGTCGCCGTCGGCCTGCCGGTGATCAAGGTAAAGCTTGTGTTCCGGGCACATGACCACGTCATGGCCACCGGCCAAGGCATCCAGCCCGCCTTGGTATCCGCGCCAGGAATGCACCAAAGTGCCTTCTGGCAGGCCAAAGTCGCCCACCTCATCCCATGCTGCACATTTGCGCCCCAAGGTGTGCAGATGCGCAGCTAGCTGGCCAATGAACCAGCCGTGCAGTTCCGCTACGGAGCCCAGACCGAGTTCGGCAGCGCGCTGGCGGGCGAACGCGCTAGATTCCCACTGATCACTTGGCACCTCGTCCCCGCCCAGGCTAATCCAGGGGGAGGGGAAGATCTCCGCAACCTCTTCGAGGACATGGCGGTAGAAGGTGATGGCAAAGTCCGTGGGCTCAAGGACCGTAGTGTTGATGCCCCACCGCGTCCACACCTCCAGTGCCGCACCGGCCGGCCCCAAATCCGGGTAGGCGGCAATGGCGGCCTGGCTGTGCCCGGGAACATCAATTTCCGGAATGACCGTGATATTGCGTTCGGCTGCGAAAGCCACAATCTCCCGCAGATCATCCTGGGAGTAGAAACCGCCGTGCGGTTGGCCGTCAAAAACCCCGGCACGCCACGCACCCAGAGATGATTCGCGCCGCCACGCACCCACCTCCGTCAGTTTCGGGTAGCGATTGATATGAATACGCCACCCTTGATCATCCGTGAGGTGCAGGTGCAGAACGTTGAGTTTGTGCATTGCGGCCACTTCAATGAACCGAAGCACATCATCCTTGGGCTGGAAGTGGCGGGCCACATCCAGCATCACGCCACGATAGCCAAACCGCGGCTTGTCAGTGATGGTCACCGCTGGCAACTGCCAGCCGCCGGCAGGGGCTACGGAAGCTTGCCGGAAGGCGCTGGTGCCCAGTAACTGCAAGAGGGTCTGTGCAGCATAAAAAGCCCCGGCCTCAGAGGAAGCAGAAATCTGCACGGAACGCTCAATGCTGAGCGAATACTCTTCCGGCGCAAGAGAGCTGTCATAGGCGAAGGTGATGGTTGCACCGCTGGCCGAGGCCGCAGGCAGATCCCAGCCGGTTGCGGCGCCCAGTGCGCGGGCCAACCACCGCCTGGCACCGGCAAGTTGCGGGCAGGAGGCCAAGGAAGTGCCAGAGTTCAGCTCCAAGACCTCTCCGGAGGGTTCGGCAATCACTGACCATGGACGGGGGACCAAGAGATGGGATGTCAAGGAAAATCCTTCGTAAAGTGCAAAAGGGTGGTTTACATGTCTGCCTGCTGCAAGGTTAGCCCTTGACTGCGCCGGCGAGCCCTGACACCAATTTGCGTTGGACAGCGATGAAGAAAATCAGGACAGGAATGGTCATGATGACCGAGCCGGCCATGATGGCACCCCAATCGTTTTGATCTGGTTTGAAAAACGTCAACAGAGCCATGGGCATCGTGGAGTTTTCCTGGGCCGAGATGATGAACGTCTTTGCGAACAGGAAATCATTCCACGTGGAGATAAAGGAAAACACAGAACAGGCCACTACGCCGGGGGCGACGAGGGGGAACAAGACTGAGCGGACAAAGCGGAAGCTGCTGGCGCCGTCGAGCTTGGCAGCCTCTTCCAACTCGATCGGGACAGCAGCAACAAAGCCGCGCAGCATCCAGATGGCGAAGGGGATGGAGAAACCCATGTGGACAAGGATCAAGGAGCCCAAATGGTTCAGCCCGATGGCCGGGATCGCGTCGCCGAAGCCCTTGAACAGGAAAAACAACGGGATGGTCAGAGCCTCGATGGGCACCATCTGCGCAACCAGGATGATGATGAGCAGCTTGGTGCGCATTTTAAAGTTGTACCGGGTCAGCGCCACAGCCGCCAGAAATGCCAGCGCAGTGGAGAGCACCACCACGCTCAGTGCCACAATCAGGGAGTTCATGAAGTACTGGCCGAAATTGTTCACACTGAGCACCCGGGCGAACGAGTCAAGCGACGGGGTCAGCGTCCATGGAGTGGAGTCACCGGCGTCGAGCGCGGTTTTGGGTTTTAGCGCTGATAGAACCATCCAATACAGCGGGAACGCGACGACCGCGGCAATGATGACGCCAATCAGGTTCACCCCGATGTTCTTCGGTGGCTTCTTGGTGCTCGGAGTGCGTTGCCTGGCGGGGGCCGCGATGGGAGCCTTGATGCTGGTTTCGAGTGTGGTCACAGTACTTCACCGTTCCTTTTGAGCAGGCGCAGATAAACGAGGGTCACGACGAGCAGGATCAGTGTCATGATGACCCCAATGGCCGAGCCCAGTCCGTAGAGGCTGGCGGCGAAGGCCTGTTGATAGGAGTACACGTTCAAAACCATGTTTTGCCCCGCAATGCCGCCGCCGTTTGTCATGACGTAGATCTGGGAGAAGACCTTGAAGTTCCAGATGATGGACTGGATGGTGATGATGATGACAATGGGGCGCAGCATGGGCAACATGATCGAGTAGAAAATACGGGGGAGGGAGGCGCCGTCGAGCCTGGCAGCCTCGATGGTTTCCGTGGGCACAGCCTGGATTCCGGCATAGAGGGTCACCATGACAAAGGGGAAAGAACACCACACTACTTCGCTGGCCACCAAGCCAAAGGCCGTCCACTTCTCATAGGTCCAGGAGAAGTCGTTGAACCCGGACAGGCCAACACCTATCAGTACCTTGTTGATCAGGCCCTGGGTGGAGTCAAAGAGGAACAGCCACACGGCACTGCCTGTCACGGCGGGTGTTGCCCATGCGCCCAAGGACACGGCAAAGAGAACTGTCCGCACCCAGGGGCGCAGGCGGGAGGCGAACACTGCCAGGGCGCCGCCCACTAGAAGCGTCAGCACCACGCAGGCACTGGCGAAGATGACGGTGTCGCGCAGGACGGTCCAAAACTCAGGATCGCCCATGAGGATTCGGTAGTTTTCCAGACCAGTGAACACGAGCGGGGCGCTGCCACTGACCTGGGCCTGTCGGTAGTCGTACAGGGACATGTTGATGAGCTGGTACAGCGGATAGCCCAGGAGGGCTATCAGGACAATGAGAGCTGGAGCCAAATACAGCCAGTGTTCAACCCGGGATGCCCCGCTGACGCGCTTCTTGCGCATCAGCGGGGCAGTGGGTTTCTCGTCCTGCAGGGAAGGCGCAGCGGTGACGGGAAATTGAGTGGACATCAAAAACAGCCTGTCTGGAAGGTGGTGGGCACTACTACTTGGCTTCGAAGATCTTGTTCATGGCGGCAGCGGCATCTGCGCTCGCCGTCTCGACGTCGGCCTTCCCAGTGACAATCTGCTGGTACATGCCGGTGAAGATGCCCTTGGCGTCAATAGTTGACCAGGTGTCTGTGATTGGCACGAAGTTGGTTCCGGCAGCGATCGTGTCAATGAAAGGGGCCACGTAGGCGTTGTCCTCTGCCACGCTCTTCTGTACGTCGCTAAATGTTGGCAGGTTACCCATCGCATCGAACATGGCCTGCTGGTTCTTCTTGCTGGCCAGCTCCTTCACAAAGTCAGCCGCCAGGGTATGGCGCTTGGAGCTCTTGAACACGCCCAGGTTGTTGCCACCTGCGAAGGCCGGGGCAATGGAGCCGGCGGTGAGGCCAGGAACGGGAACTACTGCGAACTTGTCCTTGAATTCACTTTCAGCAACGGCCTTGTAATTGAAGTCGCCACCAATCGTCATGGCAGCCTTGCCGGCAATGAACTGCTGGACGCTGGCGTTGCCACCAAATTCTGCGCAGGTCTTGGGCGGGCAAATATCGTCCTTGACCAGGTTCGTATAGGCCGTGATGCCTGCACGGGACTCTGCGGAGTCCAGACCGGAAGTGAACGTTCCCCCGTTATCGGCAGCAATGCTGCCACCATGGGCCCACAAGTACGGCATGGCTGAGAACTGTGAGGCGCCACCGACAGAGATGCCGAGTGTGTCAGGGTTTTTGGTGCGGATGGCGCGAGCTGCCGTCTCAATCTCGGCCAGGGTCTTGGGAACTTCGACGCCGGCCTCCTTGAGCAGGTCTGTGCGGTAGTACAGGGCCCGGACGCCCACGAACCACGGCACACCGTAGTTCTTGCCGTCAATGGCGGTTGTTTCAAGGACCTTGGGGTCCAGATCCTTGCCTTCATCCCATGCTTCAATGTCCGCAGTCATGTCGGAGAGGCCACCTGCTGTGACGTAGCTGGCCAGGTCGGTGTTGCCGAATTCGGCCACGTCGGGTGCGCTGGAAGGGTCGTTGAAGGCGGCTTTGAACTTCTCGGCGCGGGTGTCAACAGGGATGTACTGGACATCTACTGTGACGTTCTTGTGTTTGCCCTCGAAGGCGGCAATGGTGTCATCGACCACCTTTGACTTGGGGTCCTGGTTCACTTCCGAGAACAGCCAAACACGCAGGGTGCCGGTGGCCTCATCCTGGGATGAAGCAGCATTCTCCGAGGTGGGAGGAGCGCAACTGGTCAATGCCATGGCGGCCAATGCGGCCACGGCGAGGGTACGGGTGAATTTCACGGTGTCTCCATGGTTTTTGGTGGGGTGCGGTGATGACTGCAGGAACTGCAGTGAGCATGAGATGACCATAGGAGAGTGCCGGTGCGCGAATGAAGCCCAAAGATCAAAAGTTTCGCTATGCAAAACTAAGCTTCACCGGTTGGTTTTTGCAGATTGTTTGTGCTGCTCGCCACACAATGAAAATGTGTTTCATATTTACTGACTGTGAGCTGCTGCATATTTCCACAGTGGGGGACTATTGTGAAAGATTCCGCCAAAATCTGCGTAATTTTCTGCCGTCGGGGAGTTTCCTCCACTCGCTGCCGGATGTGAAAATGTGTCATCACGGCCGTGGTTGGACTCTTCTGGCAGGGCTGGAAGGTGTTTGTCCTCGCTGGACTACCGCCGGAGTGCGTTTTGTAAGGCAAAATCGGGTACCGCATAGCGCGTGCACCTTGTGCATGTCCGGAATGGGGCTGACCGGCACGGCGGACCGGCGCCTACCTAGCGGGCACTTTGACTGGGCACTGCGGCTGGGTGCTCCGCCCGCGTGGAGCACGGCATAAGCTGGGATCATGAGTGCTGCTGATGTAACCCTATGTTTCCTCCTCCGTGAAGGCCCAGCCGGAGAAGAAGTGCTGCTCGGTCTGAAAAAGACCGGGATAGGAACAGGCAAAGTGGTGGGGATCGGCGGCCATGTGGAGCCGGGAGAAAGCGTTGTCGCCGCTATCTGCCGTGAAGTCGCAGAAGAAACCTGCATAACCATTGAACCCATGGATCTTGTGCCCGCTGGGACTGTGGAGTTCCTCTTCCCGGCCAAGCCTTCCTGGGATATGTTCACCACGGTGTTCCTGTGCCGGGTGTTTGCCGGGGAGGCGCAAGAAAGCGAAGAGATTTCACCTCAGTGGTACCCCGTCCACGAACTGCCGCATGAACATATGTGGGCCGATGCCATTCATTGGCTGCCAGCATTTTTGACAGGGGAGCGCGGCCATTGGCGGGTTGAGCTCAATGACGACAATGAGACGGTGGCTTCAAGCGTGCACACGCCACCGCGTGGAGCCGTTCCGGGGGATCACTTCGGCAGCTAGCTAGCCGGTGCGGAGGCAGGTGCTGGAGCTGGTGCAGTGGTGGGAGCCGGAGGCAGGTGCTGGTGCTAAGGCTTGGCCACTGTGAGCAGGAACGCCGAATCTTCGAGGGCCTCCACGCTGTGACGGGCCAGTGGAACTACCAAGTGGTCACCGGGAGATCCCTCCCAAGAAACATCGCCAGCTCTCAAGACTAGCTTTCCCGCGATGACGTGAACTGTGGCTTCGCCAGGGTTGTCATGCTCGTCCAAGGAGGAGCCTGCCGTCAGGGCCACCATGGTCTGCCGCAGAACCCGCTCATGGCCACCATAGACAGTCCGAGCGCTGCGGCCGCTGCTTTTAGTCTTCGCGGAAGCCAAGAGCTCCCGTGCCAGTGCCGTCAGGGATGACTTTTCCATGATGCTCCTTGAAGAGGTGGGTTCAACAACGTCTCTTCACAGTACTCCGAAGCCGCCGTCTTCTCGCCCCACGTGGTGTGGGCCGTTGAGAGTGTCGGCATTTGTGTTGCCCGCCCGCCGGGGCTCATGGAGTTTTCCTATGCGCCAGTGAAGTGGCTGCGCGTGCGCAGCTGACACTGTTGCGCCGCGCCAGCACCCAACGTGGAGCATAAGAGAACTCGCCGGTTGCAAGCCTACAAACAGGTGTGGCGCAGCAACTGCCATCGAAATTTCGATGCAATTACTGCGCCACCGCTGGTGACAGCCGAGAATTTACGCCACGTGGCGCTCAGCAACACCGTTGTAAGCGCTCAAGGGGCGGATCAGGGCATTAGCCGCGCGCTGCTCCATGATGTGTGCCGTCCACCCGGTGATGCGTGAGGCGATGAACAACGGCGTGAACATGTCAGTATCGAAGCCCATCAGGTGGTAGGTGGGCCCGGCGGGGTAGTCAAGGTTGGGCTTGATAGCCTTGGCCTCGCCCATGGCCTCCTCCAGACCGTCGTAAAGGCCCATCATTTCCGGACGTTTGTAGTGCGTGATCATCCGCTCCAACGCAGCCTTCATGGTGGGCACGCGGGAATCGCCGTTCTTGTAGACCCGGTGGCCGAACCCCATGATCTTCTTCTTCGCGGCCAGAGCATCCTCCATCCACGCCTTGGCTCGGGTGGCGGCCTCCTCCCGCGATTCGTCGGAACGGATGCCCAGCTCCTCGAAGGTGTGCATAACTGCCTCGTTGGCTCCGCCATGCAGCGGGCCCTTGAGTGCACCGATTGCGCCGGTGACGGCCGAGTGCAGATCCGAGAGCGTGGAGGTGATGACCCGTGCCGTGAACGTTGAAGCGTTGAAGGAGTGCTCGGCGTAGAGGACCATGGAGACGCGGAACGCATCCACCACCTCGGGTGCCGCCTCTTCGCCGAAGGTCATCCACAAAAAGTTCGCTGAGTAGTCCAAATCCGTGCGAGGCTGAACAATTCCCAAACCACGACGGCGGCGCTGATCGTAGGCAACCACGGCAGGGAACTGTGCAAACAGTGACTGTGCCTTATCCAGCTCAGCCTCGGGGGAGGAGTCCTGTGCCAGGGCATGGTTGGCTCCCATGACGGAGACCGCTGTGCGGCCCACATCCATGGGGTGGCAATCCAACGACAATAGGTCAATGGCGGCCTTGACGCGTGAATCCAGTGACCGGTTGGCCCGCTCAAAGGCTTCAAAAACAGTCAGTTCCTCCTCGCGGGGCAGTTCGCCGGTCCACAGCAAAAGAGCTACTGCTTCAAAAGACTTGCTGGCTGCCAGCTCCTGGACCGGATAGCCGCGATAAAGCAACGAGTTTGAGTCCGGATTGACCTTGGAAATGGCTGTGTAATCGGCAATGACCCCGGCAAGACCCTTGCGTACTTCTTCTTCACTCACAGTGTGCACTCCTTCTTCATGCGACTTTGCATTGTGGATCCCTGTAGACCTAGAGGTTCGAGTTGTTGCTTTCGATGTCAAGACTGGGAATTTGGAAGTTGAAAATCCCAGTATCGAAGTGGTTGTACGCCTCATAGTCAACCAGATCATAAAGACGGGCCCGCGTCAGCATTTGTGGCACGGAACTTTCTTGTGTGCCGTTGGCAGCAATCGCGTCCAAAACCCGCTCGGCCGCACCCATGGCACTACGCAACAGCGTGACCGGGTAAATGATCATGGCAACGCCTGCCGCGGCCAAGGCATCCCTGGTGAACAACTCGCTCTTGCCAAACTCCGTCATATTCGCCAAAACCGGCACGTCCACAGCCTTACACACAGCCTCAAACTCCGCCACAGATTTCATGGCTTCCGGGAAGATCGCATCCGCCCCGGCATCAACAAGCGCCTTGGCCCGGTCAATGGCCGCATCCAAGCCTTCCACGGCACGGATGTCGGTGCGGGCCATGATCAAAAAGTTCGGATCGCGCCGGGCATCGGCGGCGGCGGCAATGCGCTTGATAGCCGTATCCAGATCCACCATGTTCTTCCCGTCCAGGTGGCCGCAGCGCTTGGGGTTGAACTGGTCCTCAATATGGCAACCAGCCAGCCCGGCATTTTCCAGTTCTTGGATGGTGCGGGCCACATTCATGGGCTCACCAAAACCGGTATCGGCGTCAATCAGGCACGGCAGATCCGTCATCCGCGCAATTTGCCCGCCGCGGGTGGCCACCTCGGTCAACGTGGTCATGCCAATATCTGGCAGGCCCAGATCGTTGGCGAGGACCGCGCCCGAGATGTAGACGCCGTCGAACTTCTTTTCCTCAATGAGCCGGGCTGAGAGCGGGTTGAAGGCGCCAGGGAACTGGCGTGCCGCGCCCGGAACCAGCATGGCACGCAGATCCCGGCGCTTCTCTTCAGCAGTTTTCTTGGAGTACAACATGTTAGAACAGGCCCTTGGGTGCGTTGGCCAGATCCACTACGCCGGGAGCCGCCTGAATGTTCAGCTGCTCCAGTTCTCCTGCGGCCAAGTTGGGCAGGTTCTCCGCTGCCGCAATGAAACGGGTAATCTCGGCTTCCTCCACGAGACCGGTGGCCAGGGTGCGGAACTTGTTGATGTACTGCGCGCGAGCGAAGGGCCGGGCGCCGAGCGGGTGGGCGTCTGCCACAGCAATCTCATCCGTGATGAGAGTACCGTCGGTCAGGGTGATGACAACTGAGCCGCCGAAGGCCTTCTCGGAGATGTCCAGGGAGTGGTAGCGGCGCGTCCACTCTGCGTCCTCCTCCGTGGTGACCTTGTGCCACAGTTCCACCGTATCGGGGCGGGCGGCACGCTCGGGGGCGTAGGAGTCAACGTGGTGCCAGGAACCATCCTGCAGGGCCACGGCGAAAATGTAGGGGATGGAGTGGTCAAGGGTTTCCCGTGAGGCGGTGGGATCGTACTTCTGCGGATCGTTGGCTCCGGAGCCAATCACGTAGTGCGTGTGGTGGCTGGTCTTGATCAGGATACTGGCAACGTTGGCCGGGTCTGTGGCTTCCGGGTGTTCCTTGTTCAGCTTGCGGGCCAGATCGATCCAGGCCTGGGCCTGGTACTCGGCCGAGTGCTCCTTGGTGTACGTGTCCATGATGGCGCGCTTGGCTTCGCCGTCGGCCGGCAGCGGCACGGTGTACGCGGCGTCGGGGCCATCCAACATCCAGGCGATGACGCCGTCTTCGCCCTCGTAGATCGGCACGGGGGAGGTTTGTCCGCGCATGGCACGGTCGGCAGCCTCAACAGCAAGCTTGCCGGCAAACGCGGGGGCGTGGGCCTTCCAGGTGGAGATTTCTCCCTTGCGTGACTGGCGGGTGGCCGTGGTGGTGTGCAGGCCCTGGCCGACGGCCTGGAAGATGGTTTCAACTTCAAGGTTCAGCAGGGTGCCGATACCCGCTGCCGCGGAGGGGCCGAGGTGGGCGACGTGGTCGATCTTGTGTTCATGCAGGCAGATGGCCTTGACCAGGTTCACCTGAATCTCGTAGCCGGTGGCGATGGCGCGGACAAGGTCCGCCCCGTTGGCGCCGGTGTGCTGGGCGACAGCGAGGATCGGCGGGATGTTATCTCCCGGGTGGGAGTAGTCGGCAGCCAAGAAGGTGTCATGGTAATCGAGCTCGCGCACGGCCACACCGTTGGCCCAGGCCGCCCATTCGGGGGAGACCTTCTCTGTGATGCCGAAAACAGAGGCGCCGGTGCCGCCGGTTGAGGGTGCGTGGGTCAGTGCTTGGGCGCGGGCGGCCACGATGGGGCCGCGGTTCAGCGAGGCGATGGCGACGGAGGCGTTGTCAATGACACGGTTGATGATCATGTCGGTGACCTCATCCGTGACGGCTACGGGGTCTGTGGCAACTTTGGCGATCTTGTAGGCTAGCTGGTCCTCGTGGGCCAGGTTCTCTTCGCTCTTGTACACGCGCACAAAGTGATCGATGGTCATGATGTTCCTTTTCGCTTCGGTGAATCAAAAATGGGTGAAAACTTTGGTGAGGTAAAAAATCTTTAGGCAGCTGTGCTCAATAAGTGGCGCAGGCTGTTGTCTAGATGGACGGTGGTGGCGGCACTGGCCACCGCCGGGTTGCCGTTGGAGATCGCCAGGGCAATGGCAGCATGTTCCCTGGCAGCATCGCGTAGCCGGGCCGGGTTGTCCTTGCCCAGGCGCCGGACACGGACTAGATGAACGCGCAGGTTTTTTAGAGCTTGCGCCAAATAGTGATTCGCCACGGCGGCATCCACCGCCACATCCAAGTCAGCCGCCAGCTGGTAGTAGTCCGCGCGGGTGGGGTCTTCTTCTGTGATGAGCTCCCCGGCGTTGGCGAGCTGGCGGTGCAGGGCGCTAAAAATTTCCGGTTCGCCCCGTTTGGCAGCCAGCTCGGCAGCCCGGCACTCCAGGGCTGAGCGTAGTTCAAAGAGCTCATCGAGATGATCGAGGGAAATTTTGCTGACCACCATGCCACGGCCGCTTTGCGGTTCCGCCAATCCCTCCGCCGTCAGTTTGGCCAAGGCTTCGCGGATGGGGGTGCGGGACACTCCCAACCGCTCGGAAAGCTCAACTTCGCCCAGCACCGTCCCGGGTGTGAGGCGCCAATTAATGATGTCGCTGTGCAACGTTGCATAGGCGCGATCGCTGGCTCGCATGGTTCCTCCCAGTCGCCGGAATGTTTTGCTTATGGCAAATACATTACCCGTCTATGTATACAAAGACCAGCAGTTTTCCGCCGTTATCTAGAAAATTTAGTAATTATCTCTATTTATGTATACACAAAGGCATGGCGGCTGACTCGATTCAGCGATACTATGGCTCACATCACATCATCGAGTTTGGCTGGCGCAGGGAAGGCAACTCATGGCACACAACGGCACTAGCTACCAGGACGAATATCAACGCAGCATCGATGACCCGGAAGGTTTCTGGCTCGAGGCCGCACAAGCGCTCGATTGGGTGGTAGCGCCTCAGCAAGCGCACAGCGATGTAGATGCTCCTCTTAGCCACTGGTTTCCCGATGGCGAGATGAACACCTCTTATAACGCTCTTGACAGGCATGTTGCGGCGGGTCGCGGAGATCAAATAGCCCTCATCCATGACTCTGCCATGCGAGAAACAATCACGCGCTACACCTACAACGAACTTTTGGCCGCCGTGGCATCCTTCGCCGGGGTGTTGCGCGCGCAGGGCGTGGGAAAGGGGGACCGGATAATCATTTATCTGCCCATGATTCCCGAAGCCGCCATCGCCATGCTCGCGGCAGCGCGGCTCGGAGCCATCCATTCCGTAGTGTTTGGCGGCTTCGCAGCGAGTGAGCTGGCCATGCGCATCAAGGATGCCGCGCCCAAGGTCATCATCACAACCTCGGGCGGGCTGGAGCCAAACCGTAAGGTGGAATACCTGCCCACTGTCCGCGAGGCACTGGAGAAAGCCGGAGTTCCCGCGCTGCCCGTAGTGATCAAACACCGCGACGGATTTGCCACGCAGCCGGCAGATCTAGGCCTGAATGCTGTGGATTGGGACACCGCTCTTGCCACGGCCGTGCCCGCCGCGCCGGTGACTCTGAAGTCAACGGACCCGCTCTATGTGCTGTATACCTCCGGAACTACCGGCACGCCCAAGGGGGTGGTCCGGGATAACGGGGGACACGCCGTCGCACTTTTGTGGACCATGGCGAACCTCTACGATATCCACGCAGGTGACATCTGGTGGACGGCCTCGGATGTGGGCTGGGTGGTGGGGCATTCTTACATTGTGTATGGGCCGCTGCTGGCCGGTGCCACAACGCTGATGTACGAGGGCAAGCCGGTGGGGACTCCGGACGCGGGTGCGTTCTGGCGTGTCATTGCCGAGCATGGTGTGAAGGCACTTTTCACGGCGCCCACCGCGATCCGGGCTATCCGGAAGATGGATCCTGAGGCTGTGCTGCTGAAGAAGTACAGCCTCGGCACTCTCCAAACGCTGTTCACTGCTGGTGAGCGGTTGGATAGCGATACGTACCACTGGGCCTCACGCGTGCTGGAGGTGCCCGTGGTTGACCACTGGTGGCAGACTGAAACCGGGTGGGGCATTGTGGGAAATCCGCGCGGACTGGATCCGCTGCCCATCAAGGCGGGCTCGCCCACACTGCCCATGCCCGGCTATCAGCTGGAAATTGTGGATGGCATGGGCGTCCCCGTGGGTGCGGGCGAGGAGGGGAACATTGTGCTGAGGTTGCCGCTGCCGCCTGGCACCCTGACCACGCTCTGGGGAGACGATCAGCGTTTTGTTGACTCATACCTTTCGGCATTCACGGGGTATTACGCCACGGGGGATTCCGGCTATGTGGATCAAGACGGCTATGTGTTTGTCATGGGCCGCACCGATGATGTCATCAATGTGGCCGGGCACCGGCTTTCCACAGGTGCCATAGAGCAAGTGGTGGGCAAGCACCCGGCCGTGGCTGAATGCGCTGTGATTGGGGTAGCGGATGTGCTCAAGGGCCAAAAAGCTGTGGGTTATATTGTGCTCAAATCCGGGGTGTCCATTACGCAGGAACAACTCCAGCTAGAACTTGTGGCCTTGGTGCGCAAGGAAATTGGGCCGGTGGCGGACTTCAGGAAAGCAATTATTGTTGACGCCCTGCCCAAGACCCGTTCAGGGAAAATTCTACGTAAAACCATGCGCCAGATTGCCGACGGGAATGATTATGTGGTGCCCTCCACCATTGAGGACAGTTCAGTCATCGAGGCGCTTATTCCGTTCCTGCGCGGCTGAGGAGCCTATTGGTGGTGCTGGTTACTGCGGCAGGGCGTGCTCTTCGAGCAGGGCACCCTCTCCCGGCTCCATCGCTTCGTCGGCCGGATCTTGCGGCTGCGAACCCAGATGCCCGCGGGTGAGTTTGTTCATGATCAAGGCGATGGCTCCATCACCGGTGACGTTGGTGGCTGTGCCAAAGCTGTCCAAGGCAATATAGGCCGCGAACATGAGGCCTACCTCAACCTCGCCGAAGCCCAGCATCTGGACCAGCAAGCCTGCAGCAGCGGCGATGGCGCCACCTGGCACGCCCGGGGCTGCAATCATCATGACGCCGAGCATGAGGATGAACGGCAGGTAGGCGCTGAAGGAAATATCGCCGCCGGTAAGCAGTAGAACGGCAATGGAGAAGCAGGTGATCTTCACCATCGAACCGGAGAGGTGGATGGTGGCGCACAACGGCACAACAAAGCCGGCCACCGAGTCAGAGACACCATTTTTCTTTGTTGACGCCAAGGTGACGGGGATCGTTGCGGCCGAGGAAGAGGTGCCCAGAGCCGTGAAGTAGGCGTCGCGCATGTTCCACAGGGCCTTGAACGGGTTGATCCCTGACATGGATCCGGCTACCGAATACTGCATTAGGAGAACAACAAACGTCAAGGCGAAGGACACCACGGCGACCAGCAAGAATTTGGTGACAACAATCATTGCCGAACCGCTTGCTGAGAGATCCATGAAAATGCCAAAGATGAACAGCGGCAGTGCGGGAACAATGATGCGCCGGATCACCGATTCAATAATGCTGCGGAACTCGATGGCACCGCGGAAGAGTACTTTGCTATGGAAGGCCGTCAGGCCAATGCCTATGACGAAGGCCAGCACCAGAGCGCTCATGACGCCAATCACCGGTGGCAAAACGATTTCCGTTGCCGAGTCACCGGCGCTGGCCACCACCGTCAAGTAAGGGGTGAAGCCGGAGCCGGAACCGTCACTAAGTGATTCAAGCCCTCCGCCGGAGAGTGGTGAGGTGAAGAGCCAACGGCTCACAAAATATGCAAGAAGCCCCGCGAGGACTGTGGAACCGTAGGCGATCCCGGCCGTGAGGCCAAGCCATTTCCCCGCACCCTTGCCCAGCTCGGCAATGGCCGGCATGACCAGGCCCAAGATGATCAGGGGAACAATAAAGCCCAGGAACCCGGAGAAGATGGAATTGTAGGTCAGAAATACGCTGCCCAGCCATATGGGCATCACGGGGCCTGTGAGAATACCCAAGATGATGGCCACGATGATCCAGCCAAGCAGGGGGATTGATTTCAGTAACTTCATGGGGGTCCTCGGGTTGGCTCGCGGGTCCGCGCATTGGCGCGCAAGAATTATGTGGCGCAGGGCACGCCTGTGCAATAGTATGCGCAACTGCTTGGCCTATGTTATTCCTGCACAGCATTCCTGCACAGCATTGGTGCACAGCAAGAAGCCGGTCACCCATGGATACAGGTGCCCGGCTTCTTCACGCGTGGAACTCTAGTGCGTGCTGTTGCGCCTGCGTGAAACGGCCATGATGACCAGACCAGCGAGCAGCGCCAAGGCCGCCCCGCCCAGCAGCAGTGTTGAGCTGGCGCCAGTGCTTGCCAGATCATCGGAATTGCTCCCGGCGGAGGGAGTAGCGGAGGGTGTGGTGGAGGGTGAACTGGCCGCGGGCGACGGCGTCCCTTGCGTGGTTGCGGCACTGGTAGTGCCGTCCGTGGCCGGGCCGGTCAGCGAGGGCTAGTGTGGCGAACCCTGCCAGCTGGCCCGCAGCATTCTGAACGGTCACCACATAGTTGCCGCCTTCAAGACCTGTGGGAACCTCCAGGGGCGCTTCACCGGCCTCGTTGGAGCGGACCCACTGGCTCTTTGGAGCCGTGGGTTCAGTGGCGGAAGTGTTCTGGATAGCGGTACGCAACCAAGCATTGACCGGGAGGTTCTTCAGGATGAGGTACTCGCCGCCGTCGAACTCGGTGGAGGGAACACTTAAATCAACGGGGGATACCTTTGGCAGTGCTGCCGGATCCACCAAGGCTGGGGCGGTTTCAGGGGCTGCAGGGGCGGTGCTCCAGTCAACGCCGCTGGTCTTGAAGTAGTTGATGCCTTCAAGGTCCATGCGCCCACCGAAGGTTCCTGCGCGTTGGGTGAAGTTGGCATAGTCTCGTTTGGCTTGCGGGGACCAGCCTACTTTGGCAGTGGCTGGGGTGCGCGGGTACTGGAAGTTTTCGGTCTGGTCCATGGTGCGCATGAACTCGCCCCAATGCACTGTTTCCATACCCAGAATGCGGGCATCGCCAATACCTGGCAGGTGGGTTGCCGGGTCCCAGTCGTAATGGTCCTCGAGGGTGCAGGGGCCGCCGCAGGCCCATGCGGGTCCAACTTCCTGGGCGTTGTCCTGCTTCTGTGGAATGTAGGTTTTCGCGTTCGGCGACAGGATGACCTTGGCATTGTTTTTCTTGATGCTGTTGGCCTCCTCCTGTGTCTTGAAGGTCCATGCTTGGATCACGGAGTTCGGCGGCAAGCCGGCCGTACCGTACTCGCTCCAGCCAATCACCTTTTTGTCCAGGTCGGTGACCTGACGGCTGCGATCATTTTCTTGTCGTCAACCTCAGAAACTTCGGGGGCCTCGTCGCCGCCAATGTGGATGTACGGCCCGGGTGTCATCGCGGCGAGCTGAGTCAGGACTTCCTTGGTGAATTCATACGTTGCCGGGTTGTCAGCGTGTAACGCGGTCCCGCCCACATCCGCGGTGAGCGCGGAGTTGGTTTGTCTGGGTTCGCTCTGCCACTGATTCGTCAGCATGGCTGTCTTACCGGAGATCTCGGTCAGGCGTTGAACTTGAATTGGGCTGCGTTGTCTATGTGTTCCTTCATTTCATCCACGGTGTAGAAGGAACGGGCCACATCAATGCTTACGCCGGGGTGTTCGTAGCGGGGGTAGTCGCTGATGACCACGCCGCCCACGGCCCAGGGCGTGGTCACGACCGAGCTGGATTCAATCCATTGCGGGAAAAGCTGGCGCAACGTCTGCACGCCGTTCAGCGCACCGGCGGATGTGTTGGCAGCGATCTTCAGCCCGTGGGCGTCAGCGGCCAGGGTGTAGCTTTCGGGCTTGTCTTCGGAGCTATCCGGGGCAACGGTGATCTGAACATCGTGGGTGTCCGCCGTTCCCGTGACTATAGGCAGTGTGAAGCCGGTGCTCTTGCGGGCCTTTTGGGCGAAGTAGGTGGCAGCATCCACAGCGTCGCCGGTGGCCACAATGCGGCTTTTGGGGATCAGCCGGAACGTGCCATCAGCGGTAGCCACCGATTCGGCCGGCAACGGCACCAGTGCCAGGTTCTTCGGCGCCACGGGCTGAGCCTTGTCTTAAATCGCTAATTCGGAGATCGGGTAGCCCTACGTGGACCAACGGCTTATGCCTTGCATGCGCAGGAACTTCGCGTTGGCTACACCCAGAGTGATCTCATCAGTACGGCCAGGTCCTACCGTGGAGGTGATGGTTTCTACATCGGTCCAGGTCACGCCGTCGAGCGAAGTCTGGAGAATAAACTTCTTGGCCGCAGCGTTGGGCCAGACAATCTTTACGTGATCTATGGGGCTGGCCTGCGCCAACTCCACCTGAAGCCAGGAGTCATCAAGATAGTTTGAAGACCAGCGGGTGTCGCTGTTGGCGTCTATTGCCTTGGCCGCAGTATTCGTGGGAGCTGGTTTTCCACGTTCGATGCGGTAGCCGTACCTGTCAAGGCCACATTTGTTGGGTTTTCCGCTGGGGCCGGAGGCGAGCCCGGCCGTCGCAGTTCTTCTCAATACTTTCAATCGCTTACTCGCTTTACTCATCTGGGACCGCAAGAGGCATCCAGTGTGGTGTAGCTATTACGTGATGAAACGTTCCACGGCGGTTGCTGGGTAGGCGTCCCGGTAGGCGCCAACGCCTCCTTACGTCAGTGAAGCTCGTGTCAACGACACGAGCTTCACTATGTTTTCCATCACATTACGGCCAAGCCACTTAAGTAAACAGCCACTACTTTATTGACGAGACGCCGTCATAGGGATGAAGATCCGCTCTCTCGCTTCGGGCTCTGGCTTACTTGTTTGCCGCGGTTTGTGGCACGCCGAACAGGCCGCCATCCTTGGCTGACTTGGGCTTGCGAATATGGGTGCCCCACTGGAACGCCAAGAATGTCAATGTCAGCTGAATGGGGAAGGCAATGGAGGGCACGCCGCCTGAGATCAGGCAGATCAACACCGGCAGCAGAACGATCAGGGACAGGTCGGGTCCAATGAGGAAGGCGCGGATGGCTCCGGTAGGCACAGGGCCTGCGGGTCCGGCCAGGGCGGGCATATTCCAGTCGGGGGCAGGGCGGAAACCCGCCCTTAAGGTGGCGGCGCCGAGCCCCGGTCCGGCCAAGAGAGCGAGAATGAGTAAAGCCGGTGAGCCCACACCCAGTGCCAGAAGCAAGCCGAAGCAAATAATTGCCCACAGTGTCATCGCTGCACCCGGAACAATATAGTGCACCTGCCGGACGGTCTTGGCCGGCAGCGGCATGAGCGTATCCACGGCAGGGTTGCCAGCCGAGAAACGCGCGGTGGCACCGAGTGCGGTTGCGGAGAAGTGCGCACAGAGGTAAATGGCTACGGCAATGAGGATTGCGTTGCCGAGAAACTCCACGGAGGCCAAGGAGGCGGGGATGGCGGCCAGCACCAGCACCCGCAACAACGTGGCGGGGGAGCGCAGCGCCATGGTTGCATGCGTGCTGGCCAGCGTCTTGATGCTGCGGGCGTTGGCAGTCCCCTTGGTGAAAATTAGTTTGAGCCGCACCCGGCTGTTACCGGTGGCCGGTCCCGTACTGAACGAACGGGAGAGCTCGGTGGCGTCCATGGACAGCAGTGAGCTGGCCGCATACGCCCCGGCTGCAGCGCTCTTCTTCAGCGCCGCCGTGGTGATCCGCTCCAGATTCAGGTACACCAGTGCCAGTAACCCCAGCGCAAGGGCCAGGAGCAGCAACGGCCAGCGTGCGCCGTCGGCCACCAGAAGGGGCCAACTCGTGGGGAGGTATTCCAGCCAGGCGGTTTGCCTACCGGTGATGGCGCTGGTGCCCGCCACATTGTTGTACAGAGCCGTGGCTACGAGTGTCAGGGGCGCAAGTAGGGTGATGGCCCCCATGGCCTTCTTCAGCCACGCGCCGGAGCCGGTGACTTGGCACCAGGCCGCGATCCCATACAGGAGCCAGGCCAGGCCAAGCCCGCACAGCACGGCTAGGGCCAAGTTCCCGGGCGTGGGGTCGGCTGCCATGCCCAGGGATAGCGGCAGCACCACAATGACCGCGGCAATGCTGGGCCATGCCATTGACTTTAGGAACCCTGGCTGGATGAAACCTCGACGGCGGACCGGAAGGCCCAGCCACCATGCGGTTTGCGGCACGGACATGGCTACGGGACCCATGGTCATTTCCAGGGTCAGTAGCCCGGCTGCCAGTGTGAGGAGCACTGTTGCGCTGGCTTGGAGAAGCGTGACGGAGTGGAATCCCGGGGCTACGGCGGAGGCAAGCAGTGCCGATTCGTCTCCCACGCCCAGGCTGTGGCGCAGTGCCACGATGAGGGCGCCGGCCATGGTCACCAGGGTGAGCCCGCCCAGGATGGAGGTATACACCTCGGAGATGAGCTCCATGAGACCGCCCTGGGTGCGGCTAAGGCCTGCCCGGAACGTGTACTGGCGAATTTCCTTGGCGCTGAAGCGCTCGTTGGTTTCCTTAGTCATGGGATTAGTCCGCGTGCGGGTTCTCTGAAGCAATGGCCTCGGCGGCCCGGCCGGGTGTCATGGCGTGGATGGTGTCCGCAATGAACAGGGCCTTTGTGGCTACGGTGATGAGGAACTCGGGATCGTGCGTCACCACCAGCAGGGCTAGTCCAGAGTCCACCTCGGCCCGCAAGCGCGCTGCCAGCTTGTGCCGCATGGACGTGTCCAGGCGCTGCTCCGGCTCATCCAGTACCAGAAGGGAGCGGGGGCGGACAAAGGCCGCAGCCAGGAGCATCCGGCGGCGCTGGCCGGAAGAGAGGTTGTACGGACGGGATTTGGCCAGCGCAGAGAGCCCAAAGAATTCCAGCTCAGCGGAAATCACATCCTCCACCTCGTCCACACCATGCCCGGCGCACACAATAGCCAGGTGCTCCTCCACCGTCAGGGCGGGGAAGAACGCGTCATCGTCAAAGACCACAGCCACCTCGCGGCGGAAATCCAAGGTGCGGTCATCAACTTCGTTGCCGTTGATCAACGTTGTCCCGGACACGGCCTCAAGCTGGCCCACCACAGTTTTCACCACAGTGGACTTACCCGCACCGTTGGGCCCCACCAGGGCTAGAGACTGTGAAGAATGCAGGCTAAAGCTGGCCACCCCACACACAGCCTTTCCGGCATATCCAGCCTGGAGCTTCTCGGCCCGGACAACGTCCTTGCGTGCCGGGATTGGACGGTGGTGCTGGTTCGCACCGGAGTGGTTCGTTGCTTTGCTCATCACTCTCGAAGTATATGCGGGGCAACATTCAGCCTCAGCTTGAGGGTCAAGGCTCAAAACCCATCAGGGGCAAATGTTCAAAACATGGCGCCGGCAACCGGTAACCTAGTAGATGGCAGTGGAGAGAATATTTTTAGCGGCGAAAGCGTGGACTGACAGGTGAGCAACGAGCAGGGTGCAACGGCACTTGCCGGCGAGGACGTACTGGGCCCCACGGGGCGCCCCTTGACGGAATTCCCCGAACCCCCGGTCCTTACCTCCCATGGTCCCGCGCGCATCATCGCCATGGTGAACCAAAAAGGTGGCGTAGGAAAAACTACTTCGACCATTAACTTAGGTGCCGCTCTGGCCGAAGCTGGGCGCAAAGTGTTACTGGTGGACTTTGATCCGCAGGGTGCGCTATCGGCAGGTTTTGGCACCAACCCCCATGAGCTAGACATCACTGTGTACAACGTTTTGATGGACCGCAAAGTGGATATTCGCGACGCCATCATCCACACCGACGTTGAGAACATTGACATTCTCCCCGCCAACATTGACCTCTCCGCCGCTGAGGTGCAGCTGGTAAATGAAGTGGCCCGCGAGCAAGTCCTGGCCAGCGCACTGCGCAAGGTGGAGGATGACTATGACGTGGTTCTCATTGACTGCCAGCCGTCCTTGGGCCTGCTGACCGTCAACGCCCTGACCGCAGCTCACGGTGTCATCATCCCGTTGATCTGTGAATTCTTCGCTCTGCGCGCCGTGGCGCTGCTGGTGGAGACCATTGACAAGGTCCAGGACCGGCTCAATCCAGGTCTGCAGGTGGACGGTGTGCTGGCAACCATGTATGACGCCCGCACCCTGCACGGCCGCGAGGTCTTGGCCCGCCTAGTGGAAGCATTCGGTGACAAGGTCTTCGAGACTGTCATCAAGCGCACCATCAAGTTCGCCGATGCCTCCGTGGCCGCTGAACCCATCACCTCCTTTGCGAGCAACCACCAAGGCGCCGACTCTTACCGCCGGCTCGCCAAGGAACTGATCGCCCGAGGCGGCTCGCCCTAACTTGAATTCACCACAGAACGTCGCGGGGATCGCGGCAGATACACCCACAGCAGCAACACCCGACGCCCAGGCAGTCGGGACCACCACCCGCTTTGAGGTGCGGCTGGACAACTTCACAGGCCCCTTTGACCTGCTGTTGGGGCTTATTTCCAAGCGCGAGATGGATATCACAGATGTGGCGATTGCCACAGTCACGGACGAATTCATCAGCTATTTGAAGGCTTTGGCGGATCTGGGGCAGGACTGGGCGCTGGATGAGGCCAGCGAATTTTTGGTGCTGGCCGCCACCTTGCTGGACCTCAAGGCCGCCAGGCTCTTGCCAGCTGGTGAGGTGGAGAACGACGACGACCTGGCCCTCTTGGAGGCCCGTGACCTTTTGTTCGCACGGCTTTTGCAATACAAGGCGTTCAAGGAAGTAGCCACTCTCATGGGTGCCGAACTTGAACGGGAAGCGCGCCGCTTCCCCCGCCAAGTAGGGCTGGAGCCTCATTTTGCCGCACTTTTGCCCGAATTAGTGTGGCGCCATACCCCCCAACAATTTGCGCAGTTGGCGGCCCGGGCCATGGAAACCAAGGACCCGCCCCGCACCACTGTGGGATTGACCCATCTGCACGTTGCACCCGTCAGTGTCCGGGAGCAAGCCGCCATTATCACCGCCATGCTCACAGCCGGCATGCCGTTGGCACCACAGGTAATGGGTGCCATGGGGTCAACAGCGGGCACGGAGACAACGGAAATCTGGGTTGCGCAGCCGCTCACCTTCGCCGCGCTCACTGCCGATGCGCAATCCTCCATGGTGGTCATTGCCAGGTTCCTGGCCCTGCTGGAATTGTTCCGCGACCAGTTGGTGAGCCTTGAGCAGCCAAATCCGCTGGGGGAATTAACAGTGCTCTGGACTGCTGGACTGCTGGGCTCTGGAGAGAGGGACTCTTGAGTGCGGGCGCAGATCCCTCGCCGGCCAGCGGGCAGGACTCAGATGGCGTGAGTGACTTCGATGACGAGAGTGGGATTGACCATGCCTGAGCACACACCAGCACTTGATTCCGCAGCGCCCGATTCCGCAGCCTCCGCCGGGCTCCTTGATTCCCGTGACAGTGTGCGGGCGGCTTTGGAGGCTGTTCTCATGGTGGTGGATGAGCCAGTTTCCGAGGAGGCGCTGGCCGCCGTCGTGGGATTACCAGCGCTCACGGTACGTGAGCTATTACACGAACTGGCAAGGGAGTACGACGGCTATACTGGAAAGGGTGACACCGTACCGGTTCGTGGCTTTGAACTCCGGCAACTTGCCGGTGGTTGGCGTGTTTATTCACGCGCAGCCTATGCCGAGATCGTGTCAGCGTTTGTTGTGGACGGCCAGACGGCCCGGCTCACACAGGCGGCCTTGGAGACGTTAGCGGTGATTGCCTATCGCCAGCCTGTCTCCCGAGCCCGCGTCTCCGCCATTCGCGGCGTGAACGTGGACTCTGTTGTGAGGACGCTTGTGCAGCGCGGGCTGATTGAGGAAGTGGGCACCGATCCGGTGTCCGGGGCATTCCTATACCGGACCACGGCGTACTTTTTGGAACGGCTGGGGATGGAGAACGTGGACGAGTTGCCGCAAATTGCACCGCACTTGCCCGGTCTGGAAAACCTACAGGATTTCGATGATTCACACTTTTAGCATGACCACAACATTTAGTACTTTAAGGATTATGTAATGACACCGTCACCCCGTTCCGGAAACTCCTCCGGCCAAAACCAGCCTCGCGGCGGCAAGCCCCGCTCAGGTGCGCCCAAGACCGGAGGCTTCAAGTCCGGCGGTTCAAAGTTTGGCGCACCCAAATCAGGCGGCTACAAGTCCAATTCCGGCGACGGTCACCTGAAGCCCGGCGCCCTTCGTGCCGCAGGCTACAACGCCGAGAAGGCTAGTGCAGCCAGCGCAAGCGGGTACAAGTCAGGTGCCCCCAAACTGGGCGGCCCCAAGGCTGCTGCCAACAAGCCCAAGACCGGCGCTCGTAAGCCGAGCCAGACCGGTGCCCGCCCCTACAACAATGAGCAGTATGGCCGCACCGTCAGCTCCAGTAAGGCCCGCCCCACCGAGCAGAACCGCCGCCCGTTGCGCACCACTGACGACATTGACATTCACAATGCCGAAGGCGTGCGCCTGCAAAAGGTCATGGCCATGGCCGGTGTGGCCTCACGGCGCTTGTGCGAGGACATGATCCTTGAAGGTCGCGTGCAGGTTGATGGCGTCACCGTCAACCAGCTGGGGCTAAGGGTTGATCCGCAAGCAGTGGAAATCGTCGTTGACGGCATGACCATCCAGACTAATGATGAACTGGTCTACATGGTGTTCAACAAGCCCAAGGGTGTTGTTTCCACGATGGAAGACCCCGAAGGCCGTCCCTGCATCAGCGACTTCCTCAAGAAGCGCCAGACCGCGGAGCGGCTCTTCCACGTTGGCCGTTTGGACACCGGCACGGAAGGGTTGTTGCTGCTGACCAATGACGGCGAACTCTCCAACCGCCTGAGCCACCCCAAATACGGTATCCCCAAGACCTACCTGGTACAGGTCCGTGGGCCCATGGCACACGGCGTTGGCGCTCAGCTCAAGGACGGCGTTGAACTAGAAGATGGTTGGCAGAAAGTTGACTCCTTCCGTTTGGTTGACTCCACCCCCGGCCACGTCTTGGCTGAGGTAGTTTTGCACTCCGGAAAGAACCGCATTGTGCGCCGCATGTTTGACGCCGTGGGCTATCCGGTGGAGCGCCTCGTGCGTGTCAAGTTCGGCCCCATTGCTCTCGGCGATCAGCGTCAGGGCAGCATTCGGGTTCTGGGCCGTCACGAAATTGGTTTCCTGCTTTCAGATGTGGGGATGTAAGCAGCGGATGAATCCTTCGCACTTGAGCGGAGCCGTGCTGGTCCTTGGCAGCGGGCTGCTGGGGGCCAGCATTGGTTTGGGGCTGCGGGCCCGCGGTCTTGACGTGGTCCTCAGCGACCCCTCTCCGTCGGCACAGGCCGTAGCTGTAGACATTGGTGCCGGGCGCGCCTTCGTCCCGGCGCAAGAGCTGCACCCAGAGCTGGTAGTGGTGGCTGCGCCGCCGGATGTCTCCGCGCAGGTAGTGGCCGGGGCTCTCACCCAGTACCCGTCCGCCGTAGTGGTTGACATTGCCAGCGTCAAGGGAGCCATCTTGGCTCAGCTAGAAGCCATGGACTCT
The DNA here is from genome assembly GCF_032458965.1 of Arthrobacter sp. lap29. Lineage (NCBI taxonomy): Bacteria > Bacillati > Actinomycetota > Actinomycetes > Micrococcales > Micrococcaceae > Arthrobacter > Arthrobacter sp. lap29. The sequence goes on from NZ_JAUCEK010000014.1 coordinate 41,774, forward strand.
CTGGCGCCGGGCGCGCTGGCCCGCTACGTGGGCACACACCCCATGGCCGGGCGTGAACGTTCCGGCCCTGTGGCAGCACGGGGCGAGCTGTTCAACTCGATGCCCTGGGTGCTTTGTCCCTCAGAGTTCAGTAGTGCCCACGCTATCAAGGTGGCGCATTCGCTGGCGATTGACTTGGACGCCGTGGTGTTCCGTTTCACCGCTGAGGAGCACGATGCTGCCGTGGCTTTGGTCTCGCATCTGCCGCAGGTCATGGCGTCTTTGGTGGCGAGCAGACTGGCGGAATCGCCCTCAGCCGCGCTCTCGCTTTCGGGGAACGGGCTTCGCGATGTGACCCGGATCGCTGCCAGCGACCCTGCCTTATGGGTTCAGATTCTCGGTGCCAACGCACCGAAACTGTTGGAGATCATGCAGGGGGTGCGTACCGATTTGGATCGGTTGATCAACACGCTTAGTGCTCCAACAGCTCCCGGGGCACGCCTGGATTTGGCCCAGCTCATGACCGAAGGAAATGAAGGTCAGAGCCGGATTCCTGGCAAGCACGGCGGCCCGCCTCAGCAGTATTCCTGGTTGACGGTTCTAGTTGATGACAAGCCCGGACAGATCGCCAAACTGCTGACTGAAATTGGAGACATTGGTGTAAATGTGGAGGATCTGCGCCTAGACCACTCGGCGGGACTGCAAGTAGGCATGGTGGAACTCTCCGTGCTGCCCGCCAAGCGTGTGGCACTCGTGGAGGAATTGACGGCACGTGCGTGGAAGGTACTTCAATGAGCAATGCAGATGTAACAGAACAGCAGATTCGCCAGGGCAAATCCCTGGTGGTGGCGGTGGACGGCCCCTCCGGTTCCGGCAAGTCCAGCGTCAGCAAGGCCGTGGCAACACGCCTCGGACTGGCATTTCTGGATACCGGTGCCATGTACCGTTCCGTGGCCTGGCACTGCCTGAACGGCCGCATCAGCTTCGCCGACGCGGCCGCCGTTGAGGCGGCCGCGCGAACCGTCAAGATGGCACAGAGTATGGATCCGGGGACGGAAATGTTCACGATCAACGGCATTAACGTCACCGCCGCCATCCGAGAACCGAAGATTTCCGAGGCCGTCAGCGCCGTCGCCACCAACCTTGGAGCCCGCGCCGAACTGATCCGCCGCCAGCAAGCACTCATTGCAGAACACGGGCGCCGGATCGTGGTTGAGGGACGGGACATCACCACGGTGGTTGCCCCCGACGCCGAGGCGCGCCTGATCCTGACCGCCAGCGAGGAAGCCCGGCTGCGCCGGCGCGGCCTGCAATTGGGCGGCACCCAGAGTGCCGAACAGCTGGCCGAGCAGGTCCTGGCACGCGACGCCAAGGACTCCACCGTGGTCGATTTTCAGCGTGCGGCCGACGGCGTGTACACCGTGGACTCCTCTGATCTGGACTTCGATGCGACCGTTGACGCCGTCATCGCCGTGGTGCGCAGGGCCGTAAACGCGGGTCCGCCTGTATGAGCGAAAAGCAAAAACAGCTGCGGAGTATTTCGGCCGCCCCGTCACGGTGGAGAACCCATTGGAGCCGTCCGCTGGGCCGGTTCCTGGACCATGTGGTGTACAACACCGCTGTGGTGGGACTGGAGAACATTCCCGTCACAGGTCCTGTGGTGTTTGCCGCCAATCACCTGAGCTACCTGGACGGACCCGTCATGGTGGGGGCGAGCAGCCGGTACATGCACGTCATGGTTCGCCATGACATGTTCAAGGGTTTCCTGGGCTGGGTATTACAAGCCTCCGGACAGATCCCCGTCAATAGATCAGGGGACCGTGCCGCACTGCAATACGCTAAAGCGGTCCTTGACCGTGGTGATTGCGTCGGGATCCTGCCAGAAGGTACCCGGGGGAGCGGAGACGCCGCGAACGTCAATAGCGGGGTGGCATGGCTGGCACTTAACTCAGCGGCCGCCGTCGTGCCTGTTGCCGTACTTGGCACCCGGAACCGGGGAGAACATCGAGATAAAATTCCCTCACCACGGCGCAAAATGCATGTGGTGTTTGGACAACCATTGACAATCACGCGTGAACCCGGTGTTTCCGGCCGTGTTTCAATGGACAGAGCAACCGAACAAATTCGCCTGCGGCTGGCGTCACACATTGCCGCATCCCAAGCCGCAACAGGGCAGGATTTGCCTGCGGATGATCACCTATCTTCAAAGCACAAAGGACAGCAACCATGAGCGACTCCAAATCAGCCACACCCGCTGATGACCAGGAATACGTGCCCACAGGCACCGACCAGATCGCTGAGCGGCTGGCGGCCATTTCCGATGAGGACGCCGACGCACGCGCAGCAGGCCTCCTCGCAGGCCTAGCCAACTACGAGCTCGACGACGCTGACGCGGCCTTGCTGTCCGGCGAATTCGACGACGGCGAGGACTATGACCCCACGCGGCAGAACCCGATTCTGGCCATTGTGGGACGGCCCAACGTGGGTAAATCCACGCTGGTCAACCGAATTCTCGGCCGCCGCGAGGCAGTGGTGGAAGATACTCCCGGCGTGACCCGTGACCGTGTCCAGTACGACGCCGACTGGAGCGGGCGCCCTTTCACGCTCGTCGATACCGGTGGCTGGGAGCGGGATGCTCGCGGACTTGATTTGCGTGTGGCCGAGCAGGCTGAAATTGCCGTAGAGATGGCTGACGCCGTTCTGCTGGTGGTTGATGCCATTGTGGGTATTACCGCATCAGATGAAGCCATTGTGCGCATGCTGCGTAAGTCCAAGAAGCCCGTCATCCTGGTAGGTAACAAGATTGATGATCTGGTCCAGGAAGCCGATCTGGCAATGCTGTGGGGCCTTGGCTTGGGAGAGCCGCTTCCTGTCTCGGCGGTCCACGGCCGCGGTGTGGCAGACATGCTGGACAAGGTCTTGGAGGTTCTGCCGGAGTTCTCCGCAGTAGCCGGTCTTGAACGTACCGGCGGCCCGCGCCGCGTTGCCTTGATTGGCCGCCCGAATGTTGGCAAGTCTTCGCTGCTGAACAAGCTGGCCGGAACAGAGCGCGTAGTTGTTGACAACGTTGCCGGAACCACTCGCGATCCCGTGGATGAAATGATTGAACTGGGTGGACGCACCTGGCGTTTTGTGGACACGGCTGGTATTCGCCGCCGCGTGCACATGCAACAAGGTGCTGACTTCTACGCCTCCTTGCGCACCCAGACAGCGTTGGAAAAGGCTGAGGTGGCCGTGGTGCTGCTAGCCGTTGATGAAGTGCTCAGCGAGCAGGATGTGCGCATCTTGCAGTTGGCCATTGAATCCGGCCGTGCCTTGGTGTTGGCGTACAACAAGTGGGACTTGATGGACGATGAGCGCCGCAAGTACTTGGAACGTGAAATTGACCAGGACCTGGCACACGTAAGCTGGGCCCCGCGCGTGAACATCTCGGCCCTGACGGGCTGGCACAAGGACAAGCTTGTCCCCGCCTTGGACCTGGCCTTGGAAAACTGGGATCGCCGCATCCCCACAGGCCGTCTGAATGCGTTCCTGGGCGAACTGGTCTCGGAGCACCCGCACCCCGTGCGCGGTGGCAAGCAGCCCCGTATCCTGTTCGGCACCCAGGCCTCGAACCGTCCGCCGAAGTTTGTCCTGTTCACCACCGGCTTCCTGGACCCGGGCTACCGCCGCTTCATTACGCGCCGCCTGCGTGAAACCTTCGGTTTCGAGGGAACACCCATTGAAGTTGCCATGCGCGTGCGTGAAAAGCGCAGCAAAAAGAAGTAGACAGTCCCTCTTCCCCGGCCGGAAATCACTCCGGCCGGGGTGTGAGACGCCAATCACAGTCAAAGTGGTCAAGGCGCCCGAGAATATGGGGTAAACTTTTTTCCGATGGTTCAGCCACGGAAGATAACTTCCAAAGGACCGAACCAATCGGGCTGTAGCGCAGCTTGGTAGCGCACTTGACTGGGGGTCAAGGGGTCGCAAGTTCAAATCTTGTCAGCCCGACCGATGCAAAACCGCTCAAACACTGGTGAAAGCCAGGGTTTGAGCGGTTTTTTGTTGCCCACTAACATTTCGGCGGTGACGTAAGGCTTCCCCTGAGACTTCCTAGGTTGGCCCCTAGGACATGGCAGTGGCCAACCAGACAATAAAGAGCAGTGCCAGCAACGAGGCATAGATGCGAAGCGCCAGCAATAACCATCGATGGGCTTGTGTGGTCCGTTCTTGGTTTTTAGGTGAGGTGCCGGCTCGAAGCGAAAACATGGGTGGACTCCTGCCTAATCAGCTTGATAGGAACAGCGGCCGGGCAAACCTGTCGATGTGGGGTACCGCCATGCTCAAGTAGGCGCGCGGCGCCGCCCGAGGACCAGGTCCCCTGCATCCGGGCACTGTGCCCGAGTGCGGCTGAACGTACCCGTTACCGTTGGCCCATCCCTGCCGCGCGGGCTTTGATAATGGTCTGTGCCCTGTCTGCGGCGCCTAGTTTCGCAAAGACGTTGGACACCAAATTCCAGATGGTTTTGCTGCCAAGGCCAAGATCCGCGGCCGCCGCCCACTCAATGGCCGTTTGCTCCGCTTCCTTCAGTAGGTAGCCGAGCAACCCAGGCTTGAGACAGGCAAACACGGATTCGTCATCTTCGAACATGGTCAACACGGAAATTTTCACACCGGGAAGGTCCTGCACCAGCCGCCGTGGGTCACCTCATCTTTAATCAGTGCTGGCATGTGCAGATCCAGCAGCACCACATCGGGGCGCAATTCCATGACAAGTTCCACGGCGGCCCGTGCGCCCGCAGCCTCGGCCAGCACACCCAGTCCTTGGCACCCACGAGTCCGGGTCCCCGCCGTCGTCAGTGACAGTCAGGGTTCAGCAGGGCCGCCCGCTATCCTGTGGGTTGCTGGCTGCCGTTCATTCTTGGACGTGCCAGTGCTGTGGTCTCCGGTGCGTCTTAGCCTGGCGCCCCTGCGCCCATTCACTCCATCGCCAGCACAATCTTTCCCCGGGCATGGCGTGTGCGTACTTTCGCCAATGCGTCCAGGGCCTGTGCGAAGGGAAACACCCGTTCGAGTTCCACACGGAGGGTTCCGCGAACAATGTCCCCCATGACCTCCACCAGTTCCTGCTGCACGTCAAGGCCATAAGGGACGCCCATCGCCTGTATCCCGCGTTCCCGCGTCAGCTCATCACCGGAGATGCTGATCAAGGATCCGCTGTCCTTCACCACGGGCAGGCTGGCACTAGATGTTCCGGGCTGGATTGCCAGGGCCGCATCTACGCCTCCGGGCCGCCAGGCAAGAACCTGCTCTGGCCAAGTGGGGTCGCGATAGTCAACAGCCAAATCCGCACCGAGTGAGAGTAAGTAGCCGCGATTAGCGGCAGATGCAGAGGCGCCTACCCGCCAGCCGCGCCGCACCGCGAGCGGGATGGCCAGTGTGCCGATGGCGCCGGAGCCCCCTGCTACAAACAGCGAACCTCCAGCTCGGATGGGCGGCAGCGCCCGCAATGCACGCAGCACGGTGTTGCCGGCGACAGGCACCGCCGCGGCGCTCACAAAGTCCATGCCGTGAGGAATCGGCACAATGAGCGATCCGTTCTTGACGGCAACAAACTCCGCCCAGGTGCCACCTTTTGCTTGCATTGAACTGACAAACGCAATCCGATCACCTACCAGATGGCCTGCCACCTTGGCACCCACAGCCTCAATGACGCCAGCGCCCTCAATTCCTACGGGATAGGGGAAGATGGCATCAGTCGGCAGAAAGTAGGAGTCGTGGATACCTACGCCAATTGCATGGACACGCACCAGCAACTCATCGTCGCTGATGTCCGGTATGGGCACCTCCGCGAGGACCACGCGCTGACTCCCGGGGCTCGGGGAGACAAAGGCTTTCATTGTTTGCACAACTCTCCTGCGCTTGATCTTGGGTGGCGTGGCACCGGGGCCTGCCCTTGGGGATGGTCAGCCTCAAGTGGGCGGGCCACCCTGTCTTGAGTATTGCAGTTCCCGGCAGGTGTGCAACACTGCGCTACTTGACTAATTCCGATCCCTTGGCGCAGGCCGAGCCCGGGCTGCCACCTGTCCGGCGCCACCATACAGAATTTGAGAGGAGAGACGTGCCGCCGCCAAACAAGGGGCTTTGCGGTCGCAAGAGCTGATTGCTTGTTCATGGTGGGCTCTCCTGCGCCTTGTGGGTGGGTCTGATTGTGGGTGGGTCTGAACTGCTGGGCATGGAATACGGGAGCTTTCATTGTTCCCGGCCCGAATCAGCAATAAACAGGGGTGCGGGTCCCGCCGGGCCGGGCGTCTTGCCCGAGCCGGAGGGGGATCCAGTCCTTGAACCAAGCGCGTCCTGCCGGGAGACTTGGCCCAGGGCACTTAACCGGCTGGTGATTGCAGGGCTGTTGCTGATAGCCGTGGCTGGCGCCTGTGCGGGCGAGGGGCCGAAGTGGTGTTCCAGCGCACTAGGTTAACGCCGTTGAGCCAATCCATTCCGTTCGTTGCCCAGGCCGTGGTAGGTGCCAGCTGGGCCATTCCCGGAGCCGCACCAGCCTGGCTTCGCCGGCGCAACATCTTGGGCTGAGTCATGATGGGCGGGGTGGTTGCCACTGTCACGGCGCTCTCCATCTTTTTGCTGATAGGCCTCCTGCCTGTGCTGTATCCGACCGGAACATGGCTAGGCAGGGTATGGGTAGTGCCCACTGTGGTCTTGGTGGCCGGTGACGTACTGCCGTACTGCCGTGCTGCTGCAGCGGGGATGACTCCGGGTACCGGTGCGCTTGGGTGTGGTGCGCCGCCGTGGTCTATGCGGCCGGGTGTTATGGCTCTGGGGAAAGTGCTGTCTGCGGCTGATCCGGACGGTGCACCCTGAACGCCAGCAACTCACGTGGCTGATCGTCACGGTGGCGCTGTTGATGGGTGAACAGTTCCTTGGCGGAACAGTGCCCGGGCAGTGGGTGCTGAGTCTGTCCTTGTACCTTTCTCCCCGTTGCCATAGCCGTAGGCGTCCTGCGCTACCGGTTGCTGGGCATCCAGGCACTGATGCGCAGTGCCCTCGTCTATGCGCTGCTGACGGGGTGCATCATGGCGGTCTACGCGGCAGTGCTTGCTGTGGCCGCGGCACGCCTGACAGGAGACCCCGTGACAGCCCTTGTGGCGGCGGCCCTCATTGCCGTAGGCATCAGCCCCCCTGCGCACCAGCGTGCAGTGGACCGCTTCCTCTACGGCAAGGGTGCTGACCCATGTCCGCCGTGTCAGGACTCGGTGCACTCGCCGCAGGGGCCGCGGATCACGAGCTCCTCCACGTTGTGACCACAGGGATCGAGGACGGCGTCCGTGCTCCCCACGTGCGTATTGCAAGGCTTGACGTCGGTACGCTCGCCTCTGTGGGGGTGCCGGGTGCCACCGTTGATGGGGAACGCGCCGTCGGCCCTGTGTTCACCGCACCCCTGACCCTGGGCGGGCGGGATGCGGGCACGCTTGAACTGGATGGCCGGACGCCGGGGGAGCGTTACCCAGGGTGGGACAAGGGGATGTTGCGGGCCATGGCGCCGCAACTTGCCGCCGAGATCCATGCACTCTCCCTCACGGCGGAACTGGCCCACCAGCGCGACGCCGTCCTCGAGGCTACGGCCCGTGAACGTGAACGCCTGCGCCGGGACCTGCATGACGGCCTCGGATCGCTGACCGGCGTCGGGCTGGGACTGGCAGCCCTCAGGGACGTCGTCAGCGGGGAGCTTGCCCGCCTAGTCCCTGTGCTGGATAGGAAGGTTGCTGCATCAGTGACCGAGATCCGGCGCATCCTGGACGGGCTCCTCCCCGAGGCCCTAGTCAGGCACGGGCTTGCCCATGTGCTGCCGGTGCGGCCTGCTGGCTGTTTCCGTGGACGACGACGACAATGGCTTCCGCGCTCATCCCGCCGACGGGGTTGGGCTGGCATCCATGCGGGTCAGGGTCACCAGGGTCATAGCCACTAGGTGGGAGCATGAGCATCAATTCCTCGGCGGGCGGCACTGGCGTACGGTTCGCACTTCCCCTCGACTCGGAGCAACCGCGAGCCTTCCAACTTCCGCCCGCCCATGCTTCATGAGCTCAGGTCCCGCCCGGCCAGGTATACATGCCTGGGGTTGCAGGCCAACACCGGCGGGCGGTGATTATCCAGATTGGGAGGGTTCCCGGTGAATAAGCCTGTAAGCCTGATCATCGCCGACGACCATACCATGTTCCTTTACGGGCTTGCCGCTGCGCTCGCAGCCGGGACTGACCTGACTGTGGTGGGTCAGGCGCGCGACGGCCCCTCACTGATGCTGCTAGTTGAGCGGGAACGCCCTGATGTGGTCTTAACCGACTTGGATATGCCACCAGTGGACGGCACCAGCGCCATCTTCGGCATCACTGGGGCCTATCCTGACATCCCCGTTTTGGTCTTGTCCATGCACAGCGGCGATGAAGAAGTCCTCGGGGCCATCCGCGCGGGAGCCTGCGGGTACTTGCTCAAGGGTGCGGTCCGGGATGAGATTGTGCAGGCTGTGCTGGTGGTGGCCGCTGGGGGAACAGTGTTTGGCAGCGTTGTTGGACGCCGTTTTGGTGGTCAGTCACGACCGCTTCTTCACTGACAAGATCGCCAACCGCCGCCTTGTTTTCAACCCGGACGCGCCCGGGCAGATTGACGTTCATATGGGCTAGCCGCCTGGTTTTCGTTGCCGGGCGCATGGGGTGGGTTGCCGTTCAATGGATCA
>NZ_JAUCEK010000015.1:0-33908 GCF_032458965.1 Arthrobacter sp. lap29
TAGTTCCCACGACTCTGTGGTGTGCCGCTTTCCGGGGCAGGTGTCCTTGTGCCAAAATGAACGATGCCAAGTGGCACCCGGACGAGGTGCGCCGTACCCGGCCAGCGACAAGACGGCGCCAAGGAGTGGTAGTCATGGCATGGATGATTTTAGTTGTGTCCGGAATGCTGGAGGCCGTTTGGGCCACGGCACTGGGAAAGAGCGAGGGTCTTTCGAAGCTGGGCCCCAGCATCGTGTTTGTCGTGGCACTGATCGCCAGCATGGTCGGTTTGGCGTGGGCTATGCGAACGCTTCCCATCGGTACCTCATATGCGGTGTGGGTGGGAATTGGCGCCACCTTGACGGTGAGCTATGCAATGATCACCGGCACAGAGGCAGTCTCACTGCTGAAGGTGTTGCTCTTACTAGGACTTGTTGGCTGCATTGTGGGCCTAAAAATAACCCACTAGTCTGTTCTGCTTCTAGCCTGCTTTGAGTTTGATGGCAAGAAAAAAGCCCGGCGGCCCAGCTTAGTGCTGGACCGGCGGGCTTTCTTCTTGGGTGGCGAAAGTACCTATGGCCTACTTGTCGAAGACGTCCTTCGCGGCGTCCTTGACGTGCTCCCCGGCCTGTTTGGCCTTGGCTGCGGCCTGGTCCGCAGCACCTTCTGCCTGAAGTTTCTCGTTGTTGGTGACGTCCCCGAGGGATTCCTTCCCCTTGCCGACGACTTCCTGGGCCTTGTTGCTGATCTTATCTCCGAGTCCCATGGGACCTCCTTCAATTCGAATCCAACTAGAACGATCTCTACGGTAGGAAAAAAGTCTGAGAGTTTCCTGAGTGTTACAGCCTGCTCCGTGTGGTGCGTATTACGGTGTCAGTGGCAGGATCTGCCGTACTTTCCCTGTTGAGGACACGAAATAAGCCCCTCCAACTCAGCGATTGTGCTGGTTAGAGGGGCTTTTCTTTTGGTGGGCGATACTGGGTTCGAACCAGCGACCTCTCCGGTGTGAACGGAACGCGCTACCACTGCGCCAATCGCCCAATTTGCTTCCACTAACCCGCGGGCTGTGTGTGTTCCTTGGTGCGTTCAAAACAATAGCCCAAACTTTTCGCAGCGCATAATTTGCTGTGTTCGAATACGTGGTTCGAATACGTGGCCCTGCCGAAGGATCGGCCGCGAATCGCTCACCGTGGCGTGTCTTTGATGTACGCGCTGCTCTAAGCTGGCCCCACGCCAGCGCCGCCCCTTACGGAAGGATGCGCCACCGAGGGACGCTAAAAGCGCCACCGGGGAGACGGTGCTGCATTTGTAAATGATGAATGTGACGAGGGCCTCATGAAGGATTACTGTCCTAAATGGCTTTAAAAGGCTCCAATATGGCTGGAAATGACACTCGTGTAATTCGAATGTCGGGCTCAAAAACCGCACCAATTCAACGATTTCCCTGTGGTGGTGGCTGTCAAAGATGTGCGGGGGAGTGTTCGATTTGGCGTTTGGGATTCTGCTCATGTAATGTTTTCACCGCAGCAACACGGACTACCGAAGCGGAAACGCAGAGGCTAGGAAATGTAGCTTGTGCGGTTGTAGCTCAGCTGGTAGAGCACCACCTTGCCAAGGTGGATGTCGCGAGTTCGAATCTCGTCAACCGCTCGCATGACACCATAGTCAGTTCGCATGGTGGGGTGGCCGAGAGGCGAGGCAACGGACTGCAAATCCGTGCACACGGGTTCGAATCCCGTTCCCACCTCCATTTGGCTGATCTATTGTGTTTTGCTGTATAGTTCAGCGAGATGCCTTAGGGCGATTGGCGCAGCGGTAGCGCGCTTCCCTGACACGGAAGAGGTCACTGGTTCGATCCCAGTATCGCCCACGGATGAATGTAAAAATTCATTCTCTTCGGAAGCAATTTCGAAAAAAAGTATTGCGGTTGTAGCTCAGCTGGTAGAGCACCACCTTGCCAAGGTGGATGTCGCGAGTTCGAATCTCGTCAACCGCTCGTAAAAAATGGTTCGGGAATTACCGGAATCCTCCGGGATTCCGGTAGTTTCATCTTGACCCAAGATTTTCATTGAATAATGAGAATTTGGGCGATTGGCGCAGCGGTAGCGCGCTTCCCTGACACGGAAGAGGTCACTGGTTCGATCCCAGTATCGCCCACGGATGAATGCAAAAATTCATTCTCTTCGGAAGCAATTTCGAAAAAGTATTGCGGTTGTAGCTCAGCTGGTAGAGCACCACCTTGCCAAGGTGGATGTCGCGAGTTCGAATCTCGTCAACCGCTCCAGAGCGAAAGTGCCGGACCCTGAGGGTTCGGCATTTTTGTGCTCTCGGGAGTGCTAGAAATGCAGACTGGGGGTTAGCCCGGCGCTGCCCGCATGGGGCGCCCCGGCGGCGGAGCCCTGTTATCCACAAACTGCGGGACCTCCGCTGGGAAGTGTCAGTGTGTAATGGAATAGTAGAGGTATGACAGCACCAGCATTGGCCCACAGCACAGAGCTAGGGCGCATGTACGCCCGTTCCCTGCAGGATCCGCCTAAAGTCCCCTCCATCACCACCGTCATCGGGCAACAGTCCACTTCTCTTGACGGTTGGATTGGGTACATGGCGGCAACTGCCGTATCCAAACATCCTGACCTGGCTGCTGCCGTAGGAAATCCCGGACAGTTGCGCACTGTGGTGCGCGATAGCTCCAACGCCGCAGAACAGTTCAGGGATGCCGCAGCTGCTCGCGGAGATAGGGTCCACAACTACTGCGAACAAGTGGCCTTGCGCGCGCTTGACCGCCCGCACCAGCTGGCGGAAGCCCAAGAAGCCCTCGCCGAAAACGGCGAAGAAAACTTTGCGCTGCGCTTCGATCATTGGTGGAGCGAGTACAAGGTTGCGCCGCTGGCGCCGGAAGTCACTGTGTGGAATGAAACCCTAGGCTATGCGGGCACGCTGGATCTGGTGGCAACCATTGGTGGGCGGCTGTGCATCATCGACTACAAAACCAAGGGCACTGACCGTAACGGTCAGGTAAAGAGCCTGGACGCGAAGGTGGTCATGCAGCTTGTGGCCGGCATGAAAGCCGAAGAGTCAGTGATAGATCCAGCCGCCGGTAGCTGGGAGCCGTGGAGGTACGGCCAGGATCCCATTCTTCTCGGCGTGGCGATTGGCGAAACCGAAGTTCGTACGCTGCAGGCCAATCCACAGGTACTGAAGGCCCACTGGTTTAAGTTCGCCTCCTTGCGGCGTGTGTGGCAAACCTCATTGGACGCAGCCGAAGCGGGGAGCCCTTTGCTCGATATTTCGCCTCCTGCGCAGTAGGCGCCAACTAGACTTGTCACAACTTCAGTTCCACGGGTCAACTTCGGCCTGCATAAATACCAAAGTGAGGTGCCCACACATGGCCATCCTGAGCATTCGCATCATTGGCGATCCGGTCCTGAGAACGGTCGCCGAGGAAGTGAGCGTATTTGGCCCTGAGCTGGCCAAATTGATTTCCGACATGAATGAAACCATGGTGGACGTTCGCGGCGCCGGGCTGGCAGCACCGCAAGTGGGCGTCAACAAACGCATCTTCACATACTCTGTTGACGGTGTAGAAGGGCACATCATCAACCCGATCCTGGTGGCCAGCGATGACTTTGCCCCCGGCGATCCGGAAGGTTGCCTGTCCGTGCCCGGCCTAGGCTACACAGTTTCCCGTCACCGCTGGGTTCGGATCACCGGGGTGGACCTGCATGGCCACCCCATCGATATGGAAGCCACAGGTACCCTGGCTAAGTGTTTCCAGCACGAAACAGACCACCTCAACGGGAAACTCTATGTGGACCGGCTCGAAGGTGAGGACCGCAAGGACGCGCTGCGTGCCATTAGAACAGCTAACTATCACAACATCACGGCAGAAACAGTTGCCAAGCGCGCAAAAACTGTGGGTTCCGCTTTCGGTGCTTCTGCTGGTGTTGTTGCCGGGGCCGCCCAATGAGGGTGCTTTTCGCTGGAACTCCTGCCGTGGCGCTGCCTTCCCTGGAGGCCTTGCGCGCTGCCGGTCATGAGATCGTGGCTGTCCTGACACGCCCGGACGCCCCGCTGGGACGTAAAAGGGTGCTGACGCCATCTCCCGTTGCTGCCCGGGCCCAAGAGTTGGGGTTGCCCGTCATTAAGGCGGACAAGATCGACTCCGACGCTGCCGCCGCCATCTTTGCCGCCGCACCCGAAGTGGCCGCCATTGTGGCTTACGGGGCACTTATTCCACCATCCGCACTGGGTATCCCGGCTCACGGATGGATCAACCTGCACTTTTCGCTGCTCCCTGCCTGGCGAGGTGCGGCGCCTGTGCAGCACGCTGTCATCAACGGAGATGAAATTACTGGCGCCTCCACGTTCCTCTTGGAAAAAGGACTTGACACCGGGCCGGTCTTTGGCACCATGACTGAGAGAATCCAAACCACTGACACCAGCGCCCTACTACTGGAGCGGCTCTCTCACAGCGGTGCAGTATTACTGGCACAGACCATTGATGGGATCGGTGCGGGGATGCTTTCCGGCATCCCTCAACAAGGCGAGATCACGCTCGCCCCCAAACTGTCCCTCGAGGACGGGCACGTGAATTGGGGCGCACCAGCTCTGGCTATCAACCGCCGCATCCGTGGGGTAACCACCGAGCCCGGTGCCTGGACCATGCTCTCCGGACAAAGGTTCAAGCTGGGAGCTGTGCTCCCGCGTCCGGACATCACAGCATTGGCTCCCGGGCACGTGATGGTGTCCGGGAAAGATGTTCTTGTCGGTACCGGATCGCACGCCGTGGAATTGGTGGACGTGCAGCCTTCGGGCAAAAAACTTATGAAGGCAACAGACTGGGCCCGCGGCCTGGCCAACAAGGAAGATGTGGTGTTTGAATGACCAGCGAGCAAAGCGGGCATTCCAGCGCGCAACGTGGCGGCCACGGCGGCGCTCAGGGTGGCGGTGTCCGACGTCGGGACGATGCCGGACGCGAACGTAACCGCAGCACCACCCGGAACAAGACCGAAACGGCACCGGGCCAGCGCACCCGGGTGGCGGACCCCGCACGGCTGGTGGCCTTTGAGGTACTCCGGGCTGTCTCCGCCGATGACGCGTACGCCAACCTGGTGTTGCCGGCACGCATCCGCAAACATGGGCTGGACCGCCGTGACGCAGGGTTCGCCACCGAGCTGACCTACGGGGCGTTACGCGCCCAGGGCACCTACGACGCCATTTTGGCTACGTGCGTGGACCGCCCGCTCAGTGAGCTGGATCCCGCCATCCTGGATGCCCTGCGCCTAGGCGTCCACCAGCTCCTGGCCATGCGTGTTCCCACCCACGCGGCCTTGGACCAGACCGTAGGCCTGGCGCGTGCCGTGATTGGTGCTGGCCCCTCAGGCCTTGTCAACGCCGTACTGCGCAAAGTTGCGGCAAAGGACTTATCCGAGTGGCTGATTGAACTTACCGCCGGAATTACTGATGAGGTCAAGAAGGCCTCCATTGAGCACGCACATCCGGAATGGATTGTGCGCTCGATGCGCCAAGCGCTCGTTGCCCATGGCCGGGACGTGAGCGAAATTACCGCCCTGCTGGAGGCGGATAACGCTGCCCCCGTGGTGAACCTTGTGGCCCTGCCCGGGCTGGGCGACCTTGCTGAAGCCTTCGAGGCCAGCTTCACCCCCGGTGAGCTTGTGGCCGATTCTGCCCTCTCCTCGGGAGGGGACTTGGGCCGTCTGGAAAGTGTCCGTGAAGGCACTGTGCGGGTCCAGGACGCCGGCTCCCAGCTGGTGGCCCGTGCCTTGGCCGGAGTAGAGGTTACTTCCGGCAAGGACGGCAGCGAGGAGCGCTGGCTTGATCTGTGCGCCGGACCCGGCGGTAAGGCAGCACTCTTGGCGGCTCTGGCGGCTCAAAAGAATGCTTGGCTACTGGCCAATGAACCGGCACCTCACCGTGCCAAACTCGTAGAGCAGGCACTGGCCGCTATCCCGCACGATAGCTGGACCGTGCGTACCGGAGACGGCCGTGATATTGGCCGCGAACACCCCGGCGCATTCGATAGGGTCCTGGTGGACGCTCCGTGCACAGGCCTTGGTGCCTTGCGCCGCCGGCCCGAATCACGGTGGCGACGCAAACTTTCAGATGTGGCGGAATTGGGTCCGCTGCAGCGTGAACTCCTCGCTTCCGCCCTGGACGCGGTCAAGCCCGGTGGAGTAGTGGCTTATGTCACCTGCTCCCCGCATGTGGCAGAAACCATTGCCGTGGTGGAGGATGCCATGCGCAAGCGTACAGATGTTGAACTGGTGGACGCCGGAGCCGCCCTGGATACGGCAAGCCTCAGCGGCGCAGTTCATGCCGGCAACACCACCGCGGCTGTTCCCGGGCACCGGATGATGGCCCAGTTGTGGCCGCACATCCACCAGAGCGACGCCATGTTCATTGCGCTCATCCGCAAGAACGGCTAAGAACGCGCTGCCCCGCTACTCCACCCACTAGACATCCGCCCACTAGCGATAGAACCAGTAGCGATACAACCAGTAGATAGAGGTATCTTTGTGAGCCGCACCGGCATTAAATGCTGCATCAACCCCAGTATCCTGTCCGCCGACTTTGTGAATTTGCAGGCCGAGTTGGACCGTATTTCCAATGCCGATGCGGTCCACGTCGATGTCATGGATAACCATTTTGTGCCCAATCTAACCATTGGGTTGCCCGTGGTTGAGCGGATTGCGCAGGTGAGCCCGGTGCCTTTGGACGCGCACTTGATGATTGCCGAGGTGGACCGTTGGGCGCCACTGTATGCGGATGCGGGGCTGGACTCGGTGACCTTCCATGTGGAAGCCTCCAACGCTCCCATCAAATTGGCTCGCGAGCTGCGGGCCAGGGGTGCGAAGGCGGGGATGGCGCTGCGCCCGGCAACCGCCGTCGAACCTTACTTGGATATGCTGCCTGAGCTGGACATGCTCTTGATCATGACGGTGGAGCCGGGTTTTGGCGGGCAGGCGTTCCTGGATATCACGCTGCCTAAGATTCGGCGCGCCCGGGCGGCCATAGAGGGTAGCGGTGTCAATGTGGCTCTTCAGGTTGATGGGGGGATCACGGAAGAGACCATCACCCGTGCTGCCGAGGCCGGTGCCAATATCTTCGTGGCCGGCTCGGCCGTCTACGGTAAGCCGTCACCGCAGGAAGCCATCGAGTCGCTGCGTGCCAAGGGCCAACTGGCTTTCGGCTAAGCCGCACGCTTGTGGCACGAGCCACGGCCGGGAGGAACTTCCCGTAGCAACTGCCAGATGTAATTGATGTCATACTATTAACAGGCACCCGTAACAGCGGGTGCTAAAAGAAATATCACGTGCTCCGGGGTCGGTGTAATTCCGAACCGGCGGTTATAGTCCGCGACCCGTGCGCAGCCAGTTGGAAACAACCGGGCGTGCACGGTTGATCTGGTGAAATTCCGGAACCGACAGTTAAAGTCTGGATGGGAGAAGCACGAACAGTTTTGGCCGTCAGGTCAAGGGTGTAGCGGCGGCTTTTTAGCCGTCCCATTCTTGTACCCTGCTCGGCTTAGCTGTACGTTACCCCCGGAGCCATCGCGGTCTCGAAAGGGTAAGGTAACAGTGGATTTTCTGCGATGGCTCTTTGATGCCAAACTCGAATTCGCCGGTGGCGGATTCCTGCTCTGGCGCGAAGTAATTGGAAACTTATTTGGGCTCGCCAGCGCCCTCGGCGGTATGCGCCGTAAAATCTGGGCCTGGCCGGTGGGCATCATCGGCAACCTCCTGCTCTTCACAGTCTTCATGGGCTCAGTCTTCGGCTCCACTGAACATGTGAACCTCTTGGGTCAGGCCGGCCGGCAAATCATGTTCATCGCCGTCTCGATCTACGGCTGGCAGCGTTGGAACCAGACTCGTCACCAAAAGAACGACGACGGCGCTCATGTGGGTGACGCCGTCCAGCCTCGCTGGGCTGGAGCCCGCGTACGCTGGCTGCTGGTAGCCGCCATGGTGGGCGGAACAGCCATCCTCACCCCAATCTTTACGGCCATGGGTTCCTACGAGCCTGTCTGGGCGGACGCATGGATTTTCATGGGCTCACTTCTGGCAACCTATGGCATGGCCAAAGGCTGGGTTGAGTTCTGGCTGATCTGGGTAGCGGTGGACTTGGTAGGTGTGCCGTTGTTGTTCAGCGCCGGATACTACGCCTCCGCTTTCATGTATGTCTTCTATGGTGCATTTACTTTGGTTGGTTTCTTCGTATGGTGGAGGGTGCGTCGCACCACAGATGCCCTAGCCCGGCAGGTATCTGTTGACGCTACATTCCCTGACATTACTGTGAGCAACAGAAAGGCCAGACTATGATCTTCTCCGCCATGGACAACAGTTTCCGCACCCCTGCTCCCGAGCACTTTACCGCTGCCGAAATTTTAGGCATGGAGACGGCTCTCTCAGCAGCCCGGCAAGGGGTGCGCAGTTCAAACCCGCTTGTGGGAGCTGTCATCATTGACGCGGACGGCACCTTCCTTGCCATCGGTTACCACAAGGGTGCGGGAACACCCCACGCGGAAGCTGATGTCATCAACAGGCTCCTCGGCACAGGGGTTAAACGGGATCTGTCCGCGGCCACGCTCATTGTCACCCTTGAACCGTGCAGCCATGTGGGCCGTACCGGGCCCTGTACTCAGGCCATCCTCGACGCCGGAATTGGCAACGTGGTCTACGCACTCCCGGACCCTCACATCCCGGCTGCTGGCGGGGCGCAAATCCTGCACAACGAAGGCATCAACGTCCGGATGGGGCTCATGGCCGCCGAGGCTGAAGATCTGAACCGGCGTTGGTTTGTTGCTGTGCGTGAAAACCGCCCTTTCATTACAGCGCGGCTGGCTCAGACGGTGGACGGCAGGATTGCCGCCGTGGACGGCACCAGCCAGTGGATCACCTCGCAGGAATCTCGCCAGGACTCCCATGAGCTACGGGCCCGTGTGGACGCCATTGTGGTGGGCACCGGAACCGTCATGGCCGATAACCCGCGGCTGACAGCGCGTGCGGCAGATGGCTCTGACGCCGAACATCAGCCACTGCGCGTGGTCATGGGGAAAAGGGAGATCCCCGCCGACGCCGCTGTGAAGGGTGTTTCGGGTACCCCAAGCAGCCCCGACCGTTTGGGGGACGAGGATTTCTTGGCCCTGCGCACTCACGATCCAGCCGCCGTGGTGCGTGAACTTCATGGGCGCGGGGTAGGACACCTCATGATTGAAGGTGGTGCCATGATCAACGCCGCATTCCTGGCCCAGGGGCTCGTGGATGAGCTGGTGGTTTATCTGGCTCCGACTCTTCTGGGATCTGGCATTCCCGCCCTCACCGATCTAGGCATCGGCACGCTGGAACAAGCCCAGCGCTGGGAATGGGATGCCACCACCACCGGACCCGTGGAAATACTGGGCCCGGACTTGAAATTGACGCTGATGCCCGCCAAGGCTCACGCCCGCGAACAACTCCCGGACGCTCACGGCGCCGGCGAGCAAGGAAGTTAGAGATGTTTACTGGAATTGTTGCAGGCCGCGGCACCGTCCTGGCCTTGAATCAAACACCCGAATCCGGCAGCGCCGTCCTGGTGCTAGAAGCCGGGCCGCTGCTTGAGGGCCTGGAATTGGGCGGCTCCCTGGCCATCAATGGTGTGTGCCTCAGCGCCACACGCCTCGAGGGGGACACCATTGAGGTGGACGTCATGGGCGAAACCCTCACCCGCACCACCATCGGCAGCTTGCGTCACGGCGATCACGTGAACCTGGAACGGTGTGTGCCCGCAGGAGGACGGCTTGACGGTCACGTTGTCCAGGGCCATGTGGATGGCACCGGAACGTTGCTGGAGCGGGAGAACTTGGGCAGCTGGGAGCGGCTGCGCTTCCAGGTTCCCCGAGAACTTTCCCGCTATATTGCCGAGAAAGGCTCCATCGCCATTGATGGGGTGTCCCTAACAGTGACGGCCGTAAGCCCGGCTCAAAACGCCCAGCAGTGGTTTGAAGTAGGGCTGATTCCCATCACACTTTCAGCCACAGGTCTGGGAGAGAAAGCTCAAGGCGGCGCGGTGAATTTGGAAGTGGATGTGCTGGCCAAATACACTGCACGGCTTCTGGAGTTCAGCACCTTGAAGGGGGATGTGGCATGAGGAACGTTCTAGATCCTGTTCCCCTGGCCATTGCCGCCATAGCGCGCGGGGAAGCGGTGTTGGTGGTTGATGATGAGAACCGCGAAAACGAAGGCGACATCATCTTCGCCGCCCAGCACAGCACCCCCGCGCTCATGGGCTGGACCATCCGCCACAGCTCAGGTGTGATCTGCGTTCCCCTGGATGAGGCCCATGCAGATCGCCTCGCGCTGCCGCCCATGGTGGCGGTTAACCAGGATGCCAAAGGTACCGCCTATACGGTTTCCTGCGATGCGGCCCACGGCGTCACCACGGGTATCAGCGCCACGGACAGGTCCCTGACAGCAACGGTGCTTGCCAACCCGGACTCCACGCCCGGCACCGTGACTCGGCCAGGGCATATATTCCCACTACGAGCTGTGGCTGGGGGAGTGCGGGCACGTGCCGGGCATACTGAAGCTGGTGTTGACTTGTGCAAACTTGCCGGATGCGAAGCGGTAGCCGTGATTGCCGAGGTGGTGGATGATGCCGGAGAGATGCTGCGCTTGCACGGGCTGCGGGAATTTGCTGACCGCCATTCCCTGGTGCTGATCTCCATCGAGGACTTAGCCGCCCACTTGGCGGCGATGGATGATGCGGAGTCCCACCATGTCTGAGCAAGAGAGCGCCAACGGCACTGTTGTTGTAGGCGGTCCGGTGGTATCTCTACCCACCCAATTTGGTGTCTTCGCAGTTCAAGCCTGGGTGGACTCCGCAACGGGTGCCGAACACCTGAGCCTGAGTGCCCCCGGTGAGTCTGGGCAGGGTGAGTCTGCCCCCGGTGAGTCTGGGCAGGGAAGTTCGGCAGGCGCCGTCGTGCCTTTGGTGCGGCTGCATTCGGAGTGTCTGACGGGAGATGTGTTTGGCTCCTACCGCTGCGATTGCGGGGAACAGCTGGACCATGCCTTGGAACAAATCCATCAGCAGGGCGGCACGTTGGTGTATTTGCGTGGACATGAGGGGCGCGGGATTGGACTCGCCAATAAAATCCGTGCCTACAGTCTCCAGGAATCCGGCGCGGACACAGTGGAGGCCAATGAACAGTTGGGACTGCCCGTTGACGCGCGGGACTACTCGGCCGCGGCTGGGATACTCAGCGCCCTGGGGCACACTCGTATTGCTCTGCTGAGTAACAATCCGCTCAAGGAAGCTGATCTGGCCCGTCATGGCATTGACGTGGTGGCAATGGTCCCGGCACACATCCCGGCCCGCACGGAAAACCTCCGCTATCTGGTAACCAAGCGGGACCGGATGCACCATGCCCTTGCCCTGGACGAAGCACAACCTGCACCACCGGCACCGGACACTGGTGCCAGCACCACACTCCCTAGAACTTTGGATATCACTACGGAAGGACACACAGCATGAGCGGTCACGGAGCACCCGTCATTGGATTCGACGGGGCAGAGAAAGCCCAGGCAGCAGGATTGCGGCTGGCCATAGTCGCCGCCAGCTGGCACACCGAAATCATGGACGGGCTGCTAGCAGGTGCGCTGCGTGGTGCTGTTGACGCGGGAATTGCCGAACCTTTAGTAGTGCGGGTTCCGGGCAGCTTTGAATTGCCGGTGGCAGTGGCTCGTTTGGCGTCCTCCTATGATGCAGTTGTTGCCTTGGGTGTTGTGATCCGCGGCGGCACCCCGCACTTTGACTACGTCTGCCAGGCAGCCACCCTGGGCTTGACTGATGTCAGTGTCCGCACAGGAGTCCCTGTGGGCTTTGGGGTCCTAACTTGCGATACCGAAGAGCAAGGCCTAGCCCGCGCCGGGTTGCCGGGATCCGTGGAGGACAAAGGGCACGAGGCCGTCACGGCTGCACTTGCCACGGCACTGACGCTGGCAGCGCTGAACGTCTAGCTGAAAACTGCCGGGCGCTTCGAAGCTGCGCTCGGTTATCTGGGTAACGGTGTGCCACTCTTGGAGTGGCACACCGTTCTGTGCAAACGGCGAGCCGCTTCGGTGCGGTGGACGCCGCCACCCTCCCACTGTCCGTATCTTGACTGTCCGTATGTTGGACGCGCGGAGTCTGCAAATCCGCGAAAACGAGCCAAACCCAGTAAGGTGGACTGCGTGAAGACCTTCGAATCCCTTTTTGATGAGCTCAGTGCTAAAGCAGCAGCCCGGCCCGCTGGCTCCCGTACCGTCGCCGAACTTGATTCCGGCGTACACGGTATCGGCAAGAAAGTGGTTGAGGAAGCCGCCGAGGTGTGGATGGCTGCCGAGTATGAATCGGAAGAAGCCTGCGCCGAGGAGATTTCCCAGCTGTTCTACCACCTGCAGGTCATGATGATCGCAAAAGGGTTGACCCTTCAGGATGTTTACAAGCATCTCTAGCCACCTGCCGTGGCTGCTTGAAAATTTCTGAAATGGCGTCCCACAGGGAGCCGAAACTTTTTGCCTGTTCCTACCTGAAAGACTTTTATCATGCTGCGTGTTGCCGTCCCGAACAAGGGTGCCCTGTCCGAAGCTGCTTCTGCAATGTTGGCGGAGGCCGGCTACCGCCAGCGCCGCGACTCCCGCGAACTAGTCATGGTTGACCCTGAAAACAACGTTGAATTTTTCTTCCTGCGCCCCCGCGATATTGCCGTCTATGTAGGTGCGGGTACCTTGGATGTTGGCATCACCGGACGCGATTTGCTCATGGACGCCCAGGTTGACGCCGAAGAACTGCTGCCCTTGGGGTTCGCCATTTCCACCTTCCGCTTTGCCGGACCCGTGGGTGACTTCAGCAGTGCAGCCGAACTTGAAGGCAAACGCCTGGCCACCAGTTACGACGGCCTGCTGCGCGAATACCTGGCCGAGCTGGGAATCAACGCCCAGGTGGTCCGCCTTGACGGCGCTGTGGAATCCTCGGTCCGTCTCGGTGTTGCTGACGCCATTGCTGACGTGGTGGAGACCGGCAGCACACTCAAGGCCGCCGGCATGGAAATCTTTGGCGAACCCATCCTGAATTCCGAGGCGCTACTTATTGGCCGCCGCGGTGTAACCCCGCCCCCCGGTCTCGAAGTGCTCATCCGCCGCCTCCACAGCGTTTTGGTGGCACGCCAGTATGTCCTGCTGGACTACGACGTACCCAAGACACTCATGGATCAGGCCACCGCCCTGACACCGGGACTGGAATCTCCCACGGTGTCCCCGCTGCGTGATACCGACTGGGTTGCCGTGCGCTCCATGGTCAAGGCTAAGGACACCAACCGGATCATGGATGAGCTCTACGACCTGGGCGCCCGCGCCATCCTGGTCAGCAACATCCACGCCTGCCGCATCTAAGCTGCCAGAGCCCTCCATAACTTAATGCAAAGAAGGTACATGCCATGAGTGTTGCCATTCGAGTCATCCCCTGCCTGGACGTGGACGCCGGCCGCGTGGTCAAGGGAGTGAAGTTCCAAAACCTGCGCGACGCCGGTGATCCCGTTGAGCTCGCACAGCGTTACGATCGCGCCGGTGCCGACGAGTTGACGTTCCTTGATGTCACCGCATCCTCGGGCAACCGGGAGACCACCTTTGAAGTGGTATCCCGTGCCGCCGAGCAAATCTTCATCCCGCTGACCGTAGGCGGGGGAGTCCGTGAGGTCTCCGATGTGGACAAGCTGCTGCGCTATGGCGCGGACAAGGCCTCCATTAACACTGCGGCAATTGCCCGCCCAGCCGTCATTGACGAGATCACCCAGCGGTTTGGTTCTCAGGTCTTGGTGCTCAGTGTTGACGCACGCCGCACCCAGGGTGGGATCACGCCTTCGGGCTTTGAAGTGACAACGCACGGCGGGCGCAAGGGCACCGGTATGGATGCAATTGAGTGGGCTAAGGAAGCCGCAGATCGGGGTGTGGGGGAAATCCTGCTGAACTCGATCGATGCTGATGGCACCAAGGAGGGGTTCGATCTGGAACTCATCCGCCTGGTCCGAGCAGCAGTGAATATTCCCATCATCGCCTCCGGCGGAGCTGGCAAACCGGAGCATTTTCCGCCAGCCGTGGCTGCCGGAGCCAATGCTGTGTTGGCCGCATCCATCTTCCACTTTGGCCCAGATAGTGCCATTGCTGACGTCAAGCAAGCCATCCGAGACGCAGGATACGAAGTCCGCTAAAAACACCCGATGCTCTCACACCCAACGCTCTTACGCTGCCGGGTGTGAGAGCTTTTTGTGTAGGGGACGCCAGTGCTAGGGACTATTACTGGCCGATAGCCAGAACAAGGCTCAAGCGGGAAAATGGAACTGCGCGAAGGCGGGATTGCGCGAGGGGGATTAGAAGCCTAATTCGGCGGTGCGCAGCAGGGCCACGGCGTCAGGCTGGCCTTCGAAACTGACCAGGGCCTCCCCGGTGCGTCCATTGGCGTGCATGAGGAGTTCACCTGGGGTGCCGATGATGGCCACAGAGACGGGTGCCCGCTTGGCAACGTGGCGAGGTCCGGCCGGGTTAACCAAAACAATGCCCAAATCCACCCCGCGGTACAAGATCGCGGCACGCTTGACTAACTCTGTCCACAAAGCCCCGGAATAGGCGGCGTCCAAGGTGCGTGGCGCCCACCGGTCGGAGGCCCGCCGGACATCCTCGGTATGGATGAAAAACTCGGTGAGGTTGGCGGTATGGTCCACGGACTTCAGCGCAAACAGGGACAACTTCGGTGGCCCGGCCCGGAACTTCTCCACGAGTTCGGCAAAGGCCGCGGGTGTGCTGGAGGCGAGGGCCAGTTCCGCAATGGCCTTCTCCGCGGCCTTTCGCCAAGGTTTAAGTACCATACCCAAACCTGCACGCGGATTATGCTCGCGCAGGTAAAGGTGAGCGGCCAGGTCCTGGGTCTGCCATCCTTCACAGAGCGTGGGTGCTCCCGGCCCGGCGGCCAGCAGGGTCTCGGCGAGTACTTCACGGGATGGTTCTACAAATTGCATCACTTGTGAAATTAGCATGTATTGGCTCCCGATGGCATGCTGAATCGCCGCAAGCTGGCTGCCGGGTTTCAGATTGCCGGTTCGGGGGGTGTGTGGCACTAGAATTGTCTATGATGCCGCAAAGTCCAGATCCCCAGTCCACGTCCGCCGCGCCTCTGTCAGAACAGGGCATTGAATTGGCTTCAGAAGTCGCTGCCAGGCTCAAACATGATGACGCGGGCCTGGTTGCCGCCATCATCCAGCAGTTCGACAGCAAAGAAGTGCTGATGCTGGGGTGGATGGACAATGAGGCGTTGCGCCGCACACTGTCTTCAGGCCGGGTAACTTTTTACTCCCGCTCACGTCAGGAATATTGGCGCAAGGGTGATACTTCCGGCCACTTCCAGTACGTGAAGTCCGCAGCCTTGGACTGCGATGGTGACGCGCTGCTGATCACCGTGGACCAGGTGGGAGCGGCCTGCCACACCGGCAGCCACACCTGCTTTGAGGGCCGTGCGCTGGAAGCTGTGACCGGCCAACGCACGTAGCTAACGCCCTCCCGCACTCCCCAAGCAGCCCTTAGCCAGTGCTGTGAGCGAGTGCATCATCGGCAAGGGCCCGCGCGTGCGGTGTGGTGGCGCCGCAGGTCCTCCGCATTGGCAGTCTTCACATTGCCGGTCTTCACGCAGTACAGGAATTTGCTTCACCCGTCCGCTTGAGTCAAGAAAGCTAAACATCCCATGCAAGATCTAGGTGTTATCAGTCCCTCCCTGACGGAGTTCCGTGAGTTGGCCCGCTCCCGCAGGGTCATCCCCGTGCATTTGAAGGTGCTGGCCGACGCGCAAACGCCCATTGGCCTTTACCGGGCCTTGGCGGCGGAGGCCCCCGGCACGTTCTTGATGGAATCGGCTGCCGTGGGTGGGGTCTGGTCCCGCTACTCTTTCATCGGCGTGCGTTCCAGCGCCACCTTGACCACGCACGACGGCGAGGCGCTCTGGCAGGGGGCCCCTCCAGTAGGCGTGCCCTTGAGCGGGAATCCTGTGGACGCCATGGAAGCCACCCTCAAACTTTTGGCCACGGAACGGTTTCAGGGGCTGCCTCCCTTCACCTCTGGCCTGGTGGGCTTTGTGGGCTGGGAATCAGTGCGGCACTGGGAAAAGCTCCCCACGCCGCCGCCGGATGATCTGAAACTGCCCGAACTCTCACTGAACCTGGTTGCCGATATGGCCGTCCATGACAATAACGAGGGCACTGTCTTGTTGATCGCCAACGCCATCAACGTCAACGGTACCAATGAGAATGTGGACGGCGCCTGGCATGATGCGGTGGCGCGGGTCCACGCCATGGTGAACCAGTTGCGTCAGCCAGTGGTTCAGCCCATGTCTGTTCTGCAGGTTCCGGCAGCCACTTTTGCCCAGAGTGTTCAGGAGCGCTGGGACCGCAATGACTACCTGAAAGCCTTGGACATCGCTAAAGAAGCCATTGTGGACGGCGAAGTGTTCCAGGTAGTTGTGTCCCGGCGCTTTGAAATGGTGTGCCAGAGCACGGCACTGGATGTGTACCGGGTATTGCGCAATACCAACCCCAGCCCCTACATGTACCTCTACAGCTTTGTAGATGCGGAGGGTCAGCCCTATTCCATTGTTGGCTCGTCCCCGGAAGCTTTGGTGAGTGTGCTGGGCAATGAAGTCATCACGCACCCCATCGCAGGTTCCCGCCCGCGCGGAACCTCCACGGAAGATGACAAGTGGTTGGCCAAGGATCTGTTGGCGGATGAAAAGGAACGCTCCGAGCACCTCATGCTGGTAGACCTTTCACGCAACGATCTTTCCAAGGTTTGTGTCCCGGGCACCGTGGATGTCACCCAGTTCATGGAAGTTGAGCGTTTCAGCCACATCATGCATCTGGTCTCCACTGTGGTGGGCACGCTGAGTCCCGACAAGAACGCTTATGACGTCCTGGCGGCAACCTTTCCTGCCGGAACCCTCTCAGGAGCACCGAAACCACGGGCTCTGAGCCTGCTGGATGAGTTGGAACCCCACCGTCGCGGTATCTACGGTGGCGTGGTTGGCTATATGGACTTTGCCGGGGACATGGACATGGCCATTGCCATCCGCTCGGCACTTCTGCGTGGGGGCAAGGCTTATGTCCAGGCAGGCGGTGGCATTGTGGCGGACTCAGTTAACGAAACCGAGGCCCTGGAAACTGTCAATAAGGCCGCAGCCCCGCTCCGGGCAGTCTATGCCGCAGCATCGCTGCGCACCCTGGATGAAACCCTTGAAGAAAATATGGCTGAAAGCCTGAGCGATGCCAGCTCCGGCACAGCGGACGGATCAGGTGCGTAAGTAATGAGCCAAGATCAGAACAACCCCGAGCTTCCCCTTCCGGGCGCCGGTCACACCACCGCCACGCGCACGCCCTTCTTCAAACGCAAATCAAGCTTGGTGCTGTTGATGGTGGTGGCGTCATTGGCTATCTTCGGCACCACTACCCAAACCTGGATCCATGTGAACATAGCACCTGGTGAGGTGGTTCAGAGCGATCTGAACATCCCCGGCAATAAGGCTGCAGTAGCGGTTTCTGCCTTGGCGCTGGTGGCACTGGCAGGCGCCCTGGCTATCACCATTGCCGGACGGGTTGCCCGTTTCATCACCGCAGCGGTGGTCTTCTTGGGAGCTATTGGCGTTGTGGGCCTGGCACTGGGTATCCTAGCCGATCCCGTGGCTGCAGCCGCAGCTGAAGTTGGGGTAGCAACAGGTATTGAAGGCCAGGGCTCACAGGCCACGGCAACAATTTTTCCGGCTCTAGCTGCCGCCGCCGCTCTTGTGTTAGCTATAGGGGCACTGTTGGTGCTGTGGTTCGGGCGTTCCTGGACTGTGCGTACCAAATATGACGCTGCGAAGGACACTGGTGCAGGCGTCTCGGAGGCTCCGGTGGATGAGATTGATAGCTGGGACAGGCTTAGTCGCGGGGAAGACCCCACCGCCTAGCCACGGCACGAGTCCGCAGGGTGTCCAGCTTTGGGCTTCCGCGGCCAAGTAATGGCAGAATGTAATATTAGTATCCGCGTTAAATAGGGAGATTTACCATGAGCAACAAGTCGGCTGCATCAGTAACCGTGCAAGAGCCCATTGACCACAGCATTGAGCTGGGCCACGGAAACAGCCCGGCAGCTTGGACCAGTGTCGCTGTCATGCTGGTTGGTTCGTTGATTGGCTGCATCGCGTTCGTCATCGGCGAAAGTGCCACCATAATGTTCTGGATCGGCGTGGGCGTCATTGCCGTGGGCGTCATCCTGGGCCCAGTCCTGAAGGCTGCTGGCTACGGCGTTGGCGGAAGCAAGCTGAAGAACAACGGCCACTAGCAGTGAGCGTTCTGCTGGACATCATTGACGGTGTCCGGGAAGACCTCCATGCCCGCCAGCAACTTCTCAGCCTGGAAGAGTTGCAGGAGCGGGTCAAGACGGTAGCCCCGGCGCTAGATGCTTGGGCGGCTCTGGGTGGTGACCGTGCTGCGCGTGATGACCTCAAGGTCATTGCAGAAGTTAAGCGCCGCAGCCCGTCCAAGGGTCAGCTGGCGGGTATTGCAGACCCGGCGGCCTTGGCTACTTTGTACCAAGAAGGCGGCGCCAGCATCATCAGCGTGTTGACTGAGGAACGCCGCTTCAGCGGTTCCTTGGCCGATCTGGACGCCGTACGTGCAGCAGTGAGCATCCCTGTTCTACGCAAGGATTTCACCTGTGATCCGTACATGATCTGGGAAGCCCGGGCCCATGGAGCGGACCTTGTTCTGCTCATCGTGGCTGCCTTGAGTGATGAGGAACTGCGCAGCTACCTGGCTCTGACCCACGAATTGGGTATGAACGCTGTGGTGGAGACGCATACGGCCGAGGAAATTGCGCGGGCTGTTGCCGTTGATGCAAAAATTATTGGCATCAACGTACGCAACCTGAAAACCCTCGACGTGGACAGGGGAGTCTTTGCGGCCTTGGCTGGTGGCATTCCTGCCGGCAACATCGAGAACGGACCCATCGTGGTGGCCGAGTCGGGCGTACGTGACGTGGCCGACGTCGAGCATTACACGGCGCACGGGGCCCACGCCATTCTTGTGGGTGAGGCACTTGTCAAAGATGCCACTCCCAGGGAGCGGATCACCGAATTCAAGGCAACTGGGGCGCAAGCCATTAGCACCCGCTAGCAGCCGGGCCCGTCCGCACAGGGAGGGCCCGGTTGCTAGCCTGTCTGGGGGCCTTCGCATCTGCCGCAGGGGCCACCAGCACCTTCGACTATCAGTGCACAATTATTTAGGAACAGGACGGTGGAACTGATGGCTCAACTGCCAGCAGCTTCGTCACAGGATCCCGCAGACATGGTGGATCCGGCAACAGCATTCTTACAGGGCGCCACTGCTCAGCATGTAGCATCCGAGCATTCGCTGCGGCATGCGCCCGGGCCCTACTTCGGCAGCTACGGCGGCCGTTGGATGCCGGAATCGCTCATAGCCGCCCTGGATGAGATTGAAGCGACGTTCGAAAAAGCTAAAATTGATCCGGAGTTTCTGGCCGAGATTGCGGATCTAAACAAGAATTATTCCGGCCGGCCGTCCTTGCTCACCGAGGCCAAGCGATTTAGCGAGCATGCTGGTGGGGCCCGTATCTTCCTCAAACGCGAAGACCTCAACCACACCGGTTCACACAAAATCAACAACGTTTTGGGTCAGGCTTTGCTGGCTAAGCGTATGGGCAAGACGCGCATCATTGCCGAGACCGGTGCCGGCCAGCACGGTGTTGCCAGCGCAACCGCCGCTGCCCTGTTGGGTCTTGACTGCGTTGTCTACATGGGTGCCGAAGATTGCCGCCGTCAGGCGCTGAATGTGGCCCGGATGCAGTTACTGGGGGCCACAGTGGTGCCGGTAACTAACGGTTCCCAGACCCTCAAAGATGCCATCAATGATGCCTTACGCGACTGGGTAGCGAACGTTGAAAACACCCACTACGTGCTGGGCACCGTTTCCGGCGCACATCCTTTCCCGGCCATGGTCCGTTTCTTCCATGAAGTGATTGGTGAAGAGGCCCGTGGCCAGATCATTGATCAGATTGGCCGCCTGCCCGACGCCGTATGCGCTTGCATTGGTGGTGGCTCCAACGCCATTGGCTTGTTCCATGGGTTCTTGGATGACTCCGCTGTAAAGATGTACGGCTTTGAAGCTGCTGGCGACGGCGTTGAGACGGGCCGCCACGCAGCCACCATCACGCTGGGCCGTCCTGGTGTGCTTCACGGCGCCCGCTCCTACCTCATGCAGGATGAAGACGGCCAGACCATCGAATCGCACTCCATTTCTGCCGGTCTGGACTACCCGGGTGTTGGTCCTGAGCACGCCTACTTGGCGGATCTAGGCCGGGTTAGCTATGAAGGCATTACCGATGCTGAGGCCATGGACGCCTTCAAGTTGCTGTGCCGCACTGAAGGCATCATCCCAGCGATCGAGTCCGCACACGCATTGGCAGGTGCTTTGAAAGTTGGTCAGCGCCTCACTGCCGATGCCCAGAAAGCCGAGGACGTTGTCATCATCGTGAACCTTTCCGGGCGCGGCGACAAGGACGTGGAGACGGCTGCTGAATGGTTCGGTCTCCTCGATGAGAACGGCAATGTCAAGGGCACTATGCTCTCTACTCGCACCGCCAAGGGTGCGGCGCCGGGAGCCGGCGTCATGGATAGCAACGCAGAGGATGCCAGCAATGAGTGAAATCATCAGCAACAGTAACGCAACCCCTGCCATTTTCAGTAAGTCCGGGGCGGCCATCGACAAAGCCAAGGCGGCCGGAAGAAAGGCCTTGATCGCTTACCTGCCCGCCGGGTTCCCGGACAAGCAGGGATCCATTGATGCAGCCATCGCGGTGGCCCGCAATGGTGCCGACATCATTGAAATTGGAATCCCTTATTCTGATCCCGTCATGGATGGCCCGGTCATTCAGGCTGCCACCACGCAGGCGCTGGAAAATGGCTTCCACGTATCAGATGTGTTTGATATTGTGGCGGCTGTCACGGCGCAAACCGATGCGGCAGTGCTGGTCATGACCTACTGGAACCCCGTGATGCGGCTCGGTGTGGACGAGTTTGCCCGCCGTCTGGCTGAGGCCGGTGGCGCTGGCCTGATCACACCAGATTTGATCCCGGATGAAGCCGGCGAATGGTTTGCTGCCTCCGATAAATACGGTTTGGACCGGGTGTTCCTGGTAGCTCCCTCTTCCACTGCCGAACGCGTAGCCATGACGGTTGAGGCCACCCGCGGTTTTGTCTATGCCGTCTCCATCATGGGTGTCACCGGTGCCAGGACTACTGTCTCAAGCGCAGCTGAGGCCGTAGTGGCGGCAGCTCACAATGCAGGTGCCGAGCGTGCCTGCGTAGGGCTGGGTGTTTCGCGGCCAGAGCATGTGCGTGAAATTGCTGGCTACGCGGATGGGGTGATTGTGGGTACGGCCTTGGTTGTTGCTCTGCGTGATGGCGGTGTTGCTGCTGTGGGCGCCTTGGCGAAGGAGCTCAGCTCCGCTTTTGATGCTCCGCTTGATACACCTTCTAAGACCCCCTCCACACCCGAAGCCACCACAGGAGTACCTCAGTGATTGCTTCCCTCGCCCCACTTGCCTTGACCGGCAACGTGGTTGCGGCCATTCCGGCACCAGCTTGGTCTGGTTTTGATATTGGACCATTGCGTGTTCACGCGTACGCCCTATGCATTCTGCTGGGCATTGTTGCGGCCATTTGGCTGACAGACCGCCGCTGGCGCAAACGCGGCGGACCCGAAGGATCCATCTGGGATATAGCCATCTGGGCTATTCCCTTTGGCATCATTGGTGGCCGGCTCTATCATGTGTTTTCCTCACCGGATGCGTACTTCGGGCCGGGCTTTGACGGCACGGGCAACCTGGCGCTCATCCCGCAGATTTGGCTCGGCGGGCTTGGCATTTGGGGTGCCGTAGTTCTCGGTGTGGTGGGTGCCTGGATTGGCTGCCGCCGCGCCAATGTAAAGATTTCGGCATTCATTGACGCCGCCGCTCCCGGCATTCTGCTGGCCCAGGCCATTGGCCGTTGGGGGAACTACTTCAATCAAGAACTCTTTGGTGGGCCCACCACGCTGCCGTGGGGACTGAGCGTTTCACCGGAATTTGTGCCGGTAGGCTTCAGCCCTGACACTCTGTTCCACCCCACTTTCCTCTACGAATGCCTCTGGAACCTAGCAGGTGTTGCTACCCTGTTGCTCTTGGACCGCAAGCTCAAGTTGCGCAATGGCCGGCTCTTCCTGCTCTATGCCATGATCTACACCGCTGGCCGGGTCTGGATTGAGATGCTGCGTATTGACACCGCCGAGCAGATCACCATCTTGGGGATGACAGCACGGCTGAACGTGTGGACCAGCATTCTGGTGTTTATTCTGGCCTTGGTGTTGTTCCTGGTGATTGGGCGGTACCGCAGAGGCAAGTCCAGTGATTCCGTCTACCTCCCCGGCCACGGACCCGCTGAGGAGGACGCCCTAGTGGGAACGTCCGGCTCTGATGCGCCCACAGCTAACGCTGCCACTGACGCCCCTGGCGTTGGCCCTAGCGCTCCCACTGATGCCGGCACTCCTGCGGAGGCTAAGAAAGCAAGCGAAAACTAAGAACATCCCATTCCCTGCACAGGTGGGTAGATAAAGGCGGTTCCGGAATACCGGAGCCGCCTTTTTCGTGCACCCCAACCAATGAGTGGCCCCAATGCGTGAAGATCCGGGTGTCCCAGGGGCTTCTTCTGGCATCCGCTCTCTGAGCCCGTCCTCTGCCGCTGCCACCCACCAACCGGCCGACCCACCGACCCACCAAACCGCCAGCCCACTGCGCACCAGAGGCCTCTGGGTGCAGTGAGTCGATGCCACTAAGCAGTACACACCCGCAGAAATATTACTGATCGTGCTGAATGTCTTGTTATTTGAGAATTGCATATTCTCACCTTCTGCACGGCTATATAGTGAAAGCCGCTGCATGGAACGTCTGAACAATGGATCTGCCTTCCTCAGTGCAAATGCACTAAGGAATCACGAATTCATGCGTAAACAGATCGGTGCTTAGCGCTCCGGTACCCCTCGGGGGTGTATCGCCGGGGCTTAAGCCACGCAGGGATCGCTACGGCAGGACCGCCAGAGGGATTAGTCTTCCGGCGCATGGGCCAGCGTTGTCCCGCATCAAGTGTTGTCCCACATCAACGCTCATACCTGGGGAAGGACCTCCACATGGTGACCAAGCAACAAAAAGGCAGTTACCCTCGGCAAGCGGTTCAGCGGCGCGCGGCGCAGCAGCAAGTGAGCCAGCATCACCAGACCCTGCCTGACCAGATACAGCAGCCTGCAGCGCTCTCGCCGTTTACTCGATTTGCCACCATGCCGGAAAAGGCGGGGCTGTACAACCCCGAGCATGAGAAGGACGCGTGTGGGCTGGCCGTTGTTGCTACCCTGCGAGGCACTCCCGGACACCATATTGTGCAAAAAGCACTGATCGCACTGCGGAACTTAGAACACCGTGGCGCGGTCGGGGCTGATGAAGGCACGGGCGACGGCGCCGGCATTTTGACCCAGATCCCGGATGCGTTCTTCCGGGATGTGACGGATTTCCAGCTTCCCGCGCAGGGTAACTACGCGGTGGGAACCGCCTTTCTCCCAACAGACCCCCAGGAGCTAGCCGCCGCGCGGGAGGGCTTAGAGTCCCTTGCCGCTCTTGAAGGCCTGAGAGTTCTGGGTTGGCGGGATGTGCCCGTGGTGGCAAGTTTGGTGGGCGCTAGCGCCCTGGCCTGCATGCCTTATTTCAGTCAACTCTTCCTGACACTGGCCACCGAACCGCAGCAGCCGCTGGCAATCACCGAAGCCAATGAACTGGATGGTTTGGCCTACCGCCTGCGCAAGCGAGCGCAACAGAAATTTGGCGTGTACTTCCCTTCGCTATCATCCAAAACCATGGTCTACAAAGGCATGGTCACCACGGCCCAGTTGGAGCCTTTCTACCCTGACCTCTCCGACGAGCGTTTCGCCAGCAAGCTTGCGGTAGTTCATTCACGGTTCTCCACCAACACCTTCCCGTCGTGGCCGTTGGCGCAGCCTTTCCGTACCATCGCCCACAATGGCGAAATCAATACCGTCAAGGGAAACCGGAACTGGATGCGCGCCCGGCAGTCCACCCTGGCACACCCCTTGCTGGGGGACACCCCGGAGGAGTTATTTCCCATCTGTACCCCCGGCGCCTCGGACTCTGCCTCCTTCGATGAAGTGGCAGAACTGCTGTGGCTCGCTGGGCGGCCCATCACCGAAGCCATCATGATGATGATTCCGGAAGCGTGGGAAAACCATGCCACCATGGACCCTGCCCGGAGGGCGTTCTACGAATACCACTCACTCATGATGGAGCCGTGGGACGGGCCGGCCGCGGTGTCCTTCACTGACGGCACCCTGGTCGGTGCCACGTTGGATCGCAATGGTTTGCGCCCCGCCCGCTATTGGACCACCACTGACGGGCTGGTTGTGCTGGCCTCCGAGGTTGGCGTTCTCGAGCTTGCCCCGGAAACCATCTCCAGCAAAGGCCGGGTAGCGCCGGGCACCATGTTCCTGGTGGACACTGACAAGGGTGTGATCATCAGTGACGCCAGCATCAAGGCCCAGGCCGCAGCCGCCCAGCCCTATGAGCAATGGGCAAAGGAGAACACCTTGCGCCTGGCTGACTTGCCGGATCGCGAGCATGTCATTCACACCACCGCCTCAGTGCTGCACCGCCAGCGCACGTTTGGGTACACCACTGAAGAGCTGAAGATCCTGCTGGGGCCCATGGCCGCTACGGGTGCCGAACCTCTCGGTGCCATGGGGACCGATACTCCGGTGGCGGTGCTCTCCAAGCGGCCAAGGCTCCTCTTTGACTACTTTGTTCAACAGTTCGCTCAGGTGACCAACCCGCCCTTGGACGCGATTCGTGAAGAACTCGTCACATCTTTGAACACCACCATTGGTCCGCAAGGGAATCTGCTCTCCCGCAACAAAGTGGCGGCGCCCCAGCTTTCCCTGACCTTCCCTGTGATCAACAATGATGAACTTGCCAAGATTGCCAATATGGAAACCCCTCTTGGGGCGGATGGTTCCGGTGGGGCGCGGATTGCCATGAAGGTGCGTGGCTTGTACAAGCACGACGGCGGCGAGCGTGCCTTGCGTGCCCGGCTGACCGAGATCTGTGAGCAGGTTTCCGGGGCCATCAACCGTGGTGTGCAGTATGTGGTGCTCTCCGATAGGGACTCTTCCGCCGCGTGGGCACCCATCCCGTCACTGCTATTGCTCAGCGCCGTTCATCACCACTTGTTGCGCAGTGCCAACCGCACTAAAGTCTCCCTGGTGGTTGAGGCGGGAGATGTCCGCGAAGTCCACCACGTTGCTGTTCTGGTGGGTTACGGGGCGGCAGCAGTCAATCCATACCTGGCCATGGAATCGGTGGAGGAATTGGTACGCACCGGTGATGTGACGGTAGTGACGGCGGAGCAGGCTGTGTACAACCTGATCAAGGGATTGGGTAAAGGCGTCCTGAAGATCATGTCAAAAATGGGCATCTCTACCGTGTCTTCCTATTGCGGAGCGCAAACTTTTGAAGCTTTAGGGCTATCGCATGAACTCGTCAGTGACTACTTCACCGGCACTGTATCCCAGCTGGGAGGTGTGGGCCTTGATGTGATCGCCGCAGAGGTCAGCGCCCGGCACATCCTTGCCTACCCTGTTGATGGGGTAGACGTGCCGCACCGCCCGCTTCTGGGCGGTGGCGAGTATCAGTGGCGCCGCGATGGTGAACCCCACCTGTTCAACCCTGACACCGTGTTCCGGCTCCAGCATGCCACCAGGGAACGCCGCTATGACATCTTCAAAAAGTACAGCGACGGCATCAACGATCAGGCCCGCGAACTTAACACCTTCCGCGGCCTGCTCACCTTCAAGGACCGCCAACCCATCCCGCTGGAGGAAGTCGAAGCAGTACACAGCATTGTTAAGCGGTTCTCCACCGGAGCCATGAGCTACGGTTCCATCTCCCAAGAGGCGCACCAGACGCTGGCCATTGCCATGAACCGGTTGGGTGCAAAATCAAATACGGGGGAGGGCGGGGAAGATGTTGACCGGCTCCTCGATCCGGAACGCCGCAGCGCCATCAAACAAGTTGCCTCGGGCCGTTTTGGTGTGACAAGCCTGTACCTGAGCAATGCCACGGACATCCAAATCAAAATGGCTCAAGGCGCCAAGCCTGGTGAGGGCGGGCAGCTCATGGCCCAAAAAGTATACCCGTGGATTGCCGAGACCAGGCACTCAACACCCGGGGTGGGACTCATCTCTCCGCCGCCGCATCACGATATTTATTCGATCGAAGACTTGGCCCAGCTGATCTATGACTGCAAACGAGCCAACCCCAGCGCCAGGGTCCACGTCAAGCTCGTCTCCGAGATGGGAATTGGCACCGTAGCGGCCGGCGTGACCAAGGCCAAGGCCGACGTGGTCCTGGTTTCCGGGCACGACGGCGGAACCGGCGCCTCCCCGCTGAACTCGCTTAAACACGCGGGGATGCCATGGGAGCTGGGGTTGGCCGAAACTCAGCAAACCCTGCGTCTGAACGGTTTGCGTGAACGGGTTGTGGTACAGGTGGATGGACAGCTGAAGACGGGCCGCGATGTGGTGATTGCCGCGCTGCTAGGGGCCGAGGAGTACGGCTTCGCCACGGCACCGCTGGTAGTTTCCGGCTGCGTCATGATGCGTGTGTGCCATCTGGATACCTGCCCCGTGGGTGTGGCCACCCAGAACCCCGAGTTGCGCAGCAGGTTCACGGGAAAGCCAGAATTCGTGGTCAACTTCTTCGAGTTCCTGGCGCAGGAGGTGCGTGAGACATTGGCCGCGCTAGG
Organism: Arthrobacter sp. lap29; assembly: GCF_032458965.1. NCBI lineage: Bacteria > Bacillati > Actinomycetota > Actinomycetes > Micrococcales > Micrococcaceae > Arthrobacter > Arthrobacter sp. lap29. The sequence continues at coordinate 26,945 of NZ_JAUCEK010000015.1, forward strand.
CTTCCGCACTTTGGAGGAGGCCATTGGTCACAGCGAGGTGCTGGACTTGCGTGCAGCCGTGGGCCATTGGAAAACAGCGGGGCTGGATCTGAGCCCCATCCTCTCCGATGCAGGAGTTCGCCCGGATGCCCCCGTGCGGAATCTGGTCCAACAAAACCATGAGCTGGAGAAGCACTTTGACCAGCAGCTCATCACCATGGCACAGGATGCACTCACAGCGCGTGTCCCGGTGAAAATCAGTCTGCCTATTGTCAACACGGACCGTTCGGTTGGCACCATGCTGGGCCATCACGTCACCCGCACGTTTGGTATTGACCTGCTGGGTCCGGACACGATTGACGTGACGCTGAAGGGACAAGCTGGTCAGTCACTGGGCGCATTCCTGCCCGCAGGGATCACGCTGCGTTTGCTCGGCGATGCCAACGATTACGTGGGCAAAGGACTTTCAGGGGGCCGGATCACGGTGACTCCTGAGCGTGAAAGCAAGTTCGTCGCGGAGGAAAATGTGATTGCCGGGAACGTCATTGGCTACGGTGCCACCAGCGGGGAGATGTTCCTCCGCGGACTAGTGGGGGAGCGCTTCCTAGTCCGCAATTCCGGGGCAACCGCTGTGGTTGAGGGTATAGGGGACCATGGGTGTGAATACATGACAGGTGGCACCGCCTTAATTTTGGGAGCCACAGGACGCAATTTTGGTGCCGGCATGTCCGGCGGCACGGCTTACGTTTTGGACTTGGACAGGATGTCAGTGAACAAGGCGGCGCTGGAAGCGGGGGAGCTGGTGCTCTTGAGCCCGGACAGCGTTGATGCAGACGTGATCGGCTCACTGTTGCGCCGGCACGCCGAAGAGACCGGTTCAGAAGTTGCCTCAGCCCTCCTCGCCGATTTCCCGGCCACCCTGGCGCGGCTGACAAAGGTCCTGCCCCGCGACTATGCAGCAGTTTTACAAACCCGGTTGGCAGCAGCTGATCTGGGTGAGGATCCGGATGGGGCAACCGTCTGGGCGAAAATTTTGGAGGTTACCCGTGGCTGATCCACATGGATTCTTGAACAATCGCGAACGTATCACCCAGAAGCGGCGCCCCGTCCCCGTGCGTCTCATGGACTTCAAAGAAGTCTATGAGGCTCAGGAAAAAGGCGTACTCAAGGCCCAGGCCGGACGTTGCATGGACTGTGGGGTGCCGTTCTGCCATCAGGGCTGTCCCTTGGGAAACCTGATTCCGGAATGGAATGACCTCACGTGGCGGGACAAAGGCCAGGATGCTATTGAGCGCCTGCACTCCACCAATAACTTTCCTGAGTTCACTGGCCGGCTGTGCCCGGCTCCCTGTGAAAGTGCCTGTGTGCTGGGGATCAATCAGCCTGCCGTGACCATCAAACAAGTTGAGGTCTCGATCATCGATGAGGCCTTCAACCAGGACTGGGTCCACCCGCTGCCGCCCACCAGGCTCACAGGCAAGACAGTCGCCGTCGTAGGTTCCGGGCCTGCCGGGCTGGCTGCGGCCCAGCAGCTGACCCGAACCGGGCACACCGTGGTGGTGTACGAGCGCGCGGAACGTATTGGTGGGCTGCTGCGCTACGGGATTCCTGATTTTAAGCTGGAGAAGGAGAGTGTGGATCGCCGGGTGGTGCAGATGGAGGCGGAAGGAACCCGTTTCCGCACGGGCGTGGAGGTTGGGCGTGACATTGGGTGGCAGGACCTGCGGCGCCGAGTTGACGCCGTCATTGTTTGCACGGGTGCCACGGTGCCGCGTGATCTGCCTATTCCGGGCCGTGAGCTGGCGGGTGTACATTTCGCCATGGACTATCTGGTGCAGGCCAACAAGAAAGTTGCGGCTGAAACGTTCGGCACCGGTGACGCCGGGCTCATTGATGCACGCGGTAAGCATGTGGTCATCTTGGGCGGTGGAGACACCGGTGCCGACTGTTTGGGGACGGCGCATCGCCAGGTGGCCGCATCAGTGACAACGCTGGCTATTGGCCAGCAGCCTCCACGGGAACGTTCTGCACACCATCCGTGGCCCATGTTTCCCAACCTTTTTGAGGTGGCCAGTGCGCATGAGGAAGGTGGGGAGCGGACATACTTGGCGTCCACGGTGGAATTTTTAGGCGACAACGGAGTTCTGAGCGGGCTAAAAATTGCCGAAACAGAATACCGTGATGGCGCCCGTGTGCCCAAGGCTGGTACGGAGCGGATTATCCCGGCGGATCTGGTGCTCCTTTCCCTAGGATTCACAGGTCCTGAATCTGAGCAGTTGGTTCAGCAAATCTCGGTCAGTGTGGACTCCCGCTCAAATATTGATAGGGACGGCTACTACATGACACAGCGCGAGGGCGTGTTTGCTGCCGGAGATGCCGGGCGCGGACAATCACTGATTGTGTGGGCCATTGCCGAGGGCCGGGCCTGTGCGGCTGCAGTGGATAAATACTTGATGGGCGAGACTTTTTTGCCTGCGCCTGTCTCACCCAGTGACTCGGCTATCAGTGTCTAGTGCCGAGACGATAGGCTAGAGGCAAGTCACTAAAAATTTCTGCTGAAAAACACACACAAGGTAGGTACATTGAGACGCGCAAAAATTGTTGCGACTTTCGGGCCGGCAATCGCCAGCTATGAAAACACACTTGCGGTACTGGAGGCGGGCGTCAACGTAGCCCGCATGAACATGAGCCACGGCGATTACACCGTGCACCAAAATACGTACAACAACGTCCGTAAGGCCGCTGAGGCACTGGGCAAGCCCGTAGCCGTGATGGCTGACTTGCAGGGCCCCAAAATCCGGTTGGGCCGTTTCGCCAATGGCGAGGGCTATGATCTGGCCGTGGGCGATGTTTTCACCATCACCACCGAGGACGTTCCGGGCACCAAAGATATCTGCTCCACCACGCTTAAGTCTTTGACTGAAGACGTCAAGGTTGGCGACATCATGCTGATCGACGACGGCAAGGTCTCCGTTCAGGCAACTGCGGTTGACTCCATCAAGGTTGTTACCGTTGTTACCGTTCCGGGCAAGGTCTCCAACAACAAGGGCATCAACCTACCCGGTGTTGCTGTGAACGTCCCCGCCTTGAGCGAAAAAGATGAAGATGATCTGCGTTGGGCACTTGAGTGCGGCGTGGACTTGGTCGCATTGTCGTTCGTGCGTGACGCCGCTGATATCAGCCGTGTCCACGAGATCATGGACGAAGAAGGCCGCCGCGTGCCGGTGATTGCCAAGATCGAAAAGCCGCAGGCCGTGGCGAACTTGGAAGCAATTGTTGACGCGTTTGACGCCATCATGGTTGCTCGTGGGGACTTGGGTGTGGAGCTTCCCTTGGAAGATGTCCCGCTGGTTCAGAAGAAGTGTGTTGAAATGGCACGCCGCTGGGCCAAGCCCGTCATCGTAGCCACGCAGGTGCTTGAATCCATGATCGAAAGCCCTCGCCCCACCCGCGCAGAAGCTTCTGACTGCGCAAACGCTGTGCTCGACGGTGCAGATGCAGTCATGCTCTCCGGCGAGACAAGCGTTGGTAAGTTCCCGATCGAGACCGTCAAGGTCATGGCCCGGATCATCGAAGCTGCTGAAGAAGAAGCCGGCATGAAGCTGATCCCCAAGCTCGGCTCTCAGCCCAGAACCCGCGGCGGCGTCATCACCGCAGCAGCCGTGCAGATCGCCGATCAGCTGGACGCGAAGTTCATTGCCACGTTCACACAGTCGGGTGACTCCGCTCACCGTCTCTCGCGCCTGCGCCCGTCCAAGCAGGTCTTCGCGTTCACTCCGGATGAGCGTGTTCGGAACCAGCTGGCCCTTGCCTGGGGTATTGAGCCCGTGCTGGTTCCCTCTGTTGCTCACACTGACGCCATGACCGAGCAGGTTGATACCACGCTGTTGGCCAAGGGCTTGGTTGAGGAAGGCGACATGGTTGTTATTGCAGCCGGTTCCCCTCCCGGACAGGCTGGCTCCACCAACTTGGTCAAGGCACACGTGGTTGGCGATCAAGCTGATATCGGAAAGACCGGCGGCGTTCGCGCAGTCAAGGAAAAGATTGGTCCCTGGCCCGTTGGCTAAGCTTTCTTGACCAAAGCACGAGACGGCGGCACCCACCAATTGGTGGGTGCCGCCTCAGTGCTTTGTGGGCCGGTGAGCTATTCTGGGCCCACGCCGGCAGGGTTCCCTGGCTGAGGAACGAAGCGAGGGGGCCGGTGGGGACTAGTTGACCTGGTTGATAATGGTCTCGGCTACTTCGCGCATGCTCAAGCGGCGGTCCATGGAGGTCTTCTGGATCCAGCGGAAAGCCTCGGGCTCGCTCAAGCCCATCTTGGTGGTCAGTAGGGACTTGGCGCGCTCTACGAGCTTGCGGGTGGCGAACTGCTCCTGGAGATCGGAAACTTCTTCCTCGAGCGCCTTGATCTCTTCGTGGCGGGACAGTGCGATCTCCAGTGCCGGGATCAGGTCAGCGGGGGTGAAGGGCTTGACCACGTAGGCCATGGCGCCGGCGTCGCGGGCACGCTCCACGAGTTCCTTCTGGCTGAAGGCTGTGAGCAAGACCACGGGGGCAATGCGAGCCTTGACGATGATCTCAGCTGCCGTGATGCCATCCATGACGGGCATCTTGACGTCCATCAGGACCAGGTCCGGTTTGAGTTCCTTGGCGAGTTCCACGGCCTTCTCGCCGTTGTCCGCTTCGCCAACAACGTCGTAGCCCTCTCCTCGAAGAATTTCCATGATGTCCAGGCGGATTAGTGTTTCATCCTCAGCAACAATGACGCGGCGTGCGGGGGAGGTGGGGGTTGATTCCGCTTGTTCAGACACAAAGACTCCTTGTAAAGGGTGAGGTACACCACATTTTGCAAATAATTACCCCCGAAGGGGCTTCAGTTCCACAAAACAGCCTATATGCATGTAGAGTAGTTGCGCGCACTCGTTCGGAAGTGATTCGAGAAACGGGGGCGTGATGTTTGTAACGGTGTTGCTTGCAGCACGTTAGTGAAGGCCCGAGTGGCGGAATGGCAGACGCGCTGCACTCAAAATGCAGTATCGAAAGATGTGTGGGTTCAAGTCCCACCTCGGGCACGCTAAACCCCCTGATCACAGGGGGTTTTCGTGTTTAAGGTTTGACACTGTGTTGACACCCGTTGACCGGTTGCACCCCTGAGGATCTTGTTATGCGGCGCCCTCGCACGTCAGCGCCGATTTAGCTGTTTGTCTCTGGCGGCTCCTTGCTGACTGCTTCGGGGATATTTTCCCCTTCACCTAGTTCATAGTGAGCCGGAGCCTTAGCGACGTTAATTGTGTGGCGATCCTTGTCAGCTGACTGAAAAATTCGTGTCCATGCAGGTATGGCTGTGTCGCGGGTCAGAACGTTCCGAGCTTGGGTCCTTTGAATCAAGGTTGGGGTGACCGTCCTGTGTCCTTGCATTCTTCCGTCGGCCATCATTTCCCGACGAGTACGAGCAAATATTTGTGGCTTCTGATTGCCGACCATTCCCGGCGCAGTCGCCAGAAAATGGTGGTATGTTTCCCGGCACGGTTCACCCTAAAGCGTCCCTGTCTTGATGCCTTACTTTCTCACAAGAAAGCGGCACAAAAATAGGGACGCTTCAGTTTTGCCGCTAGGCCGTGCACTCAGAGATTCAGCCGAGTAATACGAGGACATCGCTGATGACTTGTTGCGGTCGCGGCGCCGCGGAGAACACCGGAACCTCAAAGTAGTATTTATGTTGGATTTCGAGGCTGGGCAGATCGTCTTCCCGCAATCGCACCACGGTATACCCGGCTGCCAGCAGGTCCTGTGTCTTACGCTGGTCAATCGCGATTTTTGCCGGAGCCGAGTGCCAATAGGCGCCGTCGTACTCGATTGCCACTTCCCGGTTGTCGTGACTGGCCAGGATATCCACTGTCCAACTCTGTCTGGTCGTGAAATAGGGGCTGCGCAGGGATGGGCCTGAGCGCACATTTGTGAATACATTCGCGCAGGCGGCCAGATGCTCCAGCTCGACTTTCGATTTGCCGGCGATACAACACTCGGGGCACTCCGACCCACTGGAGCGGGACGTGAGAGGCGCTTCCCACCGATGAGCGGAGTTGATCGAGCACACCCACTTCGGGATGAACCGCGTGCTAGCCGTCGGGCGAACTTGCCAAACGTTCATCGGATTCTCGTCGCTCCATTCGGCAGCTAGACCGGGATCTGCCCAGCCGAGAGAGTCTAAAATTGTCGCGCAACGTGGGCATCGCTGACGTTTGAATTTGTTTCGGGTTTCGATGGCTTCTTCCCACTCGAATCCGCAGCAGTTGGCTTTCCACCAGATCACCCGTGTCGAGGCGGGGCCAACTGTGTCTGGAGTCCACTCGCTACCGTTCCGGACCGGATGCCATTGCTCTGCGATCTCCGGGAGCACATCGCGCAGGCTGGCTTTGGCCGATTGACGGGTGGCTTGGCCACGGCAGGAGGGGCAGCCTGAGTTGAGGAAGGTGTAAGGGTTGATTTTGGGGTGATGGCCCTTGGGGCATCTGAATCGCCTGAGCATCCAGGATCCCGCAACCTCAATGGTAGACGGATCCGCTGGATCCGCCCAGGCCGCCAAGAGTTCGGGGACTTCGCGAACCATGATGGTCTTGTATCGTTCGTACTCGTCAGCCCGTTGTTCGTGGCATGCGCCGCAGCGCGGAGATGATGTGATGTTGTAAACCATGTCCGAGAATTGATGGCCACATTCTGGGCACGTCCACCAGCACTCCCGCCTGGATTTGAGTGTGACGGTCTTGAAACTGGTGTCGTCATTCGCTTTGTGGTCCCACCAGGCCAGGGCCTGATTGTCTGAGTCGCACAGGAGGTTCTTTGCTCCGCGCGTGCGAGGCTCGATGGCTGCGCCGGAGGGCCGGGATGTGCGGCTTGATGGGCTGTTCCGCTGGCAGGTGCAGCCCATGTCGTTCGTGCGTCTGGCTTCTTGGCGGCCGCACTGAGGTGTATTACTGATGTGAGA
>NZ_JAUCEK010000016.1:0-18539 GCF_032458965.1 Arthrobacter sp. lap29
CGCCACTGCGGACACCCCGATCCAGATTACGCATCGTGTGAATGAGTTCAATTTGGTGGCGGCGATTATTGCCAAGACACGCATGGTGGGCCTGTTGCCTCGGTACACCGGATTGATTCCATACTTTCGGGAGCACGTGGTGCTGCGCCCAATCGAGGGCCTTGCCTTGGCCCGTAACATCGATATCCTGACGAGGCCTGAAGCACGAACACGGGTGAGTACGCGCACCGTGATCGAGAGGGTCATCAAGATCGCTGAAGCGACACGTGGTCTCGCCGAGAAGCAATCCAATCCGCGGACAGACCGATAAGAGATTGATCGGGCCATCAGCACCGAAAACTGTGCTTCCTTAGCAATCCGTTCCGTTTTCGAATGCATGCACAACACCTCACAACAATGGGGGAGGTGCGACGGCCGATTGAATTCGCCAACCCTCTGTGGGAACCTTTGCTGTACGTCGTGGATCCGTATTCTAGGGCGCTACTTGCTAGCATTATTTCGTTCAATTTTCGGGGTGCTAGAAACCCTCGATACGATTGAGGAATGACACTTACAATTCGACCCATTGAAGCCCGTGACGCCACGGTATGGGCAGAGCTCTACTCGGGATACCGCGCTTTTTATAACCAGACACCAAGCCCGGAAATTGTCGAGAACGCATGGAAGTGGATTTTGGGGAAAGAACACGGTCTGCTGGGGCTAGTTGCCGTCAAAGAATCCGATACCCCGATTGCACTGGCGAATCTGCGTTGGTTCGCGCGCCCAGACGACGGTGATTTCGCAATGAATCTCGACGATCTTTTTACCGCACCTGAAGCCCGAGGTACCGGTGCTGCAAGTGCCCTTTTGCGACATGCCGCCTCCGTAGCCTCAAGCCAGGGTGCTAACGTCGTCCGGTGGATCACGGCAGCCGACAATGCCACTGCTCGGCGTCTGTACGATGCGAAAGCGAAAGCTACTCCGTGGGTCACTTATGACATGAAGATCGCCCCAAAGGGGGAAGATGGCGTTCTTCTGTAAATTTTTTTCCATCGCCAGGTGTTGCTATGTAAATAGAATACGGGGCAGCTCATAAATAGAATTTACCTTTTAAACTACTCAGCGCATGGGGGAAAATCATCTGAGGTCGCTTGAATCTGACGTGCCGATGCCTCAAGTAAATACTGCCCCCTTTGAGGCATCAGCAAGGAACGTATTCATTGGTTGCGGGCCAAATGCTTTTAGCATCGCGTTCGCACGTCTGGTCGTGGAACTTTCTGTTGGACGCGAAGGTGGTGATCTACCAACCCGGACTTTCGCTGTGCAACCTTCACTCCACTTTGCCGCGAAATGTCGGAGGTGCAATTTTCGGAAGTTTCCGTTCGCTCACCTATGAAGGAGCGTAATTAATTGATCCTGCACTGGAATATGGCGCTGTTGATCAGATTTCAATCTTGTAGTTAAGAGCAAGGTCAGCGGCATTGACTCCTCTGATGCCCCAGTTCACTTTGGGCGTCTCGGTGATCGTAATCTCAACACTGTGCGGCGCGATGCCGGCTTCTACACCGATGCGATGAAAGAGTTCCTCGATCAGGGTCCGCTTCGCGTCTTCGGACCGACCCTCGAACATGGAAATTTCGATGATGGTGTAGTCGCTGCCTCGATCCTCAGGATGGACAAAGTCTTCATCGTCGAGCGCAATAAACCGGTGAAAGCATTTGTCGGCAGGATACTCGAGGGCGACCATGATCGCTCCGTGAATCGCTCTTGTCAGCGCTGTCCGCTTGAGGTTGATTGTCCTTCGATGCCCGTAAACTACGATTTGTGCCATGCAAGGACGATACCGCAGGCGCCGCCAGCTGCTCCTGCGAGGTGTCCCATAGCGACATAGCCAAACTGTCCCGTTAGTCGGGTCGGCACACGGTTCGCTGAAACCAGGGCAGCGCCTTTGAAAGGTCTGTGTTGGCCGTGTCCCAATGGGGAACCCCAGACTGAACGGTACCTACGTCAGACTTCCCTCGCCGAGGTCAAAGCTGTGCCATACGACTGCGTGCCCAAAGACTGCCGACGATTGCAATCGTTATAGCTACCAGACCAGATATCACTAACGGGCCCGCCAGCCAGTCGCGATAGACAAACGTATCATCGACTGCCACCACGTGTGCGACGGCATTGCTGACCACGACCGCAGGAAATAGCGAGAAAACGGCGGGCACCCCATAGGCCAGAAATGCATGGATCCATGCCGGCCCCGCCCTACGGGGCAACAGCCAACCCGCTAGGAGGACCGTGCAAGACCAGAAGACCAGGGCCAGAACGTTTCCGAAGTTTGAACCGACTTGGAACAGTACATAGGAATCTACGATACCCATTCCGGAATTAGTCGGAGCGATCAGGAAAATGGACACAAATCCAATCAGCCATGACACCACTGCTGCTGCCCACACCATCCAAGAAATCCGACGGTTGGCGTCTGCAGATTGCGTCCCGATGCTGAGCATGTTCACACACGTCACTGTAGTCCGTGGCGGGTCAACATCGCGGCGATGGTCCCGAAAGAGAAGTCCCACCAAGAGACATTCAAGGCGTCCCATAAGCCGGTCGGCCGGTGGTGCGCTTAGGGAGCAAACTCGGTTTGCACCCATGTCAGCCTGTCATGTTCCGCTGGGGAACCTTGAGCGGAAACCCTGGTTACTTACAGGCTGAAGCCGGAGGAACCCAGAGTCTACAAGGGAACAACAACGGCAGCTACACCCCGGGCTGCCATGGGCCATCGTAGGACGATTACTTGATCTTTCTGGTTGAATCACGGCACTGGCTGCCAACAATGCAGATAAAAGGCTGACGATGACAACAGTTCCCCAAACTGCGGGACTGAAGCGGGCATCCGGGCTGCAGCTGGATGGTGCAGGGTAGATGGCCGGGCAGATCGTCGACAGTTGTGGGGCTGTCCAAGTGAGCCACAGGGAAGCAGCGGATACGACTGCTGCGCCAACGGTTCATTCACTGCGACGCGTAACACCTGGTAATGCAACATTTTCAGCAACAGCTTCGAGCGCTTTTCGTGTGAAGCTTGCCTTCCTTACATTATGTACGTATCTACAGCCACGGAAGAGCTGCCGGTGACTCACACCAAGGACTACCCCCAAGACCTCCGCCAACTACTGGAACTCGCCACCGCCGGGGATACCCAGGCTTTTGAACTTCTCTATGCGCAGACCGCCGGGCACATATACCCGCTCGTGAGAAGAATCCTCAAGAACTCGGTCGACAGTATGCAGACTGTCCAAGACATATACGTCAGAATCTGGGCACACCTCGCAGATTACGACCCAGCACAGTCAACCCCGCAAACCTGGGTCATGTCCATCGCACACCGCATGGCTGTTGATCAGCTCCGAAAAAGCCAAGCAATGACCATCACCGGCACCACAGAACGAGCCCATCCACTCCTCAACCACTTATCGGAACGCACCGCTCATCCAACAATCCTGGCCGAGTTGACTACCATCCAAAGTGAAGCAATCTACCTCGCCTACTTTGAAGGCCGCACCACCGCCGATATTGCCGCAGCATTAGGCCTGGATCAGGATCTTGTCCATCTGAACCTCCGTGAAGGGCTCCTCAAGGTAACGGCCAGATTCAAACACTCCAGCCGTACCTAAGACCGAAAACAACACCCCTGGCAGCGAGTGCCCCAGTCCCAACAATCTAGCGGGACAACCTTCGCCAGAATTGTTTCGTACCGACTAATGGACCCGAAAGCTACTCGTTGTCACGGCAATTCTTTCAAGATCCAGCATCGCTAATTTCGCGCCGATCGGCACAAGTGTCCAGTGGATTCGATAGTCTCGTCCTCTTGTGGCCGAGGTGCCTGAGACTGGTGTGTGGTCCGACACCGGGTTGTGATCGCGCGATTCGTTCTCTGCGCGAGGGGTCCGACGTCAGTCGGGGGTGTAGGGGCTGATCTTCAGCTGGTCAACTCCGTGATCGTGCAATGCCTTGACGACACGCTGCGTGGCGATGAAAGCAGAGTTTTGATATGGCTGGCCGTAGAGGTTCTGGATGTCAGAGCCCGCGGACGGATCGGTCGCGAAGCCGGTGTATCCCTCGAGAGGCGAGCCGGCGTGGTCTCGAACCTCGACGTCGAAGGTTCGGTAACCGGTGACCTCAGCGGCGCGAAGTGCCTCGATGAAACGAGTGGAGGCAATCTTTAACGCTATCCCACCTGTCCACAGCAGGTCACCGTACTTCTTGCCTCCGTTGTACGGAGCAAGCCATACCGGGAACGGAAGTTCTTCAGGACGCCAGTCCACGATGAACGGGTAGACACTGGTGACACCGTCGGGCATGTACCAGGGTTCTCCGGTGATCTTCGGCTTACCTTGTCCGTAGACGTCGAGCCACACGTCGTTGCGTCGTGATCTGGCCTCAATGCGAAACCACTCGGACAAGCTCTCACCTTTCAGCAACGGACGTACCTCGCGTAAACGGCCGTAATCGACGTGTTGAACTGAAGCACGGTTGCCTTCGTCGCGTTCAGGTTCTGGTCAATCCATCTCTGCCAGTCACGGTTGTACGCCGCGGAAAGATCGGAGTGGTTGTTGGCCACCCCAGCAGCCAAACCCCACCACAAACCGAAGCTCGGGTCGTGGATCAGAATTCCCTTGGCGCCGAAGTACGTACTGAAAGCCTCGGGCATGGTGTGGTGCTCCTGGCACCGCGACCCGCGGTCGTAACCGGTTCGCTGGATCAGGTTGAACCGAAAATTCGCCGACGTATACGGCCTGTATTCTGCCGCCGCCATCAGGGCTGTATCTTGACCCTGGGTCGCGGCAACGGTGGTGACGCCTACCGTTGTTTCCGACGTGAGCGATGGAGCGGACGCTGCCTGGCCTGACATCCCGAAAACTACTGCCATCAGGATGGCAGCACTCGACGTACAAAACTTACGGATCTTCATGGGGTCCCCCCTGCCCTATGTGTCGTGACGATCGCTACCAATAATCACCGACGACACAAATTTAGCCATTGCCCTAAGCGTTACACAAGAGCTCGCTTTCCGGAAAATACCCTCGGTCTTCCATGCGAGTGGCCGATCGCCCACCGTCCCACCCTCGCAAGAAGCACCCGCAAGAGGTCCGTCCGGATAGGCATTTCGGACCGTCCCACAAGCCGGTCGGCAAATGGTTCACTGAAACCAGGACAGCGACTTTGAGCGGTCCGAGTTGCTCTTGTTTCAATGAGGAACGTCCTGCGGGACGGGTGCAAGCCAAGAAAGCCACCGCCGTTCGCTTCACGGACAGCGACTCTGAAAGCAAATCCTGTGACGCCCCCCGCTGAAGACGCTGGCCCATCTAGTTTCATGGGCTCAATGTTGAAGCAGATTCTCAGCTTGATGAGTCATACATGAATTCTCTGGATTGTTGCTGCGGAGCGAACAGTGTCGTCAGCGCTGGACTGCTTGCCGCGTCAGGAGCCGTCCCCGATGCGCTGCGCCACCAAATGCGCGATGGCCAGGCTTTGCGACTCCGGCATGTTCGGGTCACGAATTTCGACGTCGGCATCAATTAGGTCCCACCGGCGCAGTTCTCCGACGACGAAACGCCATGAAGCGAACGGCAGTGCGATCGCAATCTCCTCTCCTTGGGGTGGCCAGCCACCCCAGCCGTCTTCGACTCTCGGGTGAGCGCGTGCTGCTTCCCAGCCCGCTTCCCGGACGTTTTGGCCTTGGTCAACGCGGCGGTTGTCGCCATCTGTGGCAGCCATGACGACGGTGTTGTCGATTGTGCCATCGATGATTTGCCAGTCCTCGACGGGCATAGCTATCAAGATTGGCTCTATGGTTGCGTTCTCTGCTTCAGGGGCTGTCATATCTTCAGTATGGGTAATGACGCCGGGTTTTTGCTCAGGCTAGCCGCTGTTGTTTGTGGCCGTTTCCTGGAGCTGAGCACAGTGTGTAGCCTCCCGCATGGGCGCTTTGTCGCGCAACGAGGCAAGATTGCCGGTTCATGCCGAGGGAATCAATTCAAAGTCCGTCCCGTAGCGCGAACCCCTACCGGGGCGGTGGGTATGGCGTGAGGCATTCCGATTCGTAGGGTGCCATTTTTGCCGGCGATGTCATTTGCGTGAACGATCTTTCCTTGTCGCCAGGACTATGACCACAGGGCACCCGACAAGCAGTGCGGCGTAGAGCCTCTGAAAGAGTGCCCCATTTCCGATGAAGATCATCACCAGGCTGAGAGCAGCTAAGAAGGAAAAGCCAATTTTCCATGCTCTCAAAATGTTCTCCTATGGTCGTATGCTCCAGTAGACACTGGATGGCCTAAATGGGGAACCTCCTGCAGTACAGCGCTTCGGGCGGCAGGAAATTGTGACACTGAATGTCCACTTCTGAGCAAAGTGTGCGGAGATCCTGACTGACGGATTCGGCAGCGTTAACGACTGACGATTCTCATCTACTTGATCGCCACTTCTTGTAGGCACTGGGCAGGAAAATAAGGACCAAGACCACGATGGCGATGCTCGGTACCAAGACACCCAGATTGGGGTTGCCCGCGGACCCAAAGATAACGAGCAGCATGCTAACGATTCCGAGCACTAGTAGTGAGATGTGAATCCAGAACATGGCTCGCCAGAATCTCAAGTCGCTCTTCCGGCTGGCTGCTTCCAAATCCACCATGAGCCCACCCTAGAACGCCAGCAAGAATTTGGATAGCAGCGAAGTGCGTCCCGAAAGGGGTGTCCCGTTTAGACGATGCCAAAGCGTCCCGCAAGCCGGTGGGCCACCGAACGCCAAGCGCCAGAAGTGACTGCCCCACCTAGGAAACGAAGACGACCGCACCTGGCTCGCCATACGTCTGCCGATGTACGACGCCATCGTGGGGGTTCCATGAAGCCGACTTGAATCCCTCAATCCTCAAAGCCGGATATTTCTCGAACTCCGTCTTGACGATGGTCACGTTGCCTTCAAAAATCAGTTCCCTTCCACCTTCAATCTCGATTTTGAGTCCATCCGGAAGATCCACGGCGGAGGTGAGTGCGAAGAGGGAATCTAAAGGCCTCCCGTACCAACCGTCTGGTAGCACCAAGCCAGCCCGTCCGTGCTTTTCGAAAAAACGCTCGACTATATGGGCAGGCGGACCAAGAGTCATCCAGGGCTTACGGGTCATAGGTCGATCCTACCGATGGGCTTCTTTCACCGGACCTGCCCTCTGTCGCCCCGGCGATGTTCGTAGCAACGCCATGTGCGGTTGCTTCAGTCCGCCCTCACTGATGCCCATAAGCCGGTCGGTGCGCGGTTCGCTGGACCGCGGCGTCACTTTTGATGGATCGCTGTTGGCCGCATTCCAGAGGGGAGCGGTCTGTGGGACAGGATTCTCGGTAGAGGATGTACTTGGACGCTCATCTTCAGGGGTGGATAGGGCATTGACGATCCGGATGAGCTATCGGCTATGCACTCTTTCTGGGCTTGTGCCGGTTCAAATTCGCGGGCAAGTATCGCATAAACATACTCCGAACCCCATCGATCGCCGTCGCGGTCATTCTCGATGAGGTGGGCTTCCTCTCGCATTCCCAAACGCTCACACAATCGTCGTGAGGCGTCGTTCTCTGCGTCCAGACGAGCAAATACCCGATGAGCGTTCTCAGCTGTAAACAGGTAGGTAAGTAGCGTCTTCGCTGCTTCTGTCGCGTAACCCCGACCCGCGCTGCCTGGGTCAAAGATCCACCCGATCTCAATTTGACGGGCGTGAGGATTCTCCAACGTGGCAACGACTTCGCCTAAGAGAATGTTGTCTACGTTCCTGACCACGGCGAATAGCAGGCGATCCCCAGGACTCTCAAAACGTCGTTCTCTATTGACCAAAGCCGACTCGCGAGTTGCCTCAGGAGTCAGCGGTGAGCGGTAGAGATAGCGAGCAACCTCCGGCAGCGCTTGATAGTGAATTCGGGCATCAAGGTGATGTTCAGTGAATGGCTGGAGCGATACTCGATTGCTTGTGAGAGTAAAAGTTTCGGACATCGCACCATCCTATATAGCGAGCGTCAGGGTATGCGGAGGATCGAAACGATCGTCCGCAGTGCCCATCTCGTATGCCGAACCGGTCTGCGGGACGTTTGGCGAACCCTAGGCGAGGAGATATTCGCTGAATCAGGCGGGTCCATGGAAGGAGTTTTGTCGGGTGGTTGGCCTGGATTTTCACCGGCGGGGCGAGCTTCCGGTTGGGGAGAGAATCGTCACTGCAGTAGCTATTGGATAGGTTCGGTCTCTGTATCGGGTTGGACTCACCCCGAATCTTCTCTTGAAGGCAGTACTCAAGGCGAAAGGACTTCCATACCCGACTTGGGTAGCGATCTGCGTGGTTGTGAGCCGTGGGTCGGCAAGCAGTTCGCTTGCAAGGAGCATCCGCCAGTTCGTTAGGTAAGTCATGGGTGGTACGCCCACGGTGGCGCGGAACCTGTTCGCCAGGGTTGCCCGAGATACGTTGAGGTGCTGTGCGATTGATTCAAGGCTCCAGGGCTCGGCGGGGGATCCATGGAAGAGCGTTAGCGTTTGGGCACTGATGGGGTCGGTACCACCGGCGAGCCAGCCTCGTGCCGACTTGGGGTTGAGTGTGGCCCATGCGCGGATTGAATGGACGAGCAGCACATCCAGTAGCCGGTCGATGACGCTGCCTTGTCCTGGTGCCTCGGTGGTGATTTCTCCTTCAAGGAAGTCCAACAGGGATGGGTTGATGTGACCGGAAGGAACTACAGCTATGTTGGGTAATGCGTTCGTGACGGCCGCGCCAACCTCCGCCTCGGTTTCGTAGGTGCCGATGAGCATCGTCGTTGCACCTGAACAGGCGTTTCCCCAGGTGCGTATTCCATGCGTCAGACTTGTATGAACATCTTCTCCGGAAGGGGACGTGCACCGCTTCCCGGGATGAATAATCACATCCGGGGCGCGGGAGAAGTCATCTGTCACGGTATACGGGTCTGGGCCCCGGACGAGAACAACGTCGCCTTGCTTCAACAAGATTCGTTCGTTATTTGCTTCCAGGGATGCGGTGCCTGACATCATGGCCATGACAGTCAGGGGTGCTTGATCCTGTACCAGAATGGACCAACCAGGTGACATGACCATACGGAGCCCAAAGGCACGGCGCGCCCGTGGGCCATCTAAGAGATGCGTCAACGGGTCCATGGAACAAATATAGACGATCACGCATGAATCTACACCTTTGAACTATTCACAGTCCGGGTTAAATGCGATTGGCTGGTGCCATGACTAATCATAATGTCCTTGTACTTGGTGGAACCGGCCGCACTGGTGGCCGCATCGTTCGTCGTCTTCACGAGCGCGGCATCCAAACCCGCGTCGCTTCTAGGCAAGGGAAAACCCCGTTCATATGGGAGGACCGCTCTACCTGGAAGGATGCGCTCCTTGGAGTCTCTGCTGCCTATATCTGCTACTCTCCGGATCTGGCGTTTCCCGGGGTATCAGAACTGATCGGGGAGTTCGCTGAGCAGGCGCGCAACTCGGGCGTGAATCGCTTGGTGCTGCTCTCAGGTCGCGGGGAAGAGGGAGCCTTGGCGAGCGAAAGAGCAGTGCAAGAGAGCGCCGCAGAATGGACGATCATCCGCTCTGCATGGTTTGCCCAGAATTTTAGCGAGCATTTCCTCCTCGGTCCTGTTCTGCGCGGGCGGCTCATACTCCCTGCCGGTGACGTCCTGGAACCATTTATCGATATTGACGATCTTGCCGAGATCGCAAGCAAAGCACTCATCGAGCAGGGCCATGCGGGGACCGTGTACGAGGTGACCGGGCCCAGGCTGTTATCCATGTACGACGTGGCAGCCGAGATCTCCGCAGCCTCCGGACGCCACATTGATTACTCACCCAGCACGGCTGAGGAATTCGTAACCGACCTCGCCCAAGACGGTATCCCGCACGAGGATGCCCAGCCCCTCGCCGAACTCTTCGAATCGATCCTCGACGGACGCAATGCCTCCCTCACCGACGATCTGGAATCTGCCCTTGGCCGGCCCGGGACAGACTTCACCGAATACGCCCGCCGCGTTGCTGCCTATGGCACCTGGAACCTGCGCAGTGAGGCACGTGCATGACCAGCACGTTCATATCCGCCGTCACGATCACCTCAGCTCTAGGAGCAGGGGCCACCGGAGGGATCTACTTCGCCTTCTCGGCGATTGTCATGCCCGCACTTCGTACCCTGCCCGTAACCGATGCCGTCACTGCCATGCAACATATCAACGACAGCGCGGTCCGCCTGCCCTTCATGACCGTTTTCTTCGCTGGGGCAGCCGCCTCCGTCGCCGTGGTCGTTTCCGAAACAGCAACAGGTGGTGCCGCGCTAGAAAATCCAAGCCGCATGGTTGGCGCTGCCTTGGCCCTCGCCTCGTTCGGCATCACCGTCGCACGCAACGTTCCCCTCAACAATGCCCTCGCCCGGGTTGCCCCTGATTCCCTGGAATCCGCAGCGCAATGGACTGCTTTTGAACGTCGCTGGAGTACAGCGAACCTTCTGCGGGGATCGACCGCAATATCCGCGACGATCCTTCTGGTAGGTTCGCTATCAAGAGCGTCATGATCACCCCTATGTAGTTAAGTAGCCTCCTGCGGGACTCCTTACTTGCAGGACGTGACCTTCTCAGAATGTCTATTCGCGGCAAAGACCGGTCGCGCCGCTGCCCGTCATGGGGTGGGAGCCACAACCTGGTCAATGAGGAAAAGCATCGCTGCCCGGACCGCTTTCTTGTCGTCTCCGCCGTCAATATCCAGTGCTGCCCGATCAAATGACGCCGACAACAAGTTCGTTAGGGCAGCGACATGGCGACCGGGCATTGCGGCTTCGAGCCCTTCACGTAGCGATGCAGCGGCATGGCCCTCATCTATTGTGGCCATCCTGTCCGCACCGAGCGCTGCAGGGCCTTCGATAAGTAGGAGGCGAGTCCGTCCCTGAACGGCCATTGCATCGAGGTAGGCCACGCTGCCGACTCGTAAAGCGTCGACGGGGCTAGTGTTGGCCGGCGCGGCTTTCTCTATCTCCTCTGCGACTTGGCGGGCCTCCTCCTCGAGCACTGCATGCAGGACCTCGGCCTTATCCCTGAAGTGGTGATATAGCGCGCCTCGGGTCATTCCTGCCCGTTCAACCAGCTCTGGTGTGGATGTGGCGGCAAACCCTTTCTCAACGAAAAGTGACCGTGCTGCGACAAGCAGAGCCTGTCTGGTCTGGGCGCTGCGCTGGGCGTTTGGTTGGACTCGAACTTTTTGCATACATACAGTCTGTATGTTACTTTTCTTGCATGCAACTCATAACGAGCTCCTATCCCGTAATCATGACCGATGATGTGGCTACCACCGCTGTCTTCTATCAGGAAAACTTCGGCTTCGAACAGCTGTTTTCTAGCGATTGGTACATCCACCTGCAACGCGGGGATCACGCCTTGGCCGTCTTGGACGGCCAACACGAAACCGTGCCCGAGGCGTACCGCGGAACCGCTTCCGGCATTCTGCTCAATTTCGAGGTCGATGACGTCGACGCTAGGTATGCCAAGTTCCTTGCCGCAGGCCTGCCAATAATCTCGCCATTACGCGATGAGGACTTTGGCCAGCGGCATTTCATTACCGCAGATCCCAACGGCGTATTGGTCGATGTCATAACACCTATCGCACCGAGCGCAGAGTTTGAAGCACAGTTCACGCAACCGTCCTAGATTCCCACCTCACATAGGACACTTGTGCATGACGGCGTGCAGATCAGACCCTTGCGTTAGTAGGACCTCAGCGTGTGGGCATCGTGGTTAGGCGATGGTTGAAGAAAAGCGACACTCGGCTCGCACTCATGGACGCATCGCACCACCTGTGGCTTTCAGCACTCCTCTGCACGACGCGTCAGAAGCCGGCTGATCAGCTGCACGTGTCCGTAGCAGGAACCTTGGGTTCGCGCGGTGATTGCAACACTTAGTGAATGAGTGCTGACATGGGAAAATATTCAATCCTTTACCGACCGGATCTTCTGCAGGTCTTTTGGGCTGGAATGCAGGCCGGCGATTTCATCACCGATGCTGTGATTCCCCTGAATACCAGTAGACGCACGGGGCGCACCGTCCTGGCCGCGGCCGGCGGTGTCCGTCCCCGCCGGGGCAGGAACCTCAAGGGCCGCTGCCTGACCTTTGAACAGCGTGAGGAGATTGCAGTGTTGCGTGCCCAAGGCCAGTCCCTGCGGCAGATCGGGGAAGTGATCGGACGTTCGGCTTCGACGGTATCCAGGGAACTGCGGCGCAACACCAAACCCGGCACTGCCTATCGGACAACCTCGGCCCACGTACTGGCCTACGAACGAGCTTCCCGTCCGAAACCGGCTAAACTCCACACGAATCTGGTGTTGCGTGCGATAGTCGAAGAAGACCTTGCCAAGAAGTATTCGCCGGAACAAATCGCGGGACGACTGCGCGTCCAGTTCCCCGACGAAATGGAGATGTGGGTGTCACCGGAAACGATTTACCAGTCCTTGTATGTCCAGTAGCGCGGAGCCTTAAACCGTGATCTGGCCGTGTGTTTACGCACCGGGAGGGCCGTGCGTAAACCGTGCCGCAAAGCCGGGCAGCGCAAGAATCGAATCCCGGGAATGATCAACATTTCCGAACGCCCCACAGAGGTGGAAGACCGCGCCGTTCCTGGCCACTGGGAAGGGGACCTCATCATCGGCAAAGGCAACCTCTCTGCCATCGGGACCCTCGTGGAGCGAAACACCAACTACACGATGCTCGTCCACCTGCCTAACGGGTACAAGGCCGAACAAATGCGCGAAGCCCTCACCGCAAAGATCAAAACCCTGCCAGAATCCCTGCGCCATTCCCTGACCTGGGACCAAGGCATCGAAATGCAGTCATGGAAGACGGTCAAGATGGATACCGGCATCGAGATCTACTTCTGCGACCCGCATTCGCCCTGGCAGCGAGGGATCAACGAAAACACCAACGGACTCTTGGAGTGGTCCCCGGAAGTTGGACGGGTTAATTAGACTCTACGTGATGGCCGTTTTGTTGGCACGGTATTCGTCGGGACTGAGGTAGCCGAGTCGCTTTTGGATGCGTGTGGTGTTCCACCACTGCATGTACTCGGATAGCCCTGCGTGGAACTGCTCGATGGTTTCGGGTTTCTGGATGCGGAACCATTCCTCTTTTAGATGACTGAAGAAGCCCTCCATCGCGGCGGTGTCGAGGCATGTTCCTTTTCGAGACATCGACTGGGTGAGTCCCGCGTCGTGCAACTCGTCTCTCCAGAGGGCGTGGCGATACTGAAATCCCTGATCCGAATGAACCAGAGGTTTCTCATTTGGCTGAAGGGTATTGATCGCGGCGCGGAGGCTATCAGTGACCATTTTTACGCTTGGAGAGGGCCCGGCAATAGCGGAGATAACCCTGTTGTCGTGGAGATCCAGGATGGGTGAGAGGTAAACCTTCGCGTTTCCGACGTTGAACTCAGTGACGTCCGTGGCCCACTTCGTATGCCGGAATTCTGTCGCGAACTGGCGGTTCAAGACGTTCTCGGCAGCCTCGCCGACCTCTCCGCGGAAAGAGTTATACCGTTTGCGGCGACGTACTGGGCACTGCAGCCCGAGGGCACGCATCAGTTTCAGCACGGTCTTCTTCGAAACCCGCCATCCCTGCCGTCGCAAGATAGCGAGGATTCGTCTGTGGCCATAGGCACTGTTTGCAGCTTCGAGGGTTGGCTTGTGAAAAAGTGAAATATCCGACGCTAAGGTTCTGTCGAGCGCCGTAGTGGTCTGCATTTGCCGGGTTTGATCTGGTTGTTGCGTGGCCAGGTGTAGTCGCCGGTGAGGTTGATGTGTTCCCATCCCAGGGGTGAGAGCATCTCCAGGGCTCAGGATTCCCGACATGGCGATTTAGCAGATGTATAGCCAAACGCAAACGGCCCACAATCTGCCGCGGCGTCCTGGACCTCCCCAGATCCTCCCTCAGCCGCGCGGCAAGGATCTGGTTCGTCTCGGTTTTCCGTGTCTCCGGGCGCCTGCGCTACCGCCCGGCAGAGCAGGCAGCACTCACGGGCCGGTAGCCACGGGTCTTCGTCGAGTTCCATCGACGTTCGCGCCAAATAGTGGTGTGGTCCCGGCCGAGATCAACACCGATCTGCCGATCCGACTTGCCAGCCAGGATGCCTACAGCGATGTCCGCCCGATCCGAAAACGACAACCCCTGCTTCCCGCCAGCAACTCCACTGCTCCGCCAACTTGTTGCTTCGAGGGTACGACACCGACCGCGCCTTGCCGCGTGAAATTGGTAATCCGTCAAAACCATTGCGGGTGTATCTTAGTTGTGCATGGCTGCTATATGGCGGGAAATCAACAATCTAGGCGAATGGTGGACAGGCCCACGGGGAGATTCGTGGCTGTTGTGCACGATAAACAATCAGAGATACCGGAACTTGAAATTAAGTAAAAGAAATTTCCAAGAAATATCTCACTCAATTCCGACAAGCCTGCTGTGAGTTGTTATAGTCAAGGTGAACTGACGGCAAATCTCAAGAGGTAGGTCTTCGATCGTCCGAGTTTTGAGCCAGGTCTGTGACTCTGCCTACTTCTATCCGCGCCAGCTCTTTACTACTCAAGTTACTACTCAAGCGATGTTCCCAAGGGGGAGAAATGTCCTTTAAGAAGAAATTTGCAATTCTTGGTCTCACGGCGGCCTTGTCGGCTGGTGCTCTTGCGCCCGCCATGGCGGCATCCATGAACGTTGGAGGGGGTGTGTTGGAGTATGGAACCAACGGTTCAGTGGCTTATTCTAACTACTTCCATGCACGAATGAACCACTACTCGACCGTTCAGGCCAACGGGGCGAACTATAGTTCAGGCTGCACTGTGGCCAATGCTTGGTCGTTCAAGTCCGTTACCCAAATCCCGGGCGTCAGCTACCAGTACTTCTACAATTTCTGCTAAATAACTCTAAAATAGCCCTCGCCCCCCGTAGCCGCGCTGACATCGGGTGGCAAGGGCTATTTTTGTTGTCATCGTATATTTTGCGTAGATTCCTCTTCCGAACGATAGAAGCATTGATGGTTCACAAGATTATTGGGTTTGTTCACTTTGTAATTGCAGTCTTTTCAGTATTACTTGCCTTAGGTTTCATGTCGGCTTCGGACGAGATCGTGCTCCAAGGTGCGGATATGAATCTCACCGTTGGGGGTGACGTCCAGAATGTTGATATGCGCGCTGCCTCGGCATTCATCCAGTCCGCAGCATTGGAACATCAGGGAAATATTGCCAGGCTTGTTCCTGATCTGCGCAACCCCACCTCTCACCGCAATCTATATCTGGCTGTGGGAGCTAGTTCGGCCAGTTCTGCTTCATGGATTGAGAAAGGATATCCGGATTTTACGCGATCTATGACCACAACGGTGCAGCCCTTCGCGAAGATCTCATCCTTGGATGTCCGCGGTCAATATGTTGTTTTTGGATCTAGTTCCTTGGAACAAGCAGTAATCACCGGGCTTCAGGGCATGGGACTGGAAGTTAGTACAGCGTCCGTTAGTCCATTGGAGACTTTCAAATGGTTCCTATCCACATCGGGGCTCGGAAACAGTTACATGGTCCTGGCCCTAATAGTCATTGTTAGCGCCGGAGCCGGGGTGATCCTCAATGCTAGAAGCTACGCTATTCAGCGGCTCCAGGGTGGCTCGTACTGGACATCCCTCGGTCGGGATCTAATTGCTTTGGCACGGTTCACAACACCGATTTACGCTGGACTCGCTGTGATCACATTAGTCGCACTGTACTTCTATAACTCACTCCATCAGGTTGCTGGATTCGCTTGGTTCGCTGCCCTGGTGGCTGCCAGCTTGTCGACAGCAGCCCTATTGACTCATGGTGGGGTGTTGCTGCTTGCTTGGAGGGTTCCCCTCATAGCTGCCGTAAAGGGACAAATCCCTGCGAAGAGCACCCTCGGCGCCGTCTACGTAGTCAAGATCGTCGCTTCCTTCCTTGCCTTTGGTATCGTTTCGGCGACTCTGGTCTTGGGCGGACAGGTCCTGGGGCAGCAAGAAAGCAAGGCTGTTTGGGCCGCCAACAGCGACCTCTCCATGCTTCAGTTCAAAACCAACCTGTCGCAGGAAGAATTCATGCAGCACGGTCAGCTCTTTGGTCAAGCTGCAAGGAAGGCCGACCGAGACGGGACCGTGGTTTTCGCCCAAATGTTCCCCTTTGAGGCGCTCCAGTCCTATGACCCGAATGGGTCGGTCGCCCCCGTGTCGGGACCGCCGGTGGTGTATGTCAATTCGACCTATCTCAAACGCGAAACTGTGCTTGACGCTCAGGGCCAACGAATCCTTCCATCAGACACTGTCCGGCTTTTGGTACCGAATTCATTGAAACCAGAGCTGGAAAAGATCTCCGAAACGGTTTCGTTCTCGATTGGCGTGGATCGCCCCGTAAAAGAGACCGTCCTCATTGCAGACGACCAGCGCATCAATGCCTTCTCCTCTTTCGACGGCATTCAAGCGGACACATCTTTTCCCAATGCAGTCGTCCTTGCGGTGCCCTCCGGCGGTACATGGATGCCCGATGGCGACTACTACGCGTACGCAACCAGTGGAGGGCTCCTGTTCACTGATCCGGAAGACATGATCGCCAGAACCGATCAGGCGGGAGCCTCAGGGTTTGTCACAGGATTCCGCCCAGCAGCTCTAGACGCAAGTGCCACTTTCCAAAAGGATGCGGCAGCCTTCCGCAACCACCTCTTCAGCATCGGCGCAGCACTCTTGGTCTTGCTGGTCACCTCCCTGGGCGCCGCTCTCGTCTACACCCGCAAGAACGCCCAAAGAATCTTTGTTAGCTTCATCCACGGTTGGCAGTCTTGGCAAGTCAACGCGTGGCTGCTAGCCGTAGAGTCCGCCGCAGCAATTGCACTGATCGGTTATGGGATCGCTCTGGCAGCAAAGGACGCAGCAGCGACAGCCGCCGGATCTACGGGAGCCACCTCACCTATCCTTCGAGAATCACAACCACTCGTACAATGGGCGCCTACCATCGCCCTAGCCATTGCACTCCTCAGCGTCACATTCACCCTACTCGCGCTGCGGGGCTATAAAACTTCACTGATCCGTTCACACTCGGCGGACGCATAGAAAGGAAGGATTCGATGATTTCTGCACACGGACTCACAAAGACGATCGGCCAACGCACTCTCTGGGAAGAACTCGATGTCACCGTCAATAGCGGTGAAATGATGGCCGTCCGCGGACCCAGTGGGTCGGGTAAATCCACGTTACTAAACTGCCTTGGTCTCCTCGAGCCCCTCACCGCTGGCCACGTGCTGATACAAGGTGCCAATACCACCTCTTACAACCAGCGTCAACAGCGCATCTTTCGCCGCGATACCCTCGGCTACCTATTCCAAAATTACGCCTTAATTGAAAACACGAGCATTCACGACAACCTCACCGTGGCCGGCGGAGAGAATCGCAAACTAAGCCGCACTGAGAAGCACAAGGTCTACGAAGAAGCGCTGGAACATGTTGGACTCACTGGACGTTCCAGGGACCTAGTTTACGAACTCAGTGGTGGCGAGCAACAGCGAGTGGCCCTCGCTCGGTTGCTCGTAAAAAAGCCCGTATTTATCCTGGCCGATGAACCCACCGGAGCCCTCGATGACGACAACGCAGACATGGTCATAAGTACCCTTCGCTATCTGGCCGAAAAGGGAGCAAGCATCCTCATCGCCACCCATAACGATCACGTCGAATCACGATGCGACACCAGTCTTGTCCTTGAATCCCGCGCACTAGTCCCATAGACCCAGCCAGCGAGGAATTGGCAGCAAAGAACGATGGTGGTGACAACTGACGAGATCTCGACTGTCCAAACGGGGGGTTCTCGTCTCCTAACAGGACAACTTAGGTGTTGACCGTCCCGTTGTTTCACGATGGTGCCGTGACGGCTTTTGACGAAGGTTGGTCAGTGAAATGCCCCGCCGGGCTGGTCCCGGCGGGGCATTTGTTGGGGTCGCCTACTGGTAGCGACTCCGAGTAGGGCTGGGAGCCGGCTTGGATGTGCATGGCCACGTCCCCGGAAGTTCGGGTCTCGCGTGACAGGAAAAACAGCAGACTGAGCAGGAAGAACCATATAGACAAAGTAGCCATCACAAGCGCACTGCCGGGCGTACATGTTGTGGTTGGGGTGGCTTGTGAATTCGTCGAGTATCCGGGCCAAGCCAAGCCTCCACGATGTCCGGTAACGAACGTTCGCGAGACATTCTGTCTTCGGTTTCGTGGCCCGCGGATTGCCGCAGCCGATTTTGTAACGTTTGCCGTGTACGCGTCAATGTAACGCTCAACCGGGTTGGTGATACATTTTGGTGATGCGAATCGGATATGGGCGTGTCTCAACACGCGATCAGCACCCCGAGGCCCAACACGACGCCCTGCGCGCGGCGAGCTGCGAGCAGGTGTTCCTCGACACCGCCTCGGGAAAACTCGCCCGCAGGCCCGAACTCGACAAGGCGCTGCTCTCGGCCAACCGGTCCGGCGACCAGCTTGT
>NZ_JAUCEK010000017.1:0-14637 GCF_032458965.1 Arthrobacter sp. lap29
TGTTCGTCATGTGAAGCGTTCCCGTGCGGGGTTGTCGACGGCGATGTGGGTGATGTCTTTTGCGAGATCGGTAAATGCGGCGCGGAGTTCGGCTGGCTCCAGGACGGTGAGGCGGGCGCCGATTAGCAGCAGCCATCTGGCCATTGCCGCATAGCTGTCGGCGCCGGCGTTCACAATGCATGTTTCAGGAGTTTCTTCGGTGACCGTTCCCCATGGTGGTTTGATCCACGGAGCGACTGTGTTGATGGGGGCGTGTACCCGGACGGTCCCGGTGACCTGCCGCCATCCCTCTGCTAGTTGAGCTGTCACATATTCGTGCAGGTTCTCGGCGGGTGGTTTCCGCGGGTAGCTGGGTTTGTTCGTGATCTCTGCCCCGCTGAGCCGGTCGACCCGGAAGGTGCGCCATGCGTCCGCCTCAATACTGTAGGCGATGAGGTACCAGCGGCCCATTGAGTGCACTACATGTAGCGGTTCGAGCTGCCGTTTTCCTGACTCACCGGAGTAGCGCCGGAAGCTACATGCGACTTGTCGGCGTTCGCGGCAGGCGCGCGCGAGGAGCACGAGCATGGTGATGTTGACCGGATTCATTGTTGCCCCGATTGATATCCCCAAGTCCAGACTGCTGGTGTGGTCCAGAACCGCTTCAACGACGGGATGTAGTCGGGGCGGCATGACACTGTGCAGTTTGTCGAACGCACTCAATGCGCCTTCGACCGTGCCCGGGTCCGAGTGGGCCACCGCGTTCCGGAGGGCGACCAATACGGCGACAGCCTCATCGGTGTCAAACATCAGGGGCGGCAAGGTTGCCCCGGCCTCGAGTTGATAACCCCCACCAGCACCCAATACGGCCGCGACGGGGTAGCCCAGATCACGCAATCGACCGATGTCACGCCGCACAGTGCGTGGCGTCACCTCGAGCTCTTCAGCAATTTGATTCGCGTTCCAGTCGCATCGTCGCTGAAGGAGCGCCAGCAATTTCAGTAGTCGTCCGGAGGTATCCCACATGAATCCATCATGGCGCAGAAAGAGGACAAGAACTGTCCGCTATGCCTGCAAGAGTGTCCTCATGACCACCACAAACAAGACCGCCATCACTGCTTTCCACATCGCCATCCCCCAAACAGAGCTAGACGAATTGGCCACCCGGCTCCGCGCGACCCGATTTCCGGCACCACTTCCTGGCGATGATTGGGACACGGGCATCCCCAGTGAGTACCTCCATGGGCTCGTCACCGCCTGGGCGGAGGACTTCGATTGGCGCGCTTTCGAAGCACGCCTGAACACGATCCCCCAGTTCACGACAGTCATCGACGGTCAACAGATCCACTTTGCGCACGTTCGCTCTGCGGTACCGGAAGCGACGCCGGTACTCCTCACCCATGGCTGGCCCGGCTCGTTCCTCGAATTCCTTGACCTGATTGACCCGCTCACCGACCCGGAATCCCACGGCGGGGACAGGGCAGATGCCATGCACCTGATCATCCCCTCGCTGCCGGGCTTCGGGTTCTCCACCCCTCTGTCCAGCGCCGGGTGGAACACCGCACGCATCGCCTCGGCATGGGTCGAGCTGATGGACCGCATCGGCTACCATCGCTTCGCAGTCCAAGGCGGCGACCTCGGAGCCACCATCTCCCCTGAAGTTGCCCGTATCGCACCCGAGCGGCTGTTCGGCGTGCATGTCAACGGAACACTCGGCTTCCCCGGCAACATCGACGAGCAAGCTCGCGCCGCAATGAGCCCGCTCGACCAAGACCGTCTGGCGCGCATCGGCAAGTTCATGAAGGAGGAATACGGTTACATTGCCATCCAGTCCACCCGGCCCGGCCTCATCGGCGTCGCCCTGTCCGATTCGCCGGCTGCTCAGTTGGCATGGATGCTCGACAAGTTCCGTGCCTGGACTTGGCCACTCGAAACCACACCAGAGCAGATCCTCGGACGAGACTGGATCCTAGCGAACGCCTCCCTGTACTGGTTCACCGCCAGCGGCGGCTCGTCCGCCTACGTCGGCTACGCCCAAAGCTCGTGGAGCGCTACACCAGAAAACTCCGGAGTGCCGACCGCGGTAATCCAATTCGCCCACGACGTCGGCATCCAATCACAATCAGACGAAACCAACACGATTGTCCGCTGGCACGACATCGAAGACCGTGGCGGTCACTTCGCCGCCCTCGAAGAACCCTCGCTTCTCATCAGCGACCTCCGCGGATTCCTGCGCGTGCTGAAGAAATGAAGTAAGGCACGCGCAATCTAACCACAACCCAACTCATTCACTAAGTGTTGCAATCACCGCGCGAACCCAAGGTTCCCCCTACGGGCATGGGGAGCGCTGTGCACTCGTCTTCTGAAATTCTGTGTAGAGCATTTATGACAAAACGGACGAGTAGACACGGCTCCTGTCATTTGTGCACTCGTCTTCTGAAAATGACACTCGCCGAGATCGGCGGCCTGTCCGAAATGCTGGCCTATCTCAGGCAGGAACGCTCGGTGATATCGAAAAGCGAGCGATGTGCTGGTGGCGAGCTTGCCAGCTGGTGATGGCAGGCACAGCCGTCAGCCCGTGGCAATGCCACGGGCTACTCGGCGCCCAGGCTCACGTCGCCTCAAGTCCGTGCACGCTCCAGTCCGCGCAGTTCACGACCTGCCCGCCTTCAGCCGTAATCAGGATCAACGTCCTGCCTCCGCGCATCGTCGCCGTACCGCTGACGCGGAGATCCCAGGGACGTCTCTCCAGAACCTCCCCGTTGTTGTTGAACCGGAACAGGGAGTTATTCCCCTCGGGTGGCTCGTGGACCGCGACCCAGGTGTTCGTCACCGGGTCGTGGAGGACATGTCGGAAGTTCTCAGCTATCCTCGCTCGTTCTCGCCCGTCGGAGTCGAGAATGCGTAAGGGCCCGTCCACCTCGGTGACCACCAGATGCTCCCCGTCGCTGGCCGCGCACCAAGCCATGTTCAGTCCGGTCGAAATTCGGGACCCCAGCGGATCCAGCGAACGATCCAGCAGGCGGCACCAGCCGCCACCTACTGCAAGCGAGAGGTCCGAAGTCAGCGCGATCATCCTCAACACCCCGCGCAGGGAACGCACTTCCTCCCCGGTCGCTGCCTCCAGCACGCGAGTGGCCCTGCGGAGGTGAGTGACGACTACACGACCTCCAGTCAGCGCGGTCACGGCCTCTATGTTCGTGCGGCTGCGGTCCTGCCACAGCCGCTGTCCTGTCAGGTCGTATCCGCACACGCCGTGGCGCTCCCACGCGCCGGCCACCACCACGGGGTGCTCACCGGGCACCAGTGCCCCCCGCCAGCCGCCACCGGAGTCCCAGACCGTCTCGAACGTGGCACAACGCGCACCGCGCACCAGCGACCACACGTCCACGACTCCCTTGGGCTGGGCGGTGACCAGCAGGTCCTCTTCCCACGGTGGTGCGGCCACATCGCGAAGGTCGATCACCACGGAGCGCCCCCTACGAGCTCATCAAACATCATGCCGAGGACTCTGCCAGTGGATACGATAGCGGTCAAGCCCACGGAGGTGGCGTACGACGTTCGACTTCCGGGCACGGCACACACTCCCGACTGGGTGGCGGTTGCCACATACTGGCGGCGTAAAGTAGCCCTATGATCCTCCCCGCTGTTCGCGACTCTCGTCTCGTGAGCATCCGCCGTGGTGGGACGCTCACCGAAACCGACCACAAACTTCTCGCGGTATGGGCGGCCATCTGCGCCGAACATGTGCTGCCTTTATTCGAGGAATCGAATCGAGGAGACTCCCGACCTCGTGAGGCAATTGAAGCGGCACGGGCTTGGGCTCGCGGCCAAACAAAAATGATGCACACCCGTGCGATCGGCGGGCATGCCATGGGCGCTGCCCGCCCTTTGAGCGGCGCTGCGCGCTTTGCGGCGTACGCAGCGGGTCAAGCTGC
This sequence comes from Arthrobacter sp. lap29, assembly GCF_032458965.1. Classification (NCBI taxonomy): domain Bacteria; kingdom Bacillati; phylum Actinomycetota; class Actinomycetes; order Micrococcales; family Micrococcaceae; genus Arthrobacter; species Arthrobacter sp. lap29. Next base: position 3,918 of record NZ_JAUCEK010000017.1, read on the forward strand.
CTGCGTTGCTCACGTTCCTGAGCACGACCTCGGTGCCGCGGCCTATGCCATCAAAGCGGTTCAGTCCACAGCTCCTCGTGGAAAGGAACACCAGGCAGGCCAGACTAAGCCTGACTGGCAGCGACGGCAGATTCCCGGCAGTCTTTACGACCTCGTTCTGGAAGACCAAACCCGCCGCAACGATATTTGCTGGTATGTATTCAACGACTGAAACCTCGACGAGCTGGCTTCGCCCGGTAGAGGTTCCTTATCTAGGGCATTTACGGCGATCTCGAATCAGGTTGTTTTGCACACTCATTCAACTCTTACGGTCACGGGGAAAGCTGTTTCCACGCTAGGTCACCGCGATCAAGCGTATGTCCCACCGTCAGGCGGACTTCGCTTCTCCGCTCGTGTGCCCGGCGGTCAGGGGCTACAAGCCTGTTTTTTGTCCTGCTACGTGACCTGCGACGTTTTCTTCCGCGCCGTTGCCTTGTTCACCGCCGTCACCATCATTGCAACGACAACAAGGAACGCGAGTCCGCTGACCATGTACAGGGGCGCCTCCAACGCGAATGCCGCCTCGGCGTTCCAATCAAGATAGGTATCACCTACCGAGTTCAGGTTGGCGAACGACGTGAAGAAATATGCCGGCGCACCCATGGTGACGATTCCGGCCCATAGTGACACGGCTGCCCAGTTCGGAATTACGGATCGGCGGAAAAGCGTCGTCACGCCCCAAGCAAGTGAGAGCAATATACCCATCACCGCGAAGACTAAGCCCGGAACGGTGGTGTATGTCTGACCTGCAGCATCCATGTCAGCGATCGTCGTTTCAAGCGGCATCTCGCTCGCGGCGATCACTGCCCAGTCGTTCATCAATGTTGCCCCAATGAAGGAGTAGACGATGATCGCAACGATTCCGAGGAGTGTGAGTGGTATCCGCATCGTGAAAGGCTAACAGCAGTCAGCAATTGATTCCCCACTTTCCGGAACTATCGCAACGGCATATGGTCTCGGCGGAGAACTTTCCGGACTACATGGATGAAAATGCCGGTTTCGCCCTCACCCCCATGGACTATTGGTGGGTGTAGCGCTGAAGGTTCCGCCTGCGGCCACGGAATGGATGTTCGAGGTCGCCTGAACTGGGTGCCATCCCCGGACAGCAATCAGGCGACAGGCAAGCTGGAAGAGCCATTTTGCTTCCAACTTTCCATCCGAACAAGCCACTCTTGGAGGAGGGTTGCGGTGATTTCATGTTGGTCAAGATGTGCGTTATGTCCTGCTCGGTCCAGAATCGCAATTGTAGACTGCAAGTAGTGGTCTGAAAGCTCGATCTGATCCTGAAAACCGACTACGTGGTCTTGTCGTCCCATGATGAAAACGGCGGGACCCTCAAACTTGGGTACTCGTTCCTCCGGCTCGATAGACAGCGCGTAGCGTCCCGAAATCCGTTCGATCGCGGCTTGGTCGAATGCTCGCAATCCTGGCAGGACGGAATCGCGGAAGAGTGCCCAATTCTCGCTGGATTGGACGACCGCCATTGCCTCGTAGTCTGAGCGATCCACAGCATCCAGGGATTCCAGTAGGAGTTTGTCTTTTCGCAAGACAGTCTGCGACGGCACCGTTCGAGAGCCGTGCTCTGCCACTACCACCGGGCAAAGGAGCGCGATGCCTAATACCTGGTCGCCGAATTCGGCCGCAATGTGCCGGGCGATCATTCCGCCAAACGAATTTCCAAGGACGGCAAATTTTTCGGCGCCAAAGGTCCTGCGGGCGAATGCAACCACTGCCTCCGCGACGGCATCGGCACTATCAATCTGCGGCCCTGCTGCTGACATTCCCATGCCCGGTAGGTCAATGTAGACACGTTTCCATTCCCCCTGGGAAGCAAGTGCGGGATCAAGTCCAAGCAATAGGCGATGGTCGACGCAGAATCCATGGATTATCAGGATCGGGGTGCCTGACCCGTATTCAACAGAATGCATGGTTGAACGCTAGCAGCACCCGGCAACGCCAAACAGTTTGGGTCGTTAGGTCGCCGTGGCAGAAACCGCGATGGTTCATGCCTGATCAGCCCGTGGTCTCCATGCATACATGAGAGCTGTACTCCACCGCCCGTTCAAGGTTCCCGTTACTGGCTGGTGTGGATGGGTGATGCAGGCTATGTGGAAGTTCAGTGCAGTATTTTTTAGCACGTACACCGACGGTGGCTCAGACACGACTGATCGGCAAACGAAGTGTTGGCTGCTCTCGGCGCGTCCAACCAAGAGATTCATAGAGGGCGAGCCCGTCTTCGCTGGCCGCAAGGTCAACTCTCGCAACGGCGGTTTCGTCACGAAACCAGCGGACAAGTGCTTCGACGCATGCGCGGGCATGTCCCTGGCGACGGTGGCCTTCGAGGGTGATCACGTTCGACAAGTGTCCGGTGACGGCGGCGCTACTCGATGGGGACGGCGGTGCCGTATGCACGTAGCCCAGTGCGGCTGCAACAGCTGTGTCAGCGACGTAGACGATGTACGCGCACGCGTCCACGTTCAAGTGCTCCGCGAACCACTTCGACGCTTCGTAACTCCATGCCGCTTCGGAGTGGCCCTCATGGCCCATGGCTTCGAACATCGCTGCCCGAAGTGCCACTAAGGTATTGACGTCATCGATTGTTGCCCGCTGAATCATAAGGTAAGTGTGCCAGAGCAACCGCATTGACAGCACAATGGAGAAAAGCCTCGAGCGGAGGGTCGTGCACCAGATCGGCTACTGGCTCAAGGGCATCTCAGCCGCTCAGTTCTTTCTGGCAAATTTCGTCCGCATATGCTTTTCTCACGCAACCTTCTGCGCCCGCTCAATTCGCGCTGCTTCCCGCCCAGGGTTAACCACTGACAGTCCGAAGCTTGATCGCCAACTGGCTTCCCTACCCCGCATCCCATGACCTAGACCAGGCAACCCGCAAACCATCCCGATGAGCGTTCCCCTCTGGAACTGCCATGGCACGACCTTCCGGCTCCCGTGTGCGCCTGAATCCACAGGCCGGTATCCGACCGGCTTGCGGGACGGTTCGAAATGTCAATCCGGACAGACTTCTAACGGGACGAAACCACTGATTTGGTAACCAAAAAAATGTGCGCCATCTGATTCCGCTACGGACAGCGTTGAGCACCAATAGGGCTGGGCCATAGTCTTCAACCGAAGTTAGCAGTCATAGCAACCGGCCTTGGATGACGCCACCCATGGAGAGCATTCGGAGTACTTAAGAAGGTTGCATGCGAGAAGAGCCGAGTATCCCTCAGACGGACGCCGCCTCATTATTCGCGGAAAGTGTTGGCCTGTTGCGGTTCGAGCTGTCAGACTTCGAGCATGGAATCGCCTGATGACGCTGAGCCAGAGTTCACGAAGCCTACAGAGGATGACCTGCCCCCTCACCCCGTAGAACCTTACGTTCCACCCGTAGACTTGGAATCTGTACCACTTCCTAAAAGCCTCAACCTCGACGAGGCCTACAGAACGACGGTTTTTTTCGTAGAGCAGTATCTGTCGCTGGAAGATTCGCCGAGTGAAGATTTCATTCTCTTCTACCAATATATGCTCTCCGATCCCGCTGCTTCCGAAGACTTCACCGACGCCATCCGCCGTATGAAGTCTTGGGATGCATCTCTCTGACTCTTTACGACTGCACTGCCTGAAACGTGTCGAGGCTAGGACTACATAGTGACCCGACGAACGGCGGATCGGCCACGGAACCGACCTCATGAACCCGCAAGGCGCACTAGATCCCGAGCGAAGAAACCAATGCAGCGGTGGAAGAACTTCGATATGGCCAACTACCCCGCAACATTCGACGCCAGAGTCCTTCTTCATTCTGGTACAAACGCTCTCATCGAATAGGAGCTGGCTCTACCCGCGACGAGATGGGGATGGCCAGCTGACATTCTCAGCAAAGACAACCAATTTCTGTCACGGAGCCGCGGTGGAACCGGTCAGGGTTCCCCTCTGGAACTGCCATGGCACGACCTTCCGGCTCCCGTGTGCACCTGAATCCACAGGCCGGTATCCGACCGGCTAACGGGACGGTTGGATCGGCGCCTACAACTATGTAATCCACCTGTTGAGACAAATGTGTTTGCCTACAATTGCCTATAAGCTTCACTACCGAAGCAAGGCTATTTTGAGAGAATATTGGGGACTCATGACATTTCAGGCCACTGTAGTTCAAGTACTGATTGCTTCACCCTCCGACACCTCGGAGCACAGGGACGCCATCGAGGGGTTTCTGAATAGGTGGAATATCAGTCGAGCAATTGGTAGCTCAGTCATGCTTTTGCCGCGCCGCTACGAGACAAGTGCCGTTCCACAGATGGGTACTGATGGCCAGTCGGCCATTAATAACCAGCTAGTGAAGGATGCTGACGTTGTCGTTGCCGTGTTTGCCAACAAGCTTGGTAGTGCAACGCCGCGGGCACTTTCCGGGACGGTCGAAGAAATTAAGGAAGCCCATGATGCTGGTAAGCATGTGCACGTCTATTTCTCTAGCGCCCCAGTTCCACGAGAGCATTTGGCCGACGTTGCTGCCCTAGACGCGTATAGAGCTCAGTTTGAAGGTTTGTACGGGACATTTACTGATACAGGCGATCTTATTGAACAGGTGCGTCACGCAATTGATACAGACATATCTAGCATCGCGGCCAATCCCTTGCCTACCAAGGCTGGCGGCGCAAACCCAGTCGTCTTCCCCGAGTCAGAGTCAACCGTAAAACATGACAGTAAGGGTAAAGCTAAGGACGTCACTAAGCGAGCCATTGTCGTCGAAAACAAGAGCGATGTTGACGCCGAAGACTTCTTTGTCTCATTCACCTCTACTGATGGTGGCGACATGGACGGTTCCGGAGTTTTTATGTTCGACGACCCATTCCAGCAGACACTCTACGCCGGCCAATCACTCAAGTTCCGGTACGAGTTGACTATGAATTCGGACAGAACGATCTCAGCTTCCATGACCTGGACAGAGGGTGGCGAGCCGAAGACTCGTGACGTGAGAGTCAGTACCTAACCCCCAATTGGGGGGTCTACATCTTCCAAAGGAAATCCCTGAAATTTCGGGCACGATTGCCTAAATTGATCCATTCCGCAGAGGGTGTTGGGATACATGAAGATCGAAGCTTGGCTATATGTGCTTTGAAGGCACTTGTAGTGGTGCTCACGCATGACGGCGGCGTGCTCGTCCCTTGTTATGCTTCGCTTATGGGATTTTTGGGGCGATTTTTTGGGCGATCAGAGCAACGCGAGAGCTTGGACGCGCCAAGGATGCCGGCACCGTCGCTCCCGCCAATGTTGAACCTTGCTGCGCAAACTCCAGCACCATTGCCAGCGACGGACCCCGCCGGGACCCAGTCCGCCGATAGCTATACGAACGAAGACGTGGAAACGGTCACCTTACCGTCTGGTGACTTTTCGGTTCTAGACCTCACCGAGCTTCAGGCTGTACGGGCTCGAATTGTAGGGTCAGGATTTTGGGTCACGACACGGGAACGGGCCGTTTACGGTGGCATGGAGTATTTGCTCGTCCGCGAGCCAAAGAATAGGCATGATGAGAACGCCGTAGCGATCTACGGGAAGGGCCGCAAAGTTGGGTACGTTACGACATCCAAGGCGGCAGCTATGTCAGCTCTCCTAGACACCATGGGATATGACCGTTACCTAATCGGTGGTGCTGGAGTTGATCCAAACTCTTCTAGGCTGTGGGCAGATTTGCCGTCCATTCCTGCGCTACGGCAGTTTGCTAAGAGTCATGCCGCTGGATTCAATGCCGCGCCATAGCGCTTTTGAACACCATGCCCTAATTCCTGCCTAGTCATTCCAACCTGACGGTCTAGTGACAGTGCTGCAAAGGATTTGAGCTCGGGAGATTCTCTTTAAGATCTTGATACAAGCCGACCGCCCCGCTCAACGTTCCCCTCTCGGACGGTACTAACTACCTCTTGGGCTTACGGCGCTGAAGCCGCTGACTTCTTATCTCTTGCGGAGCTCAGGCGAATTGCCGCCTGGTCAGCCAACGCAGAGAGCAACATTCCACATCCCACTACAAGGAATGCTGCAAGGAGTCCAGACATGTAAAGAAATGCCCTCGAATCACGAACAGCCTCAAGGGTGAATAAAGATACCTCTATGGTGAACCGAGTCCAGAGTGCGGAGTAGATAACCTAGCCGACTCCCATACCAAGACAGCCTGCAACAAATCTTGAGCTGGTCCTGATTGCCGTTCTCATTCGACTTATTCTAGGCATGTTGCCGCCGTAACTGTTGATCAAAATTTCCGTCACATATCGGCATCAGACTATCCGTCAATGGGCGGCGCCCAATCGTATGGTCGCATAGTTACGCAAACATACCGCTTGAGGTTCGGCGGATTCTGGCGGTTATTGCAACAGGAGGGGTTCGATCAGTTCGATCGGTTTCTTGAACTCTAGTCGTTTGCGTGGTCGGTCGTTGAGTTCGGCGGCGACCCAGTCGAGGTCTTCGGCGCTGTGGATGCCGAGATCTATGCCCTTTGGGAAGTACTAGTGCAAGAGTGGAGTGGTCCCCGGAAGTTGGACACCGTAACTAGGTGTCTAACTTTCAAAGGAGTCCGCTTGTGTACTCGCGAAGCACGTTGAGCAGTTCTGATGCTGTCTCGGCCGTCGAGTTGTTTGAGGAAGGCTTCACCGCAAAATCCGTCGCGTTGACTCTTGACCTCGCCCTGAATCCTGTTCAAATGTTGTATCAACGATGGCAACTACGGGGAGCAGGTGCGCTGGTGACCAGAGAGCGAAGGCAGTACGACTTTGATACCAAACTCGAGATCGTGCGCCGTCACTCCGACGGAGAGTCTGGAAGAGCTCTCGCTAAAGAGTATGACTTACCCTCGCCCACGACCGTGGCGAACTGGACGGTCATCTACCGGCGTGACGGCGAGGACGGGTTACGCCCCAAGAAGCAGGGTCGACCCCCGAGAGATCGTGGGCTTCTTCTGCAGGAGAGCGAGCTTGAAACGTTGCGCAGGGAGAACGAACGACTTCGTGCCGAGGTCGCGTACCTGGGAAAATTGCGGGCCTTGAGATCACAGGAACGGCGCTGAAAGTTCGAGCCGTCGAAGACCTCAAGGCACAATTTGCTCTTCCGCTCTTGCTGCCGATCGCGAACCTCCCTAGATCGACCTTCTACGACCATCGAAATCGACTCCGACAGCCGGACCGGCATGCCGAGCTCAAAGAAGCCATTCGTGAAGCCTTCGAAGGGGTGGCTTGTGAAAAAGTGAAATATCCGACGCTAAGGTTTTGTCGAGCGCCGTAGTGGTCTGTATTTGCCGCGTTTGATCTGGTTGTTGCGGGACCAGGTGTAGTCGCCGGTGAGGTTGATGTGTTCCCATCCCAGGGGTGAGAGGAACCGCAGCAGGTCGGGGTCCGTGGCGTTGCCCTCCTGGTTCAAGGTGGTGATGGTGCGGTCGAGGTAGACCGTGTTCCAGAGAACGATGGCCGCGGTGAGAAGATTCAGCCCCGAGGCCCGGTAGCGCTGTTGCTCGAAGGATCGATCGCGGATCTCTCCCAGACGATTGAAGAAAACGGCACGGGCCAGGGTGTTCCGTGCTTCTCCCTTGTTCAGCCCGGCTGTGACCTTGCGCCGCAGGTCGGGATCTTGGAGCCAGTCCAGCAGGAAGAGAGTTCGTTCCAGTTTGCCCAGTTCCCTCAGTGCGGTAGCGAGGCCATTTTGGCGTGGGTAGGCGCCGAGTTTGCGCATCATTAGGGAGGCGGTCACGGTGCCGGTTTTGATGGATGTGGCCAGGCGAAGGATTTCGTCCCAGTGTGCGGTGATGGTTCTGGTGTTGATGGTGCCGCCGATCAACGGAGTTAACGTCGACAGTCCCGGATCGTTGGTGGGTGTGTAGAGGCGGGTGTCGCCGATGTTGCGGATCCGGGGTGCGAACCGGTATCCGAGCAGGTGCATGAGGGCGAAGAGATGGTCGGTGAACCCGGCAGTGTCGGTGTAGTGCTCCTGGATCGCCAGATCGGACTCGTGATACAGCAGCCCATCCAAGACGTAGGTCGCGTCGCGGTCCCCGACATTGATCAGTTTGCTGTGGAAGGGCGAATATTTGTCAGAGACATGCGTGTAGATCATCCGTCCGGGCTCGGACCCGTATTTCGGGTTCACATGCCCGGTGGATTCGGCATGGCTACCGGCGCGGAAGCGCTGCCCGTCCGAGGAAGAGGTGGTGCCATCGCCCCAGTGCGCGCCGAATGGGTGTGCGTGCTGGGTATTGACCAGCTCGGCCAGGGCGGCACTGTAGGTTTCATCCCGGATATGGGAAGCCTGCTGGCGGTCGAGCTGGGCGTAGGTGACGCCGGTGCATGACTCTGACATCTTGGTCAGGCCCAGGTTGATTCCGTCGGCCAGGATTGCGGTGAGCAGGAGCTGCTTGTCCTTGGAGGGTTGGCCGGACTTGAGGTTGGTGAAGTGGCGGGTGAAGCCCGTCCAGCCATCGACTTCCATCAAAAGGTCGGTGATTCGTATTCGCGGGAACATGGCGCTGGCCTGATCGATCAGGGGTTGGGCGTGTGGTGGCACGATCGTCTCGAGCGGGGTGATCTTCACGCCGCTGGCCGTGATCAGCACCCCGGGCAGCTCATCACGGGACGCCAGGGCGTTGACTTGGTGCAGCCGTTCACTAAGCAGGGCAAGACGGTTCTTGAGATATTCTTCGCCGCCATTGGCTGTGACCAGGGGAAGGTCCCCGGCGTTCTTCATGGCCGTGTAGTCGGAGCCGGCCAGCAGGTAGTCATCGAAGTCACGGAATTGCCGGGAGCCGGTGACCCACATGTCTCCTGAGCGCAGCGCATTCTTGAGTTCCGCCAGGGCGCAGAACTCGTAGAATCCACGGTCTGTGCCGTTCTCGGTAAACACCAGTGGCTTCCACCTGGCCCGGATGAACGACGTGGGTGCATCCTCCGGGATCTTTCGGGCTCCGGTGGTATTCATTGTGCGGATGACCGTGATTGCGGCCACCAGGTCTTGGGCGGCGGGGGCTGCTTGGAGGTCGAGGACGGCAAGAAATGCCGGGGTGTAGCGGCGCAGCGTGGTGAATTGGGCGCTGACGAGCGCGAGGTGGTCCTCGAGGGCTGGCCGGGTCAGGTCCTTGGCTTGGGCGATGCTTTCAGCCAAGGATTCCCAACCGATCGCAGTTTCGATCGCGGCGAAGGGATCTTCACCGTTCTCCTTGGCTGCGATCAGGGTATCGCCGAGCTTGGAGTGCAGGCGCATCATGGCTGCGACGGTTGCACGGGAGGCCAAGGTGTTCTGGTTTTGTTTGTTCCGGGCGGTGCGAATGATCCGGCCAATAATTCGGTCATGTAGATCGATGATTTCATCGGTGACGGTTGCCATACTTTCCACGGACATGGCGAACAGAGTCGCGTACCGGCGTCCGGGCTCGAACTTGGCTAGATCTGCCGCGGTCATCGAGGCGCCCTCGCGGGCCAACTTCAGCAACCTGTTCCGGTGCACCAGTTTGCCGGCGTCCCAGGGCAGGTCAAGTGCACGCCAGGTCGTGAGTCGGTCGATGTGCTCGTTCATCGACCGTGCGTTGGGTCGCAGTGGTGCCTGCCGCAGCCAGCCGATTTCGGTCAAGGAACTATCGGTGCGGCGAAGCAACAAACCATCCAGACGCCCTCGGTGCTCCTGGGAGAGTTGGTCGCATAAGATGGCGTAGATTCGCCGGTTCGCCCGGGTCAGGGCCTGCGCGCAGGCCCTTTCAATGACCCCCACCCCGGGCGAGGCAACCTTCCTTGAGCGCAGGAAGTCCCGCGCGCCTTCGACCAAGACGAGGCCCTTGTCTGTTTGTGCGGCCACCTCGTCGACGTGTTCCACGATCTGACGGAAGTCCTTGATACCGAATGCGGACATGCCCAGGTACGCGCGAATCTCCCGTCCATGTTCTTGCCGCGTTTCCCCACGTGTCCCATATTCATCCCAGGCCTCGGCCGGGATGGCCAGGCGGGCCGCGACCCAATCGATCATTTCAGGGGGCACTTCGGTGTCGTCGGCCAACGCGATACCCGGGTGCCGAAGCAGACACAGCTGGATGGCAAAGCCCAACCGGTTGGCATCCGCACGTCGTTGGCGAATCAACGACATGTCTGCTTCGCTGAGTGTGTAGTGGGCAGCGAGGTCCCCGGCACCGGTGGGGATTTCAAGGACTTGGCCGCGTTCGGCAGTCGTGAGCAAGGAACGAAGGGCCATGTTAGAAATCCTTAGTTAGTTGGAAGGCCACGAAGTACGGTCTTGTCCTCGCGCTGCTGCGGAGAGCCATGCCCGCGAGTCATGGTTTGGCCAGGTGCCGGTAGATGGTGGGACGGCTGACGCTGAATTCCTGGGCGATGTGCTCGACGGTATGGGCACGTTTCCCGTCGGCATCCTTTTCCTCATACATTTCCCTTGCCAGCTTGACCTGGCGGGGACCGAGTTTTGGTTTCTGCCCACCGGTGCGCCCTCGTGCCCGGGCGGCGGCTAGCCCGTCGCGGGTCCGTTCGGACATCAGCGCGTGTTCGAACTCGGCTATTGAGCCGAGGATCTGGAAAAACATACGTCCGGCGGGTGATGACGTGTCGATGCCCTGGTCCAGGACCACCAGGTCCACGCCGCGCTCCTGCAGCGTATTGGACAGGTCTATGAGGTTTTCCAACGACCGCCCAAGACGGTCCAGCTTGGTGACAAC
>NZ_JAUCEK010000018.1:0-14005 GCF_032458965.1 Arthrobacter sp. lap29
CACGCGGCCCCTCCTGCTCAGAGCCCTAGATACCAGTACTGAGCATAAGAGGTTCTTGCTATTTGGCGGTTTCCTTCAGAAAGTACTTAGGAACGAGTATCGCGCACAGAGCCGTGATCGCCCAGATAATTAGCGCTGCGAATATCCAAGTAAAGAAGCTGTGGCCCCGAATGCCACCCGCCAGCACTGCTGGCAATGCTGGCAATGATCAGCGCCAACCATGTAGACACTAAAGAAGCGATGCCAGCAAGCGCGGGCGTGAACTTGGCCGCCAATTTGGCGATGAGACCTTCAAATACGGATTGGGCAATCGTGAATACAACACGTGCTGCGAGGAAGCCGCCGAATCCTAAGTCGACCCTAGGGGGAGCAGCGCAGCTTGGATAACCGCAACTACTGAACTGCCGAGCTGGAGGAGATGCCAATCATTAGTCTCTTCATGCCTTCAGCATAGGCAGCGCAGCCATTTGTGGCCGGGGTTGTAGAGCCGAGGTTGTAGATCCAGGTGAAGCCCATGGTTATCGGCACTCTTGCAACCACTTATTCATAGGTACAGCCACGTCAGAGTTGGAACAGTAGAAGCCCATGCTCAACGAAGGGAATCTGATAGTTTCATGCACCTTGGTTAAGTCTTGCTGGGTCTCGATAGGTAGTAAACGGGTTAAATAGGTAGTAGAGGGTTAATAGGTATGGAACCAACTGTGGGACTTCTGCTCTCCAACTCAGATGCTCGAGCCCGTTCCAACGCTGAATCTGATTCTCTCGTGGCTGCGGGTCTTGTCCCGCAACGGGGCCAGCGCCCCTAGGGCTATGCCCTGCTCTGCACTGCACTGCACTGCACTGCACCATTGTGAGGAACACAAAGGTTCGGGCATACAAAAAGACCCCGACGGAACCATAGGTTGCATCGGGGTCTTTCTCAAAAACGTGCGCGAGGGGGGATTTGAACCCCCACGCCCTTTCGGACACTGGCACCTGAAGCCAGCGCGTCTGCCGTTCCGCCACTCGCGCGTTTTTCGCCATCCACCGGGTTTGTCTTTCGACTTTCAGTGGAACAGCGAGATCAAGCATATAGGAGTATTGCCGATTCACCTAAACGAGACTCGGGTAGGCCCGTGAAGCAGCGGGAATGGGACACCTCCCGGATGTAGAAACCTTGAATTTTCAAGGAAGTTGATGCCAGAAAGAAGGTTTTGACAACATCATGCTCCAGTAGGAAATTTGCCACATCCGGGCCTACTAATAGGGATATTCCAAGACTCCGGCAGTAGTATCAACTTTGAACTAGGTTGTCCGCGGCGCGGATGACGCTCAAACTGCGCTATCCATGCGTAGCGGTTCCAAGACTTCCAGACATGGGCATCATCGCAACAACGCCGTAGGAGAGGAGAGCATATGGGATTGTTTGACAACGTTGAAAAAGGCATTGAAAAGGCAGTACGTGGCGCCTTCTCCCTGGGCTCCAAGTCATTGCAGCCTGTTGAGGTGGCTAGTGCCCTTCGTCGGGAACTCGACGACAAAGCCATGACCTTGGATGCCGGGCGAACCTTGGCACCGAATGTTTTTAATATTGAGCTCGGCGATGCAGACTATGAACGGGCACGCTCATGGGGGGTAACTCTCGCTGAAGAGCTGTGTGATGTTGTGATCAACCACGCCCGCAGCCAAGGTTACGTACTCCAGGGCCCAGTAAGAGTGGCATTTAACCACGACAAAGCCTTGCGCCCCGGTCAGTTTGACGTTGCGTCGTCAACGGAAAAGGAACGCGGCACCGCGGCCGAGGCATCTGCCGTTTTCGCCTCACAGAATCCGGCACGCATGCCAGCACGGCCCAGCCAGCACCCCGCGGGACAGCCCGCCTCCGAAGGTCAGCCGGCCCCCGTGTACAAGCGTCAAGCCCCTCGAGAACAAGGTCAAACACTGGGTCAACCAGTCTTGGACATTGACGGTCAGCGTTATGCGCTCAATGCAACCTCAATCATTCTGGGCCGCTCCTCCGAAGCTGACATCTTGATAGATGACACAGGCGTTTCAAGAAAGCATTTGGAGATCCGTTGTGAAGACGGATCCAACACTGCAGTAGACCTTGGCTCCACAAACGGCAGTTTTGTTGATGGTCGCCGTGTACAAGGCAGCGCTGCCCTCCACGACGGAGCCCGCATCACCATGGGACGCACAGAGATAATTTTCCGTATTTTGCCTCGACGCGGCGGTGGTCAACGATGAACGATCTCAGTCTTGTGGTCACAATTTTGCGCTTCGGATTCCTACTTTTGATGTGGGTCATGGTCTTCAGTGTTGTTGCGGCTATGCGCAGGGACCTCGTGATTGGCCGCAAGGCTAAAGTCGGTGCCCCTACTGCCAGACAGGCCAGAAAGCACCCTGAACTAGTTGAAGAGGCTCCACCAGCGAAAATTGTGGCACGTCAGCTTGTTGTCACTGAAGGGCCTCTGACGGGCACCACCCTAGAGCTGACCGGCGTCCCCATTCTGTTGGGTAGAGCGCAAGAAGCAACCTTGGTACTTGAGGACGACTACGCTTCTGGCCGCCACGCGCGCCTCTTCCCGCAAGGCACCCGCTGGTTTATTGAAGACCTCGGTTCTACCAATGGAACATTCCTTGGTGGTACGGCATTGACGCGTGCCCTCCCCGTGGAACTCGGGGTTCCCGTGCGGATCGGCAAAACGGTCATCGAATTGAGGCCATAACATGGCCGAATACCCGCTGATTCTTAGCTACGCGGCGAGATCCCATGTAGGTCTGGTGCGGGCAAAGAATGATGACTCTGCGTACGCCGGTGAACATCTGGCTGTTGTAGCTGACGGCATGGGCGGTCACGCCGGTGGCGATGTTGCCAGCGCTTCCACCGTTCTTGATCTGGTCCATTTGGACCACAACCGCCACAACGACGACGCCGGCGCTCACCTTGCTGATGAGATTCAGACCGCAAATTCGCTGCTCTCCGAGCTGGTCCACGTCAACCCAAAACTGGCTGGCATGGGCACCACGGTGACCGCTCTGCTGCTTTCCGGGAAGCGTCTGGCCTACGCGCACATTGGTGATTCACGGGCATACCGCCTCAAAAATGGCGTCTTTGAGCAGCTCAGCACAGACCACACCTTTGTCCAGCGCATGATCGACGAAGGCCGCATGACCGAGGCTGAAGCCGAGGTTCATCCCCATAAGAACGTCCTCATGCGTGTGCTCGGTGACGTGGATGCGTCTCCTGAGCTGGATCTGAAATATTTCGATGCGGAGCCGGGTGAGCGCTGGCTCCTGTGCTCCGACGGTCTGAACTTTGTCCGCCACCAGATGATTGAAGAGGTCATCCGCCATACCAAGTCATTGGCGACGGCCGCCGACACACTCATCGATCTAACATTGGCCGCCGGCTCGCCGGACAATGTCACTGTAGTTGTTTTTGACATTCTCGAGAGCAACCCGGATCAGACGCAAACCGCGGCGCTGGATGCCGTAGAGGTCCCCGCGCCGCACCCTCATGACGCTCCTCTGCCGCACCTCACAGCGGATCCCGAAAAGTACGACGACGAATCCAGTCTTCTAGAGGGCCCGGAAAGTTTCGCTGTGACTAGGCCGGGTGAGGAGTTAAGCCTCCCGGGGGATCTTGCGGAGGCGGACGAAGAGTACGCTCCTGAGGCCCTCGACTCCCATATCCGTGCTGCCGCAGTCCGTCGTGAACTGGCATCGCGCAAACATGAGCTAGTTGGGGCTGCCGTGACGGCCAACGCTGAGGGCCGGATACCGCTCCTGACCAGACCGCCTGCCAACCGCCGCGCAGCAACCGTCCTCACACACAAACCTACTGAACAGCCCACCCTGGTAGAAGACACTGAGGTCTCCTTGCCCAGGATTCGTCAGCGCCCGCTGGTGTTGGCGATTGTTGGTTTCCTAGCGACTATGGCCATCGTGGCAGGTTCCTGGGCGGCCTACGCCTGGACCCAAACCCAATATTTTGTGGGGGTAAATAGCGGGAATGTGGCAATATTTCAGGGTGTCTCACAATCACTCGGGCCCATTTCCCTCTCGCATTTGTACCGGGAAACCGAGGTGAAAGTATCCTCGCTTCCGGCCTACTCCCAGCAACTCGTGGCTGCAACCATGCCGACTTCAACACTGAGCAATGCTGAACAGATCATCAGTGACCTTCAATTGGGCACTGGAACTAGTTTGCCTCCCTGCGAGGTTCTGGAAACCGCCCCGGCGGCCACCCCAACAGCAACCCCCACACCAGGAAGCAACGCCTCGGCTAACTCAAAACCCACCCCCAGCCCCAGCACCTCGCCCAACGTCACTGGTACAGCTAGCACCTCAGCGTCTAGTGCCCCCGCAACTGCTGCACAGCCCACCTGCATTCCTGGAGGTGGAAAATGAGCCAGTTGCTGACCGTGGCCAAACCGCGCCGTAACACCGAGCTTCTGTTACTGATCCTTGCCCTGGGCGTGTCCGCTATGGCCAATGCCTTGGTGAACCTGAACCTGGGCCGCACTTTCGACAACGATTTCTTCACGCAAATAGCAATTCTTTCCGGACTCTCCCTAGCATTCCACGTGGTTTTACGTTTCAAGGCAAAATATGCCGATCCGGTAATACTGCCTGTTGTGGTGGCCCTCAATGGCATTGGCTTGGCCGTTATTCACCGCCTGGACATCACCTCTGGTGACACGGCAGCTACACGCCAATGGATGTGGACAAGCCTGGCGGTGGTAGCTGCTATTACGGTGATCTGGTTCCTACGAGATCACCGGATCCTGCGCCGCTACACATACATCTCCTTGCTGGTCTCAGTAGTTCTGCTAATCCTGCCCCTCGTGCCAGGCATCTCTGCGGGCAACGTCAATGGAGCCACCGTATGGATTTCCCTCGGGCCATTTACATTCCAGCCCGGAGAAATAGCAAAAATAACCCTGGCTATATTCTTTGCCGGGTATCTATCATCCAACCGTGATCTAATTCTGCTAGCCGGTAAGAAGATCGGCCCTCTCCAGCTACCCCGAATGCGGGACATGGCCCCCATGATCGTGGCCTGGCTAGCAAGCGTTGGCGTCCTTGTGTTCCAACGGGACCTGGGCTCATCCATCTTGTTCTTTGGCTTGTTCATGGTCATGATCTATGTAGCCACCAGCCGCGTCAGCTGGATCTTCATTGGCTTGGCGCTCATCGCGGTCGGCGGTGTCGCCGCCTACCAGATATTCCCTCACGTTGCCCGCCGTATTGACGTTTGGGTCAATGCTTTTGACCCCGCCTATATAGGGGCAGACTATGGCAGTTTCCAGGTTGTCGAGGGCTTGTTTGGTCTAGCAAACGGCGGCCTTATGGGCACCGGTCTGGGACAAGGTTCACCCGACAAGCTGCCCGTAGCCAATAGCGACATGATCATCGCAGTGATTGGTGAAGAGCTTGGGTTGGTGGGGCTCTTCGCGATCCTCTGCCTTTACGCGCTGCTGATTGCGCGCGGCTTCCGAGCCGCATTGGGCACACGTGATGCTTTTGGCAAACTATTGGCCGTTGGGCTCTCCTTCGCGGTGGCTTTGCAGTGCTTCATCATCATTGGCGGCGTTACCCGGCTTATCCCGTTGACGGGCTTGACCACACCGTTCCTGTCTTCGGGAGGCTCCTCTCTTTTAGCCAACTGGATCATAGTGGCTTTGATCCTGAAGATTTCAGACGCCGCCCGGCGTCCCATTGACGTTTCAGCCAGTTCTTCGCCCATCGAACAGCTTTCCCCCATTGACGCGACACAAAAGGAGGTGCCTTCACCATGAATGCTGCCATTCGCAATTCCTGGATCGTGGCCATCGCCTTGTTTGCACTGCTTTTTGGATCCATCTCCTATGTGCAGTTCTTTGCGGTTGATTCCCTTAATGACAACCCCAGCAACCAGCGGCAACTAGTGAAGAATTTTTGCAGCTCACGCGGCCCTATCCTGGTTGACGGACAGGCTATTGCCGAGTCTGTTGCCACGAACACCGACTGCAAGTACCAGCGAAAGTACAATGACCCGCTGCTGTATGCAGGCCTGACGGGCTTCTTCAGCAAGTGGTCTGGTAAATATGGGCTCGAAGACGTAATGAGTCCCGAACTCACCGGAAACTCTAACGATGCAATCCTGGAACGCATTGCACAGATCTTCACGGGGGAGCAACTCCAAGGCCGTTCCGTGGAGTTGACCATTGATTCAAAGATCCAGCAGATGGCGTTTGACATGATCCCTGATGGGATTGGCGGGTCCATTGTGGTCAATAACCCAAAGACCGGCGCCATCATCGCCATGGCCTCCAAACCCAGCTACGACACCAACTTGATGGCCACACACAACAAGGCTGACTTTGATGCTTCAATGGCGGAATTGGTGAAAGTCCCCGGCATCAACTTGTTCGGCTCATCCGCCTACAGGAAGCTCTACTCACCCGGATCAGTTTTCAAGATCATTGACACGGCGGCAGCCTTGGAGTCCGGAAAATATAACAAGGACAGCATACTTCCCAATCCGGCCGAACTAACGTTCCCCGGTATGGACTACGCTCTTCCGAACTATGCCTACGGCCAGTGCTATACGAAGGATAAGGCTTCCTTCGCGTTCGCATTAGAGAACTCCTGCAATACACCCTTCGCCAGCATTGCCCTTGACCTTGGTCAGGATGCAATAACGGCCCAAGCTGAGAAGTTTGGCTTCAATGACAACTCCCTCGGCTTCCCATCTGCGGTAGAAGGCAGCCGCTTCCCGGGTAGCCAGGGAGTACTTGACGATGCGGCACTGGCCCAGAGTGCCATTGGCCAGCGTGATGTTCTCGCATCACCGCTGCAGATCGCCATGATGACCTCTGCCATCGCAAACGGGGGAACCCAAATGGCTCCCAATCTGGTCAAGACTGTACGGACCCCTGATCTCAAAACAGTTTCCAGCCTCAAACCAGAAGTTCTCCGTCAATCGACAACCCCGGAGATCGCCGCCCAAATCAGTGAATGGATGGTCAGCGTGGTCGATAACGGCATTGCTTCTGCAGCAGCTGTCCCTGGCGTCAAGGTTGCCGGAAAAACAGGAACAGCGGAACTCGGAGACGGATTGAACAACGCATGGTTTACCGGATTCGCACCGGCAGATGACCCCCAAGTGGTGGTCACAATTATGATGCCACAGGTGGACGTTCCCACAGGCGCACAACTTACAAGTCCCAATGCAAGCAAACTCTTCAAGGCGGTGTTGAAAAAGTGAGGCCTATTTCTGGTATCACCTTAGGCGGCAGGTTCCAACTCACATCACGCATTGCCATCGGCGGCATGGGCGAGGTGTGGAAGGCACAAGATCTGGTATTGGGCCGTATTGTTGCCATTAAAATCCTCAAGGATGAGTACACGGGCGATCCCGGTTTCCGCGCCCGCTTCAGGGCGGAGGCCAAGCACACTGCCCTGCTCAACCATGAGGGCATCGCCAACGTTTTTGATTACGGTGAAGAAGACGGCTCCGCTTACTTGGTGATGGAACTAGTTCCCGGTGAGCCGCTGTCCAGCCTGATCGAACGCGAACGCGTGCTCTCGGCGGACTGGACGTTGTCCATGATCGCCCAGACCGCCCGTGCCCTTGCAGTGGCTCACGCCCAGGGTCTGGTCCATAGGGATGTAAAGCCGGGCAACTTGCTCATCACTCCTGAAGATAAGGTGAAGATCACCGACTTCGGCATCGCTCGTCTAGCTGACCAGGTCCCGCTAACGCAGACCGGTCAGGTCATGGGAACAGCGCAATATTTGGCTCCGGAACAGGCCACAGGGCAAATTGCCACGGGCTCCAGTGACATATATTCCCTTGGCATCATAGGTTATGAGTGCATCACCGGGCACCGTCCGTTCTCGGGCGAATCACAAATCGCCATTGCCTTGGCTCAGGTCAACGATGCTCCCCCGCCGCTGCCTGACACCCTTCCCACTCCTGTGCGCGCGCTCCTGATGTCCATGCTGGCCAAGGATCCTGTCAACCGTCCGGCCAATGCCTTGAAACTAGCTGATGCAGCGGAGGCTATTCGTTCCGGCGACATCAAGGCAGCCCACGCCGCCGTTCCCGGCATGCTCCTGTTCGAATCCACCACGGGCCCCATTACGGCTCCTGTTGATATCAATGCAACAGCCGCAACCTCTGTGGTGAGCAGTGTTGCCGAGCCGAACACAACGGCGCTTCCCACCGTCTCACATGAGATGACAGATGCACCCACTACCCGTACCCGTTCGGAGATCCTTGGCGCCGAGCGTGCCTGGCAAGCCGAGAACGACGACGATGCCTTCCTAGTTGCCGAGGATGAGGAAGTTCCTCCCGAAGAACCAGCCAAAAAGGGACGGAGCCCCTGGACCTGGCCACTCGTGGGCCTGCTAGTGCTCTTGCTTTTTGCTGTGGGGGCATTACTCCTGCAGAACAGCAGCTTCTTTGGCGGCGAGCCCTCACCCTCCTCAAGCAGCACGGCTACCAAGTCTGCGCCGCCCAGCTCGGCTCCCGCCACCTCTGAGGCTCCCACTCCCACAGAAGAGAGTCAGCCACCCATATCAGAAGCCCCGGCAGAGATCGTGGTCAATCCGACCGAGTTCCAAGGACTCACGTTTGATGAAGCCCGGGCCAAACTGATTGGAATGGGCTTGGTTGTCAATGCTCCGGTGGAGGTTGCCAGTGATCAGGCTAAAGGCACTGTTACGGATATTTCTCCGACAGGTCCGTTGGTTCGCGGTTCTGACGTCACTTTGACTGTTTCATCAGGGCCTGAAATGGGCACCGTGCCTTCATTTACAGGCCAAACAGGGGATGCCTTCAGCGCAGCCCTTGTGGCCGCTGGTTTCACGCCAAATGGAATTTCTCAGCCATCAGACCTGCCTGCTGGCCAGGTAATCGCGAGTGACCCCGGAGCAGGAGCAAAGGCGGCAAAGGGTTCACAGGTCACCTATTACGTTTCCACCGGGCCATCAGCTCCGGCTACCACTGAACCTCCGGCCGACAACCAGGGTAAGGGCGAAAGCCAAGGCCAGGGCCAGTAATCAACATCAACCCGCAGTTCCCCGATCTGACACCCACCAAGAAAGGACAATCAGGTACCCATGAGTATTCCGCGCGTCCTCAATGACAGGTATGAGATTGGGGAATTGCTGGGCCGTGGCGGCATGGCAGACGTCTATAAGGCTCAAGACACTCGTCTGGGCCGTACTGTTGCAATTAAATTGCTGCGTGCTGATGTGGCTCGCGATTCCCAACTGCAGGCCCGATTCCGGCGGGAGGCGCAGGCCGTTGCAGGGCTAAATTACCCTGCCATCGTTGCCGTTTATGACACCGGCGAACACATTTCTTCGGATCACCCCGGTGACGGTGCGCACGTGCCGTACATTGTCATGGAATACGTCCATGGAAAAACGCTGCGGGACCTGATACGTGCCAAGGCCATCACCACAGAGCAGGCACTGAAGTACGGCATGGGCGTCTTGTCAGCCCTCGATTACAGCCACCGTGCCGGCATTGTTCACCGCGATATCAAGCCTGCCAATGTCATGGTGACCGAAGACGAAAATGGCGTTTTGGGCGTCGTAAAGGTCATGGACTTTGGCATTGCCAGAACCATCTCCGATTCGGCAGCCACCATGACGCAGACACAAACGGTCATGGGAACGGCCCAGTACCTTTCTCCGGAGCAAGCACGCGGTGAAAGCGTCGATGCGCGAAGCGACCTCTATTCAGCAGCTTGCCTGCTCTATGAAATGCTCGCAGGCCGGCCTCCTTTCACGGGCGATTCACCTGTTTCAGTGGCGTACCAGCACGTCCGAGAACGCCCTCCCGTGCCCAGCACGTTCAACCCTGACCTGACCCCGGCGCTTGATGCACTGCTTATGCGTGCGCTGCAGAAGGATAGGCGCCAGCGTTTTCAGGATGCCACCTCGTTCCGCCGCGCTCTCAGGGCTGCCGTTGCCGGCGTGGCACCTCCGCCCGGCCAGAGAGAGTCTCATGTAGACGGCAATGAGACCACCGTGATCGCCGCTGTCTCCGAACCACAGAAACTCATGCCCGCGCCCGCTATTGACGCTGGTGGCCCCTCCACCCGCGCCATGGCAAAGGAGTTGGCCGGTGGAGCACTAACAACCAACGGCGGTGTCCCCGAGGACACTGATAACCTTTCCCCGTCCGTTAAACGCCGACGGCGGGCCTGGATGGTGACACTTTTTGTGGTCCTGGCATTGATGCTCGGTGGAGGTGCCATGGTGGGTTACAACATGATCAATGCAGTTCCTGCCGCGGTGGCTAAAGAGTCAATCCCACCGCTTAGCGGGATGACGCTGGACGAGGCTACAGTCAAGCTAGAGGCACTGGGGATGTCCCCGCACAGCGCAGAGGAATTTTCCTCGGTCACCAAGGGCGAGGTTATTCGCACGGACCCTCCATCGGGGACTCTGGTGGAATTAAATACCACTGTGGAGATCTTCGTTTCTAAAGGTCCCTCAGAAGTGCAGATACCCAAAGATATTTCTGGTCTCACTGAGCCCCAAGTACGCCAGGAATTGTTGGATCTGGGCCTGCTTATCAGTTCTAGCGATTTAGTCACTGACGGATCCATCAACGCCAACCTTGTGGTCACAACTGATCCAGCGCCGGGGCAGAGCGTTCCCGTAGGTACCAGAGTCGCATTGAAAATCTCCAACGGTCAGGTACTGATGCCCTCCCTCTTTGACTTGACGAAGGATCCAAAAAAGGTCAAGCAAGCAGTAACTGAGGCGCTCAAAAAGGTTTCGGAGTATTTGGAAGTGACTTTTGAGGAATCTGAAAACTCTGTAGTCACTCCTGGCATGGTCACGGGCCAGTCCATCCAGTCCGGTACCTCAGTAGCGCAGCGGACTTCAGTTGTGGTGACCTTGGCAAAGAAACCTACTCCCAAGGAACCTAACGCCTCGCAAGAGCCATCTCCCGGGGAGCAACCCCCGGAAACAACAGCACCGCCTTCCCCGAAGCCCTAAAAAGGCACCAACCCTATGGCGCACTCCGGCACAATGCCAAGGGGTATGCCTCTAGCTATTGATGAGCGGGCTCAGGGTAGATGCTGTTGCCACAGCGCCTACGAGTCCGAGGGATTCGAGCCAGTTCCCGAGCATGGTGTAGCCGCCCTCCGTGAGGACGGATTCAGGATGGAACTGCACCCCGCACAAAGGTGCGTTCTTGTGCGCCAAACCCATGATCACGCCGTCGGCCGTTTCAGCCGTCACCTCAAGCAAGTCAGGGATACTGACCGGAACGGCAGAAAGCGAGTGGTAGCGGGTGGCTGTAACCGGGCTCGGCAGTCCCGCAAAAACGCTCCTGCCGCGGTGATGAACCTCGCTGGTTTTTCCGTGCATGAGCTGCTCGGCATGAGTGACAACGCCCCCATAGGCTTCTGCCAGGGCCTGATGTCCCAGGCAGACGCCCAACATAGGCTTGTCATGGCTGCCACACCATTTGATCAGTTCAATGCACACCCCTGCCTCGGCGGGGGTACCGGGGCCGGGGGAGACCAACACACCATCGCGGCTGCTGGCAAGCTCCACGGCCTCAGCCAGGGTGAGATCGTCGTTGCGCACCACAGTTGTTTCAGCGCCCAGCTGCTGCAAGTAGCCAACCAGCGTGTAGACGAAGCTGTCGTAGTTATCTATCACCAGAATCCGCACTGCCATGTCAGACTCCACCGCCGATCGTTGAGTCATTCAAGGGATTAAACTGGGAAAGCCAGGGGAACACAAACTGCATCAAGACCAGCACCGCAGCTGCCAAAAAGAAAACAGTGGTGATGATGCGGAACCAAAGCGGCCCCGGAAGGTTTCTAAAAATCCAGCCATACATGATTAGCCTGCCTTCTTGTTCGCTGCGACTTGGGCGGCAATCTCTGCCGGAGGGCCAGCACTGGCCGGCTGCCAGGAATCCAACACCGAGTAACTGATAATCCGCTCCTCAGCACCAAAGCGGGGATTACAGCTGGTCATGGTCATGAAGCGTTCAGTGGCCTTGGCATCCAGTTGCGTGGGGACCGGGGCCAACACGTCGGCCCGGTTCGGCATGACGATCTGATTGTTCCGGAACACGTAGGTGTAGTAACCGTCGTTAGTCTGAACGTAAATCTTGTCGCCGGGAACCAGTGTGTGCACAGCATCCAAAACGGCGCCGTGCGTTTGCCTGTGTCCTGCCACCGCAAAGTTGCCCACCGCTCCTGGCATGGAGGTACTGTCGTAGCGGCCAAGCCCAAGGGTATCTAGCTGAGCCGGTGCCGTGCCTTCTACTAGGGGCCGGCTATAGGTTTTCCCGAAGCGGGGAATATAGACAACACCAAATACTGTGCTTGCCTGGTCCGGCGCAGCCATCACCTTAGGGGGACCGAAGTCAACGGGGGGCGCATCCGCAGGAGGTGGAGTCACTGGTCCTTGAAATTCCTGGGCAAAGGCTGAGACGGCCTGTTGCTGGGCCGTGTTGGCTTCAATGTTTGTCCACCACAACTCCCACACCACAAACAGCAGCAATATCACACCGCACGTAATAAGAAGTTCGCCTAACACCTGAATTAAGGTACGGAAAAAGCCCTGCTTGGGTCGCTCAGCGCGCTGCTTGCGAGCAGAACGCTTTTTCCCGCGGCGTATCCTTTCATTTCCGGTGATGAGTTCTTCAACACCCACAGCTGATTCGACATGGCTAGGCGATCGAACCACGCGCGGGTCTCCTGACTGAAGTTGAGCGGTAATGTCATGCAATCTGCAGCTGCGTTAAATGCAGCTAGAATTACGTCAACAATACCGGCAGTTCACGGCCTAGGAACAATTTACCCAGCAACATCACAGGCAATGGACAGTCCGCACACAACCGAAGTGGTCGATTCCCTTCGACCACAATGTCAAGGAGCTTCTGTGCCTGAGTCAAAATCGCGTCGCCGCCCCACTAAAGGACCGGCCCAAACGCCTTCCAGCAAAACACAGCAGCCCAATGCCGTTTGGTTCGTCCCCGTCATGGTGACCTTGATGGTCCTGGGTCTGGTTTGGATCATCACCTACTACATCTCTGATGGTCGCTTCCCCATCCCCAACATTCACAACTGGAATATTGGCATTGGTTTTGGCATTGCCTTGGCCGGTTTCATGATGACAACTCGCTGGCGCAGCTAGTTCTCAATCTTTTGTAGTTTTCCTTGGGTCACTTTCAACGTAGTGGCCCTTGGGGTCCCCTACGGCACGGCCCGGTACATCTCCGGCCGTGCCGTAGTCAGCTTCAACGAATCTCCCACGCTCTGCCTCGTCCTCCGTGCCTTCCGAGCCAGCCTTTCCGTAGTCACCTTCAACGTAACGGCCCTCGGCGTCATCTGCATGGTGACCCTCCTCGGAACCGGCCTTACCGTAAGCACCCTGGACGTAGCGTCCGTGGCTGCCCTCTTGTGCTGTGCTGTCCTCTTGTGCTGTCATTTTTGCTGCCCTGCCTTCCAAATCACTAACGCTTGCGCACCGAATGGCGTGCATAGTTGCGCTCTTGCTTCCACTCTAGTCCGAGCTAGATTTTCTGGACAGGCCGCACGCAACTGGAGAGCCCATGCACAAGCAGTTGTCTGCTTAGGACCGGACTGCAGATGTGAGATCGCCGGTAAAAACCCCTCATGCACGGGAATCTCCCGGGTCTTCAATGCCTTCACCAATTAGGCGGATTATTCGTGCGGACTGTAAAGATGGCACCTGTGCTCTCCTGTGACTTAGTTGTGCCCCTGCAGGGAAAGTCGGCGGCAACACTGCTGGCAGTCACACCATTTGAACAGACCCACTCTCACCGGAGACCCAACCGGTGCTATCTTGGCCACTGCACACTATTTTTCACAGTGGACGCAGGGCTGTGCACTATGAGTAGTACGAGTCAGTCTGAGATCCGGATTCTTCGCCGTTTATGAACAAGGCCAGTTGCTCCCTCGATTGAATGTCCAGCTTGATGAAAGTCCTGTAAACGTGGCCTTCAAGAGTGCGCCGTGAGACC
>NZ_JAUCEK010000019.1:0-11652 GCF_032458965.1 Arthrobacter sp. lap29
AACAATCATTTTCCCGCTAGTCACGCCGCCCTTCATCAGGACAACTCGATAAACAATACACAGATACCCGCCCCCAACGCAAATCGGGGACGGGTACGCGAATCTGATGCGGGCGTTCCAGTGTATTAGGCGGCTAATTCAACCATGGCTAGGGTGCGCTTGCCACGGCGTACCAACAGGTACTTGCCGTGCAGTGCCTGCTCCACACCCAGTACGGCCTCCAGATCGGTGACCTTCGCATTGTTCACGTAGGCACCACCCTCCCCTACTGTGCGGCGGGCTTCGGAATTTGTCTTGGACAACCCGGAAGCCACCAACAGCTCCACAATGCCCAAGCCGGCTGCCGGCGCAGCGGAACGCGGCAGCTCACGGGTAGCCGATTCCAGTGTCCCCAAGTCCAGCTCAGCCAGATCACCCTGGCCGAACAGCGCTGCCGAGGCCGCGATGACCTTCAACGCGGCATCCACGCCGTGCACCAGAGATGTCACCTGGAAGGCAAGGGTTCGTTGGCCTTCACGGGCTTGCGGCTTTTCCGCAACCGAAACCGCAATGGCCTCAATTTGTTCGCGGGAGAGGAAAGTGAATACCTTCAAGCGGTCAACAACGTCAGCATCGGCGGTATTGAGCCAGAACTGGTACATGTCGAAGGGGCTGCACATGGCTGGGTCAAGCCAGATGGCATTGCCCTCGCTCTTGCCGAACTTGGTGCCGTCGGAGTTGGTGATCAGCGGCGTGCCCAGTGCATGCACGGAGACGCCCTCCACCTTGCGGATCAGATCGGTACCGCTGGTCAGGTTGCCCCACTGATCGGAGCCGCCTTGCTGGAGCACGCAACCATATTGGCGGTAAAGCTCCAAGTAGTCCATGCCCTGCAAGATCTGGTAGCTGAACTCCGCGTAGCTGATGCCCTCATCCGAGTTCAGACGGGAGGCCACAATGTCCTTCTTGATCATGGTGCCCACGCGGAAGTACTTGCCAACGTCGCGCAGGAAGTCCAGCACGGACATCGGCGCAGTCCAGTCGAGGTTGTTGACCATGCGAGCAGCGCTCTGGCCTTCGAAGGACAGAAAGCGCTGCACCTGGCCCTGCAGGTAGCCCACCCACTCCGTCACGGTTTCCTTGGAGTTCATGGTGCGCTCGGCTGTGGGGCGCGGATCCCCCACCAGTCCGGTGGAGCCTCCCACCAGACCCAGCGGTTTGTGGCCGGCCAACTGCATTCGCCGCATGGTCAGCAACTGCACCAAGTTGCCCAAGTGCAGGCTGGGGGCGGTGGGATCGAAGCCGCAATAGTACGTGATGGGATCCCCGGCGAGCAGCTCTTCAAGGGCTGCCTCGTCGGTGGAGACCTGGATCAGGCCTCGCCACTTGAGCTCCTGCCAAACATTGGCGAAGCTGGAGTCATTCTCGGGGACGCGGAGTTCAGTTTGCAAAGACACACCACAAAATTACCAGCACGACGGCGTTTCTTCGCCATTGCTGCCCACGCCGAGTCCCCGAGCCACTCCACAGAGCTTTGGGGCTACTCCACAATGCCTCGGGGCAAGGGGGCCGAGCCAATCAACCGCAGGCGCCGAGTGGGCCTGGTCATGGCAACATAGAGGTCCCCCACACGTCCCTGTGCACCGGCAAGAAGTGCTGCTGGCTCCACAATGATCACGCCGTCAAATTCCAGCCCCTTGGCCTCATGCGGGTCAATCACCACAATGTCCTGCTCCAACGAGCCTGCACCGTGGCCTATGCGGGAACCGTACACGGCCCGCAGCGCCGCAGCGATTTCCGCCACCATGGATGGCGGGGCAATCACTGCCACAAGTCCGCCGCCCACGGCCGCGGTTTCCTCAGGCATAACAGCCACAACTTGGGCCACAACCCCGGAAGCCTGGACCTGGTCAACAACAGGTTCCCATTCGCCGTCGCGCACTGCCTTGGGGGCAGACACCAACTGTCCGGCAGCATTGGCCATCCGCACGGCAGCTTCAGCAATCTGCCGAGGCGTGCGGTAGTTGACGCTCAACTCCTCCACGTTCCACCGCTCCCCCAGGAACGGTGTCAGCGCCTGCCGCCAGGATGTGGCACCGGATGCGGAACTGGTCTGGGCAATATCGCCCACAATGGTGAAGGATTTAACGGGGCATCGGCGCACAAGAACACGCCACTGCATGGGAGAAAGCTCCTGGGCCTCATCCACCACCACATGGCCGTAGGCCCAGGTCCTGTCGGTGAGGGCACGCTCGGCACTGGTCTGGGACTGCGCTTGCACAATGTTGTAGTCCGCGAGCTGCTCAGCGGTTAACATGCCGTCAACACCGGAGTCCTCCAGCTGCTGATTCACGTTGGAGATGGCCTTTTCAGCATTGACCAGGTCCCGCTTGCGTTGGGATTCGGCATGGGCCTGGGCACGGCCGCCTGTAGCGTCCATGTCCCCCAGAAGTTCGGCTGCTTCATCCAGCAACGGCACATCAGACTCACTCCACGGCGAACCCGGAGCCCGCACAAGCAGGTTGCGCTGCTCTGGGCTGAGGTTGGGTGTCACGGCTGTGAGGATGTCCGGCTTGCTGAACATCTCATCAATGAGTTGTTGCGCCGTCATGGGCATCCAGCACAAGTTGAGCATGACCCGCACGTCACGTGATGAGCGCACATCCTCTGCCAGGTAGGATCTGTCGGCGTTATTGCCGGCGCCTGCTGATTCAATGTGTTCGCGTAGTTGCTCGGTGAGTTCGCGCAGCAGAGTCTTGACGAAGGTGACCCGCGCTTCATTGTGCGGTAAGCCCGTGGCCTGGGCCTTCTCCCTGGCGCGGCGCACCTGGCGGACGGAAAGGATCAGACGGGTACCTTCGACGTCGAGCCGAACATCGCCTTGAGGCAGGCGTTGGCGGTTGGCCACGGCATTGGCCACAATTTTGGCCATTCCTATGCGGCCCTTGAGCTCCGCGGTTTGTGCAGATTCCGGAGCCTTGGCTTGCACCCCAGGGAACAAGTTGCCAACGCTGGCCATGACCACGCCGGTCTCGCCCAGAGAGGGCAGCACGCGTTCAATGTATTTCATGAACGCGTTGGAGGGGCCCACCAACAGCACACCGGAGGATTGCAGCCGTTCGCGGTGCGTGTACAGCAGGTAGGCGGCCCGGTGCAGCGCCACGGCGGTTTTTCCGGTTCCTGGCCCGCCCTGAACCACCAAGGCACCGCTCAGCGGTGAGCGGATAATCCGGTCCTGCTCGGCCTGGATGGTGCCCACAATGTCATTCATGCGTCCGGTGCGCTTGGAATTCAGCGCCGCCAACAAGGCGCCCTCACCTTGGACGTGCTCGCCATCCACCAGCATGGTGTGGTCCAGCACGTCGTCCTCAATGGCCTTGACGTTGCGGCCCTTGAGCAACAAATGACGACGGCGGCGCACGCCCATGCGGTCAAAGGCCGTGGCTTGATAGAACGTGCCAGCCTCCGGTGCCCGCCAATCGATCAAAAGTTGACGCAGGTCCTCGGACAGCAGCCCGATGCGGCCAATGTAGCGGGCCTGACCATCGTCTAAGTCAAGGCGGCCAAACACCAGCCTGTCATCCACGGCATTGAGCTGGGCCAGGCGGTTCTCGTAGAGCGTGGCGAACGCGTCGCGTTCGGAACGGTTCTGGTGCGTGCCCATGGACTTGGCGCGCCGCACCTCACCCAACTGCTCAACCTTTTCGGCGCGGAGTTCATCAAGTCGCCCGTAAAGGACGTCAACATAGTTGCGTTCGTGGGCCAACTCGTCGTCATACATGCAAGGCTCCTGATACGTAAGGCTTCCCGCCAAAAGACGGACCGTCTATTATATCCCGCTTCTTGGCCGGGCCACTCCGGGCCCAAAAAATCCGCGCAACAAATGGCAATGCAGCCTAAACGGGGAGCAGCTTAGACGTGCAGCAGCTTAGACGTGCAGCAGAGAGAGAACTTCGTGGCCGGCTAGATTATCCCGGCCGGGAAGGCCGTCTATTTCCAAGACAACCCCGACGCCGGCCACCACGGCTCCCGTGCGTTCCAAGAGTGCCGCTGCGGCACCCAGCGTCCCGCCCGTGGCAAGCACATCATCAAGAATTAACACGCGCGTGCCAGCTGGAACGTCTCCTTGATGCAGTTCCAAGGTGGCCTCACCGTATTCCAGGGAGTAGCTTTCGGAAAGTACCTCACGGGGCAGTTTTCCTGCCTTGCGGATGGTGATCACACCCGTACCCGTAGCGTAGGCAGCAGCCGCCGCCAAGAGGAAGCCGCGCGCTTCAACTCCTGCAACGGCGTCGAACTTTCCGGCGAAGGCACAAACTATGGCATCCACCACCTGCTTCAGGGCCGGTCCGTTGGCAAATACGGGGGTTAAATCTTGGAAAACAATCCCAGGCTTCGGGTAGTCGGTAACCGTGGCGCACAAACCTTCAATAACCGCGGAAACAGGCGGACTAACCGGGGCATTGCAGGTGCTGGAGGCGGGCGTTTCTGGGGTACTAAAAGTCTCATTCACCCCTCCACGGTACAGCCTCTTGGAGAAGGGCTTTTCGGATGCCCAAAAAGGTGCTTATATATTCTCCGTGCAACACAACATTTCACTTCCCGGACACGGTGTCCGGCTTGTGCCGCTACGGCGTTCTCACGCGGCAGATCTGTTCCCCTACATCGATGTGGAAATGTGGGCGGGCATGGCCTCTGAACGGCCAACATCAAGGCGTGCCCTAGAACGACTTTTCGCTGCCCGGATCGCTGATCCGTCCGTTATTGCTTTTGCCGTCATCGATGAAGAGACGGACACAGTGGCGGGGACCACCAGCCTGTACGACTACGTGCCGGAGCAATCACGGATTGAACTGGGCATGACTTTTTTTGGCCGCAATTACTGGGGCCGCAACGTCAATGCATCCTCCAAGTTGGCCTTGCTGAGCTTTGCTTTCGAGGAGCTGTCCGTCCAGCGGGTCACGTTGCGCTGCGACGTCCGCAACACGCGCAGTGCTGCCGCGATCGTGAAGTTGGGCGCAACACTGGAGGGAGTGTTGCGCAGTTACCGGCACGGACACGACGGCGCACGTGTTGACTGCTGCGTGTACTCGCTGCTGGCACACGAATGGCCGGCGTCAAGGTCCGGTCTGGTTCAGCGGCTCACCCCAGCCGATCTACATCCGGAAGTTACCGAGCTTATTGAGCTGTCGGAGCAGTTGACGCGGGACGACGCGAAGAACGCACCACTCCCGGTCTGAACTTTGACACGGTGGGCTCACCGTCCAGCCAGAACCGCCAAAGATATTCGCTGGTGCCCCCCGGTCCGCTAATGCCCACCCGTGGTCCGGTCATCAGTGACGCCGCCGGTGTCTTTGGCAAGGTGACACTGACCTGCCCACCGAGGGCGAACATGCCGTTGTGTTCACGGGAGAACCCCATGGCTTTAGCCAACCGCGCAGGACCCTGCGCCAGCTCGACGTCGTTCTTGGCGGTGGGGCGCCGGCGTCTGGCCAGCTCCAGCCCCTCTACAATCTCACCGGCGCGCAGGAGACAACCTGAGGAGAACCCCTCCGGGCGGCACACAAGATTGGCGCTAAAGTGCATGCCGTAGCTGAAATACACGTAGAGGTACCCTGGCGGGCCGAACATGGTGGAGTTGCGCTCGGTCATGCCGCCGTAGCTGTGCGAACCCGGATCAGGATCGACGGAATCGCGGGGGCCCAAGTAGGCCTCCACCTCGGTCAGGCGCACGGCAACGGCACCCTCCGGACTCTCATGGCGCACCACTGCGCCCAACAAGTATGGCGCCACATCAGGGGCCCGGTTTTGAAGTAACTCATGGAGGTTAAGTGGCGTAGCCATCTTCCCAATTTAGCA
The DNA here is from genome assembly GCF_032458965.1 of Arthrobacter sp. lap29. NCBI lineage: Bacteria > Bacillati > Actinomycetota > Actinomycetes > Micrococcales > Micrococcaceae > Arthrobacter > Arthrobacter sp. lap29. The sequence goes on from NZ_JAUCEK010000019.1 coordinate 5,839, forward strand.
GGGCCGGTCAGGTCGGTGCTGTGGCGTTCAGGAAGCCGGGAGCCGGGCACCGAGGTGAAGCTGGCCTTTAGGACAGGTTTAGACTCCTGCCATGGACACCACACCGCCCGAGAATGCAGCCGCAACCGCTTGCAGAACCCAGCCCACATCCATGAAGGCCGCCTTTTTCACCTCGCGCGGAGGTCCCGAAACCATCAGCTACGGGCAGCTTGCCGTGCCGCAGCTGGCCACAGGCACCGTATTGGTACGTGTTGAAGCATCCGCTGTAGACCACGTGGACACGTTTGTGCGCAGCGGCGCCTACACCACTGAACTGGTGTTTCCACAGGTGGTGGGCCGGGACTTGGTAGGAACCGTTGAACGGTTTGGTCCGGGTAGTGCGGAGCTGTACGCCAGCCTTGCCCCGGGCGATGGCGTGTGGTCCAACTCCATGGGTTTTGCCGGCCGCCCCGGAACCGCAGCCGAGTTCGCCGCTGTACCAGTGGAGCGCCTCTATGCCCTGCCTGCCGGAGTTGACCCCATTGCAGCAGCCGCCGTGCTGCATTCGGGGGCCACCGCGTATTTGGCCCTGCACACACACGCCGAGCTGCACGAGCGTGAGGTGGTGTTCATCGGTGGGGCTGGTGGCGGCGTTGGCCAAGGCGCCCTCATCCAAGCCATCCGAGCCGGAGCTGTGGTCATCGCCTCATGCCGCGCATCCGACGTCGACCATTGCCTTGGCCAAGGAGCCAGCGTTGCGCTGGACTACCATTCGCCAACGTTTGGGCAGCAACTGCGGGCCGCCATGGAACGGGTATCCGGCGGACGTGGCATAGATGTACATGTGGAGACCTCGGGGCGGCATCAGCTGGAGCTTGCCGTGGACGTGTTGGCGCCACGGGGGCGCATTGTGGTGCTCTCCGGAGTTGCGGCCACGAACCCGCTGCCTGTGGGCAAGTTGTACATGCGCGACGGCAGCATCCGCGGTTTTGCCATCAGCAATGCCACAGTTGCCGAACTGGCCGAAGCCGCAGCCACCGTGAACGAGCTGCTCTCAGTTGGGGCGCTACACGCCCGCAGGCTCACAACCTTGCCGTTGCGCGAGGCCGCCCAGGCACACGCGTTGATGGAAGCAGGGACAGTGCGGGGGAAGATTGTGCTGCTGCCCTAGATGGCAGCCTGCGCGGCGAGGCTTCGGAGCAGCGTCGGGGAATTGGGTGAAAGAATGATTCCATGGCCTTGGAATTAGCGTTCACTCCCCCTTTTGACCCGGGAATCTTCAGTTTTTTGGCTGCCCGCGCCGTCACTGGCGTGGAAGAGGCTGACGCTACAAGCTATGCACGCACCATAGCGCTTACCGGCGGCCGCGGCCCCATGTTCGGCACCCACGGCTGGTTCCGTGTCAGCTGGGACGGGACCGCACTATGGCTGGACTTTGAGCTGGAAGATCCCAGCTCCACAACGGACTTGCTGCTGGCGGTGCGGCACTTGTTCAATCTGGACCACGACCCCGTTGCGGCCGATGCTGCGCTCTCTGCCGATCCGTTACTGGCTCCACGGGTGGCTGCTGTGCCAGGTATCAGGCTGCCAGGCTGTGTGGATTCCGCCGAGATTCTCATCCGGGCCATGGTTGGGCAGCAAATCACTGTTGCGGCTGCACGTACCGCGCTGAATCAGCTCATGCCACTGGCCACACCAAGCCGGCTCCCCCACGGCACCATGACGCACGTGTTTGCGGCACCTGGTGAAATTGCTGCTGGCGGAAGGGCAATCCTGCGTGGGCCGCAACGCCGCATTGACTCAATCCTTACCGTCTCAGCCCTTCTGGCCAATGGCACTCTCGCATTTGGAGAGCAGGACACACTAGATTCCTTGCACGAGAAGCTCCTGCCTCTGCCGGGTATCGGCCCCTGGACAGTGGGCTATGTGGCCATGCGTGTATTGGGCAATTCCAACATCTTCTTACCAACGGATGCGGCCGTCCGCAATGGTTACGGGCTGTTGCGAGGCGACTCACTGGCAGAAGCCCGCACCATCAAGGCTGCCGAACTAGCCCGAATGGCGGCCCCTCTGCAGCCTTGGCAGTCCTACCTGACATTGCATTTGTGGCGCGTGGCCGGGGAAAAGTAGCCTCCGCCTTTCGCTGGCACCGCTTACTGGCACCGCTCGCGCGTCACCCCCTCCTGTTTCACTTCTACTGTGTCACCCATCTGGGGGACAAAGGCTGCTAATACAGGCCCGAGGCGTGCCGAATAGGGCTAAAGACATCTACAGTGAAAATATCCGGCATGCCGTATTGGGGGCATGATGATATTGAATTTCCCATCATGAGGAGGACCATGCGGAGGTTGCCAGAACAGCGTATGCCGCACGAACTTATGGCGGCGGAACCAAGCATTTCGGAATTGGCGGCACGCTGTATTTCCGCCGCCGGTACTGCACATGACGCCGATCCAGCCAGTGTCAGAATGGGGATTCTGAACATGGCAGCCACGCAATTGCCGCACTGGTTCAGGGCGGAACGGCGCACCGCCGAGGCCACCGCCGTTGAACAAATGCTGGCGAGGGACGACTTCCAGGAACAGCAACTGTGGGCATTCCTCGCGGACGATCCCGGAAGGCTCGCTGCACGCAACAAGCTGGCCGAGCTGTTGAGCTCATCCCTAGTGCACGACATTGTGGTTGGTTCAATCCGGCAAGGTAACCACGCTCCGAAATCCGGTACGGCAGCAGACTTCGGCGCACTCTGCTGATAAGAGCAGCCAGAGAAAATCACTAAGAGCGGTTAGGCGGCGGCTTACAGCCACTGGCCCCAAGTATGGCTGCAACTTTCTGCACAACGGCAGGTTCATCGCCTCATCCATCTTCACGTGAGATCCGCCCTTCCCGCCAACCAAGGGACTTTGTGGTTTCCACAGGCCGAATATCGCGCTGGTACTGGTCCGTGTTGTTGTGGTGGCCGCCGGCGCATTGCAAACTAATCCGGTATTTCTTGTAGGCGCCATCGGGCCACAGCATTGCCCGGCCATGTTCGTCACTGAGAACGACGTTCACCTCTGGCACGCAGCACATCGTCTTCCGAAGCACTGGAAATTCCTCCCCGTGCTCACACACGGTAGGCCCCCGCAACTGCGAGATCGCGCAGTGACAGGCCTGCGGCCAGATCAAACCACGTCCGTGCGGCATCTGTGAAGTGCACCCGATCCATAATCCTCACATCACCGCGCCCAAATACAAATCGATGGCCGATCACGTTGACTCGACGCGGTCCACTCGTTTGGGGTCGACTCAGAAATCGTAATAGATCGTACGTCAAGACGTTCGGAATGACGTGAGGTAATTGAGCCACGCATGATAGATACCTCTACATCAGTCGAAATCGGTCTCGAATACTGTGTCACTTATGGCCCGGCACCGGACAGTTCACCGTACACCCTATACGGACACTTCATTGGCCACCATTTGCAAAGCAGCAGGTCAGCGGCGGGTGTGCCCGGTGAAGGACCGGCTTACGGGACGCCGCCTACATCTAGTTCCAGCGACGACGGGGATCCTTGATTGGGTCTATTGCAACGACCATCAGGATGATCCAGGCCACGATCGCGAGCGAGCCGACAATTATTCCTACAAGAGGCGGAATCCCCCAGATCAGCGGCTGATTCTGGATTACTCCGAAGATCCCCTTCAGGAGAAGCAGCGCTCCGCCGAGGGTAAGAATGGCGCTGGCGACGTAAAGCGGCCAGCCGATAGATTTCTTGCGTCCACGCGCGAGCTGCTTGGCGAACTCCCGTGGCGTTCCGAACACCTCCGTCGGGTCTTCGCCACCTTCAGCAATATGACTCTCAACCTGAGCGACCGCGTCCCCAATAACCCGGCCAGCAACTTCTTTCTCCCTGAGCTCCTTGACGAGTGCGGCGGTGTATTTTTCAACTGTTTCGTGCGTCATTTGGTGCGCCCTTCGGGGTCAATGATTGAGGCTGCTCGGCTGGAGAACACTAACCACTGTTGGCGTTCATGGGAGAGGCGGGCAAGGCCGTCGTCGGTCACCTGGTAAAACTTTCGCCCCGGACCGCCATCCCCTTGTCGCCACTCGGCGGTGAGTGCACCGCTCTCCTCAAGGCGGTTAAGGATCGGGTAGAGGGTGCCGCCCTTGATTGTGCCGAGCCCAGCCTCGGCCAAACGGGTTCCGACAACGTATCCGTATGTTTCCCCCTCGGAAGCGATGGATAAGACCGCGAGTTCAATCACGCCACGTAGCCACCCTGAGGGCCAGTTTCCACTTTTCATATCTAGATTGTGACACAGACTAGTCAGCCATGCAATCTAGCCGCCTTGAACGTCCACGATCGGGCATCCACGATAACTGCCGGATGCGAGTGTCCTGAGCCTGCGCTTCCCACGCGCCCGTTTAGCGTTCCGCCTATGGACAAGGCTTCCATATCGATTTGCTGTTGTGGAGAATGGGGCGATGCAGACACTTCGTGATGAGCTTCGAGCCGTTCCGTCAATTGTCGGCCGTGCCCCAGACTTCGACTGGGCATCCGCGCCGGACGAACCGCATGAGCTGTTTGTGCGCTGGCTCCAGCATGCCATCGAGACCGGGGTTCCCGAGGCCCACGCCGCGACTCTCTCAACGGTCGATGAGCAGGGCCTGCCCGATGCCCGGGTATTAATCGTCAAAGACGTGACCGAGGACTGCGGATTCAAGATCGCCACGAGCGATGAATCAGCAAAAGGGCGCCAACTGGTGGCTAATCCAAACTGTGCCCTGACCTTTTACTGGAGCCCACTCGCCCGTGCGGTGCGTGTACGAGGAGTGGCACAGCGAGCTCCTGGAGCGGAGTCAGCAGAGGACTTCCTAGCCCGCCACCCTCATGCCCGTGCGATCGCCCTGGCCGGTCAGCAGAGTGCGGCTTATCCAGATGACGGCGCCCAAGCCGAACTCCTCGCTCAGGCCATGAGCACCGACGCTGGCACCGTATCTCCGCACTGGTCCGTCTGGACCGTCATACCAAACTCAGTCGAATTCTGGCAGGGCGATCCGAGCCGAAACCACCAACGCCTCCGCTATATCCGCAATGATCACACATGGGAAAAGCAACGCCTCTGGCCCTAAGTCTGCAGCGCAGCTTGCTCAGCGTCCCACAAGGCGTTCCTCCTACGGACGGGCTCTGGGTTGCTTCCATTGGAAGACTGTATTCCAGTGACGACCTGCCTTAACTCACCCTTGGGGTAAGTTTTTCCGTTTTCTGCGGTGCCGCCAATTCGTGCTGAATTCAGTACCGGTCCAACACAACTGGATGCCCAAACAACGAACGAATCCTTCTGCGCTTCCCTGGCGCAGGGGTATTCTTTTCCACAGAGGCAGGCAACCCAGCAACCGAGTGAAACAATGGTTCATCACTGAAGTTCTATCGAACTAGGCCTGTGCCGGTCCTGTACCAAGCCAGCCAGCACAGACAAAATGTCGTTGGGACCTATGAGGGGGCGTTGCATGTCAGACAAGTTTGATGGCTACGGCTATTTCAGGCGGGTAAAAGAACACGAGTCCAGGTTCTTCTTCTTCACAAAAGCTAAGGCTGAGTGGGAGGTCATGATTGAACCTGGAAAAATCGAACGAGTAGTTGGCATGAAAGAGTTGTGGACCAAGCTCGATGCCAGCGGCAGAGACTTCCAAGAGTGTGAAATGACGGCCAGCAGAATGTTCCGCACAGGAAGATTCGATCAATGGGTTCAGTGGCCGTATGGAGGCACTATAACGACTGAGGAATTGCCATCTGGTGATTGAACGGGACTGCCCCGGATTTGCTTGACTCTACCAAGAGTGCTGAATCA
>NZ_JAUCEK010000020.1:0-9373 GCF_032458965.1 Arthrobacter sp. lap29
CGTTCCCCCTGCGGAGTTCGGTATGCCAGCCCCATCCTCCGGAAGGTGTCGGCGCTCTTGAGCTGCCGTGCAATGTTCCGGTGCAGGGCTCGGAAAAAAGACAGCTAGGAACGTCATTTGAGGCTGCGGTTTAGCCGCCAATGGAGGTGAAAGGCGACATCAAATCCACTGTCCAGTAGATACCCACCGGGGAATATGGCAGATGGTGGGCAGAAGGCCGGAGCCCTTGAGTCGGATTTGAGATGCTAACTGTGGACGATTCACCAAAGCCGCCTGGCAAACATTCACTCGTGTTAGTCCCACCAGAGTTGGGCGATGGTCGTTCCTGAGGGTGTTGTTGAGAGCACGGTGAACTCATCACAGGCCCCCTGAACATCGTCGATCATCTTAGGTAGGTCTGCGATGGCTAGGGTCATGGTTGCATCGTCGGTATCGGAGAGATGTAAAGGAACTGCCCCCGCTTCGAGGTACCAACGGCGCAAGATAACGCTCAGGGCTGTCCTGCTTCCCCAGTTATCGGCACCTTCCCATTCAAGATGGGCAATAACATCACCTGGATACGCCAATCGCATGGCGATCAGCGTCCCACCAACATCAGGGATCGGGCTCTCATCGGGAAGCTCAAGTCCAGAGGTGACAAGGGCTTGTGCAGGTGTGTCGTTGCTGGGTAAGGAAAATTCGGCTCTGGCATCATTCTCGCCAAGACTATCTAGCTCCTGGGCTGAGCAGTCATCATCCTCGGAGAGGGCTTCCCATTCAGAGGCGAGGTCATCGGCGTCTAGAAGATCGCCACCGATAACGAAGGCATGCCAACTACTACCTTGGGCGTTGAGAGTTTTCTGGATACTCCAGGCTGATTCACCCGTGATATCAGGACCCCACACGGCGACTTCCTCCCGCGAGGGGCCCAGCACCATGTGGGGTGTATCCAGACCGAGGTCCGTGGTCGCATCGCTCAAGGGGTGTTGAGTGTTCATCGGTTTACCGGGTCCATTCTGGTCTGAGCGATCTACTCTGCGGGGTGTGGGGATGGCGCTGTTCTTAGTTGCTGAGGTCCATTCGTTCTCTTACCTCTGCGAGGGTCAAGGAGGTCCCAGGCGTTTGCATTTCTGAGGCGTTGGTGACCAGAATCGACGGCCCCGGATAGAACTCTGGATCAAAGGGATGCAGCCCCAGGGCTGCGCAATACCGTTTGAGCATGTCCAGAGTGAACCGGTCACGAATTTTCCTACTGGTATACGCATCAACTTCCTCGAAATCTAGGACCGGCTTGTCATCGGCATAGAAGGACCAGCGCGCCCCATCCTGACTCAAAGAAATAGCACGCACACAATTCAAGGGAGTACCTACAGGCCCGTATAGCTCGAACTGAATCGCACCCCAAGGCCCGCGTGAGGCATCTTTTGATGGTGGAACCGAACTAACAAATAGTCCATGACAACCCATAGTCTCGGCTAAGTAACTGACAGCGGCCTTCTGAGAACTTCCTTGGTGGTGGCAGTTAAGGAAGGCGGTCCATTCTGGGTTGCTCGTGGCCACCAGCAGCTCTCTGGATGTCCACCCATTAACCAGAGGTTCAAGTTTCAGCACGTTATCCTCAAACCCACCAGGAAAACGTTCTTGCCTAGCCGAACCATGGATAGCCACACGCCATTGTTCTAAGGCCTGCGCAACCTCACCTAAAGGCGCCTCGAGGAAGCCAAGACCGGAGGTAATGGGGACATAACGGTCATTCAATAGCGTCACGCCACAAGCCTTTCAAAAGGATAATGTATTCTCTGAGCAAGACCCAGCCGGCGGGATCATTGAGCCAGTCTGACACGAGGAAGTCTCGGCCGCACGCAAAAGCCATTCTTGCCTCGAATAATCTTGGCTCAAACCCACCTGATCAATGCCGTCCACTGTCCCGTAGAGCGTTCCTCAATTGAAATTCGTGGGCCTCTGACGAATGCTTAGCCGCGCACGTAGAGTGTGCTCATGGGCACGAAAAACCTGAAGGTCACTGGCGTTGACCCTCGATATGTCAGCGAGGAAGAGCCCCGTCCCGTTTATAGGGTGGACTTCTGGGACGAAACCCGCGCCAGCTACGAGAACCGTCTGGAGAACGCGAAAAGCATTGACGATGTCCTGGCGTGGGCAGAAGCTAACCGTCGTGGACGCTACGTCGTGATCTGGGTCGAGTACAGCTACGAAGGCGGCACCGGCATGGCTCGGCTGCGCGGATGGGAACCAACACAGGAGGGCTCACCCTCGGCTCAGGACCCCTTCTTCCTGCAATGACTGCACAGTCATGCTGACCTTCGACAAAAAGAAACACGCTCCTGCCCACTATCGTGCCCGCTCAGCGTTCGGCTTCCGGGCACGGCACACGCTCCCGACTGGGTGGCGGTTGCCACATACTGGCGGCGTAAAGTAGCCCTATGATCCTCCCCGCAGTTCGCGACTCTCGTCTCGTGAGCATCCGCCGTGGTGGGACGCTCACCGAAACCGACCACAAACTTCTCGCGGTATGGGCGGCCATCTGCGCCGAACATGTGCTGCCTTTGTTCGAGGAATCGAATCGAGGAGACTCCCGACCTCGTGAGGCAATTGAAGCGGCACGGGCTTGGGCTCGCGGCCAAACAAAGATGATGCACACCCGTGCGGTCGGCGGGCATGCCATGGGCGCTGCCCGCCCTTTGAGCGGCGCTGCGCGCTTTGCGGCGTACGCAGCGGGTCAAGCTGCCTGCGTTGCTCACGTTCCTGAGCACGACCTCGGTGCCGCGGCCTACGCCATCAAAGCGGTTCAGTCCACAGCTCCTCGCGGAAAGGAACAACAGGCAGGCCAGACTGAGCGTGACTGGCAGCGACGCCAGATTCCCGGCAGTCTTTACGACCTCGTTCTGGAAGACCAAACCCGCCGCAACGATATTTGCTGGTACGTATTCAACGACTGAAACCTCGACGAGCTAGCTTCGCCCGGTAGAGGTTGGTCTTGCGAAACGCCACCTTCATTACGGCTTCATACTTGCATGTGGCACACTCCTCGTTGTGAAGAACATCGATTTGACTGGACAACTGATCTGCCACGGCGACGAAGAGATTGCCGTCGTCATGGAGTTTCTCCCTCGACACGTCGAACTGACTCACGCTGAACCTGGCTGCATTTCTTTCGAGGTGAACCAGACTGACGATCCACGAGTGTGGGATGTCGCCGAGCGCTTCCGGGACGCTGACGCTTTCCGTTCCCACCAAGCGCGGGTCAAGGCCAGCGCGTGGGGACGCGCGACGTCAGGCATCAAACGAAGCTATTCCGTAACGGGCCTGTAACCCCGGACAGCCATGGATCCGCCTTCCTCGACGCTTCCTTTTCCTTCGGTGGTGTTCGCCCGTTGAAGATTCCTCTATTTGGACGCCTCCACACCCAGTAATCGGGCTGCTTTGATCACGAGCGCATTGATGACTTTTCCGCGACGGCGGCCAGAATGGTGTCGTAGAGCTCGTCACCAAGCAATCGATCGTCGTGGGCCCGCCCCACGTCGTCAAAGGAACCGTCCGTGGAGAACCGCAGATCATCAAAGTAATCGTGCTCCCGCTTTTCGTGAACCACGTAATCCCAACGTGTCAGTTCGTCAATGAGTTGCTCCCGGGTCAGCTGCCCCACCGCGTACCGTTGGCACACCTCGTAGGGGTCTGCACCTAAGAATCCATGCCGGACTGGACTCACCGTTCTTGCCGTTTTCAGTGCAGAGGACAGGCTGGGCTGGCTAATGCCCAGCGCCTTGGCCCATTCCCGTTGCGTACCACTCAGAGACGCCAGACGGGAAAGCTCCCGTCGATAGTCCAGCTGGTTCAGGTGAACCTGCTGCCGTAGCGTCCTAGCCCGTCCTGCCTCTGTAGAGTAATCAGCTACCACCACTCCAACCACCTCCTATAGAACACCCTATCAAGGTAAATTTGAGGGTATCTATGCTCAGTCGTAATCGGACTAATTTGCCGCCGACCGACGGTTCAGTTCATATCCTCCTACATGCAGCGGGGATGACATTTTGCGTCGCGAAAGCACGACCATGCCACGAAGCGATTCATAGCTTTTTGCGAGGCATGCGAAAGAATAACGTCCCGCAGGAGGTTCCCTGAGGGAACTTTGACGTACAGAAGCGGACTTCGGACACTCAGTACAGTCGCCTTCGAAAAATGACATGCACCTCGAACTGGCCAGCCCTCCAAAATCGGTCGTTTTTGGCCAAGCTTTCCTGTAGGTGTCACCAAGGGCAATCGAGGAGGTTGCAGCGCGCTGGCAGGAACAAGGCCTCAAGAGATTGTGTACAAATCCTTGAAGCACTGTTGGGCAGTCTAGGGTGATTGGAAAGGAACAGGGGAAAGCGAATGAGCTCTAGCCTCGAGATTTCATGGCGGTATGACTTCGCGGCGTCATTAAAGCCTGAAAGGTGCCTCTGACATGGGAAAATGTAGTTACCACACAACATTTTCTACATGGTTTCAGGAGCACCTTGCAGGTGAATAACATTACCGGCTTTTACCCTTCTGTTCGAGTTGATGCCACCGGCGACGGTGTCGTGTCCCAGGGCGGCGGGATCGTCCTGACGGAAATGCTGAAGGCTTCCGGACTGACCACCGGCTTGGCGGAAGCGCTGGAGCCGTGGCGTAAGCCGTTCGCCACACACAATCCTGGCAAGATCCTCACTGATCTGGCGTTGTCGATGGCCACGGGCGGAGACTTTGTGTCCGATATCGACCGGCTCCGCAACCAGCCCGAAGTCTACGGGCGGATCGCCTCGGATCCCACAATCAGCCGCTTGTTTAAGGTCTTGGCCACTGTGCAACCGGCCAAGGCGTTGGTGGCAATCAACAAGGCCCGGGCCGTATCCAGGGCGCATGTGTGGGAGAAGGCCGGGGACGCTTCTCCCTTGCACGGCGTCAGTAGGAAGAATCCCCTGGTCATCGACCTTGACGCTAGTTTGGTGAATTCGCATTCGGAGAAGGATGATGCCCGGCCGACGTGGAAGAAGGGCTTCGGCTTCCACCCGCTGTGTTCCTTCATTGACCACGGCCTTGCAGGTACCGGTGAGCCCTTGGTGACGTTGTTGCGGCCCGGTAATGCCGGCTCGAACACGGTCGCTGATCACATCCAGGTCGTTAAGGATTCCATCAAGCAGTTGCCGAAGGGGTGGCGCTCTGGACGGAAGATCATGATCCGCACCGACTCTGCCGGTGGCACCCACGGGTTCCTGGATTGGCTCACCGATAAGCGCCGCAACTTCTCCTACTCCGTCGGGTTCCCCATCCACGGTGCCGTGGCAGAGGTGCTGCCTTTGGTCCCGAAGAAGGGCTGGTCTCGGGCCTACGACAGTGACGGGACTGAAAGAGACGGTGCCTGGGTTGCCGACATCACCGGCATGCTCGATCTGAAGTCCTGGCCTGCCGGGATGAGGGTCATCGTGCGTAAGGAAATCCCGCACGTGGGCGCGCAGTTGCGGATCACCGACATCGACGGACACCGATACACAGCGATTGCAACGAACCAGGAACATGGCCAGCTCGCTGATCAGGAAGTCCGCCACCGGCTCCGTGCCCGGTGTGAGGACAGGATCCGCAATGCCAAGGACAGCGGTTTCGCGAACCTTCCCTTCAAGTCCTTCACCGCCAACGAGCTCTGGTGCCATGTCGTCATGATGGCCACAGAACTCATGGCCTGGACCCAGATGATCGGCTTCAACGACAGCAAAGCCCGGCGGTGGGAGCCAAAGAAGCTCCGTGCCCGGCTCTTTGAAATCGGCGGGAAACTCGCCAAACACGCACACCAAACAACCCTGCACCTGGCCTCCTCAGCGCCGGATGCTCGGCTGCTACTTACTGGAGTGAAAAGGATCGCGGCACTGAGCCCGCCATAACCGGCAACCTGCCGCCCGTCAGCACTCACCCAGAAAAGCAAGAACCAGCACCACCGTGACCGGTGTGGAACCGTCACCGACAACCGCCCTCAAGGTCAGCGGTCAAAATGTCACACCCAGATGCCAAAATCAGGAGAGTCAGGCAGCCGGTAAGCCCTGATTCACCAGAATCCCCACGTCATGAAAGTTCGAGGCTAGGCGTCGAATGAAACCCAAATTGGCCGGACTGGCTATCTTAGCGTCTGTACTAGTCGGCTGTGCCCCATCCTCAGAGGAGACACTCACCGCTACTGGTTTCCATAATGTAGGCACGACAGCGGAGTCCACTATATGGGTCGCTGGAAAACCGAATGTGGACGGCGATTACGAGGTTAAGGTCACCGGCAAGCTTAACGGCTTTTGTAACGGTTCTGTCCTCGCCGCCGTCGGCACACAAATCTGTAATATGGGGGAAACAGATCGCGATTCTATCTTCATTATTGGTGCACCTGATGTCGCCACGGGTGGAAGCTTGACTCTGACAGATGAAACGATCGTGTCATTAGCTGCATTTGATATACCGGGTCGTAGCGATCTGAAAATCGTCGTAGGAATCGCCCCGCCAAACACTGGGGCGAGTTTTATTGATGTTCAGTTCACTACAGCCAGCGGCGAAATCTTGAATCGCCAGGGTAACCCCATGGCTGATGCAGAGTCTCTGGTCGGGGGCCCGAGTTAGGCGAGCTTGAGGGCACCGTAGACATTTCTGGCAGTGTGTCCAGTGAGCCCAAGGCACTGAATATGGGGCGCAGGTTGGTATTCGCTGTCCCAGCCAACGTTCCCCTAGCGGAGATCGGAAGTCGCTGCTGGCGGGTGGGCACCGGAGCCCAAACCGTCATGAATCTTGCGGCTTGTTGGCGGAATTAGTTTTAGGGTTCCTAGCTGTCGGCATTGACTAAGGGTGACAATTGCGTTGGCCGGGGTGAACTGCTTCTGCCGGTTCGGATAGTCAACCAGACGACCAGTACCAGGAGGCTCACGGTTGTGGTGAGGGACAAGATATTGATGCCGCCCCAGCCCAGGCCTTGAAGTAGCCAGGCGGCTGCGAAGGATCCCGTTGCTGAGAGTGCGGCGGTTGTTCCGTCAGTGAAGCCTTGAAGTTTCGCTCCCCGCCCTTGGGGATAGGACTGGAGCAGCAGTGCCGATCCGGCAATGAATAGAACGTTCCAGCCGACCCCAACAAGCATCATTGTCGCCGTCATGGCCCATCCAGTGCTCGAGATCACCCCTATGACGCACGCACTGGCCACAATGAAACACCCCGCGGCGTTGGTCATGAGCATTCCAAACCTCTTGAGAAATAGTGCGCTGAGTGCGGACGGGGCGAACATCCCTATGAGGTGCCATTGGATCATTGTTGCTCCCATGGCAGATCCGTGGCCTGCCTGGTCGTTCGCCAGCGGGCCTGCGGCCATGAGGAGCGTCATGACGAGTCCGGAACCGGCCAAGACAAGAACTGCCTGTTGAAACTGCGGACTGGCGACACGGTCTCGAATCTGGATCGCCGGCTGTTTGTGTTCGACGACGGCGCCAGTTGCTGGTGGCATGGACGCGGCAAGGATGAGCGCGAGAACTCCTAGGACTCCTATTAGCAGGCAGGATCCCACATAAGGCTGCCCGCCGACTTGTGAGGCGGCGATGGCGGCGAAAGGTCCCAGTGCCGCTGCAATGATCCCGCCGTACATCACCAGCGCTAACGCGCGTTCACGCTTGGTTGGCGGAGCATATTCTGAGGCCACGAAACGCAGAAACCCGCCCACGGCCCTGTATCCGCCGGTCAAGGCAGCCCCCACGCAAAACAGGGTGAAGGAGTGCGATGCTACGGCGATCGCCGAAAGTACCCCGCCAATAATTGCCGTGAGCGCCCCAACAACCATGACTGTCCGGTACCCAAAACGGGAGGCCGCATGACCGGCAAGGAACGAGCAGGCCGTTCCGACCACAACAATCAGACTCAACGGCAGAGTCATCAATGCCGGGATGGGCGTCAGAGACATTCCCACCAATCCGGTAAGGGTCAGCTCGATACTGACAATCATGTAATAGCAGGCCTGGGCGGCGACGAGGCGGATGAGTAGGTTACGAAAGCGTGGACGCGGTGTGGTCATGAATCCACAATTCCATTGGGCAAACGAGCCAACCAGTGGCAGGATAACCACTATGCAAAAGAATCCAGACAATCTGATCAAAGGTACTGCTGATCCCGCGAAAGACCTTGGTCGGATCAAGGTCGCGGTCCTTGCATTGCCGGAGGTCCTTGCACTGGATTTTGGCATTCCCATCCAAATCCTCGGAAGGAGCGCACCCGGCCTCTACGACGTAGCAACATGCTCCCCGGGCGGGAAGCCAGTGCCAGCGTCGGGCGGGTTTTCAGTGCTCCCGGACAGGGGGCTTGACCTGCTCGGTGAAGCAGACACGGTGATCGTTCCCGGATTCACCAGGTCCCGGGATGCGCTCCCGGACGATGTGCTGGTTGCACTGGTCGAAGCCCATCAACGAGGGGCGAGGATGGTTTCGATCTGTACGGGCGCCTTTGCACTGGCCCAGGCAGGAGTCCTGGATGGGCTCTCGGCCACCACCCATTGGGGTTCCACTGCCGATCTCGCCAGTCTCTATCCGCAAGTCACCGTGGATGAAAATGTTCTCTTCGTTGATAATGGTCAAGTGCTCACCTCAGCCGGTGTCGCAGCAGGAATCGACCTCTGCCTCCACTTGGTTCGGAGCGACTGGGGAGCCGCCCAGGGAAACCAGACAGCCCGATCTATAGTTTCCGCGCCTCGCCGCGAAGGCAGCCAGTCACAGTTCATTGAACACCGGAGCATGTATGGCAACTCGGACCAGCCAACCGACGTCGCAGCCGCCATGGAATGGGCAACAAAACACATGCACGAAGCCGTTACCATCGCTGACATCTGCGCCGCGGCGGCACTTAGCGAAAGAACGCTCTCCCGCCGATTTATCACCCATGCAGGAACCACGCCCATGAAATGGCTGGCAATTCAACGCGTCGAACGAGCCAAGGAGCTACTGGAAACAACAGCAGCCCCCATCGACAGAATCGCTGCCTCAGTCGGACTGGGAACAGGAGCCAACTTCCGCCAAATCTTCAAGAAGACCACATCCCTCACCCCCAGCCAATACCGACATGCCTTCAACGAAGGCCCCGAGATGCACCCTGACAGTGAGGCAACAGCACACACCCCACCCGAATAGTCCCGCAGAGAGTTCCCCAGCGGTCAGCCCAACAGATCTCAAAGATACTGTCGCCTCAAGTGATCCGGCCGGCCTGTGGTCGACCGGCTTGCGGGACGGTTCTGAACTCCGATCCGGACAGACCCCTTACCGGACGCAGGTGGTTGTTTTGGCCCTGCTCCCGTTCCTTTTTAGGGGTATAAACCCAGGGCTCCTGATATCACGATTTAATTGATGAGAGCCGGCGG
>NZ_JAUCEK010000021.1:0-6398 GCF_032458965.1 Arthrobacter sp. lap29
ACGCTCTGGAAGACCGTGGCGATAGTCTTCTTCAAGCCGATGTGGGCATCGGAGATCGCTCGCTTCACCCCGTCCAGTCCACGGGTTTTCATGGAACGCAGGAACGCGGTCTAGAACTCCTCGTTCTCGCTGTCGCCAACATCGAAACCCAACACCTCATGGCGCCCGTCCTCAGCCACACCAAAAGTGACCACGAACGCTTGAGACACCACACGGTGCGCGACTCTGGCCTTGCAGCGAGTCGCATCGAGGAACACGTACGGGTAGTCCATGGCCACGAGGTCAGAGACACGGAAAGCACCGACCTTCTGGTCCAGGTCCTGACAGATCCGGGAGACCTCGGACTTGGGAATCCCGTATCGGCCCCGAGCGCCCAGACCAAATTGTCGACCTTGCGGTGGAAATTCCGTGCAGATAGGCCTCCATCACAACCATGTAGAGGGCCTGATTAACGCGGCGGAGCCGTTCAAGCAACGCAGGGAAGAACGACACGTTCCGCAGCTTGGAGATCTTCAGGTTCAAATCACCCGCTATGGTCGTCAAGGTCCTGGGCCGGGAACCGTTGAGCTGGGGCGTGCGCGCCTTGGAACGTTCGAACGGGTCGGCTGAGGAAACAGTGGAGCATCAACGGGCTCCTGCGTGGCCGATATAGCGGTGTCTTGTTTAAAGTGAGATATCCGACGCAAGTACCTAGCGCCGGATATTTCACTTTCATACATAGTCTCGTTGTCTACGATTTTTGATACGCATCATCTCGGATCGAAGATTTTACCCGCGTGGGCGTGAGCTCCGCTGAGCGGAACCTATGCCACGCGGTTTGGCGCTTGGATAGGAATCCTTTTTTGCTCAAACCGTCGATCTAAAACAGGGCCACTCGCGGTGAATCCGAGGAAGCGTCGAAGTGAGGCCGTAAGGGCCTGCGTTTCCTCAAGGGAGAACAATGAAGCTGTCTCAGTGTCAATCTCTTCCTCGACTTTGCGAAGTTGAGGCAGCAGGGATGTGCCTTTTGAGGACAGTTCCAAAAGCACTGCTCGACGATCCTTTGGATTTGGCGTTCGTAAAATTAGATCTTGGTTCACCAAGGCCTCGACGATACGACTTGGACTGCCCGCCTCACAAACGATCAGTTCACCAAGACTTTTCAGAGTCAATGGGCCGAATTCATCCAAAACAAGGAGGATCTCCGATTGAGAGACAGTGAGTTTGAACTCACTAAGTTTACGCGAAAGTGCCCGGCTTCCCTCTCTTTGGGCAGCAAGGACCAAATACCTGAGTTCAGATGGGGCCAGCAGAGTTTCGGGTGCGTCAATTTTCGCTCTTCCGTGTCGCATTCCAACTCTCCTCTACGATTAGGCATGTAAGCCTATTGAGGCTAGTATCCAATGAAAATAATAACATGTCACGTATTTTCCTTGGTGAGGGGTGATCACTGCTTGACTAGGTTCCCGTACTCTAAATTCATTTCAATAGCTTCATCAGAGTCAGAATTTTTAACAGGTTCACCTTCACGCTGTATCCTCCGGCCAAGTGCCCGGGGCCCCATGAGTCGAAGAACTGCCGGCATTATGATGCTCCGGATGACGACGGCATCAAGGATCACTGCAATTGCCAGCCCAATGCCGATCTCCCTAACGATGCTGATCTGGGCTGATGTGAACGCCACAAAAACGGCAACCATGATGAGTGCTGCGCTGTTGATCATGCTACGTGTCTGGGTGGTGCCAGCTTCGATGGCATCATTGTACGCGAGCCCGTTTTTGTATGCCTCAATGATGCGGGAAATTATTATGACCATATAGTCCATGCTCAGCCCAAACATGACTGCGAAAAGCAAGATCGGTGTCACTGAGTTCATGGGCGCCTGACCCGAAATATCAACGAATGCAGTTAGTAGGCCTACGCTGGCCATAACGACGAGCGTATTGAACGCCAATGCTATGAGGGGAAGAAGGGCTGATTTGAAAGCGATCAGCAGCATAGCGTACGTAAGCAGGAAAACCAGCGCCAGGATCCAAGGGATTGAACTAACAAGCGTGTTGTCGAAGTCGATTCCCTGCGCTGTTGCTCCTGTTACGCCAATTATGTCTGCTGAGGGAGCGATGCCTGCGAGGCTTGCCCTTAGTTCCTTGATGAGTTCGTGAGTGAATACGGTGTCTGGTCCTGCCGAGGGGTCGATCACAATCCGCGTCACGCTTGAGTTGTCGGCATTGGACCAGAGGGAAGCCAAAGGTTCGGGCACTGATGATTCAAGTGCCTTCGCCAGTTCTGCTTGGGAAATTCCACTTGTCAGCACCGAGCGTACTATCGCTGAGGGGTCAAGGCGCTCCACCTCATCTGTAACTTGTTGAATTGATTGAAGTGTTTGCATACGTGAAACATCATTTGATGCTGTGAGGACAACTTGAATGGGAAAGAGCCCTTCATGACCAATATTTTGCTCAATACGTTCAAGGCCAATGCGGGCAGAATCATCAGCGGGGAGAACGCTGGCGCTGGCCACTGGGGATTGAAGGGATATTCCCAGCATCGGCATGGCCATCAACAACATCATGAGAGCACCCGCTGAAGCGACTACTCCGGGGTTTTTCTTGCCGCGGGTCTTTAATGGGATGCGAGGAGCAGGCAGGAATTTCAATGTGCCCCATTCAATGCGGCGGTCCAAGAGCTTCAGCCCTGCCGGCAGAACTGTCATCGTAAGCAGTAGCGCGGAGAGGGTGACGACGATTCCTCCGAGAGCAATGCTGGTGAAGGCCATAAGATTTGGGATAAATAGCGCTGACAGTGCAACTACTACCGCGATGCCGCTGAAGACCACCGAACGGCCCGCTGTATTGAATGCCGTGGACAGCGCGCTGGAAATGTCGTGGCCGTGGGAGAGCTCTTCACGATATCTTTTGATAATAAACAATGAGTAGTCCACGGCGACTGCCAAGCCAATCATGGAAACAATGTTTGTGTACAACAAAGAGATGTCGGTAAGCCGGGTTACAAGGTAGCCGAGGGCGTAACTTACAGCCAGCGCACTGCCCGCCAAGACGAGTGGTACTGCAGTGGCTGCAACAGACCGGAAAATAATCAAGAGAATTATGATCAGCAGGGGAAAGACAATCAGTTCCGCACGAACGGCGTCTTCCTTTGAATGGACGTTGAGGTTGTAGTCCAGGGCTGGCTGGCCGGTGACATAGATGCGGGCTTCCGTGGATTCGGACAGCGATTGCTGAAGGTCGGGAGTCAAATTTTGGATTTCCGTATTGTCGCCGAGGAAGCCTGCTGCAAGTACTGCGGTTTTGCCGTCATTTGATTGCCAGGCAGGATTTGTCAGTGGCGTTTGGATTGAATCGGCACCTAGGGCCGTAAGTTCCGCACCCAGTCCTTCGATCTCGGTAGCTGTAATCGATTTTTCGGCTTCAACCGCGATTAGAACTTGGTTTGGAGCATCTCCAAAGGCCTGTTCAACTACTTGTTGGGTTGTAATGGCCTCAGCGCGGGGATTGGTGAATCCACCTGCAGTCAATGCCCCATCGAGTTTGAGTGCAAAGAATCCGGAAATCATCATAATGATCAGCCAGAGCCCCAAGATGATTCGTGGGTGTGCAATGGAGAACTGCGGTAAACGGTTCATGGAATGAGCTTTCGGTTGGGTAAAGTGAGTGATGTAACATGTATGTTGTATCACTCATTTGACCTCATGTCGATCAGACGGTGGGCAGCCTATTGTTCAGCCGCACCGACTCTGAACTGTTTCCTAGAAGCAGACGCAAAGCATTCGTCATATTTTCAATGCCTTCATCTGACAGGCTGTCGTGCAGTTCGTCATCGATCCATGTCATGGCGCGTGCAATTTTCAGAGCAAGGGACTGCCCGGAACTCGTAATGCTGAAATGAACGATCCTCCGATCATGGGCATCCCTGCGGCGGTCGACATATCCACGTTGGACCAATTGGTCCATGGAGCGACTCGGGCTTCCGCTGTCACAAAGGGTGCAGGGTGGCTGCAAAGTCTTTTATGAGGGGATGGCGTCTTAACATGTGAGACGAACGGGGCCGTGGCTGTTTAAAGATGAGAACTCCTGTTAAGCCAGATGGTGTCTAAGCCGCTGGATTGCCAGGAGTTCTCGTATGTCATCTTCTCACTTTGCTTTGTTCATTGACGAATTCGCTCCGCTGGGCGCGGTTCAGGTTGATCCGGGTAAGGTCCTTGCGGCTCTGTGTGAATTGCCGGATCCTCGGAAGAAACGCGGGGTCAGGCACCGTTTCCCGCACTTGCTGGTGATCATGGTCTGTTCAATATTGGCGGGGGCAACGACGCTAGTGGAGATGGCTGAATGGGCCGCTGACACGGCGCGGGACCAGCTGGCTATCTTGGGTATCGGCTCCCCACACGCCACCACTTTGGGGAGGGTATTCGAACGACTTGATGCTGACATGCTGGACCGCTTGGCCGGGGCATGGGCGCAGGGGGGCAACGCCCCTGGTCGCGGTCGCTATCGATGGCAAGGAAGTACGTGGTGCCAAGAATGGCGGCGGTACGCGGGTACATCTGATGGCGGCTATTGATCATGGAACCGGTGCCGTGTTGGGGCAGGTATCGGTGGCCGAGAAATCGAACGAGATCCCCTATTTTTCAACACTATTGGACGGAATCACGGACCTTACCGGTGTGGTCGTATCGGCGGATGCACTCCATACCCAGCGTAAGCATGCCGAGTATCTTCATGGCCGGGGCGCCTTCTATGTGCTCACGGTGAAGGGAAACCAGCCTGGTCTGCACAAGCAATGCGCGGACCTGCCGTGGAAACGAGTCAGGGCAGGGAACAAGACCGTGGAGACCGCCAACGGCCGGGACATTGAGCGGACCGTGAAGTGCGTGAGTATTGCTGAGGGCACCAACTTTCCCCGCGCAGCCCAAGCCGCTCAGATCACCCGAAAGTCACGGCCAGTGGGAACACGGAAGTGGCACACAGAGACGGTGTACATCGTCACGTCGCTGACACCGTCACAGGGAAAACCTGCCGAGATAGGGGCGTGGATCCGTGGTCATTGGGCTATCGAAAACGGGCTCCACTACCGCCGGGACGTTCTTTTTCGGGAAGACCATAGCCAAGTACGCAACGGTGAAGCACCACGCGTGATGGCATCTCTAAGAAACATCGCCATCACAATTCTCCGGCTACAAGGAGAAACTAACCTCGCCAAAGCCACTCGAGGTGCCCGCAACTACCCGGACCGCGCCCTTAAACTAGCCGGCATCACTATCAGCTAAACGACTTTGCAGCCGCCCTGCAGTGGACGCGGCAAGGGCTAAGCATTCGCCCCGATTCGCTGCCAGCCGCGACCCAAAGATCTTGGCCCTAGCGGGCCCGGCTTGGATCAACCAACCGCAGGAAATCACCGAAAAAGAAGCGGCCTAACTCCCGCCGGATACGTTCAGCTTGAAAGATTCCGCGCCGGCGAGTTCGGCCTCGGCGTGGATTCCGCACTCATCAGGGCCTGAGGCTGGTCCGCGTTTGAGTTCATGGGAGATCTTGATCAGTGCGTTCAGGTCAGGTTCGTAGTCGTCATCGCGCAGGTCTGGCTGTGGGGCGAACACGAATATCGGTTCCTTCGGCAGTTTGATTTCGTCCGTGGAGCTCGCAGCGATGAAAAGCGCACGCTCCACTAAGCGTGCGGCTTCTTGTGGCGTGGGGTTCCACTCCTCGATGAGTTTATCGCCAGCCAGCATGCCGATATAAGGACCAAGCCGCGTCAGTCCGTCCCGACATTCCACATAACGACGGTAGAGATCTGCGGAATTCGCGCACCATTGTTTCTCATTCTTCCGACCGTCATTGAGCACTAGCTCCGGGTAGACTCCCATCAAGCCATCCCACAACTGGCCGAGTTGCCGGTGCTGGACGCAACAAACGATGCGCTCCTGTACCACTTGCACCATGCTCACAAGCCAGGGCAAGCCGACTCCGATACAGACCAGGATCGCCGACGCTTGCCCGAAGATGAAGTTGTGTACATAGGTGACGGGTTGCCCTGGCACACGCAGAGCGGGAAGGTTAACCCACAAGAACCTGAAGACGCAGCTGACCGCGAGACCTGCTAGGCCAGCTGAGATCAGGGTCAAGGACACCATCCGCAGAGGCCGGCCCCCCCAATGCGCCTCCCGGCAAGGACTGCACATGCCGCATAGCTAAACAACAGGTAGAAGTTGCCAAGATTATAAAATGTACGGACTCGCCAGTCAGAGAGATATTTCGAAGTCAGCTCATGATTCCGAAGCTCGGACGGGACAAAAGCGGTGACGATAATCATCCCCGAAAGACAGAAGATGCAAGCCGCGACTTCCCAGGGCCATGGTGGGGTCAGCCCTCGTAGAGGAATTTGCCGCAGGAATCCAACCATCAAGC
>NZ_JAUCEK010000022.1:0-3792 GCF_032458965.1 Arthrobacter sp. lap29
GGTGGTGTTAAAGGTGGGGAGGCCCCGCACCTGGTGGTGTGGGGCCTCTACCCTTTTTGGTGTTGTCCGGCGGTGTCCTACTCTCCCACATCCTCACGAATGCAGTACCATCGGCGCTGTGGGTCTTAGCTTCCGGGTTCGGAATGGGACCGGGCGTTTCCCCCACGCTATGACCACCGTAACTCGTTCCCCGACCCTGTGATGGGTGGGTGGCTTGTTGGGTGTTCTTGTGATGAACAACAGTATTTTATTGTACATGTTTTTACTAAGGGTTACGGACCGGGGTCCGTGTTTGTTAGTAAAATCATGGTTGGTTTCCATGCCAGTAAACCGGGTGGGTTTGTTGGTTGGGAACCACATAGTGAACGCGAGCAGATCTTATGTTTATAAGAGTGTGTGTGGTGTAAGTTATCGGCCTATTAGTACCGGTCAGCTTCACGAGTCTTTAGTCCTCGCTTCCACGTCCGGCCTATCAACCCAGTGGTCTAGCTGGGGGCCTCTCACACATAACTGTGTATGGAAATCTCATCTTGAAGTGGGCTTCCCGCTTAGATGCTTTCAGCGGTTATCCCTTCCGAACGTAGCTAATCAGCGATGCACTTGGCAGTACAACTGACACACCAGAGGTTCGTCCGTCCCGGTCCTCTCGTACTAAGGACAGCTCTTCTCAAATTTCCTGCGCGCGCAGCGGATAGGGACCGAACTGTCTCACGACGTTCTAAACCCAGCTCGCGTACCGCTTTAATGGGCGAACAGCCCAACCCTTGGGACCTACTCCAGCCCCAGGATGCGACGAGCCGACATCGAGGTGCCAAACCATGCCGTCGATATGGACTCTTGGGCAAGATCAGCCTGTTATCCCCGAGGTACCTTTTATCCGTTGAGCGACGGCCATTCCACAATGTGCCGCCGGATCACTAGTCCCGACTTTCGTCCCTGCTCGAGGTGTCCCTCTCACAGTCAAGCTCCCTTGTGCACTTACACTCGAAACCTGATTGCCAACCAGGCTGAGGGAACCTTTGGGCGCCTCCGTTACTTTTTAGGAGGCAACCGCCCCAGTTAAACTACCCATCAGGCACTGTCCCTGACCCGGATTACGGGCCGAAGTTAGATGTCCAAAGTGACCAGAGTGGTATTTCAACGATGACTCCACCACAACTAGCGTTGCGGTTTCACAGTCTCCCACCTATCCTACACAAGCCACTCCGAACACCAATACCAAACTATAGTAAAGGTCTCGGGGTCTTTCCGTCCTGCTGCGCGTAACGAGCATCTTTACTCGTACTGCAATTTCGCCGAGTTTATGGTTGAGACAGCGGGGAAGTCGTTACTCCATTCGTGCAGGTCGGAACTTACCCGACAAGGAATTTCGCTACCTTAGGATGGTTATAGTTACCACCGCCGTTTACTGGGGCTTAAATTCTCAGCTTCGCACACAAGTGTGCTAACCGGTCCTCTTAACCTTCCAGCACCGGGCAGGAGTCAGTCCGTATACATCGTCTTGCGACTTCGCACGGACCTGTGTTTTTAGTAAACAGTCGCTTCCCCCTGGTCTCTGCGGCCCACACTCGCTCACGGACAGCTAGTGTCCTTCACGAGGCAGGCCCCCCTTCTCCCGAAGTTACGGGGGCATTTTGCCGAGTTCCTTAACCATAATTCTCTCGATCGCCTTAGTATTCTCTACCTGATCACCTGTGTCGGTTTGGGGTACGGGCAGTTAGAACCTCACGTCGATGCTTTTCTAGGCAGCATAGGATCACCGAATTCCCCCGTAAGGGGGTCCCATCAGATCTCAGAATCGTCATTGAAGACAACACAACGGATTTGCCTATCGTGTTTCCTACGTCCTTAGACCGGGACTACCATCGCCCGGCTCGGCTACCTTCCTGCGTCACACCTGTTAATACGTTTACCTCCCCAGTTCAGGTCCCACGCTCCACACACACCCTGGTCCCGAAGGACACGCAGTGGTGTTTTGGGTGGTTAGTATCACTGGTTCAATATTGGCGGTTCTTCACCGGTACGGGAATATCAACCCGTTGTCCATCGACTACGCCTGTCGGCCTCGCCTTAGGTCCCGACTTACCCAGGGCAGATTAGCTTGACCCTGGAACCCTTGATCATTCGGCGGACGGGTTTCTCACCCGTCTTTCGCTACTCATGCCTGCATTCTCACTCGTGTAGGCTCCACCGCTAGTTCACACTGCGGCTTCAATGCCTACACGACGCTCCCCTACCACTCCAAACCCCTGAACAAGAACAGGTCTTGTTAGGGTAATGTTTGAAATCCACAACTTCGGCGGTGTACTTGAGCCCCGCTACATTGTCGGCGCGGAATCACTTGACCAGTGAGCTATTACGCACTCTTTTAAGGATGGCTGCTTCTAAGCCAACCTCCTGGTTGTCTAAGCAATCCCACATCCTTTCCCACTTAGCACACGCTTAGGGGCCTTAGTTGGTGGTCTGGGCTGTTTCCCTCTCGACTATGAAGCTTATCCCCCACAGTCTCACTGCTACGCTCTGACTTACCGGCATTCGGAGTTTGGCTGACGTCAGTAACCTTGTAGGGCCCATTAGCCATCCAGTAGCTCTACCTCCAGTAAGAAACACGCAACGCTGCACCTAAATGCATTTCGGGGAGAACCAGCTATCACGAAGTTTGATTGGCCTTTCACCCCTACCCACAGCTCATCCCCTCCATTTTCAACTGAAGTGGGTTCGGTCCTCCACGCGCTCTTACACGCGCTTCAACCTGGCCATGGGTAGATCACTTCGCTTCGGGTCTAGATCACGCCACTAAACTCGCCCTATTCAGACTCGCTTTCGCTACGGCTTCCCCACACGGGTTAACCTCGCGACGTAACACTAACTCGCAGGCTCATTCTTCAAAAGGCACGCCATCACAAGAACAACTACCCCCAAAGGGGCACGCTTGCTCTGACGGATTGTAAGCACACGGTTTCAGGTACTATTTCACTCCCCTCCCGGGGTACTTTTCACCTTTCCCTCACGGTACTTGTCCGCTATCGGTCATTAGGTAGTATTTAGGCTTATCAGGTGGTCCTGACAGATTCACACGGGATTTCTCGGGCCCCGTGCTACTTGGGATACTCACCAGGGAGTGCACTGCATTTCAGTTACGGGACTCTCACCCTCTACGGTCGGCCATTCAAAACCGTTCACCTATACATGCACCATTCCCCTTCCTAGTCCGGCAGAACTAGATCGGTAAGTCCCACAACCCCGCACCATGCAACGCCCGCCGGCTATCACACATGACACGGTTTAGCCTGATCCGCGTTCGCTCGCCACTACTAACGGAATCACTATTGTTTTCTCTTCCTGTGGGTACTGAGATGTTTCACTTCCCCACGTTCCCTCCACACACCCTATATATTCAGGTGCAGGTCACCACCTCGGCTTACACCGGGTAGCGGGGTTCCCCCATTCGGACACCCTCGGATCAAAGTTTGGTTATCAACTCCCCGAGGCTTATCGCAGATTCCTACGTCCTTCTTCGGCTCCTAATGCCAAGGCATCCACCGTGTGCCCTTAAAAACTTGACCACACACATGCGGGTCAAACACAACACACCCTCAAAAGGATGCACCATGATTTATACTTCTTGATTATCGAGAAAACCATGAAAACTAGCCACCAACCCCAAAAGGTCAGCAACAGATCCAGGTTTTATATCATATTCTCAAAGAAATTGCTTTCTTATAAAAGATGCTCGCGTTCACTATGTAGTTCTCAAACAACAACCCCACCACACACCCCACCACCAGAGAG
>NZ_JAUCEK010000023.1:0-3656 GCF_032458965.1 Arthrobacter sp. lap29
CTCATGGTTCCCCTCTGGAATTGCCGGAGACAAGGGGAGATAGAGCCGACTTTGGGTGATAGAATCGTCGTGTCAAATGTGTACACAAGTGCTACTGTGGTTACATGAACACGATTACTTCATCCGTCACAATTCGGGCACTTCGCGATGGTCTCGCTGATGCTGTGGGCCGTGCTAGCTACGGGCATGAACGCGTGCAGATTACGAAGAACGGCAAGCCGGCGGCTGTGCTTATTGGCCCCGATGACTTTGAACTGCTGGAGCAACTGGAAATGTTCCGTGATGTCGCTGAATACCGGGCGGCTAAGTTGGCTGATGACGGTGAGCGCGTCAGCCTGAGTGAACTGCGTGCTGAGCTAGACGCGTGAGTTCTTACCGCATTGAATTCACCACCGCGGCCGCGAAAGAACTCAGAAAGCTTGACCCCGGAATCCGACGCCGCATCCTGTCCGGCATCGCCGAACTTGGGCAGGACCCCCGCCCTGCTGGTTGTAAAAAGCTGGCCGGCGAAAGTACTGCTTGGCGGATCCGCGTTGGTGACTACCGGATACTCTACGAAGTTGTCGACAAACTTCTCCTCGTTACCGTGGTTCGAGTGGCCCACCGCCGCGAAGTCTACAAATAACCATCCGGCTGCGTTTTAATTACTTAGATATCCAAAACTTTGGGCATACTCAACGCGCATTAACGGATGGGATCGCCAGTAGCAGAACGTGCAGCACCTCGGTTCCTGAGGACCTCAGGCCCGATAAGCGCCAAGTTTCAGTAAGCGGTCCCGTATCCCGTTCCCAAGCGGACAGCCCAACAGATCCCAGAACTACTTTTGCCTCAGGTGATCCGGCCGGCCTCTGATCGACCGGCTTACTCCAGCAAGCCTTAAAGAGATACCGCTTACGGAATGGCGAGAGCTGAATTCATGGGGAACTTCATCGCGCCGGAGACTGCGATAGTAGCTCCGAGAAAACTGCGGCGGGTGAATTTACGCCTTATCGTGAACTTGGCTTTCTCGTCGGTGTGCTTTCAAACGTTTGGTTGCCGCGACGATAAACGCGCAGATAAATGTGGCTGTTAGAACGGCGAAGATCACCAGAGCAGGATTAATCCAGACCGGGATCATGTCATAACCGGCGTTGCATTTGTTATGTAGAGGGAAGAGCCGCCCTGGTTCTTGCCAGTTCTGCGCCCGATAGTCTCTGTCAAGCAGTTGGCCGGCCTTCGCGCATGTCTCGTCAATGTCCTTACCGGAGGCGAATATCCCGATGAAATACGTAACACCGATGGCAATGAAGGACAGGAAGGACAGTCCAAGCCATCCTCTCAGTGGCATTCGTCGCACGTCAGATCGCTCCTGCGCCATTCACTGCGAGTGGAGTCGTGGTGGACAGAAAAACAATCGTGAGTGAGATCATCGGCCCAGTCTGCCAGTAAGGGAAAGATAGTTCATCCAACCCAGGGTTGATTCTGTCAATCGAGGTGACCTTTGAGGGTTCTCCCATGCGAGAAAGACCGCCAACGTCCAAGCAACGGGCCAGCAGGTGTTTTGCGGTGTCGGTTCAGAATGGGTGCGCGACCCTGGAACTTTTGTGGGCGACTGCTCTATTCTCTGGCCAATTCCAGCGCCTAGTCACATATTGTCCTACCATCGGGAATGTTGATGGTGTCCAGGACCTTGTCGGTTGCGGTGTCAATGACAATGGCATTGTTCTTCGGCCAGGACGGATCCACATTGACCTTGTAATTAATGTCCTCTGGTGCAACGGCCTCCGCTGTCCCGTCCGATGTCCTGCGCATGGCATCAAAAATCCGCCCTGTCTCAGACACTACCGTCACGATCTCCTGAGGAAGTTCGGATACATTGCCGTCAACTGGGGTCAAATTCCAGATGGTCTCGAATCCCCCGAGGCAGTTCCCCATGGGTGTAGAGATATTTTCACCTGCAGCTTCAGGTGACACATTGGCCTGGGTCGCGCAGCTTGTCAGCACCATCGCTCCGACCACCGCAGTCATGGCCATAATTTTCTTCGACTTCATTTCCCCCACCGTTACCTTCAGATCTTGGAAGTACAGAGCCTATCAGGGCTCTCCACGCCACTCTCAGGCTCAGCCCGGGGCCACGAGGGCCAGTTGAACGACCGACTGGTCATTGGTCGGGTCTGATGATGTCCTCGAAAACGTCACTGACGGTCAAGGGTCACTGCATCTTTGGTTGTGGATTTATCCCGCCGCGAGGATGTGATGAGCAGGAGAATGGTCTCGGCGAAGCCCGCAACGGCCCACAGGAGGACACACTCAACAAAGAGTATCGCCTCCGCCAACCCGCCGCCCGCTATCCCTGATGAGGATCTGGTTGGGTTAGGATCCTCAGCAGCCATTCCCGTCAGGAAGAAGGCAACTGCCATAACGGGGAGGCCCGCCAAAAGAAGCCAAGCTGTGTACTTTGCCTCCTTGCGGCCGAGAATCCTTAGGGAGGCGTGCAGTAACCAGAAAATACCGACACAAATGGGCAGCAGGCAAAAAGGGTTCATTCTTCTAGCCTTTCAGGTGACAAAGGGTAAAACGTCCTACCCAGGGCTAATTCTTCACGGGACTGGTCCCTTTCCCTAGAACTTGGACCCCCGCCTGACTTCGCACCTTCATCAGGGCCCTATGGAACGGACAAGCGTAAAGCAAATAAAAGCAGCGGTTTCAGGTTTCGACGGCCTGAGTGTCAGATCATGGGGTCATTAAGCCGCTGTAAGTGGCTACACACACTAGCCAGACAGCATCGATTGTCGTTGATGTCCCGTAGGAGGTTCCGCTTGCGGCAGCTTAGGCGCGGACACCAGCCTTGTCGTGGCCGTCAGTACTGAGTGGGCCACTGTTGTTCTGAGTCAAGGGAATGCGAGTCCGAAAAACCGGATGTGACGCTGCCTGTCGACCTGGATACTGGTCCAAACGGCCCGGTTACCGGTTGGCTTTGGCTTGACGCCTGACGGACCTGAGCCATACCCAGATCGCCCCTGCCAATAACAGGGAAATTATCGCCACGGGTAAAACAAGGGAAACAAGAACAAAGTTGCCGACGACTGCAGCGACTACGCTGATGGAGCAAAGAACCACACCCGCAACAGCCATCACACGGACGATGCGTGTCCAGCTCCGGACATTGCGGTCGGTCAGTATGATCAGTGCCGCCTTGGAGGCTGCCACCGCTTCCGACTCGAACAACTGGGCCACAAATAAGCCCAAAACAATCGGGAAGATTGCCAGCCCCGGGTTGCCAACTGGACGATTGAGGACGACAGTCATGACGGTGTAGACCACGATGACGCCAATGAGCAGTCCATACTTCCACCTGTGCCGGGTCAAGACTATACGCCCGGCCCGCGTCCTGCCCACCACAATAATGGCACCCGAAGATATGACAATGCCAGCGGCCAGACTGATCGCTATACCAGTAAATGCCTTCGGCGACTGGCTCCAAATCATAATCAGCGAGGTGACGGCAAGAACAATGACCAGCAATCCGCCAGTGATCCGGATGCTCGCCTCAACCCGTCGGGATGCCATGTGCCTAGTGCACTCCCCCAACGAGATGGTGTCAATGCCGAACTGCCCTAGATCCAGAAATGGGACAGCCCCGAATTCGTTTGACTCGACAATGAAGTGCTGAATCC
>NZ_JAUCEK010000024.1:0-3509 GCF_032458965.1 Arthrobacter sp. lap29
GCCCGGTACTCCTAAAGGTGTCGCCAGGGGCAATCTAGATGTGGTTAGGTTCTGGTATGGGCCTGGAACTGACGAGTGAACTTCTTGATTCGTGGACTTTAGTCGATGACGACGTGGCATTGATGGCGAAGAAGTCAGGAGCGACTCGGGCAGGGTTTGCTGTCCTTTTGAAGTTCTTTCAGCACCATGCCAGATTTCCAATCGGTCCTTCTGAGCTTCCGCTGGGAGCGTTGGACTACATTGCGGCGCAGACTTCTGTGCCAGATATTGAGCTGGGTCCGTATTGGGGTGGCCGCTCGATCAAATACCATCGCGCCGAGATCAGGTCTCATTTTGGATTTCGGGAGTTCACCTCGGCTGATGAGGCCCGGTTGGCGGGGTGGTTGGCTGAGCGGGTATGCCCGTCGGGGATTCGGGAGGCTGCGCTTCTTGAGGCTTTGCTGTCCCGGTGTCGTCAGGAGAAGATTGAGCCGCCTGGGCGTGCTGGCAGGATTGTTGGTGCTGCCCGGGCGTTGTTTGAGCAGCGCCTATGTGCTGATGTCGTCAGCAATCTTGGGTCTGCTGGTGCGGCTGGATTGGAAGCACTCGTAGTTGACGGTTCAGCAGGTTCCTTGTTGGCAGTTTTGAAGGCTGATCCGGGCCCGGCTGGGTTGGAATCATTGTTGTCTGAGGTGGAGAAGCTTTCAGCGGCCCAAGCCCTTGCTCTGCCAGCTGGTTTGTTTGCAGGTGTGTCGGAGAAGGTAGTGAGCGCGTTGCGGGCCAGAGCGGCGCGGATGTATCCATCGGATTTCTGGGACACTCCTCAGCCGGTGAGGTTGACGTTGTTGGCTGCGTTGTGTCAGCAGCGTACGGCTGAGATCGCTGACAGTCTGGTGGATCTGTTGCTGGTCTTGGTGTTGAAGATCAATACCAGTGCGGTCAGGAAGGTTGAGAAGGAACTGACCGAGGACCTACAAAGGGTTCGCGGGAAGACGGCGTTGCTGTTCAAACTGGCAGAAACGGCAGTCGCTCGCCCGGATGAGACGGTTCGCAATGCCGTGTTCCCGGTGGTGAGTGAGAAAACCCTGCGGCAGCTGGTCCAGGAAGCAAAAGCTAACGAGACAGTGTTCCAGGGCAAGGTACGGACGGTGTTGAGGGGGTCGTATTCGAATCACTACCGGCGCATGCTGCCGGCGCTGCTGTCCGTGTTGCGGTTTCGGTGCCACAACACGGCATTTCGTCCCATTATGGACGCTATCGTATTACTGAAAAAGTACGCGGAAGATGGAAGTAAGACCCAGTTTTTTGCCGCCTTCGAGGAGGTTCCGGTTGCAGGGGTCGTGCCCAAGTCCTGGGAGGGTGCTATTCGGGATGAGAAGGGCCGGATTGAACGGATCCCTTACGAGCTTTGCCTCCTCGTGTCTTTGCGGGAGGCATTGCGCCGTCGCGAGGTTTTCGTTGATGGTGCTGGAAAGTGGCGGGATCCCGAAGATGACCTTCCCCAAGATTTCGACGCTTCACGGGAGCTCCACTATGAGGCCTTACGGAAGCCGTTGGACCCTGCCAGGTTCATTTTTGATCTGAAGTTGAGAATGACCAGGTCATTGGAACAGCTGGATAACGGTTTACTGGCAGATACGACCGGTGGCGTGAAGATCACCAGACGACGTGGGGCGCCGTGGATCAAGGTACCCAAGCTGGAGAAACTCGAGGAGCCGGCAAATCTGGGCAAACTCAAGGCCGAGGTCCTGGCAAGGTGGGGCACCCCGGGGACTTACTTGAAGTCCTCAAGGAAGCTGACTTTCTGACTGGGTTCACCGATGAATTCGCCTCGGTCGCCTCCCGCGCGGTCCTTGACCGGGACACCCTGCGCCGGCGGTTGTTGCTCTGCCTTTTCGGGCTAGGTACGAACATGGGTATCAAAGCAGTGACCGATGCTGGTGGCCATGGAGAGAGCGAGCGGGAGCTGCGCCATGTTCGCCGGACCTTCATCACCAAAGACAATCTGCGCCAGGCAATCATTAAAGTTGTCAACGCTACGTTCGAAGCCAGGAACCCGGCATGGTGGGGTGAGGGGAACGCGTGCGCGTCTGATTCAAAGAAGTTTGGATCTTGGGAATCGAACCTGATGACCGAATGGCACAATCGCTACGGCGGGCCCGGCGTGATGATCTACTGGCACGTGGAGAAGAAATCAACCTGCATCTACTCGCAGTTGAAGAATTGTTCCTCGTCCGAGGTAGCTGCGATGATCGAAGGAGTCCTGCGCCATGACACCGAGGCGGAGATTGAAGCGAACTACGTCGATACCCACGGGGCCTCGATTGTGGGATTTGCGTTCACCGAACTCCTTGGCTTCAAGTTGCTGCCGAGGTTGAAGAACATCGGTTCCATCCGTCTCTACCGTGTCAGCAATGAAGAAAGCTACGCGGAGATCAATGACGTGATCTCTCGTCCGATCAATTGGGAGATCATCGCCCAACAATACGATCAGATGATCAAATACGCCACCGCCCTCAAACTTGGTACCGCCGAATCGGAAACCATCCTACGGCGCTTCACCAGGGGAGGGCCGAAGCACCCTACCTACCAGGCCTTGGAGGAACTTGGCAGGGCGGTGCGGACAATCTTTGCCGCCGACTACCTCGCCAATGAAGACCTCCGACGTGAAATCAATTCAGGGCTGCAAGTCGTGGAGAATTGGAATAGCGGCAACGACGTTGTCTTCTACGGCAAAAACCGTGACCTCACAGGTCCTGACCGGGAAACGACCGAAGTCTCCATGCTCGCCCTGCATCTACTGCAATCGTCGCTGGTCTTGGTCAACACGTTGATGCTGCAAACCGTGCTCGAGGTTCCAGAGTTTAACGAAATGCTCGAGCCAGAAGACCGCAGGGGCCTCACTCCGTTGTTCTGGACCCATATCAACCCCTACGGGCGTTTCACCCTCGACATGACCACCCACCTAGACCTGGGCCAGGTGGGTGCGAAACCGGCGGAAAGAGGGCATTGATGCGGTCACGCATGGATGGATACTTTTCTAACAAGCCCGAAGAAAAAATTGGCTACGCCGTACCGGTCGAGTTTGGGACAAGGCCCACATATCCAGGACCCTCGTCATATCGGTAGCCAACCGGGTAGGAAGAAAAGATCACCCCGTTAGTAAAGCGCCCACCAACTGCCTCAGCAAATGATTGCGCTTCGTCTTGAGTAGCGAACACACCAAGAACAGTGTTGTGAGCAGATTCATCGTGCTGAACGATCCACTCTTCAGGGGTCATACATTCTCAGTACGGTCCCTTGTTGGCTGACGCCAGGACATCGCCGTGGACTACGTTGAACGCGTGCTCCGGATCGCGACCACTATCCCCGGGGCACTCGCCTTTCAGGGGATCAGTAGTATTCGGACCATGTTGGCCCGGTACCCCTTTGGGTTTCCCGAGTTGCCAAGTTGGGGCAAAATCCAAACTGGCAACTCAGGACGTGAAAAGCGCACTGATTCTATACCTCGCGATTCTATCGTCCACCCC
>NZ_JAUCEK010000025.1:0-3220 GCF_032458965.1 Arthrobacter sp. lap29
CCCCTTGTGGCATGCGGCGCGGTGTCGTAACCTACTCCTAAGTAGACTATAAGTTGTGCTGTAGCTAACAATATAAGGCGAGACAACGAGGTCTTCAGGGAGCAAACAGCAACGGGGGAAGCATGAAACTTCAAAGAATGACGTTGGTTTCGGCACTACTGGTCTTGGGGTTGTTATCCACTTCCGGAACAGCAATGGCCAGTGACAATTCGCCATCAGGACCGGCCGAATCTCCATCAATGGCCACCGACGCCACCATCAAATCAGTTCCCGAGAGTCAGCTTGATCCTAACCAGCCTGCCTATGTCGTCGGGTCAGAAGGTGAAGTTCTGAGCACTATCGAGGGGAAGAAACAGGTTGAAGCAGCCGTCACCAACCGGAAATCAACCCAAGGCCCCGCGACGAAACTTGTATCCGGCGCAGAAGTGGAGTCACTCGCAGCCGGTTGTGCCTACAGGAATGGAGTAGCCCTTCCTGATGGACAGTGGCACGTATCTGTGGATGGTTGCGGAATTATCGGGTTCAATACCTCAGCCACTTGGCTCTATTCCTGGATAGTAGACATCACCCCGTATAGATCAAGTAATGCTTGCACAGTAGCTCGGGGTTACATCCGCGTGGGGACGTATTACAAAGCCAACTGGTGGGACACAGGGTGCGGTAGAGGGCACACTGCGTCAGTGCCCATCGGCAACGTAGCCACCGTGGCGAAGATGCAGTTCAAGGCCTACGGTGGCGTCATGCCGGCCTACCTTCGATGGAAATAGCAGGGTGGAATAACGGAGTCCGAGGATGGTTCAGATTCTGAGGAATTTTAGGCTAATCGCATTGATAGTTGCTCTGGGGCTCACCGGATGTACTACGTCGGTGGAGGACGCGAATCCAACTCGAGGAGCCGCTTCAAAGGCTCCGACACTCGATGTGGTTACAAAAGCCATGGAGAAAATGAATTGTGAGTATATCGACATCTTAGAAAATGACATCCAATCTTTCGATGATATGTCTGGGGCTGAATGTGTTGTCCCGGACATATCATCATTAATAGTTCGTATCTATGCAACGCCAGGAACTCCTTACAAGATATTGGACGAATGGGGACCAGGTCTTTCAGCGGAGAACCAACTCATGTATTCGGACACGTGGATTGCTATTGGTAAACCGGACGAGCTAACAAGAATCTTTGATTCATATAGTCATATAGGACCAACGACAGAAATTCCGACTCCCGTAGCTCAAACACCGCCTGAAATTGCTGTCTCGGAATGTACAATCTATGCATCGACCAGCATAGTAAGTGCTGCCACGACCCCTGACACATACGCCGTCTCGATCAACCATATTGATGAAATCTATCCTGGAATGAAAAGTCTCATCGAGACCAACATCACGGAAAAAGACCTTGTCAAAATACGTGACCTGAATACCAATGCTCCAGCAAGACTGGAGGCTTTCCTTTCAACTTTTGGAGCTTCAATCAAATCATTTTGTCGTTCAATGCCCACTTCCTAACACTGATCCAATCTGTTTTGGAGGTCTTGTCAAATATGCTTTTCCTACTACTTATTCCGGCGTGTTTGTCAGCTATCGTCTTATTTGGCATCTACCCCAACATGTTTACATTCCTACTGCTGTTGCTAGTCTTGGCCGTTGTTGCAACCAAGTCTTACAAGCCCTTTGTCAGATTTAGATGGAATCAAAAGAACAGGCGATTCGTTGACCCAATAATAGACGCTGTGAATACGGACCCGATTTTCTTGTTTGGTCGAGATTACGTCGAACCCCACTTGAAGCCCGAATCGTCCGGTCGTGATGATGCCGCACAGGATACCAGTGAGCCATTCCCGAATGGAACTGGGAGAAGCAGCCACAAGGGATAATACGATGCCGCCTCTTCTTCATTCCCGGCAGATGCTAGTAGTAGGAATAGTCTGCACCTTAACGGGCATTATTAGCATGATTTTCCTAGATTACTTACTTGTCTGGATCGGACCGTACCAAAACATGGACGCCTCCATCTTGATTGCCGTGGGATCGTTCATTAAGATGATCCTCTTCATTGGCGGTCTTGTTTTCATAGCAATGTCAGTACTTGTTCGAAATTTCGAATACCATTCTCAGTTCATCATTACCCAACTTGACAAACGAGTCATTGACACATGGGATATGAGGAACTTTGAACGTATCGCTGCCGACAAGGACCAGGTATCTCCCGAAGAGGATCTAGGCTGAGCCTGAGCGTTGAGGATATGAACGTAGTTATAATAAATGCGGCTCTTTAGAATTGAGAGTGTAGTTTCGGTCTGAAGCCGCCGGAGTCAAGCAGGTGATCTGGCTACGTCGTTGACGAGGTTAAGGAAGCCGAGGGCAGATCCGCGGAGGTTATCCAATCTTCCATTAAGCGCGTCAGTGGGGATGTTGGATTTTCTTGGTCTTTCGAAGTAAAGCCGGCGCTCCCGAATGTGTCCTGAGCCGTCTGGTTGGGGTACACCCCAACCAAGCGTAAACCCACAGTAACACGATCCCAATGAACACGTGTCAACTTGAGGTCCGAAATATCCTATCTTGACACTTATGCATCAGGCTCTTAGAGTTGCCTTGACGCTATTTCGAGGGGAACAATGACTGGTCAATCATTCGGTTACATCCGGGTCAGCACCCTAGATCAAAATACGATCCGACAACTAGACGGCGAACCTCTCGACCGGGTATTCACTGACCATGCGTCCGGGAAAGACCAGAACCGTCCCCAACTGGAGGCGTTGATTGATTTTGCCCGTGATGGCGACACTGTTCTGGTGCATTCGATGGATCGTCTGGCCCGGAACCTCGATGACCTCCGTGCGATCGTCCGCCGGCTAACCGAGAAGAAGGTTCAGGTTCGGTTCGTGAAGGAAAATCTGGCCTTCACCGGAGACGACACCGCGATGTCTACTTTCCTGCTCTCCGTGATGGGGGCGTTCGCCGAGTTCGAACGAGCACTCATCCGAGAACGACAACGCGAGGGCATCACCTTGGCCAAAAAGGCTGGCGTCTACAAAGGCAGAGGAAAAATGCTCAATGCCGAGCAGGCGGCCGCACTCATTCGGCGCGCTGCTGCTGGCGAAGCGAAGGCCGACCTTGCCCGAGAATTCGGAGTCAGTCGCCAAACCATCTACCAATACATACGCCCTAACCCTTAGATTGCCCCTGACGACACCTTTAGGAGTACCGGGCCAGAAGG
>NZ_JAUCEK010000026.1:0-2758 GCF_032458965.1 Arthrobacter sp. lap29
GGCAATCAGTACCCCAAAATCGGCAAAGCCTACCCACGGTGCCGTCCCGCCGCACTGCCACAAGCAATGCCAAGGATGCCAGGGCCAAGAAGACTCGCGGGAGCCGCAGTTCAACCACAATGCGGTACCGCTGTGATTAGTTGCCGGCGTGGTACCAGCCCAGGGATCAGCGCCCCAATCAGCCATGCAGTTGCTTCTGCTTCAGGTGTTAGGGATCATTTCTGGAGCGGGATCCTCGTGAAGGGACTTGTGGTCATACGGTCCCAGTGCTTTAGCTGAGTTGCTTCATTTCTTCTCTGCAAACGTCTTAGCCAGCCTGACGTTTGTCCCTACTGGTTTGGCAGGCACAGCCACGGTGGTGTGTCCTGTCCCTGGTTGCCGTGGCAAGCATCTTGGCGCCGCCCTCCGGAGGCGTAGATTCTCACGGGCAAGATACCGATGAGTTCCAGTAGGAAAGCTGTCCTGGGTCACAAGTATCCATGGACAGCCACACGTGAATGCCATTCTCAGTAGGCGAAACCAAAGGCACTACCTGATCCCCGCACACCTGCAACCGGATCGTCCCAAGCCTGCTATCGAAAGCCTCGTCTATACGATCTGGCCAATGACCAGCTGCGGATTCCCCCACGGATAACTAGGGCGTGTTGGTGGGGCCACCAACCCTCGCCGCCCACCCACTGACCGTGGCAAGGGGTGGCCAGTGAGTGCAACTCGTTGTTTACCGTCAGATTCTACGGATCAGCCCCGGTGTAAAAGTTGCAGCCCTTGAGCACCGGGTTCTCAGTCTCTCCCAACGCCGGCTGGCAGATCCGGCAGTAGTCATCGCTGGCTTGCCACCAGATAGGCGCCCGTTGCCATTAGTAGCCGGCTATGACGAACTACTGATGGCTCCGTCCCCAACCGCCCCCATCACCTAAGGACTAGATTTCATGAGTCCCACGGCCCCAGTTGCTGCTTCTAAAACGCTTCGGCAACGCCGTGACCGGCGCGCATCCGTCCGCCGAGTCAGAACAGCGAACTTTCCTGGCACTAAATGGTTGATCGGCTTCGATTACGTGGCGAATCCAAACATCAAAACACCGCGATCAAATCCCTCGCCACCCGGCTCGTGAACGAGCTCGTAGAGGCCAAGACGCGAAGGTCCTAGCGAAGACCATCGCCAGATACGGAAAGGCGGATTTGCTCTGCATCGATGAGCTGGGCTCATGGAACTAGATAAACGAGTATCCTAACTCCTCTTTCCGGGCCTCACTGAACGGGAAGTAGAAGCATCGGTTGCGATCGCCACCAACGAATCGCTCTCAGGATGGACGAAAACGTTCACCGACCCGAGTCTCTGCGCCGCCATCGTGGACCGGCTCACGTTCAAAGGCACCATCATTGAAACAGGGACAGACTCCTACCGCCTCGCCAACACGAAAAACCAACAACCCACCGTCGGCGTGGCCCTGTCCGGAGCTAATAGATAGCTAGTTGAAAGCGAAGGAAGGCGCTACCTGTCAGCAATCTTTTGTAGGACCTTGATGGGCGACTCGGACGTGTGGCGGCCCTCTGGGACGGCCACCCAAACGATGCCGTGCTGGTCTCGACGACTCCTTGCTATCTGGGTACCGATAGGCTCGGCGAGGTTGACCGCCACGTCACGGGCGAAGCCCTCAATGGTGCCGTCTGCTGAGTTTGTATGAAACTCGAGCCTGCACCCAAGAGTCATCATGGGGTCGACGGTTCGGCGGTACACCACGCAAACTGCATCCGACCAGTCCTGCCATGCGCCAAGGATCTGCACGTCTTCAGCCCAGTAGCGGTCGACTGCATCAATGATGTATGGCGAAGATGGCAGATACGGGTTGTTTACACCGGGGCTGGTGATTGAATATTTCACCCAGTTGGGGCTGAGGGACTCGCCGCTTTGATAGCAGTACATGGTGAGCTGGCCCATCTTGCCACCGACCGGTCACCTGTAGCAATTGGTGTGCGACTGCGTGTCCTTACACACCAAGCACCTCTCGCTGGTCAGTGGGCGCGCAGGTAGACGCACTGCACTGGCATTCACCCCCGTAGGCCTTGAGTAAGTACTGCAGTCCCTGAGGCGTTATGTTGGGCAAAAGCATCACCGGGCTCATCGCTTCCACACTCCAGATGTTGTGCTTGATCCATGTTCTATCCAACCCCAGCCCTAGTTGACAGCGCCGCCGTAGAAACCACACCAATCACGAGGGCTGCCTTCGATTCCAAACTTGGTATGTTCCTTTTTTCCACCGGACTAACCCGCCGCGCCATGTTCCGTTTCTAAACTGTGAGGGGACACATTTTGGGGGCGTAATTGAACGTGACAAGACAGAAAAAATCGCTGTCAAATTTCCCATTTGGGACCCCGGCGGTGCGCCGGTAAAGGCGAGCCTAGGGGCAACACAACTAATTAGTGAAGACCCTGAAGCAGAGGAATTGGAAGGCGACCCGTCCGGTACTGCCAACGTTGAAGACAGTAGCCCGAGACATCTCCTCCCCACGGCTACGAGCAGGTGGTCTCCGATGCGACTGCCACCTCAAGGCGACCCAGGTTCACATCGGATTGACATTCCAACCATCGCATCTGTGGTGCTGCCATCGAGCAAACATCAAAAGTCGGCGGTGGACAAGGTGCATGGTGGTGGGAACCAAGGGAAGCCCGTTAAATGCGGGGAGCCGCCCTGGTGTGGGGCGGCTCGAGTGGTGGTGGTTATTGTTGTTGGTGTTGATAGCCCGGTGGTTCTGAAAA
>NZ_JAUCEK010000027.1:0-2732 GCF_032458965.1 Arthrobacter sp. lap29
GAACTCCCATATCCTTAGCGGGTTGACTAACCAGCTACCTGATCGTGATCCGGAGGAGACTGCCGAGTGGCTTGAGTCTTTGGATGCGTTGATTCAGGATCGTGGCACGGAGCGTGCCCAGTACATTATGCGTAGCTTGCTTCAGCGTGCTGGTGCGCAGAGTGTTGGCGTGCCGATGGTGACGACGACTGATTACGTGAATACGATTCCTGCTGATCAGGAACCGGTTTTTCCGGGTAATGAGAAGATCGAGCGGAAGTACCGTGCGTGGTTGCGGTGGAATGCTGCGATTATGGTCCACCGTGCGCAGTCTCCTGATATTGGTGTGGGTGGCCATATTTCCACGTATGCCGGTGCTGCCACGTTGTACGAGGTCGGTTTTAACCACTTCTTCCGTGGTAAGGATCATCCCGGTGGTGGAGATCAGATTTTCTTCCAGGGACACGCCTCTCCTGGTATGTATGCCCGGGCGTTCTTAGAGGGCCGTCTTTCCGAGGAAGACATGGATGGTTTCCGTCAGGAAAAGTCCAAAGAGGGCCATGCCTTGTCCTCGTACCCGCACCCGCGTTTAATGCCGGAGTTTTGGGAATTCCCGACCGTGTCGATGGGTATTGGCCCGATGCACGCGATCTATCAGGCACAGTCCAACCGGTATTTGCATAACCGTGGCATCAAGGACACCTCTGAGCAGCAGGTGTGGGCGTTCTTAGGTGATGGTGAAATGGATGAGCCTGAGTCCCGTGGCCTGCTGCAACTGGCCGCTAATGACAAGCTCGATAATCTGAACTTCGTCATTAACTGCAACCTTCAGCGTCTAGATGGTCCGGTTCGTGGCAACGGGAAGATCGTTCAGGAACTCGAAGCGTTCTTCCGTGGTGCTGGCTGGAATGTTATCAAGGTCCTTTGGGGCCGTGAATGGGATGACTTGCTGGCCCGGGATACTGATGGTGCCTTGGTTGATGTCATGAACACCACCCTTGATGGTGATTACCAAACGTACAAGGCAGAATCTGGCGGGTTCGTTCGGGAGCACTTCTTCGGTCAAACCCCGCAAACTAAAGAACTCGCCGCGCACCTGAGCGATGACGAGGTCTGGAATCTGCGCCGTGGCGGCCACGATTACCACAAGGTTTACGCCGCGTATAAGGCTGCCACTGAATTCAAGGGCAAGCCCACCGTGATCCTGGCCCACACCGTGAAGGGTTACGGCCTCGGGACCCACTTCGAGGCCCGTAACGCCACGCACCAGATGAAAAAGCTGACCCTGCAGGATCTGAAGGACTTCCGTACCCACCTGCACCTGCCCATCAGTGATGAAGTCCTTGAAGCTGACCCGTACCACCCCCCGTACTACCACCCCGGTGCGGACTCCCCCGAAATCGCGTACATGATGGAACACCGTGCAGCCCTGGGCGGATTCGTCCCCGAACGCCGCTCTACCCACACCGCACTGGAACTGCCCGGGGATAAAACCTATGAAGTCGCTAACCGCGGCTCCGGGAAACAACACGCCGCGACCACCATGTCCTTCGTGCGTTTACTCAAAGACCTCATGCGCGATAAAGGCATCGGTTCCCGCATTGTCCCGATCATCCCGGACGAGGCCCGCACCTTCGGCATCGACGCGTTCTTCCCGACCGCGAAGATCTACAACCCGAACGGGCAAAACTACCTCTCCGTAGACCGCGATCTCGTTCTGGCCTACAAGGAATCCATCTCGGGCCAGATCGTCCACGCCGGCATTAACGAAGCCGGTTCCGTGGCCGCGTTCACCGCTGCCGGTACCGCGTACGCCACCCATGGTGAACCGTTGATCCCGGTCTACGTGTTCTACTCCATGTTCGGCTTCCAACGCACAGGAGATCAGTTCTGGGCTGCCGGAGACCAAATGACCCGCGGCTTCATCATTGGTGCTACCGCAGGACGGACCACCCTCACCGGTGAAGGCCTCCAACACGCTGATGGGCACTCCCCCATCCTGGCCTCCACTAACGACGCCGTGATCACCTACGACCCCGCCTATGGTTACGAGATCGGTGTCATCATGCGTGCCGGCCTCGAGCGGATGTACGGGCCGGACTCAACAGATCCCAACGTCATGTACTACATCACCGTGTATAACGAGCCGATCCTGCAACCCAAAGCACCAGAGAACATGGACATCGAGGGCATCAACCGCGGTATCTACCTCCTGAACAAGAGCGAACATGACGGGCCCCGCGCCCAAATCATGGCCTCCGGCGTGTCCGTTCCCTGGGCGTTGGAAGCACAAAGAATCCTTGCCCAGGAATGGGGCGTCGCAGCCGATGTTTGGTCCGTTACCTCCTGGACCGAACTCCGACGCGATGGCCTCGCAGCCGAAGAAGAAGCCTTCCTCCACCCCGAAAATGAGCCCCGCACCCCGTACATCACCGCTAAAATGGCTGATGCACAAGGACCCATCATCGCCGTCACCGACTTCATGAAAGCCGTCCCGGACCAGGTACGCCAATTCCTGCCCAACGACTTCGCGACCCTCGGCGCCGACGGATTCGGATTCTCCGACACCCGCGCAGCAGCACGACGCTACTTCAAAATCGACTCACACTCAGTAGTAGTACGCACACTGCAAATGCTCGCAAAAGACGGCAAAATCAGCCCCGACACCGCACGCCAAGCAGCCACCAAATACGACCTGCTCAACGTCAACGCCGGCACCACCGGCAACGCCGGCGGCGAAGGCTAGTCCCCAC
>NZ_JAUCEK010000028.1:0-2289 GCF_032458965.1 Arthrobacter sp. lap29
TCAAGAAACCGGGTCTCTTGGAAGGGTGGAATGATGAGTGTTATGACTGCTCAACCTCCTCTTCCTGTGGCGATGGCTTTGGATGCTGTGCCGCTGGGCCTGGCCGGATCAATGGTCAAAGACGGTACTGGCGGGGCTGTTTACCTCCACGGCCAGGTGGCCTTTTCTTGGGATGCAGGCGATGAAGCCGGACGCCGCTGGGCAGCGGTGAAGCTGGCAGCGATGAAGGTCGCCGGGGTTGGTGAGATCGCCGCCGTCTTTGACGTCACCCCGTCAACGGTCTGGTTATGGAAGCAACTGCTGGCCGAGGGCGGCATTGTCGCGTTGGTACCGGAAAAGAAGGGCCCAAAGAAAGCTTCCCGACTGACCGACACTGTCATCACCAGGATCGTTGAACTACGCAGAAGTGGCCTGTCCCAGCAGGCCGTCGGCAACGCGGTCGGCGTCTCTGAGTTCAGCGTCCGCCGGGCCCTGAAAATCGCTGCTGAACAAGCCACTACCGTCGCTGCAGAAACAACAGCGACCGAGGGCGTCCCCGAAGTATTGGAACCGGCACCGGCGCAACAGTTTGAGCTGCCGCTCTTGCCAGCGCCGGCGCCCCGGACTGCCGAGCGTGCTGCCGCCGGTCTGCTTGAAGGCGCGGCCCCGGTGTTTTCCCTGTCCGCCCATGGTCGTCATGCCGGATTGTTCCTGGCCTTCCCTGCCCTGGAAACTACCGGGCTGCTGGCCTGCGCTCGGCAAGTGTATGGGGCCTTGCCGAATGGTTTCTACGGCCTGGAAACGATCCTGATTGATAGTGTGCTGCGGGCACTGGCTGGGGAGGCTCGGGCCGAGGGTGCCACCCGCTTCGACCCGGTGGAGCTGGGTCGGGTGCTGGGGTTGGACCGGGCCCCGGAAGTAAAAACCATCCGCCGCCGGATCAGCCAACTAGCCGAAACCGGCAAAGCCGGGGAACTGATCACTGCCCTGGCTAAACACCATCTGGCCGGCACCGGTCCTGACGGTGGGAACCTAGCTGCGATCCTTTACGTTGACGGGCATGTGCGCGCCTACCAGGGCACGAAAAAGGTTGGGAAAATCTACTCAACGAGGCTCAAGTTCCCGGTCCCGGCGACCGAGGAAACCTGGGTAACCGACGCCCACGGCGCCCCAGTGTTCGTTGTCATGGCTGCCCCGGGGGCGTCCCTAGCCGCGGAACTGCGCGACCTCCTGCCCGAACTGCGCACAGCGATCGGGGACGAACGGCGAGTGCTGGTCGGTTTCGATAGGGGCGGCTGGTCCCCGGCCCTGTTCAAACACATGGATGCGGCCGGTTTTGACGTGCTGACCTGGCGCAAAGGCACCACCAAAGACATCGAAGAGAAGCTGTTCACCGTGGTCTCCCACACCGACGCACACGGACAGACACGGAAATGGTCGGTCGCTGACACACTCGTTGACCTGCCCCTAGCAACGACCAAGAAGACGGGAGAAGTCTTCAACATCCGCCAGATCAGCCGCATCGTGGGTACCACCGGTGGCGGGACGAGGCAAATCCACATCCTCACCACCGATCGTGACCTTTCGGCCGGGGAGGTCGTGTATCGGATGGGCAATAGGTGGCGGCAGGAGAACCAGTTCCGCTACGCCCGGATGCATTTCGAGCTCGACTCCCACGACTCCTACAGCTCCAGTGATGACAACGAAGACCGGATGGTGCCGAATCCGGCGAAGGCCAAGGCGTACCAAAAAGTTGTTGCCGCCCGGAATGCTCATGCCGAGGCGGCCGCGATCGCTGAGACGAACTTGATGGCCCTGAAATCCCCGGCAGAGGGCTCCAAAGAACTTCTCGTCACGGTCACCAGCGCCATGCACAACCAAGCCATGGCCCCCCTCTGGGAAGCAGAGAACACGCTCATTGCTGCGGAGAAAGCCCACAAGAAGATCCCGGCGAAGCTCCGCCTCGGGGAGTTGAACCCGGGCCAGCAAGTACT
Source organism: Arthrobacter sp. lap29 (assembly GCF_032458965.1). Taxonomy (NCBI): domain Bacteria; kingdom Bacillati; phylum Actinomycetota; class Actinomycetes; order Micrococcales; family Micrococcaceae; genus Arthrobacter; species Arthrobacter sp. lap29. The sequence goes on from NZ_JAUCEK010000028.1 coordinate 1,974, forward strand.
GGATACCGAGACGAAAATGATCCACACCGGGATCCGGATGGCCGCCTACAACACCGCGATGACGATCGCGAGGGAGATCCGCACCAACACCGGATACCGGCGCGCCAACCAAGAAGCCCACGCCCTCATGCGCCAAATGTTCAACCAAACCGGCGACATCGATACGACCGAGCCCGGCCACCTCACCATCACCCTGGACCCGCTACCGACCACAGCCAAAACCGTTGCCGCCGCCGAACTCTGCGCCCACCTCACCAGCACCAAAACCCGCTACCCCGGCACCAGCCTGATCCTCAAATACGCAATCAAAACCAAG
>NZ_JAUCEK010000029.1:0-2246 GCF_032458965.1 Arthrobacter sp. lap29
GTTTGCTAGTCCTTGTGTCACCTACGCGGTAAGGACGTGCGAATCTGTGTGCGCTGGGTGGAATTAGTCACCGTGTAGGCTTTGCTGAACCGTATTTCAGGTGCACCGAATTAGTTGGGGGCGGCATGGCACTTAGCTCGGCGATTGGTCCAACTCCGTCTATGCGTGAGTATCTGAACAAATGGGCAAGGGAATATTGTCCTCTCTTAAAGCAAAAGCAAACCTTCAACTGGAAGGAGGATGTCTCTTGGTAACAATCCATCGCTCTCAGGGGAAGATGCTATGGATGACATCGATTTTACTCAGTATCATAATTTTGGTGACCTCATGTTCTTTTTTCAAGGAAAACTATCCCATTCCAGAGGATCGACTTTTCGGCACTTGGGTCCACCAAGATTCCAAAGGGAACAAAACTTCAATGGACTTGAACGAAGATATGTCGATTGAAATCACAAATGTTCCACGTGAAGTAATTCCAGATTATGCGTCTTTATTTTCAGTCGATGAACTTGACTGGACTGACACTTTGAACGCTTCGGGATCATGGAGTTCAGGTTTTAATAAGTCAGCAAACTATTCCTACATCTCTGCTGACTTCATCGATCTAATTGCATTGTTTAAATTGTATACCGAAGAAGAAGGTTCGAAAATATCGATTTATATCCCAATTGGCGATCCGGATTCCGGGGTTTTCTTCCGTTTCACCCGAGCTGCTAGCCAGGCTTCGTCGGGTTAGCGCACACGAACTCGGCACTGCCTGACAATGCGGTAAAGTTGTCATTTTCAGAATCATCTGCACAGAATCTAGTACTTGGTTGCACGTCCCTGAGGGGCCTATAGGCGGACCGCCCGCGGGCTATTTTCCCGACGTGGACCTTGTGTGACTTAGAATTATTTAAGTGGTGTCAATGTTCAGTTAATTGATCGTTATTGAATATATTGGAGCGCATGATGGGATCAGACGAGACATTTAGGGAATATCTACTGCAAAACCCCCCAGGGATGCTTATGATTGACGCCGATACTCTATGGGTTGGAGTAGGATGCCTTGCTGAGGCGTTTGACATCGCTAAGAAATTGAGCTTGTGCGTTACAGCTCTTGAAGGGTTTTGGTGTGAGAAAGGTTATATAGTTCCCGATATGGAGGCAATTGTTTGTGGCTTCCAGTTTAGTGGTTCATGGGGTGATATTGTCGAAGAAAATGCTCGTCAGATTCGTCCATTTGCCGAAATACTGAAGGAAAACAAAGCAAGTTTTTTTGAATTGTTTTTGATGGATGAACATGAATACAAGTCAAGCGAAGAATGAATCTACTTGTCTGACCCGATGGATGTTGGCAGCTGCCTTACCCGCGTGGATCTATGAATCAAGGCTGCGGTCATCTGTCGATGGGTTACTGCGCTACGTGAGGATCACGTCTGATTGGATCTATTCTGTCAGTGCTGGATGCCTACGACGCTGGCGCTGCTTGGAATTGTAAGCGTAGCCCGGTTGATGACTGAAATGGCCAATAGGATCTAAGCGGGAATTTTCCTTGCCCAAGTGGGAGCCGCGACCTGTATCAGGACTACGTTGTCATTTTCAGAAGTCGTCTGCACAGCCTGGAGATGCCCCGAAATTCGGGCTCTCTGCGGGCGCTGATGAACTTGTAGAGTTACGGCACCATCCTGGAATCCATGTTGGGTAACTTCCCCTCGTGTTTCGAAAGCTGGGTTTAGGGACAAAATGCGCCCGAGCTAATCGACAATGTGCACTTGAATATTACGGAGATCAACTGATGAGAGCTGCAATTCGTTGGCTTGGTAGCCTCGATGTCGATGACATGGACTCTTGGAGACCCAAGGAAGAAAGTTGGTCAGTAGGCATTCGGCTTCTGGCCGGACCATTGGAAGAACCAGGAGAAGAGTCCTTCGATATTACGGTCTGCAGCACTGCCTGGATTGATGAGCTGATTGCCCGTGATGGTATTTGGAATGGAAGGCATCATCTCATTGTGGATGGCTTCAATTGGCAACGCATTCGTTCGTATATAGTCGGCCATGTGAATGCCTGCCAAGGACCGACGTGGAGCGAGGTCGCAGAACAACTGAGTAGATTGGGCTACTGGGAATTTGAGAACTATCAACCATAGTGCCAGGTTTCAGGACTCTGGACACGCTCTGGTGACGGGTTCGGGGTTCGTCGATTTTTCGGGGTTTTTCTTGATAAAAGCCTGTTAATTTTGCCCGTTATTCGATATAATAGAT
>NZ_JAUCEK010000030.1:0-2091 GCF_032458965.1 Arthrobacter sp. lap29
TGCCACTGCGGGCACCCCGATCCAAATTACGCATCGTGTGAATGAGTTCAATTTGGTGGCGGCGATTATTGCCAAGACACGCATGGTGGGCTTGCTGCCTCGATATACGGGCCTGATTCCATATTTTCGGGAGCATGTGGTGCTGCGCCCGATTAAGGGCCTTGTCCTGGGTCGGCACATCGATATCCTGACGAGGCCTGAAGCGCGAACCCGGGTTAGCACGCGTACCGTGATCGACCGTGTCATCAAGATTGCCGAGGAGACTCGCAGTCTCTCAGCGGGAGGCTAAAGCGCTCCTCCTCAGCTAGCTACCAAGAAACACCATGCGGTAGGAAGCGGTATGAGAACGGGTGTTGCTGGTGGGGCACCCGAATCGTGCGGCTTACCTCAGGCCAGCCGTCGAGGGCTGGCCTCAGGCATGGGGTTCAGCGAGGAAGGAAGGCGGTGCCTTCCATGAAGCGGACGCAGCGACCTGTCAGTAAGGTGCGCTCACCTTCGAAGTTGATCCGCACGGTTCCGCCCCGGGCTGATGCCTGTCGTGCGAGCATTTCATTCTTGCCGAGTCGTTCGGCCCATAGGGGAGCGAGCTGGCAGTGGGCGGAGCCGGTGACAGGGTCCTCTGAGACGCCCGCTTCACCACCGAACCAGCGGGAGACCACATCATATTCGGTTCCGGTGCCCGGAGCGGTGACAATCATCCCGCGAACCGGCAGTGCGGCCAGAACCGCGAGGTCCGGGGAAAGATCGATGACGGTTTGGGCATCCTCGACCATGTAGATCAGGTCGGTGGCTCGTAGCGCCTCAATCACGGGGACTCCTAGCGCCTTGGCTAAGGTGGGTTCAATTGCCACCGGCACGGGAATTTCGGAGGGGAAGTCCATGGTGTATTGCCCGTCGGTGGAGCGGGTGACCGAGAGCCAGCCGCTGCGAGTGTAGAACTGGAGCTCCTTGGCCTCGGGGTGCTCGTCGTCAAACAGGTAGGAAGCCGCTGCCATGGTCGCGTGCCCGCACAAATCGACTTCGACGGCAGGGGTGAACCAGCGCAAATGGTATGCCGGATGGGCGGGCTTTGGTGCCTGGACTCCGTTGGGCAGGGTCTTCACTAGGAATGCCGTCTCGGAGAGGTTATTTTCCTCTGCTGCTTGTTGGAGTACCCCGTCCGGTAGCCAGTGGGGCAGGGGCATGACGGCAGCCGGGTTGCCCTTGAAGAGGGCATCAGCAAAGGCGTCGATCTGCACAAGGGGAACCTTCAGGTAGCGATCGCGAGGATCTAACTTACCTCCGGAGGGGTTTGATGTTGAGGTGCTGTGCATGTTTTCTTCCTTAGTGTCCGAATGTCTATTTTGCCTAGACCACGTAGCTTCCGCTGCCTGTCGTCAAGTGACATGGCATTACGGAAACCCTTCCGTGGGGATGCTGTACGGGGCTAATCTTTGAACGTTGACGGTGATAGTGCGGGTGCGCTCTGGTCTCGCGCCTTGGCCTGGTCGCTAAGCCAGAGTGTAGAGGTCAAGCTCATCGTGGCTGGACCTGAGCTGGAATCCGCGGCGGGCGAGTATCGTCGCAGATGCAGCGTTGGCCGGGTCCACGCGGGCTACAAGCTGCCTGGTTCCGTAGACCTCGGGAATGGTGGCCAGGGCTCCATCGACCATGGCCCCGGCGATGCCGCGGCCCCAATGATCCGGCGATACCCAGTAGCCGATCTCGACGCCCTCGTCCTTGAGCGAGGAGACCACGATACCGACAGGTTCATTTGCCTCTGTGACCAAATACCAGCGGGAGGCTCCCACCATGTCGAGCGGGTCTTGCCGCAGCGCTGCGGTAACGCGGTCCTGGATGGTTTGTTGCTCCCATGGCTGTCCATTCCCAATGAAGCGGGTTACCCGTTCGTCGGAGGCCAAGCGCGCGAAGAATGCCGTATCAGATACGTGAAATGGGCGCAGGTCGATCGAGGGAGCGTACAGCATGAGGGGACCTTTCGCGATCAGTGGTGTTATGGCCAACCTATCAAGGGCCTTGGAATGTTCTGAATCTGGAACTCCTCGCGCGCGAGCATGGCGCTACCGTGACGTTCCACTGGGGAACCATGAC
>NZ_JAUCEK010000031.1:0-1888 GCF_032458965.1 Arthrobacter sp. lap29
GGTTGTTGTTTGAGAACTCAATAGTGTGCCAAGTTTTATTGATACCAATTTATTGTAATTGAATTGGTTATTTGGTTGTGTGTTGCCGCCCCTGTGGTGATGCATGATCGTTTAGCTGGTTTCGAATTTAGTGCATGCTTTCCTTTACCTTTTTCCGGTGGGATTGTGTGTGTCTGTTTGTTTTATTAACGGAGAGTTTGATCCTGGCTCAGGATGAACGCTGGCGGCGTGCTTAACACATGCAAGTCGAACGATGAACCTCGCTTGCGGGGGGATTAGTGGCGAACGGGTGAGTAACACGTGAGTAACCTGCCCTTAACTCTGGGATAAGCCTTGGAAACGGGGTCTAATACTGGATATTGACTTTACCTCGCATGGGGTTTGGTTGAAAGATTTATTGGTTTTGGATGGACTCGCGGCCTATCAGCTTGTTGGTGAGGTAATGGCTCACCAAGGCGACGACGGGTAGCCGGCCTGAGAGGGTGACCGGCCACACTGGGACTGAGACACGGCCCAGACTCCTACGGGAGGCAGCAGTGGGGAATATTGCACAATGGGCGAAAGCCTGATGCAGCGACGCCGCGTGAGGGATGACGGCCTTCGGGTTGTAAACCTCTTTCAGTAGGGAACAAGGCCAGCATTTTTGTTGGTTGAGGGTACTTGCAGAAGAAGCGCCGGCTAACTACGTGCCAGCAGCCGCGGTAATACGTAGGGCGCAAGCGTTATCCGGAATTATTGGGCGTAAAGAGCTCGTAGGCGGTTTGTCGCGTCTGCCGTGAAAGTCCGGGGCTCAACTCCGGATCTGCGGTGGGTACGGGCAGACTAGAGTGATGTAGGGGAGACTGGAATTCCTGGTGTAGCGGTGAAATGCGCAGATATCAGGAGGAACACCGATGGCGAAGGCAGGTCTCTGGGCATTAACTGACGCTGAGGAGCGAAAGCATGGGGAGCGAACAGGATTAGATACCCTGGTAGTCCATGCCGTAAACGTTGGGCACTAGGTGTGGGGGACATTCCACGTTTTCCGCGCCGTAGCTAACGCATTAAGTGCCCCGCCTGGGGAGTACGGCCGCAAGGCTAAAACTCAAAGGAATTGACGGGGGCCCGCACAAGCGGCGGAGCATGCGGATTAATTCGATGCAACGCGAAGAACCTTACCAAGGCTTGACATGAACTGGAAATACCTGGAAACAGGTGCCCCGCTTGCGGTCGGTTTACAGGTGGTGCATGGTTGTCGTCAGCTCGTGTCGTGAGATGTTGGGTTAAGTCCCGCAACGAGCGCAACCCTCGTTCTATGTTGCCAGCACGTTATGGTGGGGACTCATAGGAGACTGCCGGGGTCAACTCGGAGGAAGGTGAGGACGACGTCAAATCATCATGCCCCTTATGTCTTGGGCTTCACGCATGCTACAATGGCCGGTACAATGGGTTGCGATACTGTGAGGTGGAGCTAATCCCAAAAAGCCGGTCTCAGTTCGGATTGGGGTCTGCAACTCGACCCCATGAAGTCGGAGTCGCTAGTAATCGCAGATCAGCAACGCTGCGGTGAATACGTTCCCGGGCCTTGTACACACCGCCCGTCAAGTCACGAAAGTTGGTAACACCCGAAGCCGGTGGCCTAACCCCCTTGTGGGGAGGGAGCTGTCGAAGGTGGGACTGGCGATTGGGACTAAGTCGTAACAAGGTAGCCGTACCGGAAGGTGCGGCTGGATCACCTCCTTTCTAAGGAGCACCAAACACCTAGGCGTTTTCCGCATGGAGAATTGTTGTGGGTGTGAGGAGAATAGTGCATTGCGAGAACGAAAGTTTCTCGGTGTGCTGCTCAAGGGTGGAATATCAATGAAATAGGTGCCTGTTGGCACGGGGCGATCTGAAATAAGTACAGCAA
>NZ_JAUCEK010000032.1:0-1522 GCF_032458965.1 Arthrobacter sp. lap29
AATCTTGTCTCCGGCGAGGAGCACTCCGACCAAGAGCGCCCATCCTGGTTCCGTGCCCAGAAGCATGCCTGCACGCGAGGCTGAGGTGTGCTTCGTTGCCCACAGTTGCCCCAGAAACGCGAAGATGGTGCAGCCGAGACACAGATAGGCAATGGTGAGCCAATTCTCGCCGCTAAAGCTAGGGAGATGCTCCAGCAGGGAGTTTCCGCCCCACACAGCAAATATGACCGCGCCGAACATGATCTCGACCGTGGTCAATCCCAGTACGTCGGTGTTCCTGCCGACGGTAAACCGTGCCTCGGCAACACCGAGCAGGGCCCGGGTCGCTGCCGCGATGAGCATGAGCCCGTCGCCGAGGTTGAACCCGGAGAAGCCTTGCCCGACCACGAGGAGCGTGATGCCGATGACGGCGAGCAGGATGCTTGCGATCAGGGATGGTGAAAGCCGTCTTTTGGTGAGCGTGGATTCGAGGATCGGGGTGAGAAGAATGGACAGAGCGATGATGAGTCCTGCATTGGTGGCACTTGTGCGCGTGACACCGATCGTTTCCAGAGCGATGGTCGCTGCACGGAGGGTTCCAAGCAGAATGCCGGGGAGTGTCGAGTCACGGAGCCGAACTTTTGGTCGCGCGAGGTTAACAAGCAGCAAGATCACTGCTGCGGGTACGAAGCGGGCACACATCACCGCGGCGGCAGACGAGGCCACCGCCAGGTCTTGGGTTGCTAGATAGCTACCGCCCCACATTATTGCGACGATCAGGAGAATGAAGTCGGGAAACAGACGGCGGATTGAAGGGGGAGTGAAGGACATGCTTTTACTGTAAGGAGCGGATTCGTACAGAACAACGGGCACTATCTTTAGTATCCCGTAAGGTGAGCTTCATGGAAGTACATCATCTTCGAACTTTACGTGAACTCAGGGACCGGGGCTCGGTCACTGCAGTGGCACAGGCGCTGCACCTCTCACCGTCCGCGGTCTCCCAGCAAATTGCGTCATTGCAACGGGGCGTTCAGATTCCACTAACCGAGCAGCGAGGCCGAGTATTAGTGTTGACGCCTGCCGGTGAACGTTTGGCCGAGGCCGGTGGGGATGTGCTGGAGTCCCTAGCTCGTGCGGAAAATTCTGTCAACGAGTACTTGGCATCACCCCAGGAACCTGTTTCAGTCACCGCTTTTCACAGTGCCGGACTGGCCTGGTTTCCGGCGCTCATCGCAAGCAGCCTCAGCGATTCTGACGGGCCGATGGTGCGTTGCCGGGACGAGGACGTATCGATCAACGGGTTCGTCGATTTGGTCAGCGACCACGATGTGGTGATCGCCCACCGTCCGATGGCCTCAGATCCTTGGCCGACCCGCAGGGTACATGTCACGCCCGTTCTGCAGGAACCGATCGACTTGGCGATCCACCGGGAGCATCCATTGGCGAAGCACGAGACGGTGTCCTTGGCCGATCTGGTGGGTGAAACCTGGGTGGCCGCGCACGAAGGCTTCGCCTTGGAACCACTCATCGTCCAGGCGATGTT
>NZ_JAUCEK010000033.1:0-1483 GCF_032458965.1 Arthrobacter sp. lap29
GACGTTGATACTGGTATTAGGTGTTCTGCCGGGCATGACCCTATGTGAGACTGACGGCTCCAGGCGGGGTTTGTCTTGAATCTGATCTGTCTGCTCGGCGGACGCCTTTTATTAGGTGGCGGTCAAGCGGGCATGACCTTATAGGAGCTTGAGCACGGCCAGTGATCTCGTCAACGTCTTGTCTGCCAGCCTGATCGCCACCTTTCAATTGTAGGCAGATTGGAAGGATGGGAAACAGGCCATGGCTCAGATTATCGCGGGTGTAGATACACATAAAGACACCCATTACGCGGCGGTGATCAGTTTGCACGGCGAGCACCTCAGCGCGGTGCAGTTCCCGGCAACGAAAGCGGGATATCAGGCACTGACAGCATTTATCACCTGCCAAGGAGAACTCCTGCGGGTAGGAATCGAGGGGACCAACTCCTACGGGGCAGGATTGACCCGTCATCTTCAAGCCCGAAATATTGAAGTCGTGGAAGTGATCCGCCCGGCCAAAGTGGTGCGCCGTATGAAGGGTAAATCCGATGCCATTGACGCCTACACTGCAGCGCACACTGCCTTGACCCATCAAGACGTCGTCACTCCGAAAACCAGTATCGGCACGGTAGAAGCCATCCGGGTCATCCATGCTGGGCGCAGATCAGCATTGAAGGCGCACGCTGAGGTTATTACCCAGATCAAGAGTCTTCTCGTCACGGCTCCAGAGAAGGTTCGTGCCCAGTACCAGAGCCTTTCCACCAAGAAGCTCGTTGGCCAACTTGCCGCTTCCCATACTCATGTAAGGGCTGACTGTGTGGAAACGGCAACGTGTTCAACGCTGAAACGATTGGCGAAAAGGTATATCTACCTAGATGAGGAAATTACTATCTTCGAGGGTGAACTTCAGGCTCTCGTAGAGCAGGTAAACACGGCCCTGACCGCCGTAAGGGGAGTTTCCACAATCATTGCCAGCCAGCTGCTCATTACAGCCGGCGACAATCCTGAGCGGTTGCACAGCGAGGCTGCTTTTGCGGCTCTCTGCGGGGTATCGCCGTTGCCGGCCTCCTCTGGACAAACGAACAGGTTTCGCCTCAACCGTGGCGGCGACAGGGCAGCGAACTCTGCCTTGTATCAAATCGCTTTGGTACGCATGGCCAGCGATCCAGTGACGAAAATCTACGTTGCCAAGCGCACTGCCGATGGTAAGACGAAGAAGGAAATCTTGCGGTGCCTCAAACGTGCCATTGCCAGGGAAGTCTTTCACCTGCTCACCAACCCGCAACCGGTCATCCATGGCAAAGACCTCCGAGCCTTCCGCCTCGGAATTGAGCTCACTCTCACTGCCGCGGCGCAGTTCCTGGACTGCGATCTCAACCGCCTATCCAGACTCGAACGAGGTATCACCAAAGACCAGAAACGAGCCCTTGAATACCAAAAATGGCTCACTGATTATCAGCAGCTGCAAACACTGAAAACAGTCGCTTGACACCTATAGGAGCAT
>NZ_JAUCEK010000034.1:0-1380 GCF_032458965.1 Arthrobacter sp. lap29
CTTGTTGCCTCATAGCAATACCTCCGGGAAGCTGAGTCGTTGCCTCATTTAGAAACCTCCGCTAGGGCCTTTTGTTCCACCAGGTATTGACAGGTGGTTTGGTCGGCGGAATTTTCTTGGCTAGGGAGAGCTTTTCCAGCTCGCCGGTCAGCGCGAGGATCTCGCGTTGGAGATGGGCCGGCTTGATGCGCTTGAAGGCGGCGTTCATGGTGATGATCGGACGCTTTCGGACCGTGGCTTGCTTCAGTGCGCGTTGGTGCGGAGTCGCTGGCACGTCGTAGTGCTTGATGACTTTGGCGCCGTAGCGCTGCTTGGAGACGAGCTTTTGTTGGGGCAGCAGGTAATTGGTGAAGGACCGGTCGAGCTCCCAGATCTGGTTGAGTTTAGCCAGCTCCGCCGGGGTGTCATAGCGCAGGTAGCCGACGAGTTCCCGGACCCTGGCCCAGTTCTTTTGCTCCACATGGGCGCCATCATTTTTGTTGTAGGGCCGGGACCTGGTGAACGTGATCTTGTGGTCCTTGCAGTAGTTGAACAAGTGCTCGTTAATGAACTCACTGCCGTTGTCCGAGTCGATCCCGATGATCGGGAACGGAAATGCGGCCATGACATATTGCAGGGCTTCAAACACCCATTTGGCGGCCTTGTTCTGCACCGAGCGGTTGACGGTCCAGCCCGTGGAAATATCCGTCACTGTCAGGGTAAAGCAGAACTCACCGGAGGCGTTCCCGCCCTCGTGGGCGACCAAGTCGATCTCCACGAAACCAGGCACGGCGTCATCCCATTCAGCCCAAGTCCGCATCGGAATCTGCGACTTCAACAAGGACCCGGGCTTGGTGTGGGTGCGTCCATGCGGGAGCATCGTGGATCGGGCTCCTGCCAGTTTTCTATCGATGGTTGCTGCGCTCATCCGCACCAGCAATGCCGCTTGGGCATCCGTGATGACTAGCTCCTTTTCCTTGCGCAGCAGTGGCACCAGGGCCGGCATCATGGGTGCCAACAACTTCCCTGCCGGGGCCCGCAACACCGACCAGCACAACACCAACGGCGGGATCAGGTCCGGCCCGTAGAGTGGCCTCCTGCCCGTCCTGGGTTTCGGTGGTGGAGGGTTCAACGCATGCCGCAATGCCGCACGCGCGTAGTCCCGGTGCCAGCCCGTCAACTCGACCAGTTCATCAAGGATTCGGGTCTTTACAGCCCGCGGGGACCTCTTGTAAGTCAGGGCTCGCTTCTTCACCACTGCTTGTCGTTGCGCCATTGTCAGCTCCATAGAAACTGGCGTACCCGATACCGCAAACACGAATTTGACGCCACGCCGAAGCGGAGGAAATCAAATGAGGCAACGTATACAGCTACGCGGAGGTTTTCTATGAGTCAACGCGA
>NZ_JAUCEK010000035.1:0-1276 GCF_032458965.1 Arthrobacter sp. lap29
TGAGGTGTACTAATGATGTGAGACAGTTCCTGAAAGGATTGTTCCCATGTCTTCTCGACCAACATACTCTGATGAGTTCAAGGCCGACGCCGTTGCGTTAGCTGATTCTTCCGGCCGCCCGCTTGCTCTGGTGGCTGCGGAGCTGGGCATCTCCTTGACCGCTCTCAAGCGCTGGGTCAAGCTCTCCCGCGAAGGCCAAAGCGGTGATGGCAAAAAGCCGGACGAGCCGGTGGATGCCGCGAAATACAAGGCCATGGAAGTGCGGCTGCGTGAAGTGGAAAGGGAGAATGAGTTCCTAAAAAAAGTTTCAGCGTTCTTCGCCAAGGAGCAACGGTAGATGCTATCTACTGCTTTGTTCAGCAGCAGGAGAACGCTGGAGAAAAAGTGGCTTGGATGTGCCGGCATCTGGAGGTCCCTAGGTCCTCGTACTACCGCTGGCGCGACGCCACTGACACGCCCACGGCCATCCGCCACAGGGAGCTGACCGATCAGGTGAAGACGATGTTCGATTCCTCCGACGGGATCTTTGGCCACCGCATGGTTCATACGAAACTAACCACTGACGGGGTGGATGTTTCCGTGGGAACTGTGGCTACGATCATGGCTGAGAACGGGTGGGCGGCCAGGCGGATGCGCGCCTTCAAACGCACCACCATCCGCTCAGACTCGGGCAAACTGTTTGAGGATCTGATCGGCCGCGACTTCACCGCAGAAGCCCCAGGAACCCGCCTTGTCGGCGACATCACGTACCTTCGCACCGGTGAGGGCTGGCTGTATCTGGCCACCGTCATCGACCTGTGTACCCGCATGATCGTCGGCTGGGCAATGGCCGATCATATGCGCGCTTCCTTGTGCGTCAAAGCGCTGGAAATGGCCAGAGACAAAGGTCATGTACGGGCAAAAGCAATTTTTCATTCCGACCATGGAGCGCAATATACCTCCAGTGAAATGGGGAAATGGTGTGCCGGAAATAATGTCCGCCAGTCGATGGGATTAGCCGGTGTGTGTTGGGACAACGCGGTAGCTGAATCGGCGTTCTCTTCCTTGAAGAGCGAGTTCTACCACCACTACAGCTTTGACACCCGCCACGACGCCAGACGGGCCACCATGCACTATATCGAGGCCTTCTACAACCGGTGGAGACCACATACCTACAACGATGGCCTACCGCCAGCAACAGCGATGGCCAACTTCAACACCCAAAACCAGCAACAACTCGCTGCTGCCTAACCCAAAAGAAACTAACCAACTGTCCCAGATCCTTGACACACCTCAA
>NZ_JAUCEK010000036.1:0-1258 GCF_032458965.1 Arthrobacter sp. lap29
TGAACCGTCCCGGAAATTATGCCGCCAGTTTACTGGCGACTTCATCGGGTAACGAGCCGCTTTTTTCATCATAGTAGAGTTCTTCGAATTCCACTGGAGCACGGTACCCCAGGGTCGAATGTAGCCTTTCGTTGTACCAATGAACCCAGTCCACCACGATTTCCACCACATCAGATTCAGCCATCAAAGGCCCGGTTCTGAACGGTGATTCCTTGGCCACGGCCTCGTTCTTGAACAAGCCCATCACCGTTTCGGCAGCGGCATTATCGTACGCATCCCCGATCGTGCCGATCGAGGGCACCAGACCCTCCATGGCCAGTGTTTGGGTATACCTCGCAGAGGTGTATTCCGAGCCGGCATCGCTGTGGTGGACAGTTCCCATCACCGGCCTCACATGCGGGTGTCGTTCAGTGCGACGCTGCCAGAGAGCCAGCTGCAGAGCCTCCTCCACGAACGCGGTGTCATGCGAGGTCGACGACGCCCACGACAAGATCCTGCGGGAGAACAAATCGATCACGAAGGACACGTAAGCGAACCCGCCACGAATCGGAACGTAGGTAAAGTCCGTGACCCAAACCTTGTTCGGGGCATCGGTGAAGAAGTTCCTGTTCAACAGGTCCTTGGCCCGAATTTTGTCCTTGGAACGGATCGTCGTAGTCGTCCTGCGCCCCCGCACCAGACCCTTCATCCCAGCTACACGCATCAGCCGGTCAACGGTGTGCTTGGAGACATCACCGAACCCGTTACGCCGCAACCAGACCCGCATTTTCCGTCGACCATAAAGCACTTCAGGCTTCAGCTTGCGCGTCTTCGGATCAGGCTTCTGCAGGTCATAGAGCTTGTTGAGAATTAACGCGTCGGTAACGACGCGCGGTGCCGGCTCATCCGCTTTCCAGCTGCGATACGTGCGGGCAGAGACCTTCACGCCCTGAATATTCAGGGCCTGGCAGATCTGCTGGACTGCGTAGCCACGTTCGCGTTGCTGATCGATGAACTCAGTAATTAGTGACGGCGAGGGTCCAGCTCCCTCGCGAAGAAAATCGCTGACGCTTTCAGGATTTCATTCGCTTCTTCAAGGTCCTTGACCTTGGATTTGAGTGCTTTGATCTCGGCAAGTTCTTCACTGCTTGGCCCGGTCCTCTCACCGGCATCAACCTGTGCCTGGAGAACCCAGCGTCGCAGCGATTCTTTACCAACATTGAGCTTCGGCGCCATCTCGGCACACGCAGCATAGACAGACTTATAACGATCCATCCGG
>NZ_JAUCEK010000037.1:0-1252 GCF_032458965.1 Arthrobacter sp. lap29
CAGTCTTTGAAAGGATTGTTCCCATGTCTTCTCGACCAACCTATTCCGATGAGTTCAAGGCTGATGCCGTTGCCTTGGCTGATTCTTCTGGCCGCCCGTTAGCTCTTGTAGCTGCTGAGCTCGGCATCTCTCTGACTGCACTCAAGCGATGGATCAAACTCTCCCGCGAGGGCCAAGAGGGCGGTGGCCGGAAACCAGATTTACCGGTGGATGCCGCTAAGTACAAAGCCATGGAAGTTCGAATGCGCGAGCTTGAAAGGGAGAATGAGTTCCTAAAAAAAGTTTCAGCGTTCTTCGCCAAAGAGCAACGGTAGATGACTTCTATCGTTTTGTTCAGCAGCAGGAGAACGCTGGAGAGAAAGTGGCTTGGATGTGCCGGCAACTCGGTGTGCCACGCTCCTCGTACTACCGGTGGAAAGAAGCAAAAGATACGCCCACAACTATTCGTCACCGGGAGCTGACTGATCAGGTGAAGACTGTCTTTGATTCCTCCGACGGAATCTTTGGCCATCGCATGGTTCACGCGAAACTCAGCACAGCCGGTGTTGAGATCTCTGTAGGAACAACTGCCTCGATCATGGCGGAGAATGGCTGGGCGGCCAAGCGGATGCGGGCTTTCAAGCGCACCACGATCCCCTCGGATCCGGAGAAAGTCTTCAAGGATCTGATCGGCCGAGACTTCACCGCCGACACCCCTGGCACCCGCCTGGTCGGAGATATCACTTACCTCAGGACTGGTGAGGGCTGGCTGTATCTGGCCACCGTCATCGACCTGTGCACCCGCATGATCGTTGGCTGGGCCATGGCTGACCACATGCGCGCTTCCCTCTGCGTCAGCGCGCTGACGATGGCCAGAGACCGAGGCCACCTACGTGCTGGTGCAATTTTCCATAGCGATCACGGGACGCAATTCACCTCCAGAGAATTCGGGACCTGGTGCACCGGCAACAGCATTCGCCAATCCATGGGATTAGCCGGTGTTTGCTGGGACAACGCCGTGGCCGAGTCATTCTTCTCGTCCCTGAAGAACGAGTTCTACCACCACTACAGCTTTGACACCCGCCAAGACGCCAGACGGGCCACTATGCGCTACATCGAGGTCTTCTACAACCGGTGGAGACCCCACACCCACAACAACGGCCTACCGCCGGCAACAGCCATGGCCAACTTCACCACCCAAAACCAGCAACAAATCGCTGCTGCCTAACCCAAAAGAACCGAACCAACTGTCCCAGATCCTTGACACACCTCA
>NZ_JAUCEK010000038.1:0-1229 GCF_032458965.1 Arthrobacter sp. lap29
CAGTTGGTTAGTTTTTTCTGGGTTAGGCAGCGAGGTGTTGTTGCTGGTTTTGGGTGGTGAAGTTGGCCATGGCCGTTGCCGGCGGTAGGCCGTCATTGTGGGTGTGTGGTCTCCACCTATTGTAGAAAACCTCGATGTAGCGCATGGTGGCCCGCCTGGCTTCTTGGCGGGTGTCAAAGCTGTAGTGGTGGTAGAACTCGTTCTTCAGGGACGAGAAGACTGACTCAGCCACGGCATTATCCCAACATACGCCCTTGGCTCCCATGGACTGGCGGATGCTGTTGCCAGTGCACCAGGATCCAAGTTCACGGGAGGTGTATTGCACGCCATGATCGCTGTGAAAAATTCCACCACGTTGCAGATGGCCGCGGTCTCTGGCCATCGTCAGCGCGCTGACACACAGGGAGGCACGCATGTGATCTGCCATGGCCCAGCCAACGATCATGCGGGTGCATAGGTCGATGACGGTGGCCAGGTACAGCCACCCCTCACCGGTGCGCAAGTAGGTGATGTCGCCGACTAGGCGGGTGCCTGGGGTTGCAGCGGTGAAGTCTCGGCCGATCAAGTCTTTGAAGACTTTCTCCGGGTCTGAGGGGATGGTGGTGCGTTTGAAAGCCCGCATTCGTCTGGCTGCCCAGCCATTCTCTGCCATGATCGAGGCCACCGTTCCCACGGAGATATCAACACCGGCTGTGTTGAGTTTTGCGTGGACCATGCGGTGGCCAAAGATCCCGTCGGAGGTTTTAAAGACAGTCTCCACCTGATCGGTCAGCTCCCGGTGGCGAATGGTTGTGGGCGTATCTGTTGCTTCTTTCCAGCGATAATACGACGACCGTGGGACGCGTAGTTCTCGGCACATCCAGGCTACTTTTTCTCCAGCGTTCTCCTGCTGCTGAACAAGACGATAGAGGTCATCTACCGTTGTTCTTTGGCGAAGAACGCTGAAACTTTTTTTAGGAATTCATTCTCCCGTTCAAGCTCACGTAGCCGCACTTCCATGGCCTTGTATTTAGCGGTATCCACGGGTAAATCAGGTTTAGGGCCGCCGCCTTCGTGGCCCTCATGGGAGAGCTTGATCCAGCGTTTGAGTGCGGTCAGGGAGATGCCGAGTTCAGCAGCTACAAGAGCTAAAGGGCGGCCAGAGGATTCAGCCAAGGCAACAGCATCAGCTTTGAACTCATCGGAATAGGTTGGTCGAGAAGACATGGGAACAATCCTTTCAAAGACTG
>NZ_JAUCEK010000039.1:0-998 GCF_032458965.1 Arthrobacter sp. lap29
TTTTTCAGAACCACCGGGCTATCAACACCAACAACAATAACCACCACCACTCGAGCCGCCCCACACCAGGGCGGCTCCACTTGTTTAACAAGCCACCACCAGAAGGCGCCGGCGATACCAGAAGGCGCTGGCCATACCTCTTCTAACACCACTAGCCGTCCCGCACCAGGGCGGCTTTCCTTGTTTAAAGAGCGGCTGAGGGGTTGAGTGGAGGGGTTGAGTGGCTGAGGGGTTTAGCTGCAGGGACTCTCTGAGTTGCTGAAGTAGTAGCTCCGGAACGATGTGTGGTTTGTGTGGCTTGGTATACGGGGGTGTGGATTCTTTATGCCTGCGTGTGTGGTGGTTCCTGGGGCTCTACGGTGGTGGTTCTATAGCTGGGGTTCTGCAGCTAAGTGTTGGTCAAGGGTGGGGACTTGTTGTGCTGCTGATCGGGGGCTCTGAGTGTGAGGGGAGCCGTCCTGATAAAGGATGCGGTGCACTGGGTTCTGGTGCCGGTTGGTTCTGGTGCCGGCGCTGTTTCTTGGTGGTGGCGTGTAGTGGCAGGCTGCGGTGTGTATGTGCTCTCAGCAGGGTTGTATCGGCTGTTCGCGTAGGGCTCACGTGTGGAGGCCGGCGTTTGGTTGTACTCGTTCGGTAGTGCTGTGGTCGCGGTCGCTGTGTGGGTGCGTTGTTGCGTGGTGTGCTCTCGATTTGCGTTGGGGGCGGGTAGGTGTGTATTGTTCTATCTGTTGCTTGCGCAACGCTGAGCCACTGACGTAAAACGCAGAAGCGCTCACCACATCGCAAGAAGCCAAACTAAACCTAATTATTCTTTTGAGTTTATGGTCGCGTTTTTGAATTCGATTATATTCTTTTATGGAATATGGGTTTATGGAAATTAGGTTGTGATGAGCCGCACAGGATGCGGATTGGACAAAATGGTTTCCTTTGAAATAAAGTATAGATATTGCAGCAACGAAAACTAATTATGAAGAATGATTAGGAAGTACTTGAATTGC
>NZ_JAUCEK010000040.1:0-857 GCF_032458965.1 Arthrobacter sp. lap29
TTTTCATGCGAAAGCACGCAGGGCACGGGAATCAATGTTCCCAGCCACCATGGCCACCCGGACCAAGGAAGCCTTTCGGCAACGGGCCATGACGTGTTTACCGGGAAAAGACGGGATGTCCTGGCTCACCCTGTACGTGCCCACCCTGGCCGCTGAAGGTATCTATACCAACTGCACCCGCCTAGCCAGGGCGCTGAAAGCCGATGCGAACACAGCCCAATCCCATGCGGACCAAGCAGGTACCGGCCAAGACTGCCGTGAATACCGGACCCTGACCCAACTCAGAGCCGACGTAGGCGCAACCCTGCTCCTAGGACCACCACCCACCAACACCAATAGCAACAGCAACAGCAAGACCGGCGCCAGGGCCGGTGCGGGGGCTGGCGGCAGTGCTGGAGGTGGTGAGGGTTCCGTTGGGGGTGATGGGCTACATGATCGCGTTAATACCTCGGACGGGAACAATACCTCCGACGGGAACAATGCCTGGTTCGGGGGAGTGCGGATCGCGGAGGAGGAAGCACCCTGGCACTACACCGGCCCGCGTACCAGCCCGAACCCCAGTCCGAACCCGAGTCCGAACCCGAGTCCGAACCCCAGTCCGAACCCCAGTCCGAACCCGAGTTCAAGCACGGGCCCGCACACTGCTGCAGCCCCAGAGCTAAACCCAGAGCTAAACCCAGAGCTAAACCCAGAGCTAGCCCCGGGGGTAGCCGCTGGGGACGGTGAATCGTTCGCTCACACCACAGCAAATAATCCCACCTCGCAACCCTTTAGCGGTACCTTCCTGCCTGAAACCAGCGGGTCTGTGGTGGGGGATGAGGTGCTGGTGGGTGAGTTGGTGGGGGATGGATCGGGGT
>NZ_JAUCEK010000041.1:0-808 GCF_032458965.1 Arthrobacter sp. lap29
CACGGATGTGCTTGGTCTCATGTTCTATGTCAGTGCCTGCTAATAGAATAGATGTATGGATACAGCAAGGGGGAACCCGGTCAATCCGGGATCCCTTTCAGGGGCTTTACGAGTTGGTGACCACGTTCATCAACTTCTCAACCTCGCCCACGCACTATCCACCACCACCGAGCCCACTGGTGCTAACACGGTGGGCGAGCCTGCTGCGCCCACTGCCTGTTCTAGCAGCGCTGGCCCTTCACAGGATCCTGGCCCTGTTCTGGGCCGGGAGGTCAGTATGGGTCTGGAGGTCAGTGTGGGTCTGGAGGTCAGTGTGGGTCTGGATCTCGGGGTGTTCACTGATGTGGAATGTGTTCGGTGGGCTCAAGACCTTGAGCAACTCCTACGCTTTGGCCAAGCCCTAGCAGTACAAGCCGCTGGTGAACTCAACGAACGAGTCCATGCAGGGCGCTACGCAGAGACCGGAGCCCGAGGAGGCACCAACCTCTTAGTGCAATCTCTGCAACTAAGCACCTCCGAAGCGAACCGGCGCATCCGCCTGGCTAAAGAAGTCCTCCCCATCACCGACCCCATTACCGGTACCACAGCCCCTACCGCTTACACAGGCCTCGCAACAGCATTCTTCAACGGCTCCCTCTCTCAAGAACGGGCCCTTACCGTGGCCCATTACCTCGATGAAGCCTCCCGGCTGGCGAAAAATGCGCGTATCAGCACCGAAGAAGCCACCGAGGTTGAAGAAGCCCTCGTGTCTACCGCCCAACTCCAAGGCCCCGATTTCATCCGTGCCGTAGGCAACCAGATCATGAGT
>NZ_JAUCEK010000042.1:0-803 GCF_032458965.1 Arthrobacter sp. lap29
CTTTCAAGCGAAAGCACGCAGGGCACGGGAATCAATGTTCCCAGCCACCATGGCCACCCGGACCAAGGAAGCCTTTCGGCAACGGACCATGACGTGCTTACCGGGAAAAGACGGGATGTCCTGGCTCACCCTGTACGTGCCCACCCTGGCCGCTGAAGGTATCTATACCAACTGCACCCGCCTAGCCAGGGCACTGAAAGCCGACGCGAACACAGCCCAATCCCATGCGGACCAAGCAGGTACCGGCCAAGACTGCCGTGAATACCGGACCCTGACCCAACTCAGAGCCGATGTAGGCGCAACCCTGCTCCTAGGACCACCACCCACCAACACCAATAGCACCACCGGCGCCAGGGCTGGTGCCAGGGCCGGCGCCAGGGCCGGCGCCAGGGTCGGCGCGGGTGCTGGCGGAAGTGCTGGAGGTGGTGAGGGTTCCGTTGGGGGTGATGGGCTACATGATCGTGTTAATACCTCGGACGGGAACAATGCCTGGTTCGGGGGAGTGCGGATCGCGGAAGAGGAAGCACCCTGGCACTACACCGGCCCGCGTACCAGCCCGAACCCCGGTTCAAGCACGGGCCCGCACACTGCTGCAGCCCCAGAGCTAAACCCAAAGCTAAACCCAGAGCTAAACCCAGAGCTAGCCCCGGGGTGGACTGCTGTGGACGGTGAATCGTTCGCTCACACCACAGCAAATAATCCCACCTCGCAACCCTTTAGCGGTACCGTCCTGCCTGAAACCAGCGGGTCTGTGGTGGGGGATGAGGTGCTGGTGGGTGAGTTGGTGGGGGATGGATCGGGGC
>NZ_JAUCEK010000043.1:0-718 GCF_032458965.1 Arthrobacter sp. lap29
TTATCGATGGTGTGGTGGATGGGATTTTTGAGGATCCGCAAGGAGAGTATTTGAGGCAGTTGGAGGCGGTGGCGCACTCGAAGGTGATCACGGATCCGCCCTTACCCAAAGCGCTGATCTTGTTGAAAGTTCCGGTGTTAGGGCTGTTGGGGATCACGGATGAACCCGCTGAACTAGCTGGCCCGTTGGCTGGGCCAGTTCCAGAGAACATTGCCCGGCTTCTCTTAGCGCAGTCCACCACGTTCTTGCGGGTCTTGACGGATCCGATCACCGGTGAAGCGTTGCCAGCACAGCCGCAACGCTACACGCTCAAGGAAGCAGAGAAACTAGTCCTGCAGGCCTTGGCTGGGCATTGCTATGTAGCGAATTGTCCCAACCCTGTCATTGATACCGATCTAGACCATCTGGAAGCGTTCGAGTTCGGGGGCCAGTCCAGCATGATGAATCTACGCCCTGCTTGTAAACGCCACCACACCATGAAGCACTTCAAAGACGATAAAAACCGGTACGGGCAGCGCCGATGCATCAACGAACCAGAACGCAACAACATCCGGCTGCGTGGCTGGACACCCCAACCCACCAGCGATGGACGCATCGGCTGGATCACCCCATCAGGGACCTACCAAGAACCACCAGAAGAAGACACCCCACGCCCCCGATACCCCAAATGGCTCAAGAAACTCATCACCAAACAACTCAAAAAACGCTCATAACCAAG
>NZ_JAUCEK010000044.1:0-707 GCF_032458965.1 Arthrobacter sp. lap29
GTATGCGGGACGTCCAGCTTGATGGGGGCGTTTTCCCGATCAAAATGGGTCGTTCGTGAAAGGCGGGTCAACCATCGGACGCGTATCTCGCCTCCTAGGCTTGTCAGACGGCGGACGGCCGGCTGACATCAGATGGGTCCCAGTCGAGTTTCCAGAAGGCCTCAAGTCCGTGATCGTGGATATATCGGCGCTCTGTTTCGTAGATCGGATAGAGGCCGCAAATGTTGACTGGCAGAGCCTCCCCGACGTTAATGTCGGAGTAGCCCGAACGGTCCAGAACAGCGGGTGCAAAGATAACAAAGGCGGACATTTCGGAATCGGGAGCGATCCTCTCGCCGAAGTTGATCGTGTCGCCGTAGTGGAATGGATTGTCGCCACGTTGGACCTCTCCGATGTGCCCGAGGGCAAGCGGCCAGCTGAGATCATCGGACTTCACACTGATGCACAGCTCTGGCCTGCCGAATTGCCAATGGGGGTGGTCGGCCAGGCTAACGCCGTAGCTGATGCCAGTGAGAAACCCGGCTTCGGGAATGTCGTCATAGACGATTACAGTCACGCCGGGCAAGCCGGGATGTGTGGTTTCGACAGGGAAGAACCGCGGCTCAATCCCTCCGCTTAGACGGTCAAGGTGGGCGAGAAACTGATCAACACGAGTGGTCACATCGCCACACTAGCAACACTTCGTTTGACGAGTGCGAACGAGAAGG
>NZ_JAUCEK010000045.1:0-672 GCF_032458965.1 Arthrobacter sp. lap29
CACGCCACGGTCGTGTTCAAGACCAGCTTCAACAACCGGTCCTCGAAGAGCAATAGCTTCTCATCGCTGATATCGCCGTGCTCATTCAAGGTACCGAACTCGTCCATCATGACCGTGGCGTGACGGAAGGAAAACAGGCCATTACTTAGCCCGGCAAGGACCCGCGGGTGGGAGTCAACCAGTTCAGTACTGTGGTGAGCTAACACTGCAGCAGTACGTTCCGGGATG
This sequence comes from Arthrobacter sp. lap29, assembly GCF_032458965.1. NCBI lineage: Bacteria > Bacillati > Actinomycetota > Actinomycetes > Micrococcales > Micrococcaceae > Arthrobacter > Arthrobacter sp. lap29. The sequence goes on from NZ_JAUCEK010000045.1 coordinate 229, forward strand.
CCCAGAACCAGCCCAAGATGTGTCAACGCGGAGGATTCCATCACTCCACGCTGCCAAGAATCCAACCCGATCACCCCGGCTTCCACTCCGGCAGCCCCCACAACCCGGGCCACTAACGAGGCCTTACAAGCGCTGAGCGCGTCCTCGAGTTTCTTCAACACACCCAGCGCGTGCAGGCCTTGGTCATACACCTCACGAGCGATCCCCACCACGGACGCCGGTTCAGGATCAGGAACCGGGATAGGGATATACAACGGTAAGCCCACCAATACTGGCGTGTCAGTGCCAAAGGGTTCAATAGAAGGAACAGTCACCGCGGCAAGGACCGCAGCCACATCCTGTGTGGCTGTACCGCCCCGGTCCCCGGGGACCTGCTCCCGAATACTCATACCCCCATTTTAGTCTTACCGTAATCAAGACGCAATAGATACCCAAACAAATATT
>NZ_JAUCEK010000046.1:0-641 GCF_032458965.1 Arthrobacter sp. lap29
GTTCCTCATCGGAGCTGGGCCAAGTTCCTTCCACCAGCTGCGCCACTAGGGCAGCAACTGTGGCCGGATCGGGAATCAGTTCGCTTCTCGGTTCTATGATCGCGGGCATATGGCGACACTACCGCCAGAACACGCGAAAAGCAGCCTGCTACCTTCGATCATTTAAGAAGGTGATGACTCGCGGATCCGCTGGCCGGGACCCAATCTAGTGCCATGAATTCTCACCCCAAACTGCCACCACTTAATCCTTTTCCCGCAGACCGTTCCGGTTGCGGACTATCGATGCTAAACCGTGACTTGCAGTCAACATGTCACTACGGACTTGCTATTGACGAACTCGAAACCCCAAAACTGAACGATTGCGGCCGCTTGCTTCGCTATCCCATGGACCACGCGTGGACAGGACCACGAGAGCAAACCCGAGCAGGACAAACCAGATGTACCCCCACGAGCCCGACGTCAGGATTCGGACAATTCCAGCCATGGCGACGAAACTACCAAGGGAAAAGAGAAAGCGTGTCATTTTCCAGCTGAACATTCCGTGGTTGGATCGCATCCAACAACACTACGCGAGCAGAACATACAACGCAGTCCACCACCCAATTACAGACTGCCTCGGTTTGGCGTGACTCGCTGTACCG
>NZ_JAUCEK010000047.1:0-625 GCF_032458965.1 Arthrobacter sp. lap29
CAAGGAATGGCTATCTGTCAATGGGACTCTTGCCAACTGAATCCGCGACATTTTTTTAGGGCAACGCTGAATGGGTCGCGCGCCCTAGACCACATCAGTTCCGCCCAGAGGGCACCTGATCTCTAATCTTCCTCGGGAGACGTGCCAAACAATTTCATCATGCGAGGGACCTGGATAATCTCGTAATCGGGCGCTCTCAATGCCGTCTCGAACCATTTCACGAAGAATTCCAGTGGCTGGCCTGCAGCTTCGGTTTCCGCCCAGGCAATCGCTTCTCTGACCTCTGATACGTTGGAGATTTCATACTCATCGACAGCCCAGGAATATCCGGGCTTGGGGGGACCAGACCAAATGCGTGCCCTATATGTGGGGGCATCAAAATCTTCTCCAACATCGTGCTCTGGCATCCACTGAACATCCATTCCCTCACAGTACGGGATTTCTCGCTAGACAAGCATGGTTCCGCGAAGACCCTGATCGCAAATGCTCTCGGGTATAGATCGCAACGCTGAATGTCACCCCCGCTACCCGCAAGCCGAACCAGATAGTGCACATTTTTTGGTTACCAAATCAGTGAATTCGTCCCGTTAGAGGTCTGTCCGGATTGACATTTCAAACCGTCCCG
>NZ_JAUCEK010000048.1:0-309 GCF_032458965.1 Arthrobacter sp. lap29
GGCCATTTGCCTTCCAGATGCTGGGGGGCACTTCTTGGTCCTCCCACGGCCTGCTCGGCGGGCCGTACAGATCGGTCAACATACCCGACACTGCGTCGTGGCCCAGGCGGGTCTCAGGGGCCCGCGCTTTGGGGAACGTGTATAGGTGGAAGTGAACGCTCATGAACCTGCCGTGAAACAAATTCCATGAAGCAAAGGAAATACCTGGCAGGTCAGTGAGGAGGGTGAATGATGCCGTAGATGATTCGTCCGAGGCGTGATCCAAGCGTTCTCCGGTTTTGAAGTGGAGGCGCCTGAATAGGGTCTCGC
>NZ_JAUCEK010000049.1:0-309 GCF_032458965.1 Arthrobacter sp. lap29
AGGAGACCCTATTCAGGCGCCTCCACTTCAAAACCGGAGAACGCTTGGATCACGCCTCGGACGAATCATCTACGGCATCATTCACCCTCCTCACTGACCTGCCAGGCATTTCCTTCGCCTCATGGAACTCGTTTCGTGGCAAGTTCCTGGGCGTCCACTTTCACCTATATGCCTTCCCTGAGGCGCAGGCTTCTGCGAGCCTCCTAGGCCACGACCTCGTGTCGAACAATTTGACGGACCTCTATGGCCAGCCAATAAGGCCGTGGGAAGACGAAGAAGTGCCCCCCAGCATCTGGAAGGCAAATGGCA
>NZ_JAUCEK010000050.1:0-223 GCF_032458965.1 Arthrobacter sp. lap29
GTCATCTAGACCCCGACGGCAATAAACCCAGCACCTCAGACCTCATCGCCAAACAAGGCCTGTTCTTCCGCCAACCCCGCCGCGGACTCGTCTCCCTCTACGGCGCCTGCACCATCGAACAATACGAACAACTCTTCGCCCTGATCAGCTTCGCCACCAACCCCAACAAACACACCAACCCCAACACCATCAACACCAACGACCCAGACCAAGAAGACGGCAC